>CACZFL010000006.1:0-167245 GCA_902780525.1 uncultured bacterium | reverse complement strand
TTTTATTTTCTAATATACAAAATAAACAGATTAGAATTGTGGGTAATATAAACCAGATTGCAATATTTTTTTGAAATTCGAATGCAAAAAAGCATAATAATTGTATGATAGAAATTATACTTGATACAATAATAAATCCCACTTGAATTTTATTTTTAATAATATTCATAATTTGCCCTTTTTGAAATTATACAGAAATAATAATACTATTTCAAATCCATCTTTATTGGCACTAATATATTATAATTCTTTAATACTCCTGCTGTCTGTAATGCTACTGCACCTGTATTTTTTGTTTCCACTTCTGATTTTTCTCCTTTTGTTACTTCGTCAGTTTTTGTATCATTTACTTCACTTGCACCACCTATTACAGAGCCTTGCTCGTCAGTAGTAATATCTTCTTTTTGAGAATTATTATTCGTGCTACTTTCATCACTACTTCCCTCAGGTCTGCTACGCCAATGTCCTCTGACTTCCGTTCCGTCATCACGGGTATATGATTCCACCCATACTGCGTTGGGAGAACTTTGAAGTTCTCCCTCAGTTTGTATATTTATTTAATATAATTTCACATTATGTTGACATAAAATATCCTGTGTCATAGAATAATATTATGAAAAAGTATTCTAAACATATTTTAATATCTTCATCAGTTATAGTGCTAAATAATTATGATTAAACATTTTAAACAAATTACACTATATAATAATATTATAAATTTTAAACAATACTGGCTTACACATATTGCTGTTTGGAGTTTCTACTTTTGTGAAGTGTGTGTTATAATACTATCTCTTTATGAGAATATATCTGAACAAATTAATTTAAAAAATGGTATTATTCCGGATTATATTTTTGGATTTAAAACCTATTTTTTAATTAATCAACTTATCGGGTTTATACTTCTAGGCGTTTTGGGGATTATATTATTTATTCTATTTTTTATAATAAAATTAGCATTCAAAAAGAATTTTCTTATAAAATCAAATTTTATAACTAATAATTTTACTTATCATGTTTTTTGGACATTTGGATTTTATATAACTGTAATTATTATTATTTGTATGACAGTATATTTAATATCTATTTCTTATGAAGGAATTTTATGGCTTATAGATAAATGACAAACTAAACATTTGCCATTTATCTATCTTATACTACATCTTAATTTTAACAGGAACCAATACATAATAATTTTTTAGTTTTCCAGTTGCTTGTAAAAAACGTGCTTTGTTATTTAATGATTTAGCTTCTTTTGGAACATTTTCAAACTTTTTACCATACATAGCTTCATAGTTATATTTATCATAGCCTGTTCCAGTTATATAACCATTTTCTATTTTTGGTTCAAGTACAGTCATATGCCCAAAAGAATATTGCAAATTTTTATCATTGTTAAATTCTATTTCCAGTTTATCTGTTTTAAATACATTTGTCGTTGAATCATAGTTTTTAGAACTTAAAATCTGATTTTTAAACTCTTCTGAATTATTTAACGCTTTTGCAGTTGGTGAATCTGCACTAAATTCAAAACCATCATAATGTCCTGGAATTTCTTTATTGCCTGTTAAATTATATTTTTCATTTATCTCTGTATTTTTTTTTGAACTAATAAATTGATAATCTTGTGTAGATGGGACATTTTTCGGACCTACTAAAGCAATATCCATAAATAATTTTGCATCAGGTCTATCTGCATTTTTTTCAGCATTTACACGCATTAATACACTTTGCGGATTATTTCTTTCTTTTTCAAAAAAATCATCATTATTTTTGGGCAAATCTTTAACATCCGAAGGTTCTTCATCTCGTTTTATACTACTTGCACCGCCGGTTACAGAACCTTGTTCATCTATGGTGTTATCGTCACTTTTAATATTATTTGTACTATTTTCTGTACTGCCCTCAGGTTTGCTTCGCCAATGTCCTCTGACTTCCGTTCCATCATCACGAGTATATGATTCCACCCATACTGCGTTGGGAGAACTTTGAAGTTCTCCCTCGCTTGGTATTCCGATTGAGTTATGTTGTGCCATTATCTCGTCTTTTCTTGAAAAAGCCTCTCTTACACTCATATCCGCTATATTTTTTCTTGAATATATTGTATCCTCATTTGTATGACTATTTTTGTAATTCTTAAACTTCATTGTTATTCTCCTGTTCACTGTTTAAAATACTTTCTAAAACTTTGATAAAATCTTCCGGTTTCGCTTTATCTCCTTTTTCTTGCACAACCTGCTGCATTATACCCAACAACAAAGTTAATGTATTCATGTCGATGTTCTGTTGGGGTAAATTTTGTGGGGGTAAATTTGATAGTTGGTTTTCAGGGTTAATATTATTTGTACCCTCTCCCTGACCCTCTCCCGACGGGAGAGGGAAAGATGGTTGTACATCATTTCCATTTACACCATTTACCTCTGCATTGAGGAAGCGTTCCGGATTATCAACGCCTTTTTGTTCAAAGTACCAAATGAATATTTCCTGCAAGTTAAGAGGTATTTGCTGCGCAAAACGTTCGACAGCACTTACAACCAAATCTGCCTGTTCGCTTTTGAGTGCAATAGTTGAGGAATCGGAATACGTATATTTGTATTCGCCCTGACGTACAAAATCATCTACCTCGATATATTCCTGTTTATTGTCCTTTGATACAAAAATCGTTTCTACACCGCTCTTAAAATCGGCACATAGTTTTGCGACCTTTTCCACATTCGGTATAATCAAATCCTGATTAATCGTATCGACTATCATTGCCAAACGTGTAATCTGTCCCTGTGTTTTTGCATTAATCTCTGTTGCTGTCTTTGTTCCGCTGTCTTCTATTGCACCTATCATATTCGGAAAAATCCCAGAAACTTCTGCCATCAAATCATTCAAAAATGTTATATCCTGTACAAAAATCTGAGGATTAAACTGCATTTGCTGGAATGCAGCCGCAGGAGTAAGGTTATCGCCGTATTCAATAATTTTTCCGGGGTAAAGCTGGAGTTCATCTTCTTCAAAAAATCCTTCCGGAGCAAGAAGCGGCGGATTTTCACTCAAAGTCTGAAGGTTGCATGTGCGGTTAAGCAAATCCTCCTGAACCTGTGAAAGCGAAAGAACAGAATAAAGCGGACTGATTCCTCTTTTCGTGTCGGGGTCACGAACAAGCGCACCATAAGAAAACGGATTAATCAGAGCATCGTTTTTATGAAAATAAACAAGGTATCTGTTCAGGGGTGATTGTATATAGTTTATTGTTTACGATGTCGTTTGGCTTTTTATACGCTCTGTAAATTTTTGGGCAGGAATCCCATTCATCACTCAGAGACGAATCAAAAACAATATCTGCAGGGTTGACGGGGTAAATAAAAGGATTATTGTACACTTCCCTATTATCAACATAAAAATTTTCTCCCTTTTCTTTCGCTTCCAAAATCCTTGCCTGTTTATTCAAATCTAATGAACTTGGGTCAACAAAATAATCTATCGGTCTGCGGTATTCTTCTGTTTCGGTTTTCCATGCAGTAAAAGAAATAAGTTCGCCGTGAATAAGCGCATTTTCAATAATCCGGTCACAGGTTTTCTGGTAATCCATTTTTTCCATAATATCAACGAGCATTGCTTTTTGTTTGTTGCTGGCATTATTTGAATCGTGATTTTCACCTGAAACATCAAACATAGAGTTTACATTTGCATAAGTATTTCGCCAGATATAGGATTTAAGCGTTTGGTAAAACATAAAAGTTTTGCACATCTTAATTTTGCTTTTCCACTTTTGGGTTTTGTCACCTGATGGAATATATTCATTTTTAAAAAAGATTTCATTAGACAAATTTTGTGCCATCTCTAAGTTTTTTGCCCGCTCTGAGTTCCATTCCACAAACTTGTTTGAAATGGATTTTACCAGATTTTCCTCATCTTCTTTGTTTAATTTTTTCTGTTCCAAATCACTGTTAATAACGTATTCAAATGTCATACTCTTTCCTTTCTTTTATGCGTAACAAAGACCCACGCATAAATGCGTGGGTCTTGAAAAATTTTTAAATTATCTTAATTTTTAGAGTGCGTCAACCTGTTCTTTCATATACTTATTCTTTGAATCAAGTGATAAAGCCTTGGCAGCATAATCTTTTGCCAATGTCAGGTATTTTGCATTATTGGTGCTTTTGTACAAATACTCGGCAGAATAAGATGCATATAAATATGCAGGAGCATTTGTATTATCAATCTTGAACAACTCACCAAAGTATTCCAGAGATTTTACAAACTCTCCGTTTTTGTAATACATATATCCGAGCCTTGCGTATAGCTCGTTCATTGTTTCGGGAGCATAGTACTGATTAGGATTATACTTGCTCTTTGGTGCGCTAATTACCATTGACTTTCTGTCAGAGGATAATGCGACAGGCATAACCTCGGAGTTATAAATATTGTATTTGCCCATATCTTTCCACTCGTTCAGGAATAATCTGCTGTTTTCTTTCAGACTATCAAGCCTTTTATCTGTTCTGGGGTGGTCGCTTCTGAAATCACTGTCCAAATCAAACTGAGTTAAAAAAGACAAAACATCAGAGCCTGAGTTCAGATTGTAACCTGCGTGAAGGGCAAGTTTTGCACCTTCGACATCAGCAGCATATTCCATATTTTTGGAATCTATCAAAAATTTTCTTTTCATCCCTGCATAAACAACTGCTGCGGCGGCATTTCCCGTTTGTGCAAGAGCCTGTTCCCTTTTCATTCTTGCATAAAGCTGATTACGTCTTTTATAATGACCTAGAAGCGAGTGCCCCATTTCGTGTCCTATAACAAAAGCAAGTGCATCGTCATTGTTTTTAAAAGTATCATACATAGATGTTGTAAGCACCACCAGGTTTGAACCGTCATTATATGCATTAACTTCATCAACATTTTTCTTAATACAGATTCTCCAGTTCATATAATCAAGCTTGTTTGCTCGGATTAATTTTTCTGCTACACGATATAAGGTATAAAAATCCTCCGTATCAGCCTGTGTTGTGTAGTATTTTGAATGTTTTTTAGACATCTGCTTTTCGTATTCTTTATACTTAACTTCATCCTGTTTCAGCTTAGCATTATAATCAGCAGCCGGTATTGTCTTGTAATCGCCGAATTTCATAATATGCGGGTCTTTGATATTTGCAGGCGTAACAGATACAATATCAAAATCCTGAGTGCGATTCTTTACTACGTTTTTGGTTGTTGCGTACTTTTGTGCATGTTTCATTTCTCTAACTTGAGTTTTTACATAATCTTTTGCCTCAACGCAACTAAAACCAAGGGTTAAGGCCACAGAGAGAATTAATAATTTTTTCATATATACTCCTTTTTTATATGATAAGGATAACATATTTAAAGTGAAATTACAAATAAATTTTTTACATCGCGTTTAAATCCACACCTCAATAAACAAAGGGCGGATGCCCGATTTTGTGCTTGGGCATACACCCTTCCCCTGAACCAGTTTAGGGACATTTTCAAACATTCAATACACAAATTATGCATTTTTCTTTTTGCAAATCCATTCAGATAAAGTTTTCCGTCCTCACGTACAAAATAATATATTCCGCCTATCAGCACTCCTTTCGCTTCAAAAAGATAAAAAAATGTATTTTTACAAATATACTCAAAAGAACTAGGGTCGGTAATTTTATCCTGAAGAGTTTCGTAGAGGTTCTTACATTCTTCTTTGTATTTATAAAACTCTTTTTGCGATGGTATCCAAACATTAATCATATTTTATCCTTACTCAAACCTTCAACAATATTAATTACGGGTTCTGTATTTTCATAAGACTCATCATCTAATCCGAGAGCGAGACGCTGACCTTTCTGAACTTTTCCTATTGCGGATATCAGAAAATCTATTGTTGCAACTGAGTTTTTCGGCATTTCCAAAAACTCCATATCTGCTCTTGTGAGTTCACGCGAATACTCGTCAAGAATAAATTCTAACAGAGAAAGAGTTTTATCATAAAATTTTATGTGTTTTTCGTTTATATAATTTTTTCTGTCACGAATGTCGTCTTTTTTATCCATAATATTCCTTTATAATAAAAAGCCCGAAAGCAGGGAATAAACGTACACATATAGGAGTTTGGAGGCGAAAAATTCCCCCAAGGAGAGAAAGGTGAAACGATGAAAAAAGCCTTCGGGCAAAGATATTTTATACTTATTTATTTTTCGGTTTTCTAAATTTTTTAACTTCTTCTTTATTTCCGTAAAAATCGCAAGCGAACTGTTTAATTTTACCGTTCCTGTATTCTTTATTAATCCCGTACCGCCAGCCGTAAGGCTTAGATTTAGAGTTTTTTATATTAAGCTGTTTCATGGAATATTTAATGTCATTTTTTACATTCTGCATTAAAGTCTGTGCATTAAGTCCGGCGGCAGAAATTTTATTCATCCCGCCTTCAAAATTAAACTCGACAAGTTCAGCAACAGGTTTTCCGCATACTGGACAAAACCCAAGTGCAAGTGTTCTTGTTGAAGAAAGAGAGGTATCTTTTAGACAATAGACCTCATCAGCCTTAAACTGACAGCAATGACGCATATATAAAACCTCCGGCATAACAAAGTAATCCCGTCTTAACAAGACAAGGTTACATCTGATTTGTGATACATATAATTTCAGGCATAATATGCCCCGTACCCTTGAATGATTTATCCTGCGCTGTTTTTACATTGCTTCAAAATCAGGTACAAATACATACTACAACATTTTAAATTTTCACCTGCGAATTGTAACAATTTGTTTACATCTAAACCCAGGGACCAATAAAGACAAGGGTTTTAGCACAACATAACGTACCAAAACACAATAGCACAGCGAGTTTGAACCAATTATATTTTAATTAAAATTTGAAACACATTTTTGTTTCGGATAAACTAAGAACAGGGATATAAAAAGGAGCTGAGAGAATGAAAGCAATTGTTTTTGATAATGAACTTAAACTTGATAAAAACTATAAAAAGCCTGAGCCACAAAAAGGTGAAGCACTTATAAAAGTAACCCTTGCCGGTATTTGTAATACTGATTATGAGATTACTAAAGGATATATGGGTTATGTTGGAATCCTCGGACACGAATTTGTCGGAGTAGTTGAAGATGTAAACTCAGATAAACCTGATGATAAAAAATGGATTGGAAAGCGTGTTGTTGCTGAGATAAGTTACGGTTGTGACGACCCCTCTTGTGAATGGTGCGCTCAAAAAAATTACCGTCATTGTCCGGCAAGACATACTCTCGGTATTGTTAATAAGGATGGCTGCTTTGCAGAATATATGACAATGCCGGTTAATGTTCTTTTTGAAGTTCCTTCTAATGTTCCTGACGAACAGGCTGTTTTTGTTGAACCGCTTGCTGCAGCTTGCGAAATATCAGAACAACTGCATATTGAACCGATGAAAAAAGTTCTTGTTTTAGGTGACGGAAAACTAGGTTTAACTACAGCTCTTACACTTCACGCACAAAACCTTGATGTTACTTTAGTGGGCAAACACCAAAATAAATTGGATATTGCTGAAGCTCAAGGGGTAAAAACAAAACTTTTACAGGATTTAAAAATCGAAAATGTCTATGACGTTGTAGTTGAAGCAACAGGTACGGCAGGAGGTTTCGAAACCTCTATGGCACTAACTAAACCGAGAGGAGTTCTTGTTTTGAAGAGCACTGTTGCAACAGGAAAAGAACTAAATCTAGCTCCTATTGTTATTAATGAGATTACAGTCCTCGGTTCTCGCTGCGGTCAATTCCCGCCGGCTCTAAGACTCCTTGAAAACAACAGAATCGATTTTAAACCGTTTATCTCAAAAATTTATTCAATAGATGAAGCTCTTGAAGCGTTTGAAGCAAACAAGGCAAAAGATACGATTAAGATATTAATCAAAATGTAGGGGTATATTCACCATCACGCAAAACTACTTGAGTGTTCAACCAGCCAAATACATTTGTCCTCACACCGAACTCCTTGGGGGTTCAACCGATTAATAACATTTACCCCCCCTAGACCATTTCTCGTAGTTTTTTGAGCTGGTCGCGGATTTCTGCAGCTCGTTCAAAATCAAGAATCTTGGCTGCTTTATGCATATCTTTTTCCAGTTTTGAAATAAGTTTAGGCAAATCTTTTTTATCAATACCAAGATCAACCATTTCTTCGGCAACTATATCTTCAAAATCACGATAGCTTGCAACAAGTGAGAGCAGATTATTTTCGATTGGTTTCTTAATCGTTTGCGGAATGATGCCGTATTTTTTATTGTGTTCAAGCTGTATTTCTCGACGGCGGTTTGTTTCATCTATGGCTCTTTGCATAGAATCAGTTATCTTATCTGCGTACATAATAACTTCACCGCAAGCATTACGTGCGGCACGCCCGATAGTCTGGATTAAGCTTGTATCGGAACGCAAAAATCCTTCTTTATCAGCGTCCATAATTGCAACTAGCGAAACTTCAGGTATGTCTAAACCTTCTCTTAAAAGGTTTACACCAATTAGAACGTCAAACTCACCTAATCTCAAATCACGCAAAATTTCAACACGTTCAATTGATTTTATTCCACTGTGCAGATATCTCACACGAATACCCTCTTGAAGGAAGAAATCACACAAATCTTCCGCCATACGTTTTGTAAGCGTTGTAATAAGTACACGTTCATCTTTCTTTGCACGTTTTGCGATTTCTTGTTTCAGGTCTGATATTTGAGTTTCAATCGGACGAACAGATATTTTCGGGTCAACTAGTCCGGTCGGACGGATAATTTGTTCAACAAGCTGTGAAGAAGTTTCTTTTTCAAAATCTCCTGGAGTAGCCGAGATATAAATTTTTTGACCTACTTTTGAGAAAAACTCATCCCATTTAAGCGGTCTGTTATCCTTTGCACAAGGAAGTCTAAACCCGAAATCAACTAAAACCTGTTTTCTTGAAGCATCACCATGATACATTCCGTTTAATTGCGGAAGTGTTACGTGGGATTCATCAATTACGGTAAGGAATTCACCCCTGAAATAATCCAATAGCGTTGCAGGAGCTGAACCGACGGGTCTGCGTTCAATTATTCTTGAATAGTTTTCAATCCCTGAACAGTAACCCATCTCTTTTATCATTTCCATATCATACTTAACTCTCTGCTGGAGTCTTTGGGATTCAAGTATTTTATTCTCAGCTTCGAGTTCATTCACCCTGTTACGAAGCTCTGTTCTAATCATATCAAGCGTTTCTTCTTCGTTTTCATCATACGCTATGTAGTGAACTGCGGGATAAATGTAAACAGATTCAGGAGCTTCAAGAATTTCGCCTGTAAGATGATCTATTCTTACTATTTTTTCAATTTCATCACCGAAGAAGTAAATACGTGTAACAATCTTTTCATAAGCAGGCATTATCTCTAAAATGTCACCTCTGGCTCTGAATGTTGAGCGCTCAAGCTCCAGATCATTTCTTGTATAACGAGTCATAACAAGGTGTTTAATTAAGTCGTTTCGCTCTAACTGATCGCCGACTGAGATTTTAATAGTGCCTTTAAAATAACTTTCAGGAAGTCCCAAACCGTAAATACAACTGACGGATGCAACAATAATTACGTCATTTCTTTCATAAAGACTTCTGGTAGTATTATGCCTTAAACGGTCTATTTCGTCATTAATGCTTGCCGATTTTTCTATGTAAGTATCCGTTCTTGGAATATACGCTTCAGGCTGATAATAGTCATAGTATGAGATAAAATATTCAACCGCATTATTCGGAAAAAGTTCTTTAAACTCATTATAAAGCTGTGCTGCAAGAGTTTTGTTGTGCGCTATAATAAGCGTAGGTTTTTGTACACGCTCAATAACATTGGCAATGGTAAACGTTTTCCCTGAGCCTGTAATACCTAAAAGAGTTTGCGTATCATCACCCCTGTTTACCCCTTCAACAAGCTGCTCTATTGCCTTTGGCTGGTCGCCTGCAGGTTTATATTTGGAACATATCTCAAACTTTTTTTCCATACAATTATTATAACCTTAATACATCCTTTTGTATAATTTGAATTGACAAACATGTTTTATCACATATAATAAATATATCGCTAGATATGTGTATGTGTATATTATAAAAACAATTTAAAAAGAGGCGGTTTGTTTTGCAAACCGCCTCTTTATTATAGTATTAATTTTATACTGCCTTGAATATCAATGTTGCGTTATGTCCGCCAAATCCAAAGGAATTTGAAAGCGCTGCTTTAACTTCTGCTTTTCTTGCTTTATGCGGAACATAATCAAGATTAGCAACATGTTCATCCTGATTATCAAGGTTAATTGTAGGAGGAACAATGCCTTCTTCAATAACCTTTGCACAAACAATAGCTTCAACAGCACCTGTTGCACCAAGCATGTGACCATGCATACTCTTAGTTGAGCTAACTAACAGATTAGGATTTTGTTCTTTATCGCCAAAGATTTGAGCAATTGCCTGAGATTCTGCTATATCCCCCAAACCAGTACTTGTTCCGTGAGGATTGATATAATCAATTTCTTCCGGTTTAAGACCTGCATCGTTCAGAGCAAATTCCATTGATTTTAATGCACCTTTTCCTTCCGGGTCAGGAGCAACGATATCGTGAGCATCTGCTGATTGACCATATCCTACTACTTCTGCATAAATTTTAGCACCTCTGGCTTTAGCGTGCTCATATTCTTCAAGAACAAGAACGCCTGCGCCCTCACCCATTACAAAACCGTCACGGTCTTTGTCATAAGGTCTTGATGCTTTTTCAGGTTCATCATTTCTCTTTGATAAAGCACGGCATGCAGTAAATGCACCGACACCCAGCGTTGTAATAGTAGCTTCACAACCGCCTGCTACCACAACATCAGCATCACCATACTGAATGCTTCTGAAAGCATCACCTACAGAGTGTGTACCAGTTGCACACGCTGAACATACAACTTTGTTCAGGCCTTTATATCCGTGTCTGATAGAGATTCTGCCTGAAGCAATGTCAACAATCAGCATAGGAACAGTAAATGGAGAACCTTTTGTAGGACCAAAGTTCATCATTTTCAGGTGATTTTGCTCAAAAGTTTTAAAACCGCCTGCTGCCGAACTAACAATAACACCGATTCTATATGGGTCAATATTTGCTTCATCTATACCTGAATCAGCAATAGCTTCATCAGCTGCAACTATTGCAAACTGAGTGAACCTATCCATTCTTTTAGCTTCTTTTGGTTCAATATAATCTTCAGGATTGAAATCTTTTGCTTTGATTTCAGCCGCAATGGTAACAGCATGACCTTCTGTCGGGATTGCTTCAAATGTTGAAACACCGCTTTTACCATTTATCATTGAATTCCAAAAGTTTTTTAAACCTATACCGCATGGAGTAACTGCACCCATGCCTGTAATAACTACTCTTCTTTTTGTCATCTATTTATACCTCTTAAAAATGAAAGCGAGTGAAAGTGTTGCACCTCCACCCGCTTTAAAACTTTATACTCGCAATATCAATTATGAGTGAGCTTCGATGTAGTTAACTGCATCTTGAACAGTTTGAATTTTTTCAGCTTCTTCATCAGGAATTTCACAACCGAATTCTTCTTCGAAAGCCATAACTAATTCAACTGTATCTAAAGAATCAGCACCTAAATCAGCAGTAAAGCTAGCTTCAGGAGTAACTAATGATTCATCACAGCTTAATTGATCTACTACAACTTTTTTTACTTTGTCTAATGTACTCATCTTTTTTATCCTCTTATTTATGTGTAATACACTTTTCAACTTAAATTATACTTGTTAAAGAATATTTTGCAATAAAGTAACAAAATTGTTACAGTTCGTTAAATAATCAATCCGCCTGATACTTCGATAGCCTGACCTGTTACATAGTCTGTATCAAGAGCTAAGAATTTAACAACTTTAGCAATATCTTCAGGAGTTCCGAGTCTTCTCATCGGAATTAACTTCATGTATTCGTCTGTGTTACCCAAATCAGCAGTCATGGCCGTTTGGATAAAGCCAGGGCATACAGCGTTTACTCTAATGTTTCTTGAACCGAATTCTTTTGCAAGAGTTTTTGTCAAACCGATAAGACCTGCTTTTGAAGCAGAATAGTTTGCCTGACCTGCGTTACCGTGAAGACCTACAACAGAAGACATGTTGATAATTGAACCCTGACGAGCCTTCATCATGTGCTTAATTACTGCGTGAGTAACATAGTAAGCAGAACCGAGGTTAATCTTGATAACTCTTTCCCATTGTTCAGCATCCATTCTTACAAACAAACAATCTTTTGTAATACCGGCATTGTTCAAAAGGATGTCAATTTTGCCATGCTCAGCTATCATTTTTTCAACAGCAGCCTGAACCTGTTCATCGTTTGATACATCAAATTGATAAAACCATGCATTTACTCCGATAGCTTTGATTTCGTCAATAGCCGACTGAGCTTTTTCAGGGTCACAAATATCGTTAATAATGATATCACATCCTGAAGCTGCAAGTTCTTTTGCACAGCTGAAGCCAATGCCTCTTGAACCGCCTGTAATCAAAGCAATTTTTCTTTCACTCATTAATCTTTCTCCTTATTCTTATTATTGAGGGGAATCCCCTATCTACATTTCTCTATCCCAACACCCTAATTTTACCATAAAACTATGGATGGGCAAATAATATTTATATATTCACCCCTAGGGGTAATTGTCTATTTTTGTTCTTCTTTTTCCTGTCCAGACAAATTTGCATGCCCCGTAGTATTCATAAGAATACACAAGATATTCAACTTTTGTTCCGGTTGTTTGGTACATGTACCCCATTCTGTATGATTTAATCTGTCCGGAATGTTCTCTTAAAGCATTTGAAAGTTCTTTGAGTTTTGCCTCATCAAACTCGCAAGTTTTATAATCCTGCCATTCGTTTACTTTTCTCGACAACCATTGATTATACTGGGTTTTGTACTTGCATATTCCTTTATCATCTTTTCCTTCAATTATATATTTGTATGTTCCTGTCCAGTCAACATACCAGTTTGGAGCACAGTGTTCCAAATCATCAATAAAGTACGGGTCAAAGTACGTCGGCATAATATGTTTGCCGTAATGCGTATAACTATTTCGTGTAACAGCAAAAACCGAAGTCACACAAAGTATCAATACCAATGATATTAAGGATAATTTTATTTTCAATCTGATATTACCCCTTTATATTTTACCCTTATGCTTCAATCATTTGTTCTTTTAAAGCAGCAATGGTACTTTCTAAAGATTCTTTATCGAACACGTTATAAACACTTGCTTCCGGAGCAATTTTCTTATTTAGCCCTGCGAGAACCTTTCCCGGCCCGATTTCAATAAATGTATCAACGCCTTCTTCAACCATTTTCTGAACAGTTTGAGTCCAGTAAACGGAAGAATAAATTTGCTTTGGCATTTTTGCTCTAAAGTCTTCTGCGCTTGTTGTAAGCTCTGCGTCAACATTTGTAATAACAGGTATTGAAGAATCGTTCAAATCAGCATCTTCTATATATTCACCAAAAATTGCACCTGCCTCCTGCATAAACTTAGAATGGAATGCTCCGGAAACAGGAAGCGGAACAACTCTTCTTGCACCGTTTGCAAGAATATAATCGCCTGCAGCTTTAACTGCACTTTCATCTCCTGTTATTACTACCTGGGCAGGAGAGTTGTAGTTGGCAACATCAACGTAACCAACCTTAGAGCCTTCTTCCAAACCTGCCTTCAAAACATCTTCACTTGCGTTAAGAACTGCAGCCATGCTTCCACCCTTGGTTGTTCCCATAAGGTCTGCTCTTTTTTGGATAAGTCTAAGAGTTGTTTCTAAACTCATTACACCCGCTGTAAACATTGCACTATATTCACCCAAAGAATGTCCTGCTGTATAATCGGGGCAAATATTCAACTCAGTCCTAAGCGCTTCCATTAAAGCTATTGATGTTGTAACAATACATGGTTGAGTATTAACGGTCTGTTTTAAATCTTCTTCCGGACCTTCAAAACAAAGTTTTGTTACGCTTTTACCCAATGTTTTATCTGCAGTATCATATATATTTCTTGCAGCTTCGTAATTTTCATAAATATCTTTTCCCATACCGACTGATTGTGAACCCTGTCCCGGGAACAAGAATGCGATTTTCTTCATATTATAATTCTCCTTTTTCTTTTTTAATCAATAAATCTTTTTCGGGATAATATCTTCTTTGTACGTTTCTATATGCTTTTACAAGTGAAGTATAGTCTGCAGGTTCAAGAATTTTTAACAACATATCTGAATCAAAAACAGATTCTTTCTGTTTTGTTTCTGCAACACTTAAAGCAGCTGCACCAGCATACAGCATCCTGCCTATTCTTCCTGCGCCAAACAATGCTACTCTATTTCTTATAGGCATGTCAGTACCTCTTTTTTAACAAACACCTTCACGAAGTCTTACAACAGCTGCACCCCAGGTCATGCCTGCACCAAATCCGCAAAGAACCGCAGTTGACGGAAGTTTTATTTTACCTTGTTCAACACCTTCAACAAGTGCTATCGGAATAGATGCAGCAGAGGTATTTCCGTAATATTTGATATTTGAAATAACTTTATCATCAGAATATTTTAGTCTGTTTTGGATAGACTCAATAATTCTCTGATTAGCCTGATGAGGTATAAGATAATCAATTTCATCAGCGGTCATGCCTGATTTTGATATACAATCAACAACGTAAGAAGGAACTGTAGTAACAGCAAATTTATAAACTTCTTTTCCGTTCATGTGAATTAAACCGTCACCGACTGTATCAGCCTGTTCAACAAGCGGGCAGTTATGAGCAGGCATGTTTGTATAAATCATTTGTCCTATTGAACCATCTGCACTGATATTTAATGATAAAATATCATCAATCCCGTCTTCTGAAGCAGTTACAACCATTGCTCCTGCGCCGTCACCAAATAAAATTGATGTTCCTCTGTCTTCCCAGTTTGTAATTCTTGAGTTATTGTCGGCTGCAACTATAAGAATGTTTTTGTAAATACCTGTTCCTATCATTCCTCTTGCAACCTGCAATGCATAAATTAAACCTGAGCATGCTGCTGTCATATCAAAAGCCGGAATAGTTTTTGTTATTCCGAGTTTTGTCTGTAATGTACAAGCTAATGTAGGATACAATTGAGGCGGAACGGAAGCTGCCGAGATTATACAGTCAATATCATTTACATCAATTCCTGATTTTTCAACAGCATGTTTTGCTGCATCAAAACCTAAATCAATAGCTGTTTCATTTCCTGTAACAACTCTGCGTTCTTTAATACCTGTTCTTGAATAAATCCATTCATCAGATGTATCATATAATTTTGTTAAATCGTCATTTGTAATTACCGTTTTTGGTACCGAATATCCTATTCCTGCTATTTTTAACGGTATAAAATTATTCCCCATTAATACTTCCCTCTTAAAATCTTTTTCTTAATTATAACATAAAGAAAGAAGTCTAATATTGTCAGACTTCTTTCTTTTATAAATTATTCTTAGGTTATGTTAATATTTACCCCTCAATACTTTCGGCAATTTTTTGGTTAACCTGGGTTTCAACAGCTTCCTTAGCTACACGAACTGCATTTTTGATTGCGTATGCTTTACTTCTGCCGTGGGATATAACTGTAATACCTTTAACACCCAAAAGAAGCATGCCGCCAAATTCTTCATAATTAATTTTTTCATAAATTCTTCTTAAGAACGGTTTTGCTAACCAACCAATAATCATACCCAAGAAGTCTGCTTTAAATTCGCTCTTAATCATCTTGAATAACATTGAAGCTGTGCCTTCTGTAACCTTAAGTACAACGTTACCTACAAAGCCGTCGCAAACAACAACGTCACAGTGGTTTAAGAATAGTTCTCTGCCTTCAATATTACCAATGAAATTAAATTTTTCTTTTTCTTCTTCAAGCATTGTGTAAACGTTCTGAGCAAGCTCATTACCTTTGCCAGCTTCCTCACCGATATTTACAACACCTGTTTTCGGATTATCAATATCCAATACGTTCTTTGCAAAAATTCTTCCCATAATTGCAAATTGTCTTAACATTTGGGGTGTACAATTTGAGTTTGCACCGCCATCGATTACAACAACGGGCTTTTTCATAGTAGGAAGGGTTACCGCAATAGCAGGTCTGTCGATTCCCGGAATTCTTCCCAAGCCAAACAAACTGGCAGCCATAGCTGCACCTGTTGAACCTGCGGCAACAAGGGCTTCGGAGCTTCCTGTTGCAACTGAGTTAACAGTAAGCACAATGGAAGAATTTTTCTTTTTACGAATCGCCTGACCCGGAGCCTCACCCATTTCTATAATTTCAGATGCGTGAGTAATCTTTATGTCCAAAGATTTTACATCAACTCTTATTCTTCTGCTTCTGCCTGCTTTTCCGCATGGCGATAAGAATCCTTGTTCCTGAATTCTGTCAAGACATTCTTCTATCTGGTCTTGTTTGCCGACTAACTCAAGAGCCACACCGTATTCTGCAGCAGCCCAAACAGCACCTGCTACTATTTCAAAAGGTGCGTGATCTCCTCCCATTGCATCTATAGCTATTCTTGTCATTAAACTCTATCCCCTTTTTCGTTATGCGTGAGTCGTGAAACGTGAATCGGTTTATAACTACGATTCACGGCTCACTATTTACGATTCACAATTAATTATTCTGCTTTTTCTTCAGAAGTTTCTTCTTTAACTTCTTCAGCTTTTGCTTCTTCTACAACTGCTTCTTCAGCTTTTGGAGCTTCTTTTTCAGGAGCTTCAGCTTTAGCTTTCTTTGTTGATTTTCTGGGTTTCTTTGTTTCTTTAACTTCTGCCGCAGCAGCTGCAGTCTGATCTTTAAGTCTTACTGGTTTTCCTTTGTATGTTCCGCAAGCTGTACAAACTGTGTGAGCCAAAACCGGCTGTCCGCAGTTAGGACATTTTGTTAAAGTTGGCTTTGTAGCCTTCCAATTTGATCTTCTTTTTCCCTGAGCACTGTGCCCTGTTCTTTTCTTTGGTACTGCCATTTTCCTTATACCTTTCTTTTTACTACTTATATTATCGGGTTAATTACTTTCCCTTTATTTGGATATTTTTGAAAACATCCATTCTGGTGTCGTGAGTTTTTATTTCATCAGTTGATACAAATAATCCCTCATTACAATTTATACCACAAACCTTTTTGTTTGGTAAAGCTAATATTACAGATTGATACAAAAGGTCATAAACATCAATTTCTTCTGCACCGTCTAAATCAGTTACAAACTGACCGTTAGAGAGTTCTACCTCTTGTCCGTATTCATCAAGCAAAGATTTTTTTGCAAAAGTTTCATCTATATCAAAGTCCAAATCCTGAACAAATTTATTCAAGCATCTGTCACATTCAAGTGTAACTTTTCCTTCAACATGTCCTTTTGCCTCAATAAAATCTCCCATAGAGTAAAAATCCAGCTCTGCAGAAACATGACAATCTTCAAGTTCTTTGATATCGTCATCAAAATCGAACTCTAAAATTTCTTCATCTTCAATATCAGCTATGCTTAACCTGTACTTTTCGTTTTCCATTTTTAACTTTCTACTTAAACATATGGTTCTTCTTGAAGTACTAAACCTGCAATCTGAGTTGAAATAAAGCAAAGTTTCTTAATAGGTCCAATCGGTTCTTTTTCAACCAGAACCGGAGTCGGACTTTTCATAAGTTGTTTAAGTTCTGCATATACCGCCTGAGGATTATCAAAATACATAACAACAGGAGCAGCTGAACCTTTTAAGAAAAGGATTACTGCCTGTCTTGTTTTTTGAGGACCTTGCGGAGGGATGTTATTAAACTGTTGAACCATATTTTATCTCCTATATTTTACATATGTATTATAATATAAAGGGGTAAATAGGAAAAGGATGTAATATAAATTTATGGATTATTCAAAAATAAACGAAATACTTAAAAATGACGGTGTAATTGCTTTTGTAACAGATACGGTTTGGGGGCTGGGCTGTCTTCCAAACAGTGAAAAAGCAGTAAAAAAAATATATGACATAAAACACAGAGAAGCAAAAAAACCGCTTATACTTATGAGTTATGATATTTACCCGCTTTTTGATTACGTATGCCAGCCAATAGAAAAAGAAGCTCAAAGATTAATCAAAAAATATTTTCCCGGAGCATTAACACTTGTACTTGAAAAATCTGAAAACACACCCGATTATATGACTTCAAACCTTTCAACTGTTGGGATAAGAGTTCCTGATAATGAAACCTTCTCAAATATATGCAAAAATATTGACGGTCACGTATTAGCTACAACAAGTGCAAATATATCAGGCGAACCGCCTGCATTAACTTACGAAGAAGCAGTTAAATATATTGGCGACAAAGTTGATTTAGTCATTGAAAGCTGCAGACACGAAGCACAAGGGAGAGCCTCAACCGTTGCAGGTTTCAAAGAGGGTATGCCTGTTATTTACCGTCAGGGCGAGATTGAAATAGTATAAAAATCGGGTTTTATCAACCCGATTTTTAATTATATATTTAGCTCTAGCCTTCCAGAATTTTTCTAACCAGTTCATTAACTGTTTTCGGGTTAGCTCTGCCTTTTGTTTCCTTCATAACCTGACCGACGAAGAAACCAAGAAGGTTTGTTTTACCGTTTTTGTAGGATTCAATCTCAGCCGGGTGAGCGCTAACAACTTTTTCAACAATCTCTTTAATTGCACCTTCGTCTGAGATTTGGCTCAAACCTTTCTTCTCAACGATAGCAGATGCTTTTTCACCATTAACTATCATCTCTTCAACAAGAATTTGTTTACCAATGTTATTAGATATTGTTCCTTTTTCGATTAATGCAATTAACTCAGCCAAGTTTTCAGGAGTCAATTTTGTTTCATCTATTTCAACTTTGTTTTCTTTTAAGTATGCTGCGATTTCACCCATCATAAAGTTAACTGCAGTCTTAGGATTTGCACCAAGTTCAAGAACTTTATCAAAGAATAAAGCCGATGCCATTTGCTCGACAATAACACTTGCATCGTATTCGCTCAGACCCAAACCCATATATCTTTGTCTTTTCTGTTCAGGAAGCTCCGGCATTGTTTTTCTGATATCTTCAACCCATTCTCTTGATATTTCTAATGGCATCAAATCAGGTTCAGGGAAATATCTGTAATCGTGAGCATCTTCTTTGCCTCTCATTGAGCGTGTTTCTTTTAGGTTGTCATCCCAAAGGCGAGTTTCCTGAACAACTTCGCCGCCTTCTTCAACGATTTCAATTTGTCTGTCGATTTCGTATTCAATAGCTCTTTGAAGTGCAGAGAAACTGTTTACGTTCTTGATTTCTGCTCTTGTTCCAAATTTATCAGAACCTTTTGGCATAATAGAAATATTAGCGTCGCATCTCATTGAACCTTCTTCAAGGTTACCATCGCAAACACCAAGATAACGAACAATGTTTCTGAGTTCTTCCATATAGTTTCGTGCTTCTTCACTTGAGCGCATATCAGGTTCTGACACGATTTCAAGAAGCGGAGTGCCGGCTCTGTTTAAGTCAACAAGAGAATAAGTGGCGCCGTTAATACCTGCGGCACCTACGTGAACAAGTTTACCTGCATCTTCTTCCAAGTGCGCACGTGTAATACCGATTCTCTTACCCTTAACATTCAGCCAGCCGTTTACACAAATCGGCTCATCATATTGAGAGATTTGGTATCCTTTCGGAAGATCAGGGTAAAAATATTGTTTTCTGTCAAATTTACATCTGTTAGGAATTTCACAGTTAAGTGCAAGACCTAACAAAATACCCATATTAACACATTCTTTATTTAAAACAGGCAAAACACCGGGCATACCCAAAGTAATTGCGCTGGTGTGAGAGTTCTGCTCGCTTCCAAATTCTGTTGAATCAGGTGCAAAAATCTTTGATTTTGTCTTTAACTGAGCGTGAACCTCAAGCCCTATAACGACTTCGTATTTATCTCTTAAATCTGTCATAATAATATCCTCACTTCTTTATTTAATAATATCATAAACAAATTTAATAGAAATAATTAGCAGCCTCGTTTTTCAACAGCACATTTATCGCTGTTTTTTTCTGCTCTTTTTATGGCTGATTTGATATCTTTGATAACTTCAGTTACATCTCTGAAAACATTTTCAAGAGGATATGAGCTGCATCCGAATCTTCCTGATAAATCTCCGAATTTTTTATGTACAAAACTCATTTTGGTAATCTCGTTATCCAAAACAGCATCAACTTCAAAATATTTTTCAAGGTCATTTATAAAATTTATATTTTCGACTCTGGAAGCAAAGTCGCCAAGTTTTTTCACGTTTTTACCGGAAACTGTGCCGTAAACTGCGAGTCCGCTAAATGATACAGAAGATATGGGTGTTATATTATTCATTTTTACCTGCCTTTTCTTATATAAAACCTCCTAAAAAAAATATTTGCTATGAAAAAAAGCGGTTTTTCATTCTGAAAAACCGCCTTTTTCTTTACTGTAAAACCTATTTAATTCTTTGTCCGTACACATTATATACCGTTCCGTCAGGATTAAAAATTAAAACAGCACCGTTAACAACACGTTTTACAGGTTTTTGCTGCACATTTGAAGTTTCGGTATTCTGTATTGATGTTTCGGTATCATCATTTCCGTCATCAGGATTATCGTTATTATCATCCGGTGGCGGAACATCAGGGGTTGTTGGTTCTTCCGGCTTCAGAGGTTGATATTTTTCTATTAATGCCGTTTCAAAAGCATTGTATGCAATTGGACTTTCTATACTTGCAAGCCCTTCAGGAGTAATTCCGTCATACTCAAACTCTGATAACGCAAATATAGCATCACTTGCTGCAAGAGCCTCATACAATTTACGTTCCTGAATATCCCAGTGAGTATTGTGGGCATCATTTGTTGTTATATCAAGCATTGCCGCAGCATAGGCTTTTGCTCTTCCGTACACATAAGCCTCTGTTTCAGTCATATTTCCTACATCAGCAAGAGTAACATATTTGCATTTTTCAAGCTCTGTCGGATATTTTGCTGCAAAATCTTCATAACTCATTTGCAGGTATTCTTCGGCAATCTTATCAACATCATATTCTTTTTTCGGAGGAGTATAGTGTTCCGGATCTCCGTTTGCCGCTTCCATTATGTATTCCATTTTATCCCTTATGTCATTCAGGGAATCCATATCTTCTGTTGTTTGTTTTCTGAGAGCATCAATATCAAAGTTTAAAAGTCTGTCATGCCAGCGCGGGTAAATATAATGCCTGTACGGAGAGTGAACGACTACCATAATATTAGGGTCTTTATATGCCGCACATTCAATGTATGCCATATTTATATCCTGCTCCATTTTACTTAATGCAGCTATGATATTATTTTCTGCCTGATTGGTAACAGAATGACGCTGGGACGAGGTCATACTGTTATTGTAAAAATCAATAGCTTCCTGAAACTCGGGACTGACTTCTCTTTTTGCCGTAGCTTCACTTCGTGTTCCCGAAAGTCTTAATCCCATATTTTCATACGGTTTAGAGGTTTCTGCCGGAGTAACATCATTTGTATTAGATAACTCTTCTGCCGGACTGGTTTGCAAATCTTTTTTGTCATCATTTTCAGAACCTTTAGCGGACTGAAACACATTCTGAGTCATTCTATTTGAATAAATGCCGTCAAAATTAATCATAATAATTCCTTATGTTTTTCTGATATATAGATATAAAGTATTTAACTACTTAAAAATTGCCTTATTCATTAAGGTTTGTAACGGTATTTTATACATTTTTAATATGCTCAATTTTCAATTCGGGTTTTAGCAAGACTGATATTGCATCAATACGGTATTTTTTGTATTGCTGATTTTCCTGTAAATAAAGGTATATACCCTGCTTTATGTGATTATATTTGTTCTTTGTTATCGCTTCGAGAGGGTGACCGCACACATCTGTTTTACGGGTTTTGACTTCGACAAAAACAAGCGTTTTTTTATCAAGCGCAATAATGTCTATTTCGCAGAGGTTTGAAAAACGTTTATTCGTTTCCAATATTTTATATCCCGTCTTTTCAAGATAATTTTTTGCGATTTCTTCACCATTTTGACCAATTGATTGATTTGACATACCTTCTCCGGAGTTTAGACTCCAATATTTACCACTTTACCCCTTTATCCATTTACCCCCTAATAAAAAAACCAAGCTTTTTGGCTTAGTTTTAAATTTATGAATCTCTTTATTATTTTTAAATGGAGCGGGAGACGAGGCTCGAACTCGCGACATCCTCCTTGGCAAGGAGGCATTCTACCACTGAATTACCCCCGCGGGTATAGTACTATATTACATGCTCATACTTTGATGTCAAGCGTTATGATATTTTAATATATGCTTTCAGAATTTTGTTTGCAACAGTGTCTTCAAAAGCTTGTTGAATACTTTCCAGAGGATAAACTGTTGTAAGATGTTTTACATTTACTTTATGTGAAGTCAATAAATCAAAAGAATCCTTTAAATCCTTAGGTGAAGGCGAGTAACTGCCCAAAACTGTCAATTCTTTGTAATAAACTTCGTTATTGGGATATCCGGTATTCCTTGGCGTGCTTGAAAATACAAGAATTTTTCCGCCTTTTCTTACAACTTTTAATGCAACATCTAATGCTTTATCTGCACCTGAGGTCATAAATACGGCATCAATACCCCCAGATTTACCCCCGCTTTTTTCCTGAATAATTTTATCAAACTCATCAAGATTTAAAGAGTTATAAGATTCTATTCCAAGTTTGTTTCCGAGAGCAATTCTTTCTTCAATAAGATCGCAGCCAAATACCTTGTAACCCATAGCCTTTATTCCTTCACCCATAAGAAGTCCGATTGAACCCAAACCGATTACAAGAACTTTGTCACCTTCGATTAAATTACATCTCTTAATTGCCCTGACACAGCATCCCAACGGTTCATAGAATGATATTTCTTCATCTGTCATTTCTTTAGGAACAAGATGCGCAACGTTTTTAAGATGCTCCTCTGATACAAAAACCTTCTCACTAAAACCTCCGGGGCGAATATTTGTTGATTTAAAATGTTCGCACATTGATACATTTCCGTGTTTACAGTAAACACATTCACCGCATGGAATATGGTGTGAAGTTACGATTTTATCACCTTTTTTAAAAGGAGTATCAGAGTCAATTTCATCAATGACGGCAACTATTTCATGTCCCAATACGGCACCGTCGCCAACAATTTTTTCTCTGAATTTAACAATATCAGAACCGCAGAGCCCACAACCCAACACTTTTACTATTGAGCCTTTACGACCCTCTAATCTGATATCGTCAACCTCATTTATAACAATTTTATCCCCGTTGACCTGTGCTGTTTTCATAATTTATGCCGTTTATATTCTATTCTTCAAATTGTTCTGCAACCTCAAACGGTTGTTCTGAAAGTTTCAGAGTTTCACGGTCGATAATACCGCGTTTAAGTTCTGTAAAAGAAGCTTTCTTTGAGTTAAATACTTTTTTAAGGAACTCATAAGCAACCTTCGGGTCGCATTTTGTACCGCAGGTGAACAAATCAACTGCTGCGTAACCGAGTTCCGGCCAGGTATGAATAGCCAAGTGGCTTTCCGATATAATTACCACACCTGATACACCATAGGGGTTAAACATATGGAAACATTTTTGAACGATTGTCGCACCACACTCTAAAGCTGCATCTATCATATACTTTTCTACTTTATCTATATTATTTAATATATTAGAATCACATTCAAAAAATTCTGCAAGAACGTGTTGACCTAAATTAACAGTGTCTAAATTAGAATGAGTCTCAAGCTCTCTGAGTGATGATGATACAATTGTCAATTCATGTGCCTCCATTTCTACCGATGGATAAATTTTCCATCAATTATTTTTTTAACATTTTATATCTTACTATAAAAAACAAAAAATTTGTATTTTTTACACTTTTTATATGAGAAGTTAACATTTTGTTACAATAAAAATCGATTTATCCGTGTAACTCTTCCAGGGCAGCAATTTTCATCAGTTTTGTATCCGGAGTTTTTCCTGTCCAGATTTCTATTGCTCTTTCTGCTTGATAAATCAGCATGTCAAGTCCGCTGATTGTCCTGAAACCTCTTTTTTCAGCCTCTTTGATAAGAACTGTTTTTATCGGATTATACACAATATCGTAAACAGGAGCTGTCGGTTTAAGTGTATCAAAGTCCTTAAGTTCAAGTGCCATCTGGTCTGCTATATAACCTTTCATTCCGATAGGAGTGGCATTAACCAAAATATCCGTATCTGCAAGGCTTCTCATGTTTTGTATTTGATATACGTTAAAAGTAATTTTCGGGAATTGCGCACGAACATATGCAACTGTCTGATGAGAGTTGATTATGTTTCGTGTATAAAAATCAATATTCTTTATTCCCTTTTCTGCAAGTCCTACAACCGCTGCTCTTGCGGCACCACCTGTTCCAAGAATACCTGCTGTTTTTCCGTTAAGATCAATATCAGACGGAATGGCTTTTTTAAATCCATATATATCAGTGTTGTAACCAAAAAGTTCTTTTGCTTCACCAACCACTTTTACGGTGTTAACACAGCCCGCTACATTTGCGTAATCGTCTATATCCGTTAGAAACAATGACATCGGAACTTTGAGAGGGATTGTAACGTTAAACCCTTGATATCCGTTTGTTTTAATATATTTGATTCTGTCAACCAAATCTTCTGCAGGTGTTTCCATAACATCGTACTGAACTTGTTCGCCAATACTTTCAAGCCCTGCTTTCTGGATTACTGCTGATACTGAATGTCCTAAAGGATATCCGATAATTCCGAGTTTATACATTTTGCCCTCTTTTTTCTTTAAATAACAAGTTAATTATACTATGATATAATTATTGGGTAAATAGATTAAGAGGGAAATCGTTATGTTAAAATCAGTTATTTTGGCCGCAGGCAAAGGTACAAGAATGAAATCGGAAACTCCAAAGGTTCTGCATACAATTTTTGATAAAACTTTGGTAGGGTATGTTATAGAAGCTGTTAACGGAACGGGTTTGGCTGATGAAAACTTTGTTATTGTGGGTCATCAGGCTGAAAGAGTTGAAGAATATATAAAAGAAAATTATTCAAACGCAAGAACAGTCCTCCAGTCACCTCAGCTGGGAACAGGACACGCAGTAAGCATGGTTCTACCATACCTTCAGGACTTTGACGGTGAAGTTGTTATTCTTTGCGGTGACACTCCTCTTATAACTGCCGAAACTTTGAAAGAATTTGTTGAATACCATAAAAACAATAAATCTGATTTAACCGTAATGAGTGCAATTTTTGATAACCCGACAAACTATGGGAGAATTATAAGAAATTCAAACGGCCATGTAGAAGGTATTGTTGAAGAAAAAGACGCAACTCCGGAACAAAAGGGAGTAAATGAAATAAATGCAGGAATCTATTGCCTCGACTGGAAAAAAGTTAAACCTGCTTTCTCTCAACTAAAAACAAACAATGCACAAGGCGAATATTACTTAACTGACATTATCAAATGGGGAAATGAGCAGGGACTCAGCGTAAACGCTTACACTTTAAAGAACAACGAAGAGATTTACGGTATTAACTCAAAAGCTAACCTTGCAGAAGCAACAAAGTTTTTGAACAGAAGAGTTATTAATAAACATCTTACAAACGGAGTTACAATAATTGACCCTGAATCAACATGGATTAGCCCTGAAACAGAGATTGAACCGGATACTGTTATTTACCCCTCAACTTATATTGAAGGAGCTAATAAAATAGGAAAGAATTGTAAAATAGGTCCGTTTGCGCACCTGAGAGGCGGAGTAATTTTAGATGACAATGTAAAAATAGGTAATTTTGTTGAAGTTAAAAAAGCTCACATCAAATCTCACACAAACGCCTGCCACCTTACTTACATTGGTGATGCTGAAATAGGCTCTAACGTAAATATCGGAGCAGGCACAATTACGGCAAATTACAACCCTTTAACAAAAGAAAAAAGCAAGACAATAATTGAAGATAATGTAAAAATCGGCTCAAATTCTGTTCTTGTTGCTCCCGTTAAGGTCGAAGAAGGCGCAAACGTAGGAGCTTTGAGTGTTATTACAAAAGATTTGCCGGCATGGGCTTTAGCGATAACAAGAGCACCACTCAGAGTTCTTGAAGGCTGGGTAAAGAAACAGTTAAATAAATAAAATCATGGAATTTAACGGAACTGATAAAAGATACAATCAATTTAGCGAACATCTTAAACTTAAGTTCGGTGCAAAGGTTTATAAAATCACTCTTGATGCAGGTTTTTCCTGTCCTAATCGTGACGGAACGATCTCAAAAGACGGTTGTATTTTTTGTGACGACGGCGGAAGTTTTTCTCAGGCTCATTCAAACCGCCTGAGCATAGAAGAGCAGGTTAATACAGGTGCTGAAACCTTAAAAAACCGATTCAAGGCACAAAAATTTATGTCTTATTTTCAGGCTTTTTCTAATACTTATAAGCCTGTTGAAGAGCTTGAAAAAATATACACAGCTTCTCTTTGCAGAGATGATATCGTGGGTATTTCTATCGGCACACGACCTGACTGTATTAACGGGGATAAATTAAATCTCATAAGCTCATTTACCCCCGATTATTACACATGGGTTGAGTACGGCTTGCAGTCAGTTCACGATAAAACGCTTAAAAAAATTAACCGCGGACACGATTACAAATGCTTTTTAGATGCTTATACAAAAACAAAAGAAAAAGGAATAAACGTCTGCCTGCACGTTATTCTTAACCTTTTTGAATCTTATGACGAGATGATGGAAACAGCAAAAACGATAGCTAAACTTGAGCCTGACGGGGTAAAGATTCATATGCTCTGCGCATTAGAGGGCACAAAACTGGCTGAACTCTATAAAAACGGTGAAATTGATTTTATGAGTGAAGATGAATATGTTTCAACCGTTTGCGATTTCTTGGAATATTTACCTCCCAAAACAACTATTCACCGCCTTGCAGGAAATGGACTCAGAACAGAACTCGTTGCGCCCCGCTGGATTGGAAGAAAACTGGATACGCTAAACCGAATAGACAGAGAATTTTTGCGAAGGAATTCCCGGCAGGGGATTAAGTTTACTTAACATTCTTGGCAAGAAACTCAATAAAATCCTGAACTTTATATTTGCCCCAGGAAAACAGACCGAGAGTAATTTTACATGCAAGACAAGATGTCAAAACAATTTTTGCACCTGTATCTTTGATATTTTTATGCTTTGCACTGAAAAGCTTTGACATTGTTTTTCGTTCTTTCAGATTCCCAACTCCCTCAAGTCCGCAACAGGTATCAAAATCCTTCATTTCAACATACTCAAGATTTTTTGTATTTTCCAGAAAATATTTAACGTTATCAAAATTTTTCAGATTACAGGGTTTATGATAAGTTACTTTTTTCGGCTTTGTAAGTTCTAATGAAAGATTATTCTCTCTTAAATATTCAAAAACATTTCTGATTCTGACCTCTTTACCCTCGTGCCATTTTGGATAAGATTCAAGAGTTTTTTCACAGGTCGCGCAGTTTACAACAATGTCGTAATCCCCGTACTGTTCGAGAACAGAATAAAAACTTTCCATATATTTATTAAAGCTTTCCATATCACCTTTTACAAAGAACGGAAAACCGCAACAGTCAAAATCAGGAACAATAACTTCAATATTTACCGAATTAAAGATTTTTATTATATTTGAAACCCCTTCAACTTTTGCACCGCAGCCGCCAAAGTATATAACTTTTTTTTCAAAAGACTTGCTTTTTGGGGTAAATAAATGAAAAATTTTCAAAAATTTAAGACTTTTTATCATCATATTCATAACAGAGGACTTAAATTTTTCTGCCGGATGAAGTTTGAAATATTCAGCCTTTGCAAGTGCAACAATATCAACAACATCTATGCCACTCGGACAAAAATCCGAACATGCTCCGCATTTAAGACACAAATCCAGATAACGGTTTATTGTTTTTGACATTTTGAGTTCGCCTTTTATCAACCCCCGAAGCATTATAAAATGACCACGGGAAACGGTACAGTCATTACCGGTAATTTTATAAATCGGGCAAACCGACTGACATAATCCGCATTTGGAACATGAGTGTATCTCATCTTTACAATCAAATAATGTTTTCATAAGAATATTTTAAAAGGAATATATAACAAAAACAAATTTCTTTTTTTGCTTTGTGTTAGAATAGACATTGTACTATCATAAACGGTAATTTTAGAGGGAATATAAATTATGAAAATGTCAAAATTGTTTGTACAGACTTTAAGAGAGTACCCTTCTGATGCAGAAGTTATTTCGCATAAACTTCTTGTAAGAGCAGGATATATAAGAAAACTTGCAATGGGTGTATATAACTATTTGCCTCTTATGTGGAGAGTAATCAGAAAAGTTGAAAATATTATCCGTGAAGAAATGGATAAAGCAGGTGCACAGGAACTTCTTATGCCTTTTGTTCAGCCAAAAGAACTTTGGGAAGAATCAGGAAGATGGGGTGCATACGGTGGTGAACTCATGAGACTGAAAGACAGACACGGAAGAGAAATGTGCCTTGGACCAACGCACGAAGAAATTATTACAGCTATTGCACGTGACGGACTAAAATCATACAAACAATTACCTGTTAATTTATACCAAATCCAGTCTAAATTCCGTGATGAAAGACGCCCTCGTTTTGGTTTGTTAAGAGGCCGTGAGTTCATTATGAAAGACGCTTATTCTTTTGATGTTGATCAGGAAGGACTCGAAAAAGAATATAAGAATATGTGGAGTGCATATACAAAAATCTTTAAACGCTGCGGACTTGAAACAAAAGCAGTTCAGTCAGATTCAGGTGCAATAGGTGGAAGCGTAAGCCACGAATTTATGGTAATTACAGATCAGGACTCAGGCGAAAATGATGTATTCTACTGTGAATGTGATTATGCGGCAAACTCAAATCACGCAGTATCAAAGCTTCCTGAGGCTAAAATCGAAGGCGACTGGAAAGAAGCAAAAATTGTTGATACTCCGAATACTCATTCCATAGAAGAACTTACAGAGTTTTTGAATATTCCTGCAACGGTTATTGTAAAAACATTAGTTTATATCGTTGATAAAGCCCCTGTTTTAGCTTTGATAAGAGCTGACAGAGCAGTTGAAGAAACAAAACTTATGAATGCAGTAGGTGGTACTGATATCAGAATCGCAACCGCAGGCGAAATCGAAGAAATGATGGGGGTAAATGGATTCGATAGCGAGAAAGGGTTTATTGGTCCTCAGGGTTTGAAGGAATACAACGGATACAAAATCAAAGTTGTTGCTGATGAAACCGTAAAAAATATGAAAAACTTCGTTATTGGCATAAACAAAAAGGATGTTCACGGAGTAGGTTACAATTGGGGAGTTGAAGTTGATTTACCTGAAATAATTACTGATATTCGACTGGTTGAAGCCGGAGATATTTGTCCTGTTTGCGGAAAACCTCTGAAAGTTACAAGAGGTATTGAAGTTGGTAACATTTTCCAGCTTGGAACTAAGTATTCTAAACCAATGAATGCAGTGTTCCTTGACCAGAACGGAAAAACTCAGCCATACGTAATGGGTTGTTATGGTATCGGCGTTACAAGAACTGCAGCGGCAGCTGTTGAAGCACACCACGATGACCATGGTATTATCTGGCCGCTAGCTATTGCTCCTTACCATGCAGTTGTTATTCCTGTTAATATAAAGGACGAACAACAAATGAGAGTTGCTGAAGATATTTATAAAACACTCAACAAACACGGCGTTGAAGCAGTTCTTGACGACAGAGACGAAAGAGCCGGTGTTAAATTTAAAGATGCCGATTTAATAGGTTTTCCGTTTAGAATAACCGTCGGAAAAGGTATTGCAGATGGTTTGGTTGAGTTTAAACAAAGGGATAGTGAAGAGCTCAGCAACATTACACCGGAAGATGCCGCAGAAATTGTTGTCTCAGCTGTTCATTCCCTGTAAATAAAATTATATAATAACGCAGTGATGCCGCTATAACCTCTATAGCGGCACCCAAATTTTAACAACACTTTCAAATTATTTTATGAAAGATGTTGAACTTTATAATCGAAGAAAGTTTGTACCTGTTGATCCGACGGAGAATAAGAAGCAAAAGCACTTTGTGCTTCGCTTCTCAGTCCTGCAAAGTATGCCATAGCCTGACCATCAATTGCACTCTGACTCAGAAGCTGAATTGCATTGTTAAATGCCTGATAATCCGTGTCATAATCACCTGTTGGCTGAATACCTATCTGCGCAAGTATTCCTGCCCACGGTACATTATTTTTTTCAGAGTTTTGGTTATCGATTTGCTCTCTTACCTGCTCTGAATACTCACGGTACATCGCATTTTCAAGTCTTTTTAAGTCAGATTCTTTTCCTGTAGGAGCAATACCAAATTCCCTGAATGCTTCTTTTAAAGCAGCATTGTTGGTCGGTAATCTACCCAGATAAGAGTAGATATTCGCACTTGTATAAGAATATACTCCGTTTACAGTGAAGTTAGACATGACACACCTCTGCTTATATATATAATGTATATCGGCACAAATTCTGAAAACTTTAGGATTTTTTGAATATTATTTACAATTCTTTACAATTATTTTGAAAACCCCTGATTTTACTGGGCTTTTGCCCTCTATAAACAGCAATATCAAAGGCAGGTATTGTTAAGATTTGTAACAAAACAAGAGAGGTTTGAAATTCAAAAAGTTATATATACTTTATATATATGTAAGTCGAAATTAAAAACTTAAGAGAGTAAAAATCAAACAAAAAACAACGGGCAATACAACCCGTCAGTTTTTCAATGAACAATTAAATACAAGTAAGAAAAACACTTTTGGCGGCAAGCCGAGAGTAAAGTGAGGTATTATGGCAGTTTTAAACACGTACAACATTAATGCTATGGCAACACAAATCTCAAAAGAATTTTTCATCGATGGTGACAACGGTGATCAGTCACATATTCTGGTTGACGAAATGCGATTATTCGCAATTGATATGAAGTCGAGAGTAACTTTTATCTCACGAGTCAAAAAATAAGTTTTTAAATAATACCAATCTTAATCTTACTTAACTAATTTAATTCCCCAAAACTTACTTATCTATTAGCGCCTGATTTAAAATCGGGCTTTTTTTTGCATAAATTATGATAAAATTATTTTGGGAGATTTAATTTATGACAAAAAAACAAAAAAACGCTTTGGGAATTTTTACTGAATCCGTAGGTTTATATTTTTCCAATTTTGATAAATTTTTAAAATACATGACATTTCCTGTATTAGGACAAATAGCAGGGCTAATCATTGCATTTTTTACTACATATCTTTATACGGTTAATATGCCGAAACTTATTGACAAGTATCCGCAGTTAAATGATTTAGGAATACTGATTACAATATCTGTTTTAGTAATACTTCCGGGAATGGCAATATTCTGCAAAGCGTTTTGGGAATATCTTGTAGCATATGGTTCAGTAAACTCAATGTTAGAAAATATGCTCCGTTCAGGAAAAGTATATGATTTTGAAGCTCATACTGAACTAATTAAAAGAAGAGCATTCTCATTCATCGGTTTATGGCTTTTATTTGGGATTTTTTCACTTATCGCAATTTGTCCTCTTATGTGGATAATTTGTGCAATATTTGCAATATATTTTGTTTTGATATTTCAGATATTTACATTTGAGCCGGAGCTTTCACCTTTTGGTTGCGTTAAAAGGAGTTTAATGCTTGTAAAGGGCCATTTTAGAGATACATTTATGCTTTTCGCTCTCGTTGGCACACTGACATATATTGCTATTCCGCAAATTGTCATTAAGGGTTTTGATGCAACAGGAGTAAATATAGCTTTTTCTAATGCGATTATGCCTTTTGTCAATTTGCTTCCGGAACTTGATTTTTCAATGTACGGGCTTACTTCAATCAAACATTCGGATATGGCATTGTTTACCATTCAGACAATATTCGCACAGATTTTAATCCAATATACATTACCCCTTCGTTCAATTCTCTGGTCAATGTGGTATAAAGAACTGAATAACGGACTTCCGAAACAGGAACTTCCTACCCAAAAAAAGAAATCAAAAAAACGCCCCAGTGAAAAACTTATGGAAGCATCAAAGAAAAAGTATTCCAAGAAAAAAATTGATGACAATATTCTTCGCCGTGCAATGGAAAAAGATGACGACGAAGAGTAAATGAGCAAAAGGGCAAATAAAAATTTTGTCCGTTGTATAATGTTTTTATGACTAGTCTGGATTATATAAATAACAAATTTGATGTAATTGTTGTAGGTGCAGGGCATGCGGGATGCGAAGCAGCAATATCTGCTGCACGCCGGGGGTGTAATGTTCTATTGTGTACCCTTAACGTTGATAATATAGCTCTTCAGCCTTGTAATCCTGCAATTGGAGGTCCTGCAAAATCTACTTTGGTAAGAGAAATAGATGCCTTGGGCGGAGTTATGGGAGAAGTTGCAGACGCTACTTATCTTCAAATGAAGACGCTTAACTCATCAAAAGGACCTGCAGTCAGAGCTTTAAGGGCTCAGTCAGATAAAAAAGAATACACCCGTTATATGCGGAACATAATAGAAAGTACCGATAATATCTGGGTAAAACAAACCTGTATAACTGATATTAAAGTTAAAGAGGGGCAAATAACAGGAGCAATAGACGAGTATGGTTTGGACTATTCTTGCAGAGCTATTATTCTTACGACTGGAACTTCATTAGAAGGCAAGCTATGGGTAGGACTAAACAGTTATGACGGCGGCAGACTCGGAGAACGTGCTGCAATAGGTTTATCTCAGTCTTTGCGTGAGCACGGAATAGTTACAAAAAAACTTAAAACAGGAACTCCGGCGAGAGTTGATAAAAGAACGATTGATTATTCTAAAATGACAGTTCAGCCCGGAGATGACAAGCTGAGTTTTTATTCGTTTAAGCCAAATCGCCCCGTCAGACAGCAATATCCCTGTTATTTAACAAGAACAAACGAGGAAACACACGCAATTATCAGAGCAAATCTTGACAAATCACCAATGTATCAGGGATTAATCCATGGCGTAGGACCAAGATATTGTCCGTCTATTGAAGATAAAATTGTGCGTTTTGCATCAAATCCTTCCCATCATATTTTTATTGAACCTGAAGGATTAAATACTTATGAAGTTTATATCCAAGGCTTTTCAACAAGCTTGCCGGCATGTGTTCAGGTGGAAATGCTCCGCTCACTTCCGGGGTTAGAAAAAGCTCATATTATAAAACCTGCTTACGCCGTTGAATATGATTATGTTCCTGCCGTTCAGACTTTACACTCTCTGATGTCAAAAGACATAAAAGGTTTATTCTTTGCAGGTCAAATTAACGGGACAAGCGGATACGAAGAAGCTGCCGCACAAGGTTTGATTGCGGGTATTAACTCAGTTAATTATATAAACGGTTCTGAGCCTCTTGAACTTTCAAGAGCATCTTCTTATACAGGAACTCTTATTGATGATTTGGTCACAAAAGATATTCAGGAACCATACAGAATGTTGACTTCGCGTTCTGAATACAGACTTCTTTTAAGACAGGATAACGCTGATGAAAGATTAACAGAACTCGGACATAAAATCGGCTTGATAGACGATACTCAGTATCAAAGATTTCTGGATAAACAGGAAAGTATTAAACGGGAAATTGCAAGGCTTCAGGAAACTAAACTACCTGCAACAGAAGTAGTAAATGAAGTTCTGGCAAGATGCGGAGAACATATAGAAAACGGTATAAGACTTGCAGAACTTTTAAAACGACCAAATATCACATATGATATCTTTAAAGAAGTTGATGAAGAAACAAGAACTTTAAATCTGTCACAGGACATAACTGATGAGGTTGAAGTGCTCGTTAAATATGACGGATACATTAAACGTCAGCTGGCTCAGGTTGAAACGAGCGAAAAGCTTGAGAAATACAGAATCCCTGCAAATATTGATTACTCACAGATTAAACACATATCAACCGAAACAAAGGAAAAATTAGAAAAAATCAGACCGACAAATCTTGCACAGGCTTCCAGAATAGGCGGAGTAAAACCTGCTGATATATCCGTTCTTATGGTAATGTTAGGGAAATAGCCGATAACAGGGATAAAAAAGAGTAGATTTATTAAAATAATTGGTGTACATATTACACAAATTATAAACATTTGTAAAATTATAAGAGTTTCAGGGTGGAAAAAACCTTAAAAAATGTTAGCATGTAATTAATAGGGGTACTTAGAAGAAAATTAGATTTGTAAATTTTTTGTAACAAAAAGACAATTTTAAAAATTGTACTGTTTTTATACATAGTATATGAAGGTGTAGTTTGTGAATAAAGAAAAGATTATATCAAACATCAACAGCAATACAGAAACAACAACCGGTGTAACTTCACCTATATCGGCAAAGAAGCTTGTTTCTAAAATTAACTCATTAATCAACGGAAACAAGTCAAATTCGCTTACAAATCCACGGTCAAAAACTTTTGCAACAGAAAAAGGAAAGACTCTGGATTACAAACTCGTTCTTGAAGAATTGAACAATCTGTATCCTGTTCAAAATTTATATGATTTTTATTCAAAAGTTTATGGAATAATCCTTCAAAACATAGATTCCGGATTCTGTGCGGTTGGTGTTTACAGAGAAAAATCAAATTGCATAAATTTAAGACTTCAGGATAAACTCGGAAATTTCTATACTACAAAAGTTTTCATGAAAGACGAAGATAACCCTATTATTCAGGTTTTTAACACTCAGCAGCCGCTTTTTGTAGATGATGTATCTTTCTTAAAACTTGCATACTTTAAAAATAATCCTATTGTTATATTACCGTTACTATCAGTTAATAAATGTATAGGGGTAATGATTTTTGCCGACAATTACGCAAGGCAAAATGTCGGACTTTATACAATGATTGCAAATTGCGTTGCTCTTGTTACACACAACATGGAGCTGGTAGAAACAAGCGACAAATACGTTAATACGGATAACTTAACTCTTTTATATAACCACAGATGTTTCCAGGAACTCTTATCAGATGAGCTTTCAAGGGCAGAAACATCCAAACAGAATTTATCGGTAATAATGCTCGACATCTGCAATATTACTAAAATTAACAGAGATTTGGGACACGCAAAAGGTGATGAAGTAATAAAACTTGTTGCTGAAAGTATTCGTAAAAATGTCAGAGAAAATGATATTGCTGCAAGATACGGCGGTGACGAACTCGCTATAATACTTCCGAACACAAACGTAGAACAGGCAAAATACGTTGCAGAATATCTGACATATGCACTTTCATGTTTCTATATTGATAACGTCGGACCTGTTAAGGTATCAGTTGGTATTTCTTCTTATCCTAAATGTGCAGATAACAAAGAGAAATTACTTATTCTTGCGGAACAGGCAATGTATATTTCTAAAGCAAGAGGATACAAAGACGGTATGTCCGCAATCATAAGTTCTGCAGACTTCAACTTCTGGGATGATGTAGCACTCAAGTCCTATGCAGAAGTTCTCGGTAAACGTCACGCACAGCTGGGTGTCAACTTTGAAGAAGAGCTTTTAGCTAAATTTAATTTTGACCACGAAACAATACCAAGTAACAGAATATTTGAAATCGCATCTTCACTTGCAGGCGCAATTGATGCGAAAGACCCATATACAAAAGACCACTCGACTTGTGTTTCCAGGTACTCTGAAGCTCTTGCAAGAGCTATTAATCTGCCGGAAACAGAAATTGAGCGCATAAGATTAGGTGCACTGCTTCACGATGTAGGAAAAATCGGTATCCCAGAAACCGTTCTTCAAAAAGAGGGCCCGCTTTCTGATGAAGAATGGGTTATTATGAAACAACACCCAACCATTGGTGCCGAAAAAGTTCTTATGCCAAACACTTCGCTACGTGATTTAATCCCGATTGTAAAATACCACCATGAAAGAATTGACGGAAAAGGTTATCCGGAAGGTCTTTCAAACGGAGATATTCCGCTTGCTGCAAAGATTGTCGCTATTGCAGATACTTATCACGCACTCACAAGCGATCGTCCATACAGAAAAGGCATGAGTATTGAAAAAGCCGTATCTATATTGGAAGAAGGGGCTGGTTCACAATGGGATGCAGATTTAGTCAGAACATTTATCTCTATTGCTCCGTCATTGGGACTCTAATTTTTTAAAGCGTTGTTACATTTCTTTACAAACATGTCAATTATTTCTTCGTGAAATACTTTATATATACATAGAGGATATTTATAAGGAGAAATACTAATGACAGAAATTGGTTACACACATTCTATGTTTACAGGTAATTTAAGAGCTTATGCACAAAAAGTTGACCAAGATACCAAAAACGGCGGCAACAACAATGGTATGATTGATGGCAAAGAGATTGAGCTTTTTAAATCATTGGTAAAAAAAGAAACAGGGTATAATTTTGATTTTAGTAATATAAAACAATCTTCAGCAAATACTGTTACAATACAGAAAAACCATAATTTTATATATAATAATACAACTGAATTAGCAGCAAAATACAAAAATAACGGAGCTTCTTCTAAATCTATAGAAGCATTAAATGGAGGGAACCCGTTTAAAGCACTTGCAAATAAAACAGCTATTGTGCCATATATGAGCGAAGAGGAATTTGCAGCTTCTCAAAAAGAAGTAGACAGGCAGGAAGCAGAGGTTAGCAAAAGAATACAACAAAAGAATGCAGACAAAAAAGCTCAGGAACAAAAAGAATTGCATGAAAATACAAAAAGCGATTTAGAAAAATTTGGTGAAAAAGTAGTAAATTTCTTTAGTAATTTATTTTAATAAAATTAATATATTAAAAAAGCAGGCACAAGAAAATGTGCCTATTTTTTATTATATTTACACCTTTACCTTATTCCATTAAAGTAGTCATTAAAATTGGTTCGTCGTCTGTTGCAAGGACTGTGTGCTCAAAGTGAGCAGAGGGCATTCTGTCTTTTGTTACCACACCCCAGTTATCTTCTTCTGTAAAAACATCATCGCAGCCGAGGTTTAGCATTGGTTCAATTGCAATTACGTACCCCTGTTTTATCGGGGTTTTATCACCTACTCTGTAATTAAACAAGAACGGGTCTTCGTGCATCTGGTGTCCGACACCGTGTCCGCCGTAATTACGGACTATTCCCATGCCGTAAGATATAGCAACATCTTCTACTGCACCGGATATGTCATCAAGAACATTTCCCGGACGCATTTTTGATATACCTGCGAAAAGTGCTTCTTCTGTTGCTTTCATAAGTTTTTGTTTTTCTTCAGAGATTTTACCAACGGCATAAGACCAGGCACTGTCACCAACCATACCGCCATATGTTGCACCAACATCTATTGCAATTATGTCGCCTTCTTTAAGTATTTCTTTTTCACTTGGGATTCCGTGTACGACTTTTTCGTTTATAGATGTACAGATGCTTGCAGGAAAACCATTATATCCGAGAAATGTCGGAATCGCTTTATTTTCTTTTATCACCTGCATTGCAATATTATCAAGTTCCAGAGTTGAGATACCGGGTTCAACAACTTCTCTCATTTTTTTATGAACAAGTGCAACTATATGCCCTGCATGGCGCATACGTTTAATTTCTTCACGAGATTTTCTGTTAATCATAATTTTCTTAATCCTTATTTATTAATTTTATTTTAAAACTAATACGGTATCATTTCAAATACTATTTAAAAAGGTAAGATTAGGCATTAATGTTGCTTGACAATAAAAATTGATTTGTTATGATAGGTATTGTCAGTTAAGCCCCCATCGTCTAGAGGCCTAGGACAACACCCTTTCACGGTGTAGACAGCGATTCGAATTCGCTTGGGGGTACCATAAATAAAAAAAGGAAGACCTTAGTGGTCTTCTTTTTTTATTTATTTTTGCACTCAACGAACAATTATTTGCTTGGCGGATTTGCGGACGAACGACACGAGCAGTAACAATTTAGACGAGTTAGTTCGGATAGCGAGAATATCGAGTTTACTAAACCGTAAGGTTTAAAAACGAGACTATTCGAGCGTGGAGCAAATCCAAGACAGGGGTACCATAAAGAAAAAAAAAGAAGACCATAATGGTCTTCTTTTTTTATATGTAAAACCTCAATGAATGGTATCAGAATGTAATTACTTCATTAAACGTATCAATTGCAAACGTATCGCTCATACCTGAGATAAAATCAAGTACGCAGTTTTTGTATTCCTGCTCATCATCAAGATGATAGATAAGTTTGTTTTTACAGCATCTGTTTTCTTTTTCTTTCAGGTTGTAATCCGAATATTTAATCAGCCAGCCTTCAAATGTGGTATAAAGTTTAGGATACAGGATTTTTTCTTTGGCAATAACATCTCTGACATTATTAACATTCAAATATTCTACCAACTGCTCAAACAACGTTTCTATGATAAGCGTTGCATATCGTTTAAACTTCTCTATTCTTGGATGGTTACAAATGTATTTGTAATTAAACTGTTTTACAAGTTTCAGAACCTGAAAACAATCTTCAGAAAAACAAAGTCCGTCTTCAACCGAAGAGTTGGAACAAAGATTGAGTACCAGTGAATGTGTAAATGACGAAGTATTAAGTTCATTAATTTTTATATCCGGATAGACAGTTCTCACAACCTTGAGTAATTCTTCTTTTTGTTCTTTCCCGAGAATCCCGTATGACACGCCATCTTCTATATCACGTCCGATATAACCTATTTTATCGGAAATTTTTACGACACAGCCTTCATAAGTCATTGCACCGCATTTTCCGCCTTTTTGTATTGAATATAAATCACAGGCATCTTCTCTGGGTTTAACAAATCTTTCATCAACTTCACCGCAATGACAAACTATACCGTCACGAACAGCATAAGTAAGATTCATATTCTGCTGATTGCCGTTATAGTCCGTCAAAGTTTCTATTTTATCAATAAACCTCAAACTGTTATTTTCGTGCCAAAAAGAATGCAAATTATTTGCCTCTGCCAGTTCCTGCAATACCGTTTCACCATGGTGCCCAAATGGTGCATGTCCGATATCGTGTCCTAGTGCTATTGCTCTTACCAGAGCGTCATTCAGATTTAAAAATTTTGCAATTGTTTCGGCAACAGATGCAACAAGCTGTACGTGTTCCATCCTTGTACAAACGTGGTCATTCTGCGGAGCAAAGAATACCTGGGTTTTATGCTTAAGTCTTCTGTATCCCTTTGAATGCATAATTCTCATAACATCACGTTCAAAAGGTGTGCGAAGATCTCCTTCTCTTTTATATAATTCTTGCTCACGAGATATAGCTTTTTCCCATTTGGGATTATTTTCATCCATCTTTACTTTTGAAAAATCTGCAAAATTATTCATATTTGCTCCTAAACTCCATTATATGTTTTTATTATAAATTCTTTTAAACAGATTGTAAATTTATTTTGGAATCGGAATCAAATTTTTTATGCAAAACTCCTCGTAATGTGGTATAATTAACAAGGTTGAACTTTGTTTTATCAGGAGCCTGAATAATGAATAATTACATTTTTGGAATTTTAGATGCCATTATTATTTCTGCTGTTTACTACACAATGTTTTCCGCTTTTGAAATCAGCACTATGAAATTGGCATTGATTGTTATATTTATATTGGCATTGACTCTGTCTTGTGTAATATCCAAGAAAATATACAAACAAAATTTTTCGACATTTAAAGATTATTACTCACTGTTTGAAGGGATAGCCGTTTCCGGAGCAATAATGTCGGTTATAATGTTTCTGACAGGTGCAGACCAGTTGTTATATATGATTATAATATTCAACTCCATTGTAATCTGCTTAATAATGATGTTAACAAGAATGTGTTACACAGTATTCACCAGATACATAAAACGTACAAAAAATGTTTTAATCGTTGGTGCAGGTCAGGACGGCAAACTTATTGCCGAAGAGATTAAGCAAAGACCTGAGCTTAAACTTAATGTTGTAGGCTTCCTTGATGATAATATGAATAATATTGAAGACGAAGATTCATCAATAAATATTCTCGGTCTAACCTGTGACTCAGAAGCCGTTATAAAAGATAACAACGTAAAACTCGTTATCGTAGCTGTTAAATCCCGTATGGATTCGGATATTTTAACAGATTTGGTAAAGGGTATTCCTTTAGGTGTAAAAGTCTGGAGAATGTACAGATTTTATGAAAAAATAACTCATAAATTTCTTGTTTCAAAGATGTCTGTAAACTGGCTTTTTTACGATTGTGTAAGAAAAAGAGCTTTATTATATGCATACCTTAAAAGGATTTGTGATATTTTTGCTTCAATCGCAATATTGTTAATAACGTTACCTATATCAATTATTGCAGCAATAGGTATTAAGCTTTCCGATTTAGGTCCGATATTCTTCACACAGACAAGAATCGGTAAATTCGGAAAACCGTTTAAGATGATTAAGTTCAGAATAATGTATCAAGATAAAATAGCAGACGATTTTGATGATGATGTAAACGAAATAACAACAGATGATTTACGTATGATGCCGTTTGGTAAAATTTTAAGAAAATTCCATCTGGACGAAATTCCACAAATGATAAACGTTCTCCGTGGTGATATGAGTATAGTAGGTCCGCGCCCTGTAAGGGAAGAAGTCTATTACGAGAACAAAGAAAGCATACCGTTCTGGGAATGCAGAAACTGGGTTCGTCCGGGCTGGTGCGGCTGGCAGCAGCTAAAAATTAACGACCCAGCTCCGGAACAAAGAGTAGGATATGATTTGTACTTCATTAAACACCAAAATCTTTTGTGGGAAATTGCAATCTTTATTGAGTTTGTAGGGAAAGCTATTATAGGCAAAACTTACAGCGGTAAATAGATTTAACAAAAAAGCGGGCGGTTTGATTTATTAAACCGCCCGCTTTTTAATGAAAATCATTAATCTATAAATATTGTCTGTTCTCTGTCAGGTCCGACTGATATTATACCAATCGGAGCACCAATAAGATCTTCTACTCTTGCGATATATTTCTTTGCATTTTCAGGCAAATCTTCATACTTTCTTATATCGCTCAGAGATGTTTTCCAACCCGGAAGTGTTTCATAAATAGGTTCTAAATACTTATGGATAAACACATCCGTAGGATATGAAGTGTAAACTTTGTCATTTCTGCAATCTTTGTATGCGGTACAAACATTTATTTCATCGAAAGTATCGAATACATCGATTTTTGTCAGAGCAACATTTGTAATACCGCCTACAAGAACAGCGTATTTCATTATAACCGCATCAAACCAGCCGCATCTTCTCGGTCTGCCTGTCGTTACACCAAACTCGTGTCCGATATCCTGAATCTTTTTCCCTGTTTCGTCAGTAAGTTCGGTAACAAACGGGCCCTCGCCTACACGTGTTACATAAGCTTTTGAAACACCTACAACTTCCTGTATCATACACGGACCATAACCGCTCCCTGTTGCAGCACCACCGCCTATCGGGTTAGAGCTTGTTACGAATGGGTACGTTCCATAATCAACATCCAGCATAACTCCCTGAGCACCTTCAAACAGAATTGTTCTGTCTTTATATCTGTTTAATAAATCCTGCCAGTCAAAAGCAACGTACGGTTTAAATAACTCTGCATATTTTTCGCACAAAGATATTATGCAATCTTTTGTATATGGTTCCATTCCGTACACTTTTTCAAGCTGCTTATTCTTTATCGGTAGTATTATATCAAGTTTTTCACTCAATGCTTCATAAGAATATAAATCCTGGATTTTAAGCCCTATTCTTTGCATTTTATCTGTGTAAGTCGGCCCAATACCTCTTTTTGTTGTACCAATTTTACCTTTGCCTGCAGTATTTTCACTATATCCGTCAATCTCTATATGATACGGCATAGTAATTGACGCAAGCGGAGATATTTTCAGATTCTTAAAATCAACCCCCTGAGCCTTGAGTTCGTTATACTCTTTTTCAAAAGATTCGGGATGAATAACAGTTCCCGCACCTATAAAACAAATGGTCTTATCATACAAAATACCTGATGGAATGAGGTGAAATTTATATGTCTGTCCGCCTGTTACAACAGTATGACCGGCGTTGCATCCGCCCTGATATCTTATTATTAAATCAGCTTTTTGTGCCAGCAAATCAGTAATTTTTGCTTTACCTTCATCTCCCCACTGAGCACCAATGACAACAGTATTTTTCATTTATTCTCCTCTATCGACAATACATTTTCTGTAAACATTTAAAAAGCCGGTACAATAAGCCGGCTTTTATAAAATTAATTTTGAGCCTGTTTTGCTTTTTGCTTTGCCTGAACGTCCAGCATTGAGTTATGAGCCATCATATATACCGAACAAATTTTATAATTTTTTAAATACCAAGCACAGTTTTCCTGCATACATACAATTTCAACCTGAGAGCCCACACTCATAAGCGGACATAAAGGTATTGCTTTTTCATCTGATGCCATCTGTTATATCTCCTTATTACTTAGCTGTTTTCAGCAAATTACAATTCTCATCACGTTTGCGCTCCTGATCTTTGTATATTTTGGTTCGGTTTATAACCTCATCAAAATCAATTTCATGAGCATTAAAATCAGGACCGTCAACACAGGCAAATTTTGTTTTTCCGCCAACGGTAACACGGCAAGCTCCACACATACCTGTTCCGTCAACCATAATCGGATTCATGCTTGCTTCAGTGTATATTCCTTTATCCTTTGTAAGATTTGCAACGGCTCTCATCATCGGCATAGGACCAACCGCTATTGCATAATCTACTTTTTCATTGTTAATAATTCTTTCAAGAACCTGAGTTACAAAACCTTTTTCACCCAAAGTTCCGTCATCTGTCGTTATAAACAATTCCGTGCAGGCATTTTTCATCTTATCCTGCCAGAAAATCAAATCTTTATTCCTTGCTCCCATTATCATATAAACTTTGTTGCCGGCTTCTTTGAATGCTTTGGCAATCAAATAACACGGAGCAGCACCGTACCCGCCTGCAAGGCAAACAACCGTACCGTATTTTTTGATATGTGTCGGTTGTCCCAGAGGACCTACTATATCAACAAGCTCGTCGCCGACATTCAGCTCTGCAAGTTTTTTTGTTGAATATCCGACAGCCATAAATACAAGAGTAAGAGCACCTGTTTCTTTATCAACATCAGCTATCGTAAGCGGGACTCTTTCTCCGTTTTCTTCAGCTCTGAAAATAATAAACTGCCCTGCACGTGCATTACGCACAACATAAGGGGCGTCAACAGTTATTTCATACTGGTTAGGACATAATTCTGTTTTTGATAATATTTTATAACCCATAATTTACGCACTCTTTCTCCACTATACTAATATTACTACAAATTATACCAGTAGTAAAGCATTTATAAGCACTTTAGATTGAGCAAAAAAAAACCTAATCTCTGTGATTAGGTTTTGGAATCTTTTTTTAATAATTCCTCATGTGTAGAAGGTTAGTGTGTAGGTTGTATGAAAGGTTGTGTTATGTTTCTTTGTTTATGTCTTACATATATATAAAGTATATTTAATCTCTAAAATTTCAAAACTCTTTAATTTTGTTACAAAAATTTACAAAACAAAAAGTGCCTTTATAAGACACTTTTTTGTTGTTTTGAAAATAAATAATTTTGATTTTAATCTAAATCATAGTTCAGCATGGATATTACTTTATACCCTTGTGACTCAATCTTTTCTCTGCCTTTTAACGGGTCAAGTTCAATTATAAATGCTGTTGAAACAACTTCTGCACCAACACGTTTAATAAGGTTGCAGGCTGCAATTGCCGTTCCTCCTGTTGCAAGAAGATCATCTATTACTACAACTCTGTCACCGGACTTAATTGCATCTTCGTGTATTTCAATTGTGTTTGTACCGTATTCAAGGGTATAATCCTCTTTTATTGTTTTTGCAGGTAGCTTATTAGGCTTTCTAATTGTCACAAATCCGCACCCCAGTTTATATGCGAGTGCTGCACCAAATATAAAACCTCTTGACTCAATACCTGCAACATAATCAACGTTTTCAGACTTAAATTTTTCATATAAAAAATCAACCATCATCTGCATCGCTTTTGCATCTTTTAAGGCAGTTGTTATGTCTAAAAACATTATTCCTTTCTTTGGAAAATCAGGAACAATTCTTATGTGTTCTTTTACATAGTTATAATTTTCAGCCAATGTTGTCATTTTTTCGTTACCTTTCTGTTTTCATGTGATTAAATCTTTAATACATCTTGCAATTTTGTCTGAACTTCCTGAATTTTAGACTGCAAGCTTTGTAATTCTTTTGTTATTCTTTCTTTTATCTTTTTCTTTTCTTCCAGAACCAAACCGTGAGCTGTTTTACCCCAGTTCATATCTTTTTTGCAGAATAAGATTTTTGCGCAAATAAATATTTCCATTGGAAACCAAATTATCAGAAAATAGATTGTTGTTTCCATTGCCTGAAAGAAAGCTTCTTTCCTTGGTAAATTATCAAATTTTCTGAGACTGTATCTGATAGTCATATAAAAACCGGCTCCTACAACAGCAGAAACGATTAGAGATGACCAAAGAGTATTATGCAGACTAAACGGATCAATTTTGTCCGTAAACAATTTTATTACCCTGAATGTAACCTCCATCATAAACCACATGGGCATTATAAATTCCGTAATATACATTGCCATGTCAAACTGTGCACGCAAGGACATTTTCTTTGAACACATTGCCTGCCAGGAGTATTCAAGATATCTTCTGATTGTACCTTCAAGCCATCTTCTGCGTTGTCTGAATAAAGGAAGTAAAAACACTATTCCTTCTTCATAAACACATGCCTCAGGGCAAAAACGAACGTCCCATCCTTTTATATGAAGTCTTGTAGACATATCCAAATCGTCAGTAATCGTTTCATTATTCCAGCCGCCGATATCTTCAAGAGCTGCTCTTTTAATAAGTTCACCGTTTCCTCTGAGTTCAACAGCTCCTTTTACGGCATCCCTGCCGACCTGAAGCTGTGTATCCATTGTATATTCATTATTTTGGCATCTGGTTAAAATATTTACGTCTTTATTTCTTATTATTTTCCTTGCCTGAACGGCACCTACATCTGCAGGTTCAAGTTTCGGCAACAGCTTTTTTAAAAAATCCGGTTCAACAGTTGCATCAGCATCAAAAACCAGAATAGCATCACCGTGAGCAACTTTTAATGCATCGTTTAAAACGGCTGATTTTCCCGGGAATGCATCTGAGTTTCGAACCATTGCAACAACTTTTTCATACTTATCTGCAAGATTTTTAATTACTGAAGCTGTGTTATCAGTGCTTCTGTCATCTATTACGATTACTTCTAAGTTCGGATAATCAATATTTAAAATATTTTCTACGGTATTAGCTATAACACCTTCTTCATTATGAGCAGGTATCATTACAGAAACAAAAGGCTTATAATCTTCATTGATAACCGGAGGATATTTCTTTTGCTTACGCATTTGGTATTTTGTGGCAGCAATTGAGTATAGCCCATACACTATCATACACGCACAAAGAATCACAAACCCTTTTGTTGTGTCAACATGATTCTGGAATATGTACAAAAATACTCCCAAACCAAATAATATAAAAAATAAAAGTAATCTTTCTCTCATATCTCAACCAATACTGAAATATTATACCAAAACAGGCATGAATACACAATAAATTTTATCAATTTCTTAATTTTAGGATTTCTTTTGCCTGTTTTCCGCTTAACTTTTTTGCACCACCCAGTATTTCTGTATTTAAAACAACCTGAGCATATGATTCTGCCAGCTCAAGTTTTAAGTATGCATCTCTCATTGTTTTTGAACCGATAACAAAACCGTGGTTTGCCATTAGAACTGCATCGTATTTATTAAAGTATTTAACTGTGTTTTTTACAAGTTCCATACTTGAAGGAAGCGCATACTTTGCAAGCGGAATGCCGCCAAAATAGAAAACATTTTCTGCCATAATAGGTTTCATTAAATCTTTTCCTGCCGATGCAAAACTGCTCAAAAACGGAGCATGAACATGTATTATATAGTTTATGTCAGGGCGTTTTTTGTATATTTCTATGTGCAAAAACTTCTCGCTGGAAGGTTTTTTGCCTTCCTCTAAAGGTTCACCGTAAAAATTTGTATAAACCACATCTTCTTTTTGCAAATAACCATTGGCTGAACCTGAAACAGTAATAAGCATACCTTCTTCATACCTAGCGGAAATATTCCCTGAATATCCCGGAGTAAAATCTTTTTCTCCGCATAATTTTCCGCACTTTACTATTTCTTCAGTTAAAAATTCTCTAGAGAACATCTTCCTCCACTTTGATTTCTTCGACGACAGCATGTTGAAGAACCGGTGCTTTCTCTGAATTTTTGAAATTAGATTTTTTTGTAGTGCCGGATTCTTTTGCCTCTTCAGAAGGCTTCTTATCACGTTTTATAACTAATTTATCATAATCAATATGAGTTCCCTTGGCATCTGTCATCATCTCAACCGTAAAGAATGTATTTTGACGGATAACATCGTAACCTATATTAAATTTGACGTCATCAGGACCTATTGATATCCAGAACGCATTTTCTTGGAAAATATCGTTACTTGGTGAATCGTTTGTGAAATTCATAGATGAAAACCAAGATAAAGTAAGATATTTATTTATTCTGAAGTATTCTCTCAAATAGAAGTTACCTTTACCATATCTGTATGCATCGTAAACAGGCAACGGTGTATTATCACTATATACAGACTGATAGTATCCAATATCCTGCATCCATCTCCTGTATTGTGTATGAATGTTTGGACCAATTCTTCCGATTACCTGAGTATCTCCGGTACCATATACAGATGCAGCTATAGCACCCACAATATTAAAGTCAAAAGCTGTTTGCTTTTCTATATTTCTATATTTATAGAGATTTTGAGTTGCCTGCCCCATATATCTTAATCTTGTTGTACCGATATTTGATGAATGCAACTTACGGTAATGCTTATCTCTGTCCATATCTTGGTAATAACCAAAATCTAACTTATGTTTATATATAGATAAACGATCTTTTAACAAAAAGCCGTTGCTCGAATAATCATTTTCATACCTTAGTGTTACACCGTATTTGGGTCTGCGTCTGCCGAGAAACCAGTCATCCATATAATCGTTCATTGCATATTCCAAGAACAGATGGTCATCCAGTTTTTGAATACCTCTGACAAGAATCCTGCTGTCTGCAGTACCATAAGCAGCTTGTGTTTGGTTTGTACCGCTGCTAAAACGACCTATAGCACCAACACCGATTCTGTGGTCATAGTTCAGTATTGGTATTGCTTTTAATACACTGCCTTTTGGTAATTCAAACACAAAACCCGGACCTATGTATGTACCCAAATCTCTGTAAGAACCTAATTCCCAAAAGTTTGTTTCCGCATAATCATGGTTCTTGTTTGTATATATTTTGATTGCGGGGATCTTAAGAAGCGTATATTTTCCTTTTTTTACATCAGCGTGCTTTATGGCAATAACTTCGAGATCGCCTTTTTGTTTAATTGTCAGCTCTTTTGCCTTAACTTTAATTAACCCTTGTTCCATATCATTTGCAAGAGTCTGTTCCTTTGGAACAATCATCTTGGATAAAATTTGAGGCCCGCCGCCTGACGGACGGAATTTTATTGGGAAAGAGTGTTCTACATCAATGCTTCCTTCTTCCTGAACAATTTTATCACCATATACATAACCTTTTTTTGCTTTGATTTCTATTACTGCATCACTCGTAATAGGATTTTCAATCAAAGCATTTTCTTCATTCATATCTACAAATATGTAATCACCGTATATATTTTGTCCGTTTTTAATTATAACAACATTACCCTCAGCCTTGATAGTATTGTTCATTCTGTCATAAGTAATTTTATCGGCTTTAACCGTTGTTTCCTGTTTTACAAACTTAACATTTACATTACCTGTTGCATACAGACAATAATTTTCTGTATCATAGTCCATATTGTCACAATCTAAAATAATATTTTCTGTATTTTCTTCAGATGCTTTTGCTTTGTTTTTATCTGCTTTGTTTTTGAAAAAATGTTTTGCTTTTTTGTTATCTTCAACTGATTGTTCATCGGCTTCAAATCCGTCCGGCATCATATTTTCATCAAATTCTTCTTTTTGTTCTTTTGAAGCAAAATCTGAGGTTTCGGTATCAGAGTTATAAATGCTATTATCGGGCATTACAGGAGCCAACTCCGTTCTTTTCGCTTGATTTTCAGCACTCTTTTTCTGTATTGCCTCACGAATCCTTCTGACGGGAGGTATAGTTCCATTCTTGGCTTCGTTGTTTCTCGAACCATCTTCATAATGCAAAGGTTCGTCTGAGTTCTGTACATCTGTCTTTTCTATGTACGCAGGAGAAGTAAAGTATGTTTCTCCCGTATAATATGATTTTTCATTGAAATACGGATCTGCATACGCTACGTTAAACGTAAATGTTATTAATGTTAATGCTGTTAGAATTTTATTTTTCAATTTATTTACCTGTAAATTAATTTTTTATAATTGTACATAACCGTTCGGGTTACTTGGTTTACCGTTTTCGCGGACTTCAAAGTGACAGTGAGGTCCCGTGCTGTATCCGGTTGTACCTTCATATCCGATTACATCACCTTTTTTAACGTTCTGACCGTTAACAGCTTTTACACTACTCATGTGTGCGTACAGTGTTGAAACAGGCTTTCCGCCTACTATACCGTGTTCTATGATTACAACCTTTCCGTAACCGCCATACCAACCGGTATATATAACTTTACCTGAGTTAGAAGCTTTTATTGCACCGTAATTCGGACCACCTATATCAACACCTGAATGGAAAGTCCTGCTGTTAAATATAGGATGTATTCTCCAGCCAAAAGGTGAAGTTATACGTCCCTGAATAGGTTTCATAAAGCCTGATGCTACAACATTTGCATTGTTGTCTTTTGCATTTCTGCTTATATAATGCTGAATACTTTTTGACTGATTACTGAGTTCTCTTTCTGCACGTTCATAAGCTATTCTGTCAGTTTTAAGCTTATTTATCATGCTTTCATTTCTGGCAATTGCTCTTTGAATGTATGCCTTTTGAGTATTCATAAGAGCTATTGAACGCTCGTAGTTACGTTTTTTTGCCTCTATGTTGTACTTCATAAGAGCAATCTCACGGGCTTTTTGTCTTGCAACAGACATTCTGTCATAGTCTTCTTTGAGTATCAGCTTTTGAAAATAAATTCTGTCAACAAGCATATTTATATCTTCAGCCGTTATCAAAAGTTCAAAGAAAGCTTTGCGCTGAGTTTTGAATACTTTTCTTATTCTGCCCTCCAGAACGTGGTTAAGCGAGTTGTATTCATAAGTAGCTGCATTAAGCTGATACTGCATACTATAAAGTTCTTTTTCAGCAGTAGTAATCTGAGTTTTTGATTCGTTTAAGGTATTTTTTGCATTTTCAAGTTTTTGCTGATTCTTATAAAGCTTATTCTGCTCAACATTTTCAAGCCACTTTACGTGCTTAATCTTTTTCTGAATATCCTTCTTTTCTTTTTCAATATCGGAAGCCTGAACAGGATTTTGTACTGCAGTATTAAGAATAAAGCATAAACATATAATTAAATTTAATACCGTTCTTATATTCAAAATGACCCCCAAAGATTAATTACCAACCGGTGCCATTAACATCAGTAAGCCAAGACCGACCGTCCATACTATAAATGATATTGTTATAATCCCGATAATAAGTTTTTTATGTTCTCTGAAAAATTCCATATAACACCTCTTAATTACATAATATTATAAAAATGTTTTTAGGGCAATCAGAATAAACATATTTTACAATACAAACTATGTTAAGTTTTTTTACAAAAGTTTATCCAAAACCATGGTTTCATGGCAATTCTAAGTGAGAAGAAAACTTTAATATATTAGTTAGGTTTATAAAGGTTTATTGTATCGTGACTCAGAATATTCAAAATTTTGATAACAGAAATAACGGTTACGGAATGCCTCCCAGAACGGCTGCACCTCAGATAAGACCGCAGCCTCAAGCTATCCGTATTCCTGATTATTATGAACCTAATAAAAAAAAAGGATTTAAAGAAATTCTGGAAGAAAATCCAATGTATTCAATGGGTATAAAAGGATTTTTCGGACCGTTAATAGAACACCCGTTTGCTTCTATACTTACGTGGTTCGGATGCGGTTTTCTTCTTGATAAGTACACTTCTTCCTGCGGAGGAGAATATAATAAAAGCTTACTTAAAAAAGTTACCAATTTTGGCGACAGAATTGAACAATCAGCTTTTATTCAGTCAAAACCAATGCAGTCACTTTTAGGACTGTTTAAAAAAGGCGGCAAAAAGGGTGGAAATATTATTCAGAAAAATTCCGTTTTAAGAGCAATCTGGAAAACTCCTACTATGCCCGAATGGGAAATTGTTAAATCAGAAATGCTGCCTCAAAGACAAAGGATTTTGCACGATTTTAACCTTATAACAAAAGAACTTCATTTGGAAGATGAAAAAGGTTTTGCAAAACTAAACAAACTGGCTCTTGATAAAGAAGAACGGAAATTGTTAAAAACCCTGGCAGATGTTGTTAATTCTGAAGAAAAGGCATCAAGCTATATTCAGCTGAGACGTTTGGGTTTAAAAGAAGAAGAGATTAAAACAATAATTTCTTCAGCTGACGGAGGTGTTGCAAGAACAAAAAAAGAGATTTTAAAAGTATTCGGAAATAAAGATGTTGCCTGGCTGAAATCAGTACACAAAGACACAGTCGGAAATACAACAATTATAAATGAAGTACAGGAAGCATGCAAAAAAGCAGGCGGTAAAGTTCGGGTCGGAATGGGTGAATTTAAGCCATTCGGACTTAATATCGGTATTCTTACAGAACCAACTAAACGTGTAATCAGCTGCGATAATGTTTTTAACAGATTATTCAGTTTAACCAAAGAAGGAGCAAAAACGGCAACAGGAAGATTTATGTCCCGATTTATGCAAATGGTACACAGAGGACTGACCTTCGGCGGCGGGAAACTCGGCGTTCTTTTATTTATCGCACCGGCTTTTGTTGAAACCGCTATAAATGTACATAAAGCTGAACCGAACCAAAAAGTCGGAACCGGAGTAAGCAACCTTGTAAATCATATTTCCTGGGTATTTACATTCCCGTTTGCACTCCAGATTATGCACCATATCTGCGGCGCCAAATATGCAGGAATGGACGAACATACAATTCAAAAAATCAGAGATAAAGTAAATGAATTAAATAAAGATAACAAAGAAGGTAAAATCAAAGATTACAGTACTTGGAAAGAAAGACGTAAGCTGGTAAATGATTTTATAAAAGAGCACAGCAAAGTTAAAAACCAAAAATGGTACACAAAAGCTGTAAGAAATATTGCCGGCTGGATTACTCCGGATTTGGGTAAAGTTGATGCATACAACACCGGTAACTTTATTACAACTAAATTTAATCAGCTTCGTAATTTACCGCGCAATATGTTCGGCGTGCCATTAAGATTTATTTTATTCCTGGGCTTAACAATGGGAGTTCTTGATACAATCCTGAATAAGGGTATAAAATTAGTATTTGGTGACTCTTACGACTCAATGAAGGAAGAAGAAATCAAAGACGCCAAGAAAGAAGAAAAGAAATTCCTTAAGGACGATTTAACTGACAGACTGTATGAAGCTCAAAGAAAAAAAATTGCGACAGCAGCAATAAATAATAATGTAAATAAAGGACAGAAGACACCTGCGCAGCAGCAAAACAATGCAATATCTCACCATGGTGCACCGCAGAATAACGGCGAAAATATAACATCTGAAGAAACAATAACTGATAATTATTCATATATTCCTGCGCAAAACAACACTATAAAATCAGAAATCGCTAAAGGCTCAAAAGATAATTACAGATATATTCCTTCCCAAAACTCAACAATAAAAACTAATACGGAAACAAATCCAAATACACGTTCTTATATTCCGTCACAACTTGGTGCAAACATCTCAAAAACCTGGGATAACTCAGGAATTCAGGAAGCACTAAGCAGAGCAGACAGAGCCGAACAAAAAGCATTAAGAGTTCTCGGCGGTAATTTTGAAGGGATGTAAAAATACAAACTAAAAATATAAACCAATAAACCAACTTAACAAAAATGCGGGCGGAATATTTAAGTTCCGCCCGCATAATCTTTTAACGTTTTATACAACACCGTTATAAGCATCGATGTATATTTTTTTGATATCTTCAAAGAGCGGATAAACAGGGTTTGCTCCTGTACACTGGTCATCAAATGCGAGTTCAACCAACTCATCAAGATTATCCATAAATTTCTTCTTATCCACACCGAATTGTTTTATGGATTTCGGAAGTTCTATCTTATCCATTAACTCATCAACAGCCTTTATTAACAACTCAACTTTTTCATCATCATTTTTTCCGCCCAAACTGAGTTCATCGGCAATTTGTCCGTATTTTGTTTTTGCATTCGGATATTTGTATTGTGGGAAAATTGCCTGTTTTTTCGGGGCGTCAGTTGAGTTATATTTTATAACTTGCCTGATTAAAAGCGCATTTGCAACACCATGCGGTACGTTATACATAGCACCTAGTTTATGAGCCATAGAGTGACAAAGTCCGAGGAATGAGTTTGCAAATGACATACCTGCTATCGTTGCCGCATAATGCATTTTTTCTCTTGCAAGCGGGTCGCTCGCACCGTTTTTATAACTCCTTTCCAGATATCTGAAAATCAGCTTTGTTGCCTCTAACGCATTTGAGTTAGTAAAGTTTGTTGCCATACAGGAAACGTATGCTTCTATTGCGTGAACGAGAGCATCAATACCTGATGCTGCTGTTAAACCTTTTGGCATTCCGTCAACAAAGTTCGGATCAATAATAGCAATGTTTGGAGTAAGCGCATAGTCTGCAATTGCATACTTTACGTGAGTTTCATCATCTGTAATAATTGAGAACGGAGTAACTTCACTTCCCGTACCTGATGTAGTCGGGATACAAACCATTGTGGCTTTCTGACCCAAGTCATCAATCTGATATATACGTTTTCTTATATCCATAAATCTCATAGAAAGGTCCTCAAAGTTTACATCGGGCTGCTCGTACATGAGCCACATAATTTTAGCTGCATCCATAGGAGAACCGCCGCCAAGAGCAATAATTAAATCAGGCTGGAACGGTCTTAACTGAGCCATTGCCTGATTAATTGTTGACAATGTCGGATCAGGTTTAACATCAAAGAAGATTTGATATTCAACGTCAATTTCATGCAAAACTTTTGTAATCTTATCTACCGCACCTGAATTAAAGAGATATGTATCAGTTACAATAAACGCACGCTTTTTACCTTTGAGCACTTTAAGAGCAAGGTCTAAAGCTCCTCTCTTGAAGTAAACTTTCGGCGGAACTTTGAACCACAACATATTTTCTCTCCTTTCAGCAACAGTTTTATAATTTAATAAATGTTCTACTCCGATATTTCCGGAAACAGCGTTACCTCCCCACGAACCGCAGCCAAGTGATAACGAAGGTTCAAGTTTAAAGTTAAAGATATCACCGATACCGCCCATTGATGACGGTGAATTGATAATTATACGACAGGCTGGCATCATCTCAGCATATTCGTTAATTCTGTCCTGCTTTCTAGCATCAGTATATAAAGCTGCTGAGTGACCTGCTCCGCCTTTTGAAACAAGCTCGTAAGCCATTTTAGAAGCTTCTTCGTAATTTTTAGCTTTGTACATTGTTAAAATCGGCGATAATTTTTCACGACTAAACGGATCGTCCCAATCAACTTTCGGTCGTTCGCAGAGAAGTATTTTAGCATTCTCCGGAGCTTTAAACCCTGAAAGATCTGCAATTCTCCTTGCAGGCTGACCAACAATTGAAGGGTGAGCCGTTCCTCTCTTAGGATCAATGAACGGCAAGTCTATCATTTTCTTTTGCTCTGCTTTTGATACGAGATAAGCTCCTCTGTATATAAACTCTTTTTTAACTTCTTCATATACATCTTCAACAACAACAACTGATTGTTCGGAAGCGCAAATCATACCGTTATCAAAAGTCTTTGACATAAGAATTGAAGAAACTGCCATTTTAATATCTGCCGTTTCGTCAATTACTGCGGAAACATTACCGGGGCCTACTCCAAGAGCGGGATTACCTGATGAATAAGCTGCTTTAACCATGCCGGGCCCTCCCGTTGCAATAATACAATCAATTTCAGGGTGAGTCATGAGCGTATTTGAAAGTTCAATAGAAGGAACATCAATCCAGCCTATAATATTTTCCGGAGCTCCGGCTTTTACCGCCGCATCAAGAACTATTCTTGCCGCTTCAATAGTACATTTTGTAGCTCTCGGGTGAGGTGAAAATATTATTGCGTTTCTTGTTTTTAATGCTATTAAAGCTTTAAAAATTGCAGTTGATGTCGGGTTTGTGGTAGGAATAATACCTGCCAAAATACCCAGAGGCTCTGCAACTGTCTTAATTCCGTTTTCTTTATCTTCGCTTATAATTCCACAAGTTTTTGCGTTTTTATGTTTGTTATAAATGTATTCGGAAGCCAGATGATTTTTAATAATCTTATCTTCAAGAACACCCATCTGTGTTTCTTTAACAGCCATTTTTGCAAGCGGAATACGAGCTTTGTTTGCTGCAGCCGCCGCTGCCTTAAAGATTTTATCAACCTGCTCCTGAGTATAAGTTTCATAAATCTTTTGAGCTTTTTTTACTTTAGAGATTAAAACCTCTAACTGTTCAAGAGTTTCAACTCTTTCTGAAGCCTTCAAAGATTTCTCCAAAGACTCAACAACCTTTTTTGTTTTTGATGCCATAATATTACCCCTACAATTTTAACACTAACCATACAATTACATCATAAATGGAAAGCATTGTCAATTAAGGATTTTGGGTAATTTTCAAGATTATTATACCATTTGAACATTAAAATCAGGCTCTGCATTAAATTTTTTCTTTTCTTCATTATTATCGTTACTTACGGTAACATCGCCATTGGAGTCATCTTTATTATCATTGCCTGTTACATTTGTTTCTTCTTGATTACCTACTTCAATTGCATTATCAATATTTTCAGAAGTTTCCGTCCAGCTTTGCAAGCTGTCACCAAGTTGACTGCCAAGTGAATTTGAAATTCCAAAAAATGCTTCTACATCACCGTTTGCTGCGGAAGTTAAACTTCCAATATAAGAAGATGTATTTGTCAGAAAACCTAAATTTACATTTGTACCGTCAAAAACATTACCTATTGTAGATAATATTTGCGGAACTCCACTGCTGATTATTCCTGCGGCTGCAGTATTATTTAGTGAAAGCTGCATATATTTTTCAGCTGCCATATCTCCTGCTACACCGCCCAAGCCAAATGTACATACACTGGAGAAAAATCCTGATGTTTTTGATGCAATTGCTTTAGCCATATATTCAGCTGCTTTTGCTACATATTTTGTTTCTTGAGCTGCAAGTTTTCCGGTTACCTGAGCTTTATTAGCGACAGCTTGCTGCTGTATAGTTTGTATTTTGCTCTCACCTTCTGCTTTTGTATCATCTGCTTGTACTTGCAAATCTGCATTTACTGATTCTGCTTCTTCTGTTTGTTCATTCAGCTCAGTTTGTTGATTGCTAAGAGTTTGAACTCTGCCTAAAAGTTCCTGAACCGCAGCATTTTCGTTGCTTATTGCATCAAGAGCTTTTCGTCTTTCTTCCGGGGTTGTTGCATTTTCATATGTATCTTTTTGTTTTTGTATTTCTTCCTGATGTAATTCAACTTCTTTGTTTATTTTATTTTTTTCTTCTTCTAAGCCGTTTATCTGTTCCAAAATCTCTGTAATTTTTTTCTGATTTTCATTAATTTGATCTATAATAGACTGAATAGCATTTTTATTAGCTTCTGACTGTGTTTGAAGTGAAGCATTCAAATTATTGTTTATCTCTTCATTTTCTCTTACGGCTGCATTTGCTTCTGCTTCGGCATCATCACCACCCAATGCAAAAAATACGCTTGTTAATCCGTTTATACCGCTTTGTATTTTTGATTCTGTTGAAGTATTAGGATCAAACATACTTTGTACAGTACATCCGACATTTCTAAATATATTTTGATTAACTGCTACCATTTTTCAATTACTTTCTTATAATACCATCTTATATATATAAAGTATTTAAAAAATAGGTAATTTCATCGCTTTTAGCATTTGTTACAAAACTTTACAAACACAATTCGGATTTTTTCTTTTTATATTTACCCCTGTTTTTGTTATACTTAAATTATCGATTAGATTATAAAAGGAATTGTTATTATGAAGGATATGTTAGATAAAATCGTTCAGATTGAAAAAAGGTATGTTGAACTCGGACAAACTCTTTCTGATCCGAATGTTATAGCTGATTACAATAAATTCCGTGATTTATCAAAACAAAGAAAATCAATGGAAGAAACAGTTGAACTCTATTACGCCTGGAAAAAAGCAACAGATGCAATTGAAGAAGCAAAACAACTAATTCATGAAGAAAAAGATGAAGAAATGAAGGCTTTTTTGAAAGCTGAGATGGAAGAAAACGAAGCAAAGCTTCCTGAATACGAAGAAAGAATGAAAGTTCTGCTTCTTCCCCGCGATCCGATGGATGACAAAGACATTATGCTTGAAATCAGAGGCGGAGCTGGTGGTGATGAGGCAAACATTTTTGCAGGCGATTTGGCAAGAATGTATCTTAAATACGCAGATAAACAAGGCTGGCAAACTCAAATATTATCAAAAACTGAATGTGAAGCCGGAGGATATTCTGAAATTATTATTTCAATAAAGGGTGATGCGGTTTATTCACAACTTAAATATGAATCAGGCGTTCACAGAGTTCAGAGAGTTCCGGAGACGGAATCTCAGGGCAGAGTACACACTTCGACCGCAACCGTTGCAGTTATGCCGGAAGTAGATGATGTAGAAATTGAAATCAGACCGGAAGATATTGAAATGTCAACGGCACGAAGTGGTGGTGCAGGCGGTCAGAACGTTAACAAAGTTGAAACGGCTGCAAGACTTTTTCACAAGCCTACAGGTATAATGATTTTCTGTACGGAAGAGCGTTCACAATTACAGAACAAAGAAAGAGCAATGCAGATTTTGCGTTCTAAACTGTATGATTTGGAGGTCCAAAAACAAATGCAGGAAATCACAGATCTTCGTCGTTCGCAGGTCGGAACAGGTGACAGAAGCGAACGTATCAGAACATATAACTTTCCGCAGGGACGTCTAACCGATCACAGAATTAACCATAACCTTAACGTTTGGACTGTTATCGACGGGGATTTGGATGAACTTATTCATCTGCTTATTGAATATGACCAAAAACTTAAACTGGAAAAACTCGCAGAAGTGGGTTAAAAGGGAAATGCAGAAATGAAAATATTACCAATCAATAACATACAAAACAGACAACAAAACTTTAAAGCAAAATTTTCCAAGCATGATGTAAATCAATTTATACAAGAGTTGGAATTTAAAGATGCTGATGATTTACCAAAACTCTATACAATGCTTGAATATATAAAAAATCTTCCGGGAAAATTTGCAAAGCTAAATAAAATAGGATACTGGTGTCAAATTTGTATTGACGGAAAACCATTAACAAGCGACCGCCGTTATTTTACGGCTTTTCATGCGCTTGAAGATGCAACAATAAATCACAAAAACACACTTGTAAAAGAAACTCCGCTTCCAAGATTATCGGAAGAAGAGTATGAAGATATGTTTTATAAAAACAGTAAAAAAACAGTAAAAGATATAGAAGCTCTTTTTAAGGAATAACATTGGAACATAAAAGAAAATGTATATCCTGCGGAGAGATAAAACTGCGCAGCGAATTAATCAAAATAACAAAAACAAGTGAAAAAATTATTCTTCAGCCTGATTCAAAAACTTTTGGCCGATCCGCTTATATATGCAAAAACAAGGAGTGTATAGAAAAAGCCTTTGGAAAAAACAGACTGGGTAAGAATCTGAAAGCCAACATTGACAAATCGCTACTGTCTGATTTGACGAAATTATCGTAGAAAATGATTTTTCTTGTTCAAATTCTTAAAAATTTTGCAGATTTGTATGTCTTTGTTATAATTTAAATGTATTAATATGAATAAAACAAGGGCAAAAAGAAAAATCTATCGCGCGAGGATTTGAAAGGACTATTGGATGGACAGTTTAAGAGTTAGTGAATTAGCAAAAGAACTAGGGAAAACAAGCAAAGAAATTATTGAAAAATTTGCTGAGATTGACATAATCGTTAAATCTCATTCAAATACGGTTACACCTGCTCAAATCCGTAAACTTAAAGAACATCTGGGATACGGAACTCCAAAAACTAACGCAAAACCAAAAGCATTTATTGTAAAAAAATCCAAAGCCACCCAAGAAGAAACTCCATCCACAGAAGAAACAAAAAAAACATCCAAATCCGCACCACCTCAAATAGAAAGAGTTCAGAGAGTTCAGAAAAATCCAAAGATAGAAACAATCGAAAAAGCCGACAAAAAAAGCTCAGAAGAAACTGTCAAAGAAGCACCTGTTATAAAAAAAGCCGAAATACCTCAGGTCAGAATAGAAAGAACAAAAATTGAGTACAAAAATCAGTCACGTATAGAAATTGTTCGCAAAGCTCCGACAAATAGTGACAGAAATGCCACTTCTAAAGACAACAGACCGCAGGAAAAAGGTGATAAAAAGCCTTTTAACAGACCAACAGGTGACAAAAAAGTCGTAGAACGCAGAATTATTCCTCAGGAAATTTATGAGGGAAAAGGCGGTCCTTCAAAAAGACGTAATGACGGCGGAAAGAAAAAAGAGAAAGATTTTAACTCTAAAAAAGAAGACCAAGAGATGATTTCTCTTGAAAAGGCAGCCGCTCAAAAACATAAAAAGAAATCTCACAAAGAAGAAGCCGTTGAAGAAGTAAAATCACTTGTAGTAAATCAGGCTATGACTATTCAGGAGCTTGCTGACAAAATTCAAAAAACTCCTGCTGAAATTGTTAAATTCCTGATGTTCCAAGGTATTATGGCAACAGTTAACCAACTGATTGACGTTGATACAATCAAAAAAGTTTGTGCGGAATACGAGCTTGAAGTTCTTGAAGAAGACTTTGATGCATTCATTGAAGAAGAAATGGAAAAGGAACAAAAGCAAAAAGCTCTTACGGAAGTCGATAAAAAACTTCTTAAAAAACGTGCTCCTGTTGTTTCAATTATGGGTCACGTTGACCATGGTAAAACAACCTTATTAGACAGTATCCGTGCTTCAAAACACAAAATTGTCGCAACCGAAGTTGGCGGTATCACACAGTCAATCGGTGCTTACACGGTTTACCTAGACAACAAGCACGAAAAGAAAATTGTATTTGTTGATACTCCGGGTCACGAAGCATTTACGGAAATGCGTGCCAGAGGTGCTAAGGCAACTGATATCGCAATCCTTGTAGTTGCGGCCGATGATGGCATAATGCCTCAGACAATAGAAGCAATTAACCACGCAAAAGCCGCTGATGTTCCTATTATTGTTGCAGTTAATAAGTGCGATAAACCGGGTGCAAATCCAGACAGAGTTTTACAGCAATTAACCGAACACGGACTTGTTCCGGAAGCATGGGGCGGTGAAACGATTACCGTTAACGTTTCTGCTCTCATGGGCGACGGTATTGATGAGTTGTTAGAATACATCTTGCTTGTTGCGGAAGTTCAAGACCTTAAAGCTAACCCGAAAGCAAACGCTTCAGGTGTTGTTATTGAAGCAAACTTAGATAAAGGTAAAGGTCCTGTTGCAACACTTCTTGTACAAAACGGTACCTTAAGAGCAGGTAACTGCGTAGTTGTAGGTACGGCTTGCGGAAGAGTTCGAGCACTGCTTTCCGACTCAGGCGAAAGAATTGTTAAGGCTGAGCCTTCAACCCCTGTTGAGATTTTAGGTTTAACCGAAGTTCCGAATGCAGGTGACTACTTTGAAGTAGTTCAAAACGAAAAAGAAATGAAAGCTATCGTTGACAAGAGAAAAGAAAAAGAACGTGACAGACGTCTTGAAGCAATGCTTCCTGCTCATATGAGAAGAGAAGCCGGTGCAGCAGAGGATGATGTTCCGCACCTCAATCTTATCATTAAAGCAAACACTCACGGTTCAGCTGAAGCTGTATCGCAGGCTATTGCTCAATTTGAGTCCAAAGAAATTGTTACAAAGATTATTCACGTCGGTGTTGGTGATATCTCAGAAGCAGATGTTATGCTGGCTTCAGCATCTAACGCTTTAATTTTAGGATTTACTGTTAAGGAAGACTCAAATGCTTTAGCTGCCGCTGAGAGAGAAGGCGTAACAATCAAAAAATACGATATCATTTACCAAATCTTAGAAGATATTGAACACACAATGATTTCACTTCTTTCACCTGAAGTTAAGGAAGTTCAGACAGGTCAGGTTGAAATCAGACAAATATTCACAATCGGTAAAACACAAAAGATTGCCGGCTGTTATGTTACGGAAGGCAAGATTAACAGAAATGATACGGCAACAATTTACCGTGACGGTGTTGAAATCTTTAAGGGCGCAATCGACCAGCTTAAACGATTCAAAGATGACGTTAAAGAAGTTGCTCAAGGATTTGAATGCGGTCTTTCATTCGTTAAATTTAACGACATTGCAGAAGGTGATATAGTTAAATTTACTACAACGGAAGAAGTAGAAAAGACTGAGTTGGTATAAAGTAACATTATTAATTAATATAAAAAGCGGTCTGTTTTGACAGACCGCTTTTTTAATATCTTCACGCCAAACCTCTTATATTCTTATAAAATGGAATTGGGGATATATTTACCCCTTTACCCCTCACCAACTGAGATGTAGCAGTTTGTTCTCTTGTTCACATAAGTAGTATGCAAGAGTTCGTGTGCCTTATGAGAGTTTGGTTTTTCTAAGCGAGTTGCGTACAATTCTTTGATTTCAGGGTTTTCGTGTGATTTTCTCCATTCACCTGTTTCATCATCTTTGTACAAGCCTTGAGCACGAAGTTCCTTGATATTAGAATCGTTGCAGCTTTGTGGCTGACCGCCGCCGTTGATACAACCGCCCGGACAAGCCATAACTTCAAGAAGCTGATAATCCGCTTTGCCTTCTTTGATTTCTCTGATGCATTTTTCTGCTTCACGAAGTGTGTTAACGATTTTAACTTTAATCTTAGTTCCTTTAAGATCAAGTTCGACTGTTTTAACACGTTTTGTTCCTCTCATATCGTCAATAACGACATTTTGAAGAGTTTCACCTGTTACAACTTCGTAGGCAGTTCTTGCAGCAGCTTCAGCAACACCGCCTGATACACCGAAGATTGTACCGGCACCTGTGTATTTACCAAACGGAGAATCAGGTTCTTCACCTTCGAGAGCAGCAAAGTCAATACCTGCTTCTTTAATCATTCTGCCAAGTTCCTGAGTTGTAAGAACGTAGTCAATTTCTTGTCTGCCGTCTGCCATTTTGAACTGTTCACGTTTTGCTTCGTACTTCTTAGCCGTACAAGGCATAATTGAAACGCTTACCAAGTTTTCCGAAGTAAATCCTTCGTGAGACTGCGGAACGTATTCTCTGATTATTGCACCCAACATACCTTGAGGTGATTTACAAGTTGATAAGTGGCCAAGCATATCAGGGTGCTGGATTTCCAAGAATCTTACCCAACCAGGACAACATGAAGTAAATAACGGTAATTTACCCCCGTTTTGAAGTCTGCCTAAGAACTCGTGAGCTTCTTCCATAATTGTTAAGTCTGCGGAGAAGTTTGTATCAAATACAAGGTCAAAACCGATTCTTCGTAATGCCGCATTAATTTTCTTAGTTGAGTTTTCACCTGGTTCTAAACCGAACATTTCACCTATTGCAACACGAACAGAAGGTGCAAACTGAGCAACAACTTTCTTTTCAGGATTGTTGATTGCTCTCCAAACACCATCGAGCTGCTCGTCGTTTATTGTAATTGCGCCTGTCGGACATACTGCCGCACACTGACCGCAATTAATACATTCACTGCTTCCGAGGTCTCTGCCTGCCATAGGTTCAACAACCGTTTTGCTTCCGCGGTTAGCGAAACCTAAAACCTGTAAGCCTTGGTGTTCGTCACAAGCTCTTACACAAGCTCCGCAAAGGATACATTTGTTATTATCACGGATTAATGCACATGAGCTTGCATCTTTTTTAACCATAACTTCACGCTGAGCGTATTGTTTTACATGTCTGATACCGTACTCTTCAGCGTATTTTTGAAGTTCGCATGCACCTGATTTTTCACAAGTTGTACATTCTCTGTCATGATTTGCAAGAAGAAGTTCAAGTACCATTTTTCTGATATTTCTGACTTTTTGTGTGTTCAAATGAACTTTGATGTTTGCTTCAGGAGGCATTGTACAAGAAGAGTTAATCATTTTTCTTCCGTTAGGATACTCAACTTCTACAACACACATTCTGCAAGCACCAAATGATGTTAAGTCAGGTCTGTAACATAATGTAGGAACATTCATGCCTGCTTTTCTAATTACTTCTAAAAGGTTAGGTTCATTAGAAAATTCGACTTCTTTTCCTTCTATAAATAATGTTTTCTTTTCGTCTGTCATTTCTATTTCCCCCTATTCCTTACCTATTGCCTTGAACGGACAAGCATTCAGACAAGCTTCGCACTTAATACATTTAGACTGGTCAATCTTGTGCGGATTTTTAACCGTTCCTTCAATTGCACCAACAGGACAAGTTCTTGCACACTTAGTACAACCTTTACATTTTTCAGGGTCAATAGATATTTTCTTCATTGCGGTACAAACGCCGGCCGGACATTTGTGGTCGCGAATGTGAGCAATATATTCATCTTTAAAGTATTTTAAAGTTGATAGAACAGGGTTTGGAGCGGTTTTACCAAGACCGCAGAGAGAACCGTCTTTAACTGTCAAAGCTAACTGCTCCAGTCTGTCGAGGTCTTCCATTTCACCTTTGCCTGCAACAATCTTTTCTAAGATTTTAAGTAAGTTCTTTGTACCTTCACGGCACGGAACACACTTACCGCAGGATTCGTTCTTAGTGAAGTTCATGAAGAATCTTGCAACTTCAACCATACAAGTGTCTTCCGCCATAACAACAAGACCGCCTGAACCAACCATTGCACCTGCTTTGATTAAAGAATCATAATCCATTGAGATATCAAGGTGTTCTTCTGTTAAACAGCCGCCAGAAGGTCCGCCGATTTGTACGGCTTTGAACTTCTTACCGCCTCTGATACCGCCGCCGATATCAAAAATGATTTGTCGTAAAGTTGTACCCATCGGAACTTCGATAAGACCAGTGTTATTTACTTCACCTGTAAGAGCGAATGTTTTTGTACCTTTAGATGTTTCACAACCCATAGATGAGAACCATTCAGCACCGTTTAAGATAATCAAAGGTACGTTAGCAAGAGTTTCTACGTTATTAATCAAAGTAGGTCTTCCAAACAAACCTTTGTTAGCAGGGAAGGGCGGTTTCGGACGAGGCATACCTCTTTCACCTTCGATTGATGCGATAAGAGCTGTTTCTTCACCGCAAACAAATGCACCTGCACCTTCTTTAATATGGATTGTGAATGAGAAGTCACTGCCTAAGATGTTTTGACCTAAGTAGTGTCTTTCTTCAGCATCAGCAATAGCTTTTCTTAAACGTTTAATTGCAAGCGGATATTCAGCACGAACATAAATATAAGCTTCGTCTGCACCGATTGCAAAACCTGCAATTGCCATACCTTCTAACAGTTTATGAGGGTCTCCTTCCATAACGGAACGGTCCATAAATGCACCCGGGTCACCTTCATCACCGTTACAAACAACGTAAGACTTTCCGCCTCTGTTTGCAGCTGTGAATTTCCATTTCATACCGGTTGGGAAGCCTCCGCCTCCTCTTCCTCTTAAGCCTGATTTTGTAATTGTATCAATAACAGCGTCAGGATTATTTTCTGTAATAACTTTAGCTAAAGCTTCGTATCCTCTTACTGCGATAGCTTCATCGATTGACTCAGCGTTAATCTTACCGCAGTTTTTAAGAGCCGTACGTGTTTGTTTAGCATAGAAGTTAATATCGTCGTTTCTGTGAACTGCTTCACCTGTTTTAGGGTCTTTGTATAAAAGTCTTTCAACAGGCTGACCGCCTTTAATATGGCTTTCAAAAATTTCTTCTACATCTTCAACGTGTACTTTTACATAAGTAACGTGCTTGTCAGGAATAATAACCAAAACGCCCTGTTCACAGAAGCCGTGGCAACCGGTCGGAACAATGGTCATTTTGTCATAATCAGTAAGAGTGGAAACATTTGCGCCTAACTCTCTGAATTTTTCAATAACTTTAAGAGAGCCGTTTGCTACGCAGCCAGTACCTGCACAAACCAGAACACGAAGTCCTTGTTCTTTAATATGTTCCTGGGCTTTCTTTTGTTCTTCGATAATATCTATATTTAAAGTCATTATGCAATGCCCTCCTCTTTCATAAGTGTATCAAGAATTGTGCTTATAGCATCAGAGGTCATTTGCGGGTAAACTTTATCGTTAATTACGCAAACAGGGGCAAGACCGCATGCACCTAAGCAGCTTACTATCTCAAGCGAGAATAAACCGTTATCACAAGTAGTCTGTCCTTCTTTGAGTTTAAGTTTGTTTCTGATAGCGTTTAATACAGGCATTGAACCACGAACGTGGCAAGCTGTACCGTCACAAACTCTGATTTCATATTTACCCTTAGGCTCTAATGAAAATTGTGCATAGAATGTTGCAACACCGTAAACGGTTGCAGGTGAAAGTCCTTCAACATGTTCCCCTATATAAGTCATAGCGTCTTCGGGGAGGTAACGAAAAACTTCCTGAACCTTTTGCAACATAGCGATTAAGTACGATTTTTTGTACTCAAAAGATTTCAAGATGTCATCAATGACCTTGAAATCAATACTCTCTTTTGTTGTTTCAGTCATTTATTTTCTCCTACATTCCAGAATATAATATATTAAGACACATTAATAATATATCATGGAGAAAAAATCGTGACAACCCACCTTATATATGAGAAAAAGCCTATAAATAGTGACAGAGCGTCACGATTTGGTTGCTATAATTTTTTCTATTTTTGTAAAAATAATCGGATAAATCAGAGTTACCAAGAGGCCAGCAAAAAGCATCGAAGCGACTGCTATTGATAAATCTACACCCACTAATATAACGTGGTTGACTATATACTTTAACATTATAACAGTTACTATGCAGCCGATAACCCCTCTCACAATACGGGATTTTACAGAAGATTGCTTCGGATCAAACGGAAAAAATCTTCTGCATAAAAAGCATCCGTTTATTAAACCAAGTACATAAGAAAACACTGCAAAAGTCAGATAAATTGACTTTTTCGGATCAACAAGAAGCTGACCATCCACATAATCCATTCTGTAAGAGTTAAAATAAGTAACATATACAAGTGCTAAGACGGAAAGGATATCGATAATCACTGCAAGATATAAATACCTGTTAATGTTTTTCTCAGCCCAGTTTATTATTCCGTTAACAGAAAAAATAAGGATTAATCCTATTGCAAATCCGGATAAAACATCCTGAGGAGTATGAACACCGAGCCACATTCTGGAAAAACCGACCAGTAAAAAAAGACAGATAAAAAGCAGGCAAACCGGAACTTTTTTCCTTTGAAGATATGCAACACCGCCTAATACCGAAGAACTCATAGCCGAGTGACCGCTCGGACATGAATATCCTTTTGCAAAAGGAACTGCAAGTTCAGAAGGATGGATTTTGTCACTCAATACCCACGGACGATAAACACAAGCTATCATTTTTAGTAAATGAGAGATTAAAACATTTATCCCTTCAAGCGAAAATAGATACATTCCTGCTTTAAAATCTATACACCAATATACAATCGCACAAATTAATGTCGGAAGCCAATACTCACCAAAAATTGTTACCGATAAAAAGAACTTATCAAAACATTCAAAATGTCCTATTCTTAGGTTCTGTAAAAAAAGCAAAAAATCTATTTGCGGATTTATCCAGCTCGGCTCAGACAAAAATTCTATCATACTCTTAATTTCCTCACTCTATTATTATATCCTCAATATTAGAAGTTGCAATTTATATTTACATTAATTGCCCCTTATAATACGCTGCCCCTCGCTGTTAATATGACCGTCAATGGTTATATATTTATATAATTCACGTTCGTTTACTCCTGCTGCTCGCAATTTTCTTTTGCTTTCTTCTGTTCGTTTGGTTACTGTTTTTGCTATATGTTCTTTTTCCTTTTCTATAACTTTATTCCGCTCAGTTTCACGTTTGCTCGGTGCATATTTTTTTATTTCTGCATAAGGAAAAAGCTTTTCGGTTTTTGAAGCTATATTTCCTGAACCGTTTATTCCGCTTTTTTCAAAAAAATCAATAACAGGCTGGGGGCGCAATCTTGGTTGAAAATCCAGTCTTTTGAGCGATTCATTGTTTGAACGAAAATTAGTATATCCGTATGGAGCCGAACTCATTATATTATTAATGGCATTTATCATTTACACACATACCTTCCTGTTTATATAAAGATTTATTTTTCTTAATCTTTGACTGAATTTATAAAAAATTTTACAAATGTTTATATATTCTTAATTTGAAATACAAATATTTATGTTAAAATAGTCTAGTTAGAGTAGGAGAGATTTATGTGCGGAATCGTTGGATATATTGGGAATAAAACAGCTGTTGATATTTTACTGGAAGGTTTAACCAGCTTGGAATACAGAGGGTATGACTCATCAGGTGTTGCTTTGAATATTGACGGAAAAGTTCAGTTATTTAAAGCTCAGGGCAAGCTTCAAAACTTAAGAAATATTGTTGAAAAAAATTATTCTGAAATATCCAAATCCACAATCGGTATCGGACATATCCGTTGGGCAACCCATGGTGTTCCATCTGTTGCTAACGCTCACCCGCACACTTGTAATTGCGGTCGCGTTGCTATAGTTCATAACGGTATTATAGAAAACTATAAAGAACTCAGAGTAAAACTTGAAGCTCAGGGCTGCACATTCCGTTCGCAGACAGATACTGAAACCGTTGCACACCTTGTTGCATCAAAATATGCCCAAACGCATGACTTAACAGAAGCTGTAAGACTTGCAACATTAGAAATTGAAGGAGCTTATGCTCTTGCTGTTATACATCAGGATGTTAAAGATACCATCGTTGCAACAAGAAGAAATGCGCCGCTCGTTATCGGTTTTGGAGAAGGTGAAAACTTTGTTGCTTCTGATATTCCGGCATTAATCCAATATACTAAAAAAGCAATGTATCTTGATGATAACCAAATTGTTACTCTGACACCAACAAGCGCCAAGGTTATTGATGTTGAAAAAAATGAAATCCCACTGAAGATAGAAACACTCCCCTGGGAACCTGTTGCTTTAAGCAAAATGGGTTACAAACACTTCATGCTTAAAGAAATTCACGAACAACCTGATATTGTAAGAAACGTTCTCTCAGGAAAACTTAAAACTATTGATGAGCCGATTTCTTTAGACGAAGTTACTTTGGATAAAGCGACATTAAAAGATTTAAACAGAATACAGATTGTTGCCTGCGGAACTTCTCTACACGCAGCAATGGTAGGCAAATATATTATTGAAGATTTCTGCGGAATTCCCGTTGAAGTTGAAGCATCAAGCGAATATATTTACAGAAAAACAATTACGGATAAAAACACTCTTGTAATTGGTGTTTCTCAGTCAGGTGAAACTGCTGATACAATTACAGCAATAAGACTTGCCAAGAAAAAAGGTTCACATATTCTTATCGTAACGAACAGACCTGATTCAACTATGGCTCGTGAAGCTGACAGCCTTGTTCCTGTTAACGCAGGTATTGAAGTATCCGTTGCCGCTACTAAATCATATATGGCGCAACTAATATCTTTCTACCTGCTTGCAATTTATATGGCAGAAGTTAAAGGTTCTATTTCAAAAGAAGAAATCTTAGATTTAAAACACGAACTTATTCTTCTTCCTCAGAAAATTGATAAAGTTTTAAATAGTAAAGATGATATACAGAAAATTGCAAGAAAATTCTCTTCTTTTAAAGACTTCATTTTTGTTGCACGTGGTATAAACTTCCCAACTGCATTAGAAGGAGCTTTAAAACTTAAAGAAATAAGTTATATTAATGCAACCGGATATTCTGCAGGCGAACTTAAACACGGTCCTATCGCTATGTTAGACGATTCCATGCCTGTTCTTGCAATCTTGATGAAAGGCAAAGTTTACGAAAAGATTTTATCTAACGCCGAAGAAGCAAAAGCCCGTAATGCAAGAATGATAGCGTTAACTGATTCAGATGATCACAAGCTTGATGAACTGTTTGAGGATGTAATAAGAGTTCCTGAGATATCTGAACTTCTTTCTCCGGCACTCTCGATTGTTCCTCTGCAACTACTTGCATACTATATAGCAGAGTTCTTAGGAAAAGACGTTGACCAGCCGAGAAACTTGGCAAAATCTGTAACTGTAGAATAGGGTTCATAGCAAAAATATTATTTACAAGTTTTTGTTCATTATGGATTTAACTATAAATAATGATATTTCTTTTCGTGCAAAACTCGGGAAAAACGTTCTAAAAAGAGTAAATAAAGAATTCTGCGGCAATAAAACAAGAGTTGAAAAATATATTCAGCTCTTTGAAGATACTTTTGAATCTAATGTTGATAAAGAAACGGTTGTAGATATTAACAGGAACAGGATTTTTATATTCAGCAATAATAGTTTTCCTGATATAAAATATCAGCACAGCTCAAAAATAAAAATATCCGGGAATATTGCAAAAACTCTTATAAACGAATGTTCAAGGATTTTTGGCAGCGGAGAAATTGATTTATTTAAACTTATCATCAGAAAACATTTAAACAATGAAAAAGATACAGAAAAACTAAAGCAATTAGCAAACAAAATTCGTAATCCAAAAAGCCGTGCATATTTTGATGAATATGTTAAAATCGCCGAACGTATAAAAAAAGAATTTCCGGACTCTAAGTTTTCAAGAGAAGAATTCGATTACTTCCAAAATATAATAATGCAGGAGGAAGCCAATACTCCGGGAACGGAAATGTACAAAAAAGTACATAATCTAATACCGCAGGATTTTTCTTTTTCTTGATTACTGGCAAAAAATATTCTGTTCGCGTTTTAGAAAAAATATGAGCGCAGCAATTTCTAAAATATCAAATACCAATTTAATATCCGAATGTCATAACAGATTAAATAAAATCGGTAAAATAACGATTCAAAGTGTTGCTCAAACCGATAGAGCAACCCGTAAGTACATACGAAAAGTAACTCCTGCCAGATTAAAAGAGCTTGCACAAATGAATTGCTTTGCGGCAGAAAAAGTAAAAAATGAACTTGATGAACTGTACGGAAAAGATAATTATGTTCTTATCGCAATCGGACGTTCGGTTTCTACAATAGCAGAAACACTCGGGTATATGGGAGTTGATACTAAAATAATTCCGTTATCAGGTTTAAGAAGGCGGGAAGTTAATGATATACCAAAAAAGAGTCTTGACACCTATAAATCATTTTTGGTTCAGAAAGGTTTAAGCAAAAGTGATTTGAGCAAAAATAAAAATAAAAAATATGTCCTAATAGATTATGCCTACTACGGACGAACACTTGACAAAACTGAAGAACTTCTGAAAAAAAATGAGATGCTAGGCAACGCACCAAACCTGGTTTCAATGCGGATAAACGATATACTGGGAGAGGATTACGACACAAAACAATTCAGAGCACTTTTTAAATTTAACAGATTTAAAAATTTTTCATACGTCGGGAGATTACATGTTGATAACCTTGAAGATGTCTATAATCAATGTTCACCCGAAAGAGTCAAAGAATATCAGGGGAATATAACAAAAGGGCTGCGAAAATTGTTTTGGTTTAACGTATTTGACTCATTGAAAGAAAAAAATTACCGAAAAATAAATCCCTTTAAGGAACTCAATGCTTTGTATGAACACTACTTATCCCCAAAAGCTGTCAGAAATTATATTCGTCGCGAGTTTGAAAAAGATATAAATATTGTTAACAGTTTATCTGACAAAAAATAAATGTTTGTGGTATTCTTATAAATATGCAGGTAGTATCGGAGTTAGTCGAAATAAAAAATAACGGTCAGCCAACGACCGAATATATAGAAAAAGAGTTAACAAAACTCAACATTAATCCGCTAAGATGGGCTGTTGTTTTTGTTAGTGATAAAATATTAAAGGTAAGTGTTGCGAATTTTAAGGAATAAGAAGGTAAATTATGACTATGACACAATTAAAATGCGATATCAAAGACATGAGTTTAGCCGAACAAGGTTTGAATAACATTCAGTGGGCAATGAAAGATATGCCCGTTCTGGAACAAATCAAAAGAAGATTTATTGAAGAAAAACCGTTTGCCGGACTAAGACTTGCAGCATGTTCTCACGTAACAAAAGAAACTGCTGCACTTTGTATTACAATGCAAGCTGGCGGAGCAGATGCAATTCTTGTTGCTTCTAACCCTCTATCAACTCAGGACGATGTTGCGGCAGCGTTGGTAAAATATTATAACATACCTGTTTTTGCAGTTGCAGGCGAATCAGTTGAACAATACAAGTCACACATAAGAGAAGCTATTAACCACCAGCCTCAGCTTATTATTGAAGATGGCTGCGATTTGGTTTCAATGCTTCACAGTGAATATCCTGGACTTGCAGACAAAGTAATCGGATCAACCGAAGAAACAACAACAGGTATCATCAGACTTCAGGCAATGGAAAAAGAAGGAATGCTCAAATTCCCTGCTGTCGGAGTTAACACAAGTTTAACAAAACACCTTTACGATAACAGATATGGCACAGGCCAAAGCGCTATGGACGGTATTATGAGAGCTGCAAATATTCTCATTGCAGGTAAAACTGTTGTAATATCAGGTTATGGCTGGTGCGGTAAAGGTTGTGCCTTGAGAGCTAAAGCTCTTGGTGCAAACGTTATTGTTTGCGAAGTAGATCCTCTTAAAGCTCTTGAAGCAGCTATGGAAGGATATAGAGTAATGCCAATAGCTCAGGCAGCATTAGAAGGTGACATTTTCTTAACAGTTACAGGAGACAAACACGTTGTTGATATTCAACATCTTCTTACAATGAAAGACGGTGCAATGGTTGCCAACGCAGGTCACTTTGACTGGGAAGTTAATGTTAACGGACTGAAAGAATTCACTACAGAAATCAAACGCATCAGACCATACCTTGAAGAATACAAGCTGAATAACGGAAAATCAATCTACGTTCTTGCTGAAGGAAGACTCGTTAACCTCGGTGCTGCAGAAGGACACCCTGCCTCAGTTATGGATATGAGCTTTGCAAACCAGGCTTTAGGCATGGAATACATTGTTAAAAATCAGGGCAAACTTGAAAACAGACTTCATACACTTCCTGAAAGTGTTGATAAGAGCATTGCTGAACTTAAACTTAGAACAATGGGTATTGATATTGATACTCTTACACCGGAACAGGAAGAATATTTAAACAGCTGGAAATTATAATTTTAATAATTAATAAAAAAACGACACTTTGAAAAGTGTCGTTTTTTTTATTACAAAGGCAAACTCCTGCAGCCTAAAGTTGCAGGAGCTATTGAAAGGACCTTTATTATATATTTATATAGTTGGTTCCGATTTTATTAAATCAGGTTCAAAGCAATTGAAGGCATTTGGTTTGCTGTTGATAACAGAGTTGCACTTGATTGCTGTAAGATTTGGTACTTAATGTAGTTAGAAGATGATACCGCTACGTCAGCATCTTTAATTGTTGAGTTAGCTTCAATTAAGTTTTCTCTCTGTACATCTGTAGATGCTACTGCTGATTCCAATCTATTCATATAAGCACCTATTTTAGTACATCTTAATGAGATGTTATCAATAGCTTTATCTACAAATGTGATAAATTCACGAGCTGCATTATCATTTCTGTAAATAGCGCGGCACATATTTGTAATAGAAACTGTTTTTGATTGTTCCATTAATTTGTAATCTACGATTTGACCGTCAACAACTGTTTTGTTTTCAGCCATAGCTGCAGTAAGAGCAGATTCATAAGAACCATCAAGGTACTGAATTTCACCGTTTATTATAATCGGTTTACCATCTGAGTCAATCTTACGAGCTCTGTATTCATACTGATTTTCGTCAGATGAATAATTCAGGTTAATATAACCGGGACGTGTCTTAGTTACGTGGTCATTGTTAGCTTTAAAACCGAAAATAACCGTAGATTTTGCGCTATCAAACAGGAATGCATCCATTTTAATAACGCATCTTTTGTCTGAATATAAACCTACCTGAAGGTTTATATCAGTTGTTCTTGAACCGTCAAGCAAGTAAGTGTCATTGAAGTCTGTAATTTCACAAAGACGGTCAATTTCGTCCATTCTCTGTTCAACTTCCAATGCTAATGCATTTAATGAAGCAGAACCATAAGTTCCGTTTGCTGCTTGCATGGTCAAGTCACGAATTCTTTGTAAGTAATCATTGATAATGTCTAATACACCTTCTTCGGTTGTCAACATATCCAACCCCATTTGTGAGTTCATCTCAATGATGTCATAACCGTTAATTTTTGCTTCCATACCGGCCGAAACGGCGTAGCCGGCTGCGTCGTCTTTCGCACTGTTAATCCTGAATCCGGTAGATAGCTGCTCCATCGCAATATTCATACCTTTGGTAGCGGCTTTCAAATACTTTTGACAGGTCAATGACGAAAGGTTCGTGTTAATTGTAATTGCTGCTGTCGATGCCATAATAAATTTCCTTTCAATAAATTTATATTTTGCCTTTCATTTTTGTTATCGGTTAAAATTTTTCAGACTTTACAACTTTAGTTAGAGAATCCTCCATATGGAGGATATAGTGGGTTAAAAGCATTGATTTTACAGCATTATAAAAAAGAGTTTTTTATAAAAATTTTCTTTTTTTATTAATCATCTACTACTTTAGTTATAGAAAATAAAAAAATAATGCATGTATTCATATAAATACATGCACTATTTTCACAATAATTATTCAATTACAAACTGTAATACATTTCACGTATCAAATAGTTTTCAAGACTCTTTTTGTCGGATTCTTGTGTTACAGGCTCATTTATTATAATACAAAATGCATACCTGCGACCGCTTTTTGCCGTTATGTACCCTGCAATAGAGCTTATATCGGAAAGTGTTCCAGTTTTTACTCTCAGATTTTCTTTTAGTGGTATAAGCCTTGTTGAAAGTGTGCCTTGTCCTGGAGTTGCCATTTTTTCAATTATTTTGTTATCTTTGTTCTTTATTAAAAATTCTGTTATAAAATCCGTATCTGCAATGTTATTTTTGGAAACGCCGCTTGCATCAACAACTCGTACCCTTGAGTTATCAATGCCATGTTTCCTGCAATATTCATTAAATAACCGGATACCGTCTTCATCCGTCCCTTGCTTATTATAGTATTTACCACCTGCAAGTTTTGCCATTGTTTCAATTACCATGTTGTTGCTGTTAAGAAGTACATCGTCAACAGCTTTTGATATGGAATGTTCAACAACAGCAACAGGCTTATCTGTAGGCTGTACCGCAGAATCAACATATTGAGCTTTCAGATATATGCTTCTTTCCTCCAATGAATCTGTAAGCTTTTTACTAAAATACATCCTTAAATTATTATTAGGTATAAAATATATAACCGGTGTACTTACAGTACCGTCTAATCTTACCGTATTTGCGGATATTATATTATCTCTTGATACTTTGATATTATTCTGAGTACCGGTATTTACATTGTTGTAGAAGAGTATTGGAGATTTTTGCGGATTAATTATATATGCCTGCTTACCGGGGTCTGTCGGCATGATAGTTATTTTTGTTATATTCCCGTCCAGGTTATATGAATTAAATCTTGGCATGTAACGATTAAGGTCATCATCCCATTGCCAGCCTTCGCCCCAATCTTTTCTTTCTATAAGCGTATTATCAATGTATATTTGCTTCACTTTGTCAGCATTAATCTTTTTTACAAGATTTTCCAAGTCAGAAGTTTCCAGGTAAGGATCCGCACCCAGCTTGAGTACATATCCGTTGTTTCCTCTTTGGTAAAGCTCTGTTTTAAAAGTATAATCATCACCCAGAGCCTCTGTTATCGGAATTATTGTTAATAATTTCTGTACGGAAGCCGGATGCATCAGAACATGCTCGTTTTGTGAATAAACAACTTTGCCTGTATCAACATTCTTTACGGATATAGCTATGTTATTTTTTGAGATATCAGATTCCCTGATTAATGTATCAAAGCTTCTGTGCAAACTCTTTGCGTTTGCACTCATTGTTAATATAAACATAAATATTATTAATGTCAGAATTTTTTTCATTTTATTATCACCTCGTAAGAATCTTTTATATCCTTTAAAATAGTACATTTATCTCTGAATTCGTACATTTTTGGTAAATTAAATTCAGCGTATATTCCGCCTTCTATTTCTTCAATCTGGTCTAAAATTTTGCCCTCATAATCAATAATCATGGAATGCCCAAGGTTTTCTTTGCCGTCAGGAAGCAAGCCGGTTTGAGTAAGTGCAACCATATAAGTCTGGTTTTCGACAGCACGGGAAGTTGTCATTATATCCCATGGGATTTTTTTTGTTTTACCCCAAGCTGCCATATTTACTAAAATGTCGGCACCAGCTTTTCTGTATGCCCTGTATATTTCTGGGAAACGAATATCAAAGCATATCGTTAATCCTATTTTTATACCGTCAAGCTCGGCCATTAAAGGGTTTGAGCCTTTAGTAATTATTTCGCCTTCATTATCTCCGTAGTACGAATAAAGGTGGTTCTTGTCATAAACTGCTACGACTTCTCCATGCCGGTTAATTACGGGACAGGAGTTATAATATTTGTCATCATCTTTGCGTATAAAACTTCCGCCTATAATATTAACATTATATTTACAAGCAACCTGAGAAAGCATATTGACAGCTTTTGAGCTGTTGAGAGGTTCTGCAGTCTGCAAAAAAGCCGGTGTGTGCCAGCCCACAGTCCAGACTTCAGGCAAAAAAACAAAATCTGCACCTTCATATTTTTCCAGATTCGCAATTAAAAGATTTTTAACGGTATCAATATTCAGCTCAAGCTCGCCGATTACGGATTCCATTTGAATTGCGAGGATTCTGACCATTTCCTTTTGAATTGCCCCCATAGATACACCTCTTTAAAAGCTAAAGGAATTCTTCTTTCTATATCATCCAGGCTTTCCTGAAGCTCTTTTGTTTTTTCCTTTATGTCGTCATCTTCTCCGACATATATAGGTTTCCCGTACAAATTAACCAAATTTGTTCTGAAAAACGGCATTCTTAAACCATCCCAGGAAGGAAATTTAACCCAAGTCGGGCTTGCCGAGTACCATGATACAGGAACTATAGGAACCCCTGACATTTTTGCAAGTTTAACAACTCCGTCTTTTGCTTTCTCTGGCGGACCTTTTGGGCCATCTACCATCATTGCACCATCTTCACCGTTTTTGAGCTTAGTAATCATTTGCATAGAAGCTTCAACAGCACCTTCTTTTCCCTTAGAACCGCGTATCGTTTTAAACCCCATATGCTCAATTACATTGGCTATCATCTCGCCGTCTTTAGAACGGCTCACCATAATATTTGTTTTACCAAAATCAGGCTGTCCGTACATGCACATCTGATTTCTGTGCCACATTGCATAAATACACGGCGAAATATTTGGAAAATCAACCCGTGTTATATGAGTAAACCTCTCCTGAAAGTGAAATATGGCATAAATAATTTTTGCCACTTTTTTTGCTGCATCATCTTCAAATAATCTTACCATAGTGATAATTATACAATAAAAGACAATAAAACAAAATTTTTCTTGACAAATTGTTAGGCATACCTTACAATTTATATTAAGATATGGATAAGAATATATCATCAGGATTGGAAGATTACCTTGAAGCAATCTACATTGCAGATATCAATAAGACACAATTAAAGGGCGCAGAGCTGGCGCGCAATCTTAATATCTCCCGTGCGTCAGTCTCGGAAGCTCTTGCAAAACTGGTTTCAAAAAATTTAATTCAGTACGAAAGCTACGGAAATATTAAACTTACCCCAAAAGGCAAATCTGAGGCAATTAGGGTTTTTCATAAACACAATATTCTTAAAGAATTTTTTGAAAAAATACTCTCGGTTAATGCCGACGAAGCCGAAGAAATCAGTTGCAAAATAGAGCATATTGTTTCTAAAAAGGTACTGGAAAAAATAAGACAATATACTTTGTACTGTGAAAGACATCCCGAGATTGCGGAAAAATTTTATCGTGAGCTAAACTGTAACTAGCTCGCGTTCAAGGTTGGATTTTTTAATCGGTGTGTTCCACAAATCAGGCTGACTTACGTAATCAATAATTTTTGATTTGTTTTTTTCTATTGTTTCATAAATTTCAGCATGATTTTCAAATGTATCATAAGGATTAACAGCCATTTTTTACTCCTATATATAATACTCACAACAAAAAAGACACTTTATTTTAACATCTTAATTACACTATGTAAAGTGAGGAAAACAGATATATTTAACAAATGTAAATATTATAATTTTATTAGCAAAATTAAAAATTACGTGTTTTATAATAACATATATAATATAAAAGGGGTGTGTATGAGAATAACAGGAATAAACAGTAACGATAATAGAGTATTCGGGCGAAAATTTAATGAGAAAGAAATGCAGGTTTATACAAACGCTCTGAATGAAGGTTTAATGTTGTTAAACAAAAGAGTTGATATAATTATCCATAACTCAGCAGCACCATCTGTTGCAAAAGAAAATCCCGGCATCGGTTCATTATTTTCAAGAACAGTTCAGGAAAAATTAATACCATTTCTTAAAGCTCACGGCTTCTCCGGTATTCAGCAGGAGCCAAATAACCTCAGAAAGCCCGGCGACCCGTCTCCGTATGCACCTGAATCATCTGCTAAAAATATATTTATGATACCATTAGAAAAATTGACCACGGAAAAATACGGCAAAATCCTTCCCCAAAAATTGTTTGATAAGATTGTTGAAAAAGCACCAAAAGGCGAAAAAGTAGATTATGAATATATAAATAAAAACTATGATATTGCTTTAAAAACAGCATATAATAATTTTATAAAAGGCAACACCCTGAAATCTGAGTATGAAGCTTTCAAAAAACAAAACAAAGATGATTTAATGAAGGCTGCAATATTCAGAATACTGGATAAAAAATATCAGAAAAATTGGAAAGACTGGGATGGTATTGATAAAGCACTGTTCTCAATAAAAAGCAAATACGGTATAGACACAGCACAGAACAGATTTGCTGAGCTGAAAGAGATGTACAAAGATGAAATAGATTACTTTATGTTCCAGCAATTTTTGATTGAAATGGAGAATAAAGCATCTAACAGTCTCGCAGAAAAAACCGGAATAAAAATTATCGGAGACTCTCCTGTTGCTTCACCATCTGCTGATGAGTGGGTAAACCAGAGTTTATTTTTAAAAGGAAAAGCTATCGGTTGTCCGCCTGATTATTTTTCCAAAGACGGACAGAGATGGGGGTTTGGATATTTTAACCCAAAATATATTTTCAACCCTGACGGGACTTTGGGACAGGCAGGCAAAATATTAAAAGCAAAATATGATCAGTTTTTCTCAAGTTTTCCTGGCGGACTAAGAATTGACCACGTTATAGGACTTGTTGATCCGTTTATTTACACTGTAAAAGATGCCAAAATGACTGCCCAAAACTCAGGCAGAATATATTCCGTTGCAGGAGAGTTCAAAAAGAAACCTGAAGAGTATTCAAATATTATGGAAAAAATTATTCTTCAGTCTGCAAAAGAACACGGTATGGATAAAAAAGATATAATCTGCGAAGATTTGGGAGAAAAAACCGAGCCGACACAAATGGTTATGGATAAACTCGGACTTTCCGGAATATCAGTCACCCAGTTTGATTACAGAGGTAAAGATACACCTCACAGAAATACTATTATGATTGGTTCTCATGACAACGAATCATTCCTTGAATATACTGATAAACTTTTTGACAAAGTCAGCGGCATGAACGTAAACGAAAGGTCTGCTTTCGGGAAGTTTATCATTGCTCTCAAAAATAAATTAAATATAAAATCCAACGGCGATTTGGTACACTTTATGAGGAAAACAAAACTTCTTGCCGAAGATACAGCTCCGCGTGATGCATCAAAAGAAGAACTTAAAGAATATAAACATCAAATCAGAACAGATAAAAACAAATTTATAAATGCGGGCTTTGCTGAATTATTTACAAGCCCTGCAAGACGTGTTCAGATATTTTTTGCCGATTTCTGGGGACTCGGAAAAACTTATAACCGTCCCGGAACAAGCAGCGGAAACTGGGAACTCAGAATCCCTTCTGATTTTGAACAGAGTTATTACAAAGCTGTTTCGGAAGGAAAAGCTCCTAACCTTGCAGATGCAGTTGCAACAGCATTAAAACAAAAAGGGCTGGATAAAAATTATCCCGAACTGATTAAAGACCTTGACAAATCTGCACGTATTTTGGCTGAATAATTATAAATTTATGCACTAAGTTCTGCACTGAAAACGTATTCTGCAGGACCTGTCATATAGACATCGTGTTTCGTATCGTATTTATTTCCCGGCCAGTCAATCTGAACACTGCCGCCAAGAAGTCTGACCTCTACAAAATGTTCTGTCAGTCCGTTCAGGATTGCAGCCACTGTTGTTGCACACGCACCCGTTCCGCATGCAAGCGTAATTCCGCAACCTCTTTCCCAAACACGAAGGTCAATTTTGTCCTCTGAAACTACTCTTGCAAATTCTACATTTGTTTTTTCGGGAAACTCTGCACTTGTTTCAATTTCAGGACCGTACTCTTTTGCAAGAGCTAATATATCTTCATCGGCCTGGGTAAAAATTACAAAATGCGGATTACCCATAGAGATTGCATTACCTTCAAAAATTCTTTCTTTAACTGATATTTTGTATTTAAGGTTATTAACCGGAACAAACGGGATTTTTTCTGATTCCAATATCGGAAACGACATATTTACTCTGACTTTGCCGTCTTCAAGAATCTTCGGCTTAATTATTCCTGCAAGCGTTTTTACACCAAACTCTTTTTTGTTTACAAGACCGTTATCAAAAACATATTTTGTAAAACATCTGATACCGTTTCCGCACATCTGAGCGGTTGTACCGTCAGAATTATAGAAAAACCAGCCTATATCAGCCTCTTCTGTATTAGTATTGGGAATTATAAAACCGTCTGCCCCGACTCCAAAGTTTCTGTCACAAAGTCTTTTTGCAGCTTCTGACATATCTGCCCAGCGGTTTTCTTCAACACCTTTTTTGTAATCATCATAATTCATAATTACAAAATCATTTCCGCAGCCCTGCATTTTGGTTATTTTAATTCCCATTGATATTCCTTTATTAAAAATCGTGCCTATGTTATGATTAATTATATAAAGGAAAGAAAATTATGGCAATAATAAAAGTACAAAAAGGAACAAAGGATATATTACCAAAAGAGATGTCTTTATGGCATTTTATGGAAGAGAAAGCAAATGAAGTTTTTACAAAATACGGAGCATCTGAGATCAGAACTCCTATTTTTGAAGCAACGGAACTTTTTGCAAGAGGTGTAGGTGATACAACGGATATCGTAAATAAAGAAATGTACACGTTTGAAAAGAGTGACCGTTCATTAACTCTTCGCCCGGAAAACACTGCAGGTGTTGTTCGTGCTTTTATTGAAAACGGTATGCACAGACTTTCCGCTCCCGTAAAACTTTGGTACAAAGGTCCGATGTTCAGATATGAAAGACCTCAGGCAGGAAGACAAAGACAATTTCATCAGGTCGGGGTTGAGGTTTTCGGGATTAAACAACCTACTGCTGATGCTGAAGTTATCTTGATGGCAGTTAATTATCTAAAAGAACTCGGATTAAATGACTTAACTGTTGAACTGAACTCACTTGGCTGTCCAAAATGCCGTGAAGAATTTAAAAACAAATTAAAAGATGTAATTCGTCCATATTTGCCTCAACTTTGTGAAGATTGTCAGACAAGATTTGATAAAAATCCATTAAGACTTTTGGACTGCAAATCTCCGGAATGTCAGGAAATTTATGCGAAACCCGAAATTCAGGCTGTTATTCAGGGTGATTTTATTTGTGAAGAATGTTCAGAACACTTCGAAGAACTTAAAAGTTATTTAGATGCACTTGGTATTAAATATGAAAGAAATAAACTTCTTGTAAGAGGATTGGACTATTATAACAGAACTGTTTTTGAAATTAAGTCCAATAACCTGGGTTCACAAAATGCTGTCTGTGGCGGAGGAAGATATGATTCTCTTGTGAAAAACCTCGGCGGAGAAGATACTCCTGCAATAGGTTTTGCAATGGGAATGGAAAGACTGGCTTCTCTTCTCGGTGAAAAAGACGAAGAAAAACTGACCGCTTATATTGTTTCAAATAACACATTAGAGGCAATTAAATTAGCAGAAGAACTTAGATCAGAAGATATAACCTGCGAGTTTGATTTAACAAATAAAAAGTTTGTAAAACAACTCGAAAAAGCTTCAAAAGTAGCAAAATATGCAGTTATTATTGGTGAAGATGAGATTGTAAAAAATGAAGTTACCGTAAAAAATCTTGACAGCGGTGAACAAAAAACAGTTAAGAGAGCAGAACTGAAACTTAACTAATATTTACCACTGACAAAAAAATTTTTTTGCGGTTTTTATGTTTGTATGCGCATAATTTCTGTATCAAACAATAACACTTATAATCATTCTTTTGGCATTAATTTGCAGTCAAAAAAACTCCGTTTTAAAGAAGATGATTTCTATGTTCGCATAAAAGGATACGGACATCATTCCGGCTGGGCAAAAAAAATCATGGAAACCGCTGATGCTGTTGTAAACTTTATCCGTGAAAAGTGTAATTTTGAAGAAACACTAAAAAAAACATGCGACGGTGTTACGGAAGCGAACAATCTTTTGATTGATTCGGATAAACGCCTGCATACAGGTATTTTGAGAACTAATCGTGAAGGGTGGCGTTTTGGTTCGGACTGGAACGCAGAAGACGGAATAATTACAAAATACGGACGGGGAACGAACAACAGTAAAAGCAACAAATACAAATCTTACGTTGACAGATTTGACTATGTTGTTAAACACCCTCTGAAAAACCCATATGATGATATGATTCTTACACGACCTGTTCACGATAAAGACTATTACGGGAAAATACTAGACCACGGGAATGGCAAAAGTATAAATAAAGCTTTTGAGCATATTAATAAAATTTATGACGATTTGTATAAAAAATATATTTCTTGCGAGGTAAAGGAAGAAAACTTAAAAGATATTAATAATTCAATTGCCGAAATACGCTGGATTTTAGCCCATGCAACCCCTTGGGAGAGGGGAAGTGATGCAATATCAAACACTTTTATAAGAGCTGTTTATAAAGCGGCCGGGATAAAAACATATCCGCTAAAAAAAGGGATCTCTTTGGATTTGGAAGCGTATTGCACAAACTTGGAAGAATACAAAACGAACTTTCCGAAGTTTTTTCAGTATGAACCAAAGATAATTGATTAATCTATTGCGAGCGTTTTTTCGATTAATTTTGCATACTTACCTATTGGGATTGTTATTTTTTCAACATCATGAGAAATTTTAAATCCGCCGATAACAGGGATTTGCAATCTTTCAGAAAGCTCATTAAAATATTCATCAAGCCATTTTTCATTATCCGCATCAAGAAAATCACCTAACACAATCCCCTTGCAATATTTTTTAAACTGAGAAATATTTATCAACTGTTGAAACATTCTGTCAATTTTATAAACAGGCTCGTTTAAGTCCTCTGCAAAGAATATAAAATCTCTGTATGGTATAAAATCCTGACCGCACAACGAAACAACAGTAGCAAGGTTCCCGCCCCAGAGAATACCTTCTGCAACCCCTTCTTTATATATTTTTGCACCTTCAAAACATAACTGTTCTTCGTTTATTACTTTAAAGAAATTTTGCCTGGTAAAATCATTTACCCCACCTGCAAAATCAGAACAAGCCATCGGACCATGATAAGTTGCCAGACCTGTTTTTCTGTATATCATAAGCAATAGTGCCGTCACATCAGAAAACCCGCAAAACGGCTTCGGATTTGCTTTCAGGATACTGTAATCAATTTTATTAATAAGCCTTATTGCACCGTATCCGCCACGCGCACAGAGAATTAATTTTATCTCATCATCTTCAAAAAAGCTCTCCAGCTCAGATATTTTATCCTCATCACTTCCTGCAAGATATCTGTTTTGGTCATAAATATTTTTTGAAAGCTTAACTCTGAAGCCCATTGCTTCAATGTTTGCTTTTGCCTGTTCTACTTTTTCTCTGTCACAAGCTCCTGAGAGTGCAATTATTCCTATTGTATCGCCTTGGTTTAACATAAGATAATTATATATTTATTGTTAACAATTGTAAACTTGCTGTCACAAAAAAGGCAATTTTTTCTGTTCAGACAACTTTATATATATGTACAGGAAAAATAGGTATAAAATTATGGGAAATCCGTTCAAAATATTACCAACTAGTATAGATATAAATCGCTCCAAAGGTATTGGTTCATTTCCTGCTTCCAATCCTGCTTCTGGAATATATAGAGGCGCAGAACAAGAAGCAAACCCAACAAGAAGAGCATTAGACAGTGCTCCGCGTGGCGTCGGTTTTCAATATCAAGAGTACTCTGATGTTGGTGCCGGATATGCCGGGAATTCAAAATGGTCACTATACGTGTAAAGATTTGAAATAATATAAATAGCAAACAAAAGACTTCTTAAAAGAAGTCTTTTTTGTTAAGGTTTGTAACAAAAATTTTATGTTGTGAAATCAGCGTTTATATAATTACTTTTTATATATGAGAGTATAAAACAGGTAATTATAATGCTAAATTCTATTAACGGATATCAACAAAATTACAATTATTTTCAGGCAAAACCGGTCAATGAGCGGGAAGCAAGACCAATTTACGGCGGTGATAACAATTTCTTTGTTAATCCTCCCGTTGGGGCATATTATCCGGAAAAGGATTTATTCAGCGGCAAAACAACAGGTATTTCAGCACTTGTTGATGGAGCTTCGGTTGGAATTAGCGGTGCAAGAGATGTTCAGCAAAATCTTGTAGCACAGGCAGGATATGAAGCAGGGACAAGCAGCCGTTCCTGGGTGTGCTAAATTACTGACAGAATAATTAAGATAAAGAGTAAGACCTTAAAAGGTCTTTTTTATTGCGTTTATTAATATTTTAAATTCAATTTAGATTTGATTGTAACAATTTTGTAACAAAACTACATTTACCCCTAAAGTTTTACAAAAAAATGTCGATATACATATTACGGATAAGAAATACATTTACAGGAAAGGATAAACGGATATGTTGAAAAAGATAACAACCCCATCAAACAACATGTTTTGCGGTGTTGAGTTTATATTAAGAGGGGCAAAGAAGCGAAGAGCAATGGCTGTATCAAATGCAGTGGCGATTAACGCTGAATCAGGGATTCAGGTTAAACTGCAGGCTGTTAAAGGATAGACAAGGAGAAAACCTTTAACGAGGCTGTTCGTGAATAAGCGAGAGTATAAAAAAATAACTCTGTTACAAGGTTTACAGAGTTATTTTTAATTTCAACCCTTTTACAAAAAATATATTATGGCCGAGTAGGCTGAAGGCGGCACCCTGCTAAGGTGTTATGTGGGGCAACCTGCATCCTGGGTTCGAATCCCAGTGTCTCCGAATTTTAAAGGGTTTCAGGCATATCGCTTGAAACCCTTTTTCATATTCTAACTTTATAAGTTCAAGAAAAGTTCAACATTTATACAATATCTGAATACTTCTCCTGTATCTTTTCTTTTGCTTCCTTGCCTTCACTATTAAATATAGAAGAGTAGCAGTTTTCAGTAGTTGATTTTCTTGCGTGCCCAACTTGACGAGAAATATATTCCATAGTCATACCTGCTGTTCTTTCTATATCGACATACTCACCACGCATATCGTGTACTCTCATGTATCTTTCATCATAAGAACACAATACTAATAACCTTTTGAATCTTTCCCGTATCCAGTTGTAACTTACAGGTATCTCTTGGTTATTATTTTTTTCAAGTGTCTTTTTATTAGGTCTAATCGCCTTGAATAATAGCCCCTTTGTTATATTATTATCTTCGATATGCTTTTTTATTATATCAAAAACAAATAAGGGAGCATCTGGTTGACGAACAGAAGAAGTATTTTTTAATTTATCCTTTATTTTACGCTTAGTAAACTGTGAGTTCACACGAATAGTCTGATTTTCAAAATCAACATCTTCTACTTTTAGATAAGAGTATTCACCAACTCTCATACCCGTAAATATTGCAATAATTAATATCGGGTAAAACTCAGGTAACTGTTCTCTGCATATCTGAAATACAACAGCCAACAGTTCTAGTGATATTCTGTTTCTCTCTTTTTTCGGTTCACTTAGTTTCTTTAAAGGTTCATAAATCCCCTTGGGAATTAAGTGCTTTTTGACACAATATCCGAATATAGCATTAATAAGTTTTATGCAATTGTTAACCACATAAACAGATTTACCACTTTTTATCAATTCTTTCTTCCAACAGTCTAATACATATGGATTCAGTTCTGATAAAGTTTTTCCGTGAAGTTTCTTAAAATGATTCTTGTATAAGCCTTTATAATTGCTTACAGTTCCTTCTGAGTAACTTAACTCTGCTTGATTTATAAAAATATTATACAAATCGTTAAAAGTTGTCTTTTCAGAATCATACTTGATCAAACCTGTTTGAATCTTTAAATCATTTAACAATTCAACAGCTGCATTAGTAGCCGCTTTTTTTGTCGGATAACCACCTTTTCTTATAAAGTCTACCCCTGTCTCTTTTTTTGTTACCCAAAATTCCCAGGCCTCTTTACCGCTTGGGTATGTTCTCTTCCTTACTTTCATTAGATAGCAAATCCTTTCTCCATAAAAATAGATCTAAATGCACTTTCACTAACTCTTATTCCACCAAATCTTATAAAAGGTATAGTGTTCTTTTTCACTATCTCTTTGTATAAAGTGTCGTACGGAATGTCATACTTCTCTGCTAACTGTTTTAAAGTTCTAATGTCTGTAGCCATACTTTTTTTCTCCTTATTTTCAACTACTTTTCTACTTTGCTTATATTTTCTCTTTATTATATTTCTTCTATACATATGTTTAGGTCGTATTTAAGGCTTGTTCCTTTATCTTTAGATACTCCAAGTCGTAATATTCATTTCGTACCATTAGCATTAAAAATAATATTGAAGAAACCGAACGAGGCTTTCTATAACACACATAACTTAAATACTTTTCTTTCAGTTTTGGCATAATGCCATTAAAGTAGGTATCATTCAAGTCAAAACCGTACTCAGTTCCTATATGAGCCTTAACCACATCTAACTTATAATCATTTTCCTTTAGTACATTTGCAAGCCACTCGGCTATTATAATCTCTTGAAACTCTTCTTTAGTTGTAAAACTGTCTTCCCTGAAAAAGTTTTCATTAAGTTCAAACCAGTTATATCTTTCATGCAACTTATACTCGTTTATTCCCATATCTTTAAGCATCTTTAACATAACAGGTTCTGTGCTGTTAAGAACAGCAAGGAGTGGTACAAAGCCTTTCTTAGTATTCGGAATATCTAAGAACTTCCTTAAATCAGCCATTTTATAGATATGACACTCTAATCTTAATGTACGCTTTGCAATTGCTTCACCTGCATCACCGATTATTTCTGTGTATTTAATGGCTTTGTTGTACTGCTTAACACTATTACAGATATCATCCCACTTCCAGTATGCCAGTTCTGAGTATCCAGTATTTTCTGCCTTTCGTTTAATCATCAAACCGTTTTTCTTGTATTTACGACAAAAGCAGACATCACTGACCAAGGGAGAGAATGAACTCATTGCTGTTATCATTCTAGGTACCTGTGCTGAGTGTGGGAATAACAAATCTAGTGTCACATCTGCTATATAGCAGCCTGCATAACATAGAAACTTCTTTGTATCGAACTTGAACAAGTCCAGAGCCTGAAGTTTTTGAAGTATATCTTTAATGTTATTAATGCTGATTAATCCAAGGACTCCGTATTCTGCTGCAATCTTACCTGTAATATCAATAACTAACTTATCATTCCTTATATAGATATTATTTATACCCAATGTTTCTTTATATATGTCATATTTGATTGAGCAGTTAGGATAAACATTATCCACTGCTTTTTCTTCAACCGACTCTTCGTCATATTCATTTTCATAGTAATCATCTGGTTCTTCGTAATCCATAGAGCAGCTGTTTTTATCTTGTTCTTGTTTCTTCCTATACTGTTCGTAAGGAGGAAGTTGTGGACAGACAGACGCAACGAAGTTCTTTCCCTTACGAAAGTTTATTTTTTCACCAAACTCTTTCAAGTCTATCCAGATTTTGAGTCTATCAAAATATAAAGAAGTCTTAATGTGATAATTTATCAGGTTGCCCTCAATTATCCTGTTAAGAGTCCTTGCCTGCCTTTTAATCGTACTAAATGCAGGTTTCTTTTCTGGCTCTAGATTGAAGTCATTTGTTTCTTTGGCTTTTTTTACAACTTGTGCCATTCCAACTCCTCCTATTAAGTTATACTGAATCAACTCCTGTGCAGAACGGATAGGCTATAACGAAGTAGTAATGGTGGTTTCAAAAATGCACAAAAATATAAACAACAAAATATGACAATAGGTTGTTAATAGTTATATGTTCCGTTATAATGAATCTATGAGAAAAAGTAAGTGTGATAAAATATGTTCCTGTGGAAATCCTATGGTTCTGTATGGGAAAACAAAAAACGGTAATCAGAAGTATCGTTGTAAATCCTGTCAAAAGGTAATAACCGAAAACATTAAATACACTTTGGGAAGGAAAGCCAAAAGGCTATTTGAGATGCTTAATACGATAATCCAGGAAGATATTTCTAATGCATACAGCCTTAGCCATAGATTTAATGATACAATCCCAGAAGAGGATATAAAGAAGTTAAACAAGGTATATTTTTCCAAGTTGGATGTAAAGAATAGCAAATATCCTATCCTTTGTAAAAATCCGAAGTTGCTGATTAGTGTTTCGGATAAAAATGATTTGATTATATATAAGATACCTAATGTGAAGCCCGATAAAGACGGACAAAAGACATTTATAATAACAGATAAAGAAGACTATAAAGTCGAACCAGAAAATAATCCGAGATACTATATATATGAAAGCCGATAGATACTCTTACAAGTTACCCTGTACATACTCCATTATCTTATTTCCTATCTCACAACTGTGTTCTTTTAGAATTTCTTTAAGAGCGGGTTCTATTAAACTCTTTTGTCGTTCTAATTCTGCCTTTACTATTTTAGGAGAGATATCTATATCCTGAGCAAAAAGTTCCCAGTCACTTTCTTTTATATCTTTATAATATTTTTCCTTGCCTATCTTCATGGCTATTCTCTGTTCACAGTCATAAATAGATGAACATAGAAGATCATAAGCAGGAGTAAAACCAATTTTGCCATTATTAAACGATATGGAGAAGTTCTTAGAGTGAGCATCTGTATTCCCAATAAGGTAATTAAACACCACCCTTTTTACAAACTCCATTTTAGCCTTTGCTGGTTCAGACGTCTGATTAAGTACCCATAAGCAATCCTTAACAGTTACATCATATTTATCTCTTGACTGAACCCCAAGGCTTTGCGCAAAATCCTCTTGAAGTATCCGTCTGATTTTTCCATTTTGTACTTCTCTATCGAACCTTTTAATCAAAAGAAACTCTAATCCGTCTATGTTTCGAATCTCAACATCAGGAACATTAATATCAATCTCTTTTGCTAACTTCATGCAGATAAACTCATTCTGAATAGATTGAGCATACTTAGGTAATGCTGTTTTAATGATATGAGTAGTCGGAACATCCTCTTCTGGTATTGCTATTTTTCCATCTATCAAGCATACAGCAGTCTTTTCCTGTGCTCCTGCTAACGATATTCTGTTTCCCATATACGGTCTATACGGTAGTTCCTCAATATGTTGTTTAAGTTCGGAATCAGATAAAACCTTACCTTTTATATCAACAAAATCTTCTGCTTTCTCTGGCTCTGTTTTGTCATGAAACGATATTGCACCTGCACAATCACGCCCAATTGCTTCTAGGAGTTTAAAGTCATCATTTATGTTAATCTTATACTTTTTAGAGAGCAAATCTCTCATATTCGGGTTTTCAGGTAATAATCCGCCAAAATATGCCCTGCAAACTTTTTCTTTATATGGCTCTTTTGAGAATGGCAGAGATAAAGATATGGGGTATTCGGTTTTGTCGTTATACAGAAACTCCATCTTGCCGTCTTTAAGCGATAAAGTACCAACCTCTATTCCGTTTAACCTTACAGAAAGTTCTTTAGTCATTGCCTACTCCTGTACCATTAGTTTTATGCCGAGGTTTGATAACACTTTCAGAGTCTTCTCAACCTCACAAGTCGGTTTACCATTTTCTAAATCGGATAAAAACCGAGTCCCGACATTAGATAACTGTGCAAGTTGAACCTGCGTAAGTTTCTGTTTCTTACGAGTTTCTTTTACTAAGTTTCCGATATCTTTCATTGATTTTATTTGCATAAATTTATTCCCGTACTGTAATATTACATGTTTTTTTACGGTTTGTCAACATTTTTATTCCCGATAGGGAATATTTACGTTTAAAAAACACCGTACACTTGATTTATTGCCGTACGGGAATAACATAGCTTGTTTTATTTAAGCCCTTCTGCATTAATAAAAAAAGCATTTAGCAAGTCGGCATTTTGTCGTAGAGATTTGATAATAGGGGTAAGATTGTAACATTCTTCCTGCTCAGGCTGGGTTGAACAGAAATAATCAACAACGACAGCAATGTTATAAACATTCTCTGCCCATTTGCTTAAATCACTAAACTCTTTTTTAGTGAGATTATATCCGACTTCTTCCATAATGCCTCCAAACTTAAGAGACATTGTAACGTAGAAAAAATTTATGAGAAAATTTTTACTTTTAAATCTTTACATTTTTCCCGGGAGCCAACAAAATATTCATGATTTTTCTAAAGCTGCATTTTATAGTTCTTTGCCAGTTTGTAAAACGAGGTCGGTTTAAGTTTAAGTTCTGACATTGCTGCTCTTGCAGTTATAGAACCTTCTTTCCATATGGTATAAACTTTTTCCCAGTTCTCTGGATATGTCAGGGCAGGTCTGCCGAGGTGTTTTCCTTTCTCTTTGGCTATCCTTATTCCCTCTGCCTGCCTCTGCTTAATAAATGCCCTCTCTTGTTCAGCAACATAACTAAGAAGTTGTAGGACGATATCCGAAATAACCTCTCCGATCAGACCGTCTGTTCTGGTTGTATCCAGTATTGGCATATCTAATACACGGATGTGTGCCTTTATATCCCTGACTATTTCTCTCCACTCTTCACATATCTGCTTATAGTTCCTACCCAGTCGGTCAATGGACTTTATAAAAAGAATATCTCCTTCTCTCAGTTGAAGTTTTAATACCTGATACTGTGGTCTATCAAAGTTCTTTCCAGAGCACTTATCTATGAATATATCTCTTTCATTAATACCTGCATCCAGCATCGCCTTAATCTGTCGGTCTTCATTCTGGTCCGTAGTCGATACACGGCAGTATCCGAAAGTTTTTGTGTTAGAAATCGTCATAAGGGGCCTCCTATCATATGTTCCGCCATCTCAAGTATAGCGGGATCTTCAGAAAGGTCCATACTTTTTCCCGAATATTCAGAAAAAGTGCAGCAAAAGTTTACAAATACTTTTTATGGTGTTTTTGGGGTGTTTTTGGGGTGTTTTTTGGTGCCTACAAAGGTAAGATTTTACGAACAAATATAAATTCAGCATTTCACACATTTTTATTCATAACTTACGATACAAAATACATTAAATATATGCTAGATTTAACTTCAACAATAAGTTATAATATATAAGTCATGACAAAAAATTATGAAATAGCATTTAATACAAATTTTGTAGCATCTTTGACGGGTGCCTCTATTGCTCAGTTAAATTCTTGGGATAAGCAAGGACTTGTTTGTCCTAGTGTTTTAAAATCAGAAGGTAGGGGGACAATAAGACTGTACTCTTTTAAAGATATTGTAGAGGCAAAAACAGTTGCATATCTAAGAGGTACAAAAATAAGTTTGGCAGATATAAAACTAGCAGTTAATTATTTAAGAAACACTTTTGATTTTAAATCACCTTTATCAGAGTTAGTTCTTATCTCAAATGGTAAAGACGTACTTTGTGCACCATCTTCTGAAATTAATGATATATATAGCCAATGGTTAGCCGCAAACCGTGGAGGACAACTTGTTATGCCATATGTCGTTCCTTTTGGTGCAATTACACAAGATATTAATAGTGCAATAAAAAAATATAATGAAAGAATAGAACAAGCAGAAAAACAAGATAAAAGTAAAATGGTATCGTTAAAAGATATTGAGGGAAAGGTTTTTGGTGTATCAGGTAAGGTTCATAGACAGCGTGCTTGATGAAGATATTCCAAAACTACAGCACTCTGGAAAAAATTTAGAGATTTTATATCGTTCGTTAAAAAAATTAGAAACGAACCCCTATTCTAATTCACGTGCGAAATCGGGCGATTTGTCGAATATAAGAGGTATGGACTGGGGGAAGGGTTATCGTATTTTATTTAGGATAGATGAAGAAGACCAAACCGTAGTAGTTATATCTATTGATGCCCACGAAAGTGCATACCGAAAAGCAAAACGACGGATTGATTAACAAACTATTCCTTACTTTTGTAAAACTGTTTTATTTAGAAGATAATAGTCTGATTAGTGTTCATTTAATTTATCCACAACCATTAATAGTTCTTCGACTTTGGTGACGATCCGTTGTTGTTCGGCAAGTGGCGGTATAGGAATAACAAAAGCGCGAACTTGATTAACATTCAAATTTCCTTGAGAGCATCCCTTTCCAAATGTATGTTTTGTTGCTTTTTCTGTTCCGTATGGAGAGTTTAGCCAATGCAAAATATACTTTGGATTAATATCTTCTTTAAACAATTTAATTAATGTTAAACTTACATATATTGCAAAATCCAAATCTCTGTCTATTATTGCGGATTCTCCAATACCAGCCCCAACTCTTGTCATCAGAATATCGTCTTTTTCAGGCTTTCCATTTTGAATTAAAGTTTGATAAAGACCTTCAGAAATAAACTTATGGTTTTCTGGCATAAATTTGTACGGTTTTACATTTTTTGCAGAAAGAAAAATTCGACCTTGTTCATAATACTGTGGTGTACTTGCATAACCACATGTTAAAACTTTGGTAATATCTTGAAATCTTACCCATTCCCAACCTTTTGGCAGTTCATAAGGTATTTCATCTTCCGTGATTGGAGGTAAAGGTTTTTCTTTTTTGATTTTGCCGTCTTTGATTAGTTGTTCTTTTTCGGCTTTTATTCGTTTTAGGAGTTCGGAGGCAGGTTCGTCTGATGGGTTCTGTGGAACTAATTTACCCTGAACTGCATGTTGCAGGATAGATTGTTTAATCTTATCGGGTAAGGTGAAATTGAGTTTAGAAAGTTTTTCTTCATTCTTCCCGTATTCTTCAACAAGCGGAAGTATCTGCTCCAACTTCTCAACAATTCTTTCCTGTTCTGCAAGTGGTGGAATGCAAACTATTGCATTTGAAACCTTATCCGTATTTAAATTTTTTACAACAGCACCACTTACACTTCCACAAAACTGCTGATATATATAGTAAGAACTTAATAAGTAATATAGAAAGTCTTTTACGAAACATTTTTCAATGTTTGACAGAACAAGCCATCCGTCATGAATACACCCGTCAATATTTAAAATGTACGGTCTGCCAAAACTCATTGAATTTGATAACAAAAAATCTCCTTTTTTTACATATCGTGTTTTATGCAAACCTTCTTTTGTAATTTTCTCTTTTGTTGAGTTTATATATTTACCACCTTTATCGGAATCTCCGATTTTAATCCAATTTAAACCATCAGGAGAGTTTGTTAAATAATCTTGTATAGGTCGAGGAGAACCGCCTCTTGCTATTTCTAATATTGAACCTAATCGTTCACAAATCCAACCCTTAGGTAGTTCAAATGGCATTTCGTCTTCTGTAATCGGGGGTAGAGGTTTTTCTTTTTTGATTTTACCATCTTTAATCAGTTGCTCTTTTTCAGCCTTAATTCTTTCAAGCAGAATTGGTGCAGGTTCGTCTGACGGGTTTTGTTCAACCAGTTTTCCCTGCATTGCATATTGTAATATAGCCTTTTTTAAAGTTTCTGCTTTCATCTACTTGACCTCTAACATAGATTTAATCTGAGCCAAAACATCATCAATATTTTTATCTATTTCAGCCCTCTGCTTTTGATAGTTTTCAAGCAGTTCCATAGGCGGCAGCACTTCTTCCTCCTCGTACGGGTAACCACACAAATCAAGATTATAATTGCGTTCTTTTATCTCGTCAATCGAATATTTTTTAGATTTAAAGAAACCATCAATTTCAATCTCTTTTCTATCGTTCCACCATTCGTCAACAGGGTTCAAGTGTTCTCGCTTCATAGGTTTAGTCTTTGAGAAGTTTTTATACCCCTCTGGCATATCAAGTCTGTAAAACCAGGTTTCACGAGTCGGTTCACCTTTAGTGAAGAACAGAAGGTTCGTATTAATTGAAGTATAAGGTGCAAATACACTCTTAGGAAGTCTTATAACAGTATGTAAATTACACTCTGCCATAAGTTTTTCTTTTATTCTCGTTTTAACACCTTCACCGAATAGCGCCCCGTCTGGAAGAACTACACCACATCTGCCCTGCGGTTTTAGCATTGCTATTATATACAGCAAGAACAAATCTGCTGTTTCTTTTGTTCTGTATGCAGACGGGAAGTTACTTTCAATCCCGTCTTCTTCAATTCCGCCAAACGGTGGGTTGGTTACTATACAATCAACTCTGTCAGCAGGTGAAATATTGTTTATCGGTTTTGACAGAGTATTATCACGTCTGATATTTATCGGAGTATCAATACCGTGCAAAATCATATTTGTTGTACAAAGTTGGTGTGGAAGCGGTTTCTTCTCTATTCCAAAGATATTATTATTCAAAGTTTCCCCGTCCTCTGTTCTTTGAATCTGCTTTTTCAAGTGCTCAATAGAACAAGCCAAAAATCCACCTGTACCACATGCCGGATCCAAAACTTTTTCTGTAAGTTTTGGATCAATCTTATCGACTATAAACTGTGTAACAGCACGAGGGGTATAATATTCCCCTGCATTACCCGCTGATTGTAAACTCTGTAAAAGTTGTTCATAGATATCGTTAAACAGGTGTCTGTCTTCACTTGAATTAAAGTCTATCTCATTAATCTTATTTATTACCTGACGAAGCAAAGTACCTGATTTCATATAGTTATAAGTGTCCTGAAAGATATTCTTAATAATAAAGGCTCGTTTATCGGAATCATTTTCAAGATTTTGTAAATACGGGAATAAGTCATTATTGATAAAGTCAATAAGTTCATCTCCCGTCATACCTTCATCGTCTTTTGCCCAGGTCTGCCAACGGTATTTTTCTTCAAGAGGTGAAGTATAATCATCACTCATAATCTCTGCCTCTTCTTCCTTATCGGCAAAAATCTTTAAAAATAACATCCAAACAATCTGAGAAAGCCTTTGAGCATCACCATCAACACCCGTATCTTTTCTCATTATGTCCTGAATTGCTTTTATTACACTTGATATATTTGGCATTGTAACTCCTATTTATATAGTTTTTGTTGTTTAGTTTCACAGAGATTTAGAATTTTTGATATCGCTGTTTTTACATTGTTCCTAAAGTCGTTATCATGTATGTATTTTTGAATAAATGGTTCATACTGATAAGTAACTCTAATATTACCATTTTCTAGTTCCTCAGAATCACCAAAAGCAAATCCTTTTTGAATATTCGTAAAACAAAATTCTACGTCTTTAAGCAAATCTTTATCGTTGATTATTTTGACTTTCGATTTAAACAAAGCAATCTCTGATGAAAATGATGTAATTTGGTTGTTACAATACAACTCACCTTCTCTTGAATAAATAATTCCTATATTGTCTAAAAAACTTTCGATTTTAAAAAACAACAAGTATAATTTATCATACATTTCTAATCTTTTTTGAAATTTAACTTCGTTTTTCCAAGTATTTAATGCAAACCCAGCAATAATAGCCATTGCAAAGGTTGATAATCCTGTTAATCCATTAAAAGTTAATTGCCAATCAACACACATTATGCTACCTCATCACTAAATAATTCTCTTTCAAGTTCACGGATTGCTTCTTCGTACTTATCTTTTCCACCAAACTCTTTAATTATCTCATATGGTGTTCCGAAAGAATCAAACGGCTGGAATTTCAAGATTTCCCTACTTTCGATTTCCATTATTCCGTCATCGGCAAACTTGTCAATTATAGCATTCAGGATTGCCCGTGCTTTCTCTGAATATTTACCGAAGTAATTTCGTTTTTTAACATTTTCTGCCCGTTCTTTTCTTGAAAGTGGCGGCATATCAAAGGTTACATGGCAGATTAAATCAAATATACTCAGGTCTTTACCCGTATTTTGCTTGACCTCATCTGCAAGTTCCGCGAACATTATTCCTTGTTCTTCAAGTTCTTTGATAATTGCTGTTTTCTTCTCGGATTCTGACCACTTCTTAATAAAATCGTTAAGTGTAGCAAACTGTGCCTTGAGGTTCTTCTTCGTATAATCAACAAGACTTTCCGTAATAAGTTTCCCGTCATTGCCATAATACTGAACACGTTCTCCGACCTGAACAACTTCAATACCGTTTACATAAAACTTCCGTGTCGGATTTTCAAGTTCTGTTATGTTAATATCAGGTGGCAAATCAACAACAGTTTCATCTTCAGGAAGTTCTTCTATCAGTTGTTCAACTTCTTCCTGGGTTTGCTTATCATCAGCAAGTTCTTCTCCCTCATTCACTTCTTTTATTTGAACAGGTTCTCCGTCAAAGTCTTTATCTTCAAATAGTCTTGTTACACCTCTAAAATCAAGAATAGTAAAATACCATTTACCATAATCAGGTCTTAAACGCGTTCCACGACCGATAATTTGCTTAAACTCTGTCATAGAATTTATGTTGCTATCTAAAACAATTAGTTTGCAAGTCTTTGCATCAACACCCGTTGTCATAAGTTTTGAGGTTGTTGCAATTACGGGATAAGTCGATTCTGGGTCAATAAAGTTATCCAACTCCCGTTTGCCGTCTTCATTATCACCCGTAATCTGCATTACATACTTGGAATTCTCTGCAACCATATCAGGATTTTCATTCACAAGAGCCTGCCTCATTCTGTTTGCATGGTCTATATCTACACAGAAAACAATGGTTTTATCGTATCGGTTATTCTTTTTAAGATACTGTGTAATACGTTTGGCAACAAGTTCTGTTCTCTCATCAACTACAATCCGTTTGTCAAAATCTTTCACATTAAATTCTTCATTCGGAACTTCGTTGCCGTATTTATCAATCGTTCCTTCTTTTAGTTTTAAACCGTCAAGATCAATATTTAAAAGAGGTCTGATAACCTTATAAGGAGCAAGGAAACCGTCTTCTATACCTTGTTTAAGTGAGTATGTATAAATCGGTTCACCAAAGTATTCAATATTTGAAACATCCTTTGTTTCTTTTGGTGTTGCAGTTAAACCTAAATGTGTAGCCGAACTAAAGTAATCAAGAACTTCTCTCCATGCAGAGTCTTCCTTTGCACTGCCTCTATGGCACTCGTCTATTACAACTAAATCAAAGAAATCTGGAGAGAACTGTTTATATGCATCTTTATCTTCGTCATTACCCGTTAATCCCTGGTACAAAGCAAGGTAGATTTCGTAAGATTTATCAATCTGTCTTTTAGTAATTTTAGTCATTTTATCACCAAACGGAGCAAAGTCTTGGCTCTTAGTTTGGTCAACTAAAATGTTTCTGTCTGCTAAGAATAGAATTCTTTTCTTCGTTTTAGCCTTCCATAATCTCCAAATAATCTGAAAAGCCACAAGGGTCTTCCCCGTACCTGTGGCCATAACAAGCAGAACTCTATCTTGTCCTTTAACAATTGCTTCTACTGCTCTATTGATAGCAATTCTCTGATAATATCTTGGTTCTTTACCGCTTGCGTCTTTATAATAACTTTGGGTATAAATCTCTTCAACTTCTGGTTCTTCTATACCTTTAAACTTTTTATACTTTTCCCACAGAGTTGTAGGAGAAGGAAATTGTTCTAAAGTTAACTCAACTTCTTTTTTACCCAAATTCACAGTTCTATCGTGGAATAAAAAAGCATCTCCGTTAGAAGTAAATACAAACGGAATATCCAGAGTTTCTGCATAACCGATTGCCTGCTGCATGCCAGCACCTACTGAATGATTATTATCTTTTGCTTCAACAACTGCAATCGGAATATTGTTTTTATAATAAAGAATATAATCAGCACGTTTCTGTTTCCCGCGGGAAACAAGTTTGCCCCTTACGATAACTTTACCTGCCGTAAAAGAAACTTCCTCACGGATTTGTGTATTTTTATCCCAACCTGCTTTTACTATTGCAGGAGTAATAAACTTGGTACAAATATCTCTTTCTGATAAATCTTTTTTATTCATAAAACTCCTATGTTTTTACGAAGATTGTATCATGAAATGCACCTAAGTAGAAAGTATATATCTATTGTTAAAAGAGTTTTTCAAAAGATTTTAGGTATTTAAAAATGTAACTATTGTAAAATATCGACTTAATCTTTCTCCGGATCCACACAAAAAATGGTATCCTGTCCTCTAATGGTTCAAAGAATTGTGCAGGAGTTAAGTGAATAGCAGTTATTTTGTTATTGTCTTCTTCAAGCGTGAAACAGCCATTTCTTCCTTCTGGTGTTTTAGGATTCAGTATAACGAGGTGAGGTCTTCCACTATTCCGTTCATACATTATTTTTAACTCGTTTTTGGTACCCCGTTTTTTCATTGTATTTAGTTTCTTTTTCATATAGACGGAATATTCTGCCCTGTTTGTTATGTCATCAAGTACCCAAATAGAGTCAAAGGTTACATTTTTTGATATGTATTTTTTTATTAAAGTATAGTCGTATTTGTCATACGCAGATTTGAGTTTCTCTAGCAGATGTTTTTCTACTCTATATTTATTCATTTTTATCTCCTTTAGTTTTACCTACCCCTAAATAAAAGACCCCACCAGCATAAGTACCAGAAGGGTCTTCCTCCTACTTTATTGTCAAAAAGATTACGGTACTATTAGTTCTTGATTAAATACGGGTTCTATTTCGTCATAAAGCTTTAATATGATGCTGAAAGCATTCGGGTCCAGTTCATCGTTTTCTATCGTTAAAACAACTTTGATGCCATAGTCGACATTAGTATCTCCTATCAGTGCTGTAACATCTCTTAGGTTAGAGATAGAGTAAATCAAGTCATCTATGGTAGATTTACACTCTACACCTAACCATTTTGCCCGTTCCTTGGCATTTTCTAGGAAAGATATAATCTCTCCTCTTTTTTCCATCTGCATTTCTTCTGTAATGTCTTTTGTTTCTAATAACATCGTTTTTCTCCTTTTGTATTTTTTTCTGCAACATTTACCCTTTTTAGGAAAGGCTTCTTTTTTATCCTTTTTCCATTTCCCTTAGTGTGTTTAGAACTGATATAAACGGTTCGGCAAATATACAACCCTTAATAGAGTTTTTATGCCTTCCATTCCAACTCTGTAACATTATCGTGCAGTTTTATATTTATTCTCCTGCTTACATCGCCTATCTCTTCCCCAACTAATATAGGTTCCGAAATAGGAAAGTCATACCCAAACACATCTGCAGCAACTTGGGTGAGGAGTTTCAATTCCTGTATCATCTCAACAATGGTACAGGTGTTCAGGTAATACTCTACAGTTACCGACTTAGCCTTCTTCTTGTTTTTCTTGAACATCTTTTTTAGTTCTTTAGTTTCTGGCTTAGTAACTACTCCCGAAATAACATATTCATCTAAAATCATCTTCTCTTCTCCTTCTGTTTTACTCTCTTACTTTAATTAGAAAACGGGAGTGATTTTTATAAAAAACGATTTCAGATTTTTTTGCAGAAAAAACTTCTTTTGAAAAAACGACGGGGTGTAAATCATTACACCGCCCTTCAGAATGCGATACAGAGTGTCTGGGGCACCTCAGATTTGGTCTTTTACATAAGCTGTAATAAAAACTGCTTAAAGGAGAGAAACTTCTCCCGTATTGTGATCGAAGTGGCATTTTGCTATGTAGAGTTTATTATTCTCTACGGTGTCCTTTATTATGGTTGAGTTTTTCATAAGATAATCTTCTACCCAGAGTGTATGCTTCCGTGCAAACTCATTATTACAGTCAAACTTGCCAACTCCATCTATGACTGGGTAAACGGATTTAAGAATAGATTGAAAATGCTCTGGCATATTTGGATACTGTTCGTTTGCATACTTCATAACTCCACAGTCATCGTGTCCTAAGAGGATTAAAAGCGGAACGTGCAACTTCTTAACTGCATATTCAATACTTTCCTGAACATTCGGACCTACTGCTATACCTGCAACCCTTACTACGAAAAGTTCACCTATTCCACAATCAAAAATTATCTCTGGTACAACACGAGAATCAGAGCAACTAAGAACACAAGCATAAGGTTCTTGATAAAGTGCAAGACTTTGTAGTGTTTTTAAGCACATATTTTTTGCAGTCGGTTTCCCTGCAATAAAGTTCTTGTTACCGTTTAATAACTTTGTCAGTTCTTCTTTTGCTATATCGGGAATATTGTTCATTGTTTACTCCTCTTTTTCTTTCTTAATCTCTGCAAGTTCCCAACTTGCTGCTTTTTCATCAGTTATCTGTATGTTAAATGTGTAATCAGAGTTTGGTTCAATAGTTCTATCTTCTGAATCTATATCATCTATAACTCTACCTCTTTTATCAAGGACATTGATAACAACCTCTATATCATTAAGAGGTTTATCAGTTTTATTCTGTAATGTTATTGCAGCATCAATTGTTTGTTTACCGTTAACTCTGGAATAACTTTCCTTGATACCTGTTATAGCAACACTTTCTAAAATCTTCGGGTTTGTATTTACGAATTTTTCTACTCTGGAGTCATTCATTAACCCAGTATTAGAATAAACTGTGCTCATTTCTTCTCGTACAACAGTACTGTATGTTTGAGTCTTGTTAAATTTGTTATAAATATATGAACCACAAGCCAACAGAAGAAGGATTGAAAGTAAAGTTATCCATAATGCTTTTGGACTCTTATTTCCACTTTCAGCATTTACAGTTGTTCCACTATTTACCCCTACCCCTGCAAAGTCACTTTCTTCAAGAATATAGGCATTAACTATTTCACCATAATAAACTGTATGATAATCTCTGTTTGCCATAGGATTATCAGAAGGAACATCCTGCGGATAGCAAGAATCCTTAATCTCCTGCGGAATATTATCAATATTCTGTTCTTGGCTGTATATTACTTTACACTCTATTGTCAGAGGTAGTTCTTTTATTGCTGGAGATTTAACCTCTTTACCATCTGATAAAGTAAGATTCATATCTGTTAGTTTATCAATTTCACGACCATTTCTTGAACCAATGTATCCTATTGCTTTAGCAACTTCGGGAGTTCTTTCTAAAGGAACTGAAACAGTAAATTCTTTTGTTGCTTCAATTTGCTCATGGGTAAATCTGCCATGGCGGACATAGATAGAAAAGAACATTTTACCCCATTCTATACCGACTTGTCCCCAGCCGATAGTCATCGAGTTAGTTTTGTCGCCATTTTTAGTATTTACCAAAATACCTTTTTTCAGTTCTCCCATTATTTTGGGTAAGTATTCATTAATATCTATTTGTTTCATAATTAACTCCTTATTTAAACCACTTATTATGTTTTCCATGATAGCATGAAGTTATGGATATTTTGGATAGGTTAGCAAGGTCAAATTTTAGGAGCAGATTTAAACTCCGTGCTAAGGAACTTGATTATATAAAAGACAAAGGCATAGATAAAATCCGCTCTCATGCCAGCGATTTTATACGGGATAGAGTTGCACCTGCTGAACCTTTAAATGACGGCAAGCAGACTCCTATGAGAGGGCATCCCGTTTTTATTGCTCAACATGCAACTGCAACTTGTTGCCGCGGTTGTATAGAAAAATGGCACAAGTTTCCTAAAGGAAAACAACTCACCAATAGCCAGCAAGAATACCTGGTAAATGTTATTATGGAGTGGATACAACGGCAGATACAATGAAGACTGTCTTATGCCGTTTCCATGATATGCACATTTCCCCGTTATAAACATGTTTGCATGGCAACTTTGGTTGCCATCTCATCTAACAAACCTTTTAGGTATTTCTTTATACGGCATAAGAGATATGTTTTCACGGTTAGAAAATTTTTCTCTTTTTTTGGCATAAAATTTTCTGACTCCACATGCATCAATATGGCTGAAACATTTTATCGATAAACCTTTCATACATGTCTTTTCTTCATTTATGCTCTTCCCCTTTATTATAATAGTTATTACCGTGTGTGAATAAGTTGAGGCATTTTATAATCTACAAAGCCCCAGTATTTTTCCCTTGTCGGAAATGGCTGTTCAACTTCATCGACTTGTGGTAATACGGCTAAAAGACTATCCCTTAATCTTTCGGCTGTTCTTCTGCATACATTTAATCGGTTCTGAATATCAGTAAGAGTTATTCCCTGCGGAGTTTCAAGCATCCACATAAGAATTTCTATTACATCACTTACTCGTGAGTACCGTGGTTTTTGAACATTGTTTTTTCTCATAATCATATTATACACTCTACGGTGTACGAAAGCAGCTTCAGAGCATAAAATATGTTACATTAGTTCACGGTGTAATTGTATAAATCAACTCTATAGTATATGATAAAGTTGTCATGGCAACGGAAGAAGTATTTAATATCAAGTGTAAGATTAAGGCATTAATGGCTGAAAGAGGCTACACTCTTGAGAAACTTGCTCTAGCACTTCAGCAAAAGTATAATGTGAAAGAGAGTAAGAACAACCTCTCAAATAAGTTATCACGCGGAACGCTTAAGTACATAGAGGTTAAACGTATTGCTGACATATTAGATTTTGATATAAACTTTGTTTCCAGAAAAGGATAGCATTCTTTACAAGTTCAATGTAAGTTCAACAAAATCTTTAAAGAAGTAAAAATTTTATAAAAAAATGCAAAAACATAAAATATAGAAAAAAATTAAGTCCTTATTATACGGCACTTTGCAGCATATAGAAATTTTGTAAAGAACAAAAAATTATGGGAGGAATACTGCTAAGGTGTTATGTGGGGCAACCTGCATCCTGGGTTCGAATCCCAGTGTCTCCGCCATAAACCCGAATGAACTTTTGTTCTATTCGGGTTTATTTATGCAGTGACACTGTATTTATTTGGATGTTTCAATGCTGTACGGATGGTACGATAAATTTCCACAAGTTAGCAACAAATCAAAGTTTTAGCGTTGGAAGTTGTAAAAAATTCAATTTCTCAAACTACCTGAAAAGTCCGTCAAAAGTCTGTGTTTGTCTAAACACAGACTTTTGGTTGTAACACTGTATCTGTCGAAGTGTACGCCTAGTGCGAGAATGTACGGATGGTAAGATAAATTTCCGCAATTAGACTTTTGAAAATTCTGTGATTTTTTAATAAATATTCTTTAATTATTTCGTTGTATTATTAAAACTCTTTAGTCAAACAATCTATACCACCTAAAGATTCTAAATATTTTTTTGTTGGTGCAAAATAGACTTTGTCAAAACCAACTACTTCTTTAAAATAGTTTTCCATATAGGCATCCAAAGCTTCATCGCCTGAAGTGTTTGTTATATAGAATTTATCTCCTGTTTTAGCTGATGTTCCGCAAATTCCATTCATATAATTTATAGCATTTTCTACTGTTTTTTCAAAAGGAATGCCTCTATCAATATCAGTAAAGCAAGGAATTTTAACAATTTCATATCCTTGTTTCTGTAATTCATTTTCTGCTTCTAGTGATATCTCTGCTGTTTTAGTTTTCATGTCTTCAAGTTTAACAATTAATTTGCTATATTCTTCTTTTTTAGCCTCTAAATTGCTACTTTGTTCAGTATTTAACTCAAGTTTTTTATCAATATCTTGTATAAATTTTTTCAAAATATTTATTCCTGCCTCATAATCAGGAACTGCTACCTGTCCATCGTTTAATGGTCTATAATGCATATCTATATGAAAATCAAATTGAGGTATGTATGTTACATTTTCTTCTTTTATGCCCAGTTCTTCTGCAATTGCCCTTTTTACTTTATTTATATTATCTTCAGAATAATCTTTTAATGCCTGCTTTATATAATCTTCTCTTTCACATGCATCTTCTATATCTAAACCTAATATTGCACACATAGTATATTTAATAGATTCTTCTCCAATAATTGCTCCTGGTTCTCCATTTTTCGTTAATGTATTTAAAACATTTCCTCCTTCTAGATATGTCTTACCTTGAATAATATCATCCAGTGATAGTACATGGGAGTATCTAATAGCATTAGCAGCTTTATCTGTATTTTCTTTTTGAGCAGCACTGCCTTGCTTATTATATGAAATCTTTTTCCTTGAATTTATAATTTTATTTTCATTATCATACATAGACATTACAAAGTTTAAATCACAGTTAGGTATAACTTGTTTTTTATCAAATCGAACAACACCACAATCTTCTATCCATCCTTCGCTGCCATCTAATAATTCAATAGTAAAACCTTGTTCTTCACCTACTTTCTTCATGAATTCAAAAAGTTTTTTGCTGCAACCTGTTTTATCAAATTGTATTTTTGATATATTTCTATTAATTCCTTCTGACCAATTCTGTGTTCCGTCTTGATTAGATTCAGATATTTTTCTAAAAACAGGTATAATGGTTAAAATATCATCATTATTGGCAACTTGTTTCCAAGAATCAATATGGTATTTACCTGCTTCTAAATTCTTTAGGCTTGAATAATCAACAATAACTTTTTCAACTTTAATCTTATCGTCATTTCCTTCTTCGTCTTCACCAAACACTTTATATGTTGATAAGTATGTATAATTCTTTAATTTACTTATATCGTCAGGAATATTTATAATTTTCGGTGTTATTTGACTAGGATTATGATTATGTTCCAGAGATTCTAAATCCTGCGTATTAATCTTGTTAAATAATATTTCCAATTCATCTTTTTCAATAATATTATTATTTTTAAATTTATCAATTTGTGAATCTGCAATTTTTAGTAATTTTTGAAGAATATTTAATTCTTCTTTATCCACTTTTCCATCAGGATTTTGGTCAACAGCATCAAAAACCGAGTTCATCAAAGAATTTTCATCTTTTTCTTTATATGAACTCCATTCTTTGCCAACTTCAATATTGAGCCGTTTTATATTGTTATCTTTATCGTAATAGCTAAATGACATAGTTATACCAATCTTACATTATGTGTATCGGCATATTTTGAAAAAACTTTAATGATTTTAGTAAAATTGTTACATTTAAGTAAGAATTGTTACATTATATAATTCTAAATAAATCAGCTGATTATTGATGTTTTTTTTGAAGTTAAGTTGCGGAAATTTCTCGTACCATCAGTTCCGTTTTCTCGTTTCATGTGTTCTTTTACAGACACTAAGGATGAACATTTATTGGTATATTTTTTTGTCCTTTTTGACGATAAGCAAACAAATGTAGGTTGGGCAAGTATGCCCAACCTATTTGCCGTTCCCTTTTATTTATAAATATTCTTAGATTTTATTTTTTAATAAATCAATATTACAATGTCTAAAATATATTTGTTTAATATAAATAATATCCTATCTATCTTAATTATTTTTTATAAAAAATAATTAAAATTGTATCCTACTAATATCAATGCCACAAGTTATTATAGGATTCGAGATGAATGATAAAGAGGGAAATGAGGATAAGTGCTTAGTACGTAGGGCAGGAATATGCATAAAACATTTAAACACACCTAAAATCCAGTATTTCCCACCCACTTTATTTTTATAATTTTCAAACTCACTGTTACTTTTTCTCAAATCTACTGTTGTTTTGCACACAGATTGTCGTATTAACTCCTAAAACAATAATTAATCGTATTTAGACAAGGTTCGGCATCGGTCCGAGTTTGCCATTTTATTATAGGACTTGTACTGTTGCAATTTTATCAGTATCTTTTAAAGGATTCTCTTCTATTTTCTCTGTAATATCCAGCCCCAAAATATCATGCAGATAAGTTTTTCCTATACATTTACCTACGGCTGTCGGGAATGCCGACGTAAGCCCTGACTGATTCCATATTTTATTTAATATTTCTATAATATTTTTTTGCTTTTCTTCTTCTGTTGAAATATTTTCTTTTGTTATTAATTTGGCATAATATTCTGCTAAATGATTGTCAAAAAAACTTGATACAGAAGAACCAAACGTATATGTAACAGCACAACCACTACCTACAACAGTTGTTCCGATATCTCTGATTTTATCAATTGGAATATCAATTAATTTAGATACATATTTGTCATAAAAAGCATTTAATTCTTCAGGAGATTTAAACTCTTTTAAACAACCGCTCCTAAACATATAAAATAAAGAGTTTAGTTTTAAGTGGTTTTTTGTAAGGGTTTTCATTATTCTTATTGATTGAGAAAGTGTATTTGATTCATCCTCATCTTCTGCTTTGAATTTTTTATATATTAAATCCGAAAGTATCTTTCTTTTTTCAATGTCGTTCATAGACTTTGAAATTTCATATGCATCTGTCAATACTTCAACAAAATCTGGATCAGACAATTTAACTATTTTTTGTTCTTCAGAAACATTATTTTCTGCAAGAAGTTGTTGAAATTGTATGCAGACATCTTTGATATTATTTTGCTGATTTTTTGTAAGGTTTCGTATTATTTCTTTTCCGTTTTTCTCATTTGACAATATAAAGTAAATATTATTTTCGTTATGTTCGTATTTAAAAATATTACCAATTAATTTTCGGATTTTACATTCTTTTATAAAATCGATACTAAACAATAAAGATTTAAGATTCTTTATTTTATTATATATCATTGTAATAAAGTCTATCATTAAACAGCCTTTCTTTTCACTCATTTGCAGACAAGACGTTACTTAATATTTAAGATATCCATACTGTCATTATCCCCAAGTGATAGTTTTAACAACCTAATTATAACATATTTAATCTCTGATATGTTATCAGCCATATGGCTTATAAGAATAACTTTGTATTTGTTTTAACAAAATATTTTTTCTTACATAATAAAAATACAATTTAGTGCTAAAATATGTAATATGCAAATTAATACCAAGAAAAAACTTGTAGCCGGTTTATCAATAACCTCGAATGTTATTTTATCGGTTTTAAAAATCATAACAGGTGTACTGAGCGGAAGTCTGAGTATTATATCTGAGGCGATTCATTCTCTCAGCGACTTGTTTGCATCGTGTCTGACCTTTTTTTCTGTCATAAAATCATCCCAGCCGGCTGATAAAGACCACCCATACGGTCACGGAAAATATGAAGATATGGCAGGATTTATAGAAGGCGATTTGATAATATTTGCCGCTCTGCTTATTATATGGGAAGCATCAAAGAAAATTCTCTTTGGGTTTGATATGGATACAGAGAATAACCTGGGTATAGCTGTTATGCTTATTGCGGTTATATTTAACATCATTGTCAGCTCACTGTTATTTAAAGTTGCAAAAGAAACAAATTCCATATCTCTCTATGCTGATGCTGAACATTTGAGAACTGATGTTTATTCATCACTGGGTGTTATGTTTGGTTTGATTCTCATAAAAATAACCGGATACAGCTTGCTTGACCCTGTTATTGCAATCATAGTTGCAGCAATAATCTTCAGGGCAGGTTATTCAATATCAAACAAAGCCGGCAGTAATCTTCTTGACCATTCACTTCCTGAAGAAAACATATACAGCATCAAAAAAATAATCAGTGACTATTCTACAAATGTAACCCTTAAACCAGAAAGCCTCAAAGCCAGACAGGTAGGTCCGACAAAAGATATTGATTTAATTTTGCAGTTTCAGGAAAATACTTCTATTTGCGAATGTCACAAAATCTGTGATGAAATAGAAAAACAAATTTGCGAGCTTTATCCGAACTGCTCAATCTCAATTCATTCAGAACCAGTTTGCTACATAACCAATTGTCAGACCTCATGCAAGAAAAATAAATAAGCAGTTATGCACTATTAACATATAACAATTAATTTTTCATTGTAATTTATGCTAATATATATTTATGGCAAATGTCATTAAAAGGATACATCACGCATTTCTGAATAGTTTATATGAAGAAATAGTAAAATCTCCGGTCAGGATACTTCCAGTAACATTTCTGATTTTGTGTTTTCTTGGCGGAGTACTTCTGTATATGCCATGCTGCGGAAATATGTCTTTTATAGATGCACTGTTTACTTCCGTGAGCGGAGTTTGTGTAACGGGACTTTCCGTTCAGGATATAAGTACAAAGTTAAATCTTTTCGGTCAGTTCATACTAATGGTTCTTATTCAGGCAGGCGGACTGGGTATAATGAGTATCTCTTCCATAATTTTTCTTTTGCTCGGAAAGAAAATGTCTGTTGCATACGAAAAAAATGCAAGAAGCATGTTTGATGCAGAAAGCAGAGATGAAATAAAAGAATCTTTGTTCCTGATTTTTAAATATACTTTTATACTTGAGTTTATAGGATTTATTATTCTTTCTCTTAGATTTTCATATCTTAACAAAGACATAATATTTGGTATAAAGCAAGGGGTTTTCCTTGCGGTATCAGGCTTTTGTAATGCAGGATACGCATTAATATCAGATAACCTGATACCATATAACAGCGACCCTGTAATCATTTTAACAGTAGCCCTTCTTATTATATTTGGCGGAATTGCACCTGTTATAGCAATAACGTTACCCAAATATCTCAGAGGAGAAAAGCTTTCTCCTGTCGCAAAAATCGTATTCAATACTACAATTGCTTTAATTGTTCTCGGAACAGTTATTATATTAATGTCGTCTTTTGACGGTACATTAAAAGATATGAGTTGCTCTGACAAGATTCTGAACGCATTTTTTCATTCTGTCAGCGCAAGAACAGCTGGATTCAGTTCCGTTGATTTAAGCAATTTATCCTGTGGAAGTTATTTTACCCTGATATTTCTTATGATAGTCGGAGGTTCTCCAGGAGGTACTGCAGGCGGTATTAAGACAACTACTTTTGCTGTATTAATTATCACGGCGTATAACACGTTTTTGGGAAGAAAAAATATTACAAGAAATAGAGAAATAACCCATGAAACAGTGTATAAAGCAATTGCTTTAATATTTGCATATATGATAATACTGATTATTTCCTGTTTTCTATTATTAACGACCCAGATGCTTCCACATTCCAAACTTGTTTTTGAAGCAGTTTCAGCTATGGGAACAGTGGGACTTTCTATGGGAATAACATCTCAGCTTGATGTATTCGGGAAAATAGTTATAATTTTGACAATGTTTCTGGGCAGGGTTTTTCCTGCAATGGTTATTTATTACCTTAACTCAAGGAGCAACGAATTTTATTTAAGTTATCCTAAAGCAAAAATTTCATTAACATAGGAGTAGAAGTATGAGAAAAAGAATAAAAGAACAAATTTTAATAATAGGTCTGGGACAGTTTGGAATGGCTTTGACAAAAACTCTTTATGAAAAGGGATACGAGGTTATAGCTGTTGATATAGATAAAAAACTGGTTAATGAAGCTTCAAATTACGCAACAGATGCAATTTGTCTGGATGCAATTGATGAGATATCACTTTCAAAACTTTCGCCAAAAAACAGGGATTTAATAATTTGTTCAATCGGTTCGAGGGAGCCTTCCATATTAACGGTTGCACTTTTAAAACAAATGGGTTGCGAAAACATTGTAGCAAGAGCTTCCGAAGCAATTCATGCAAGAATTCTGAAAGCTATCGGCGCAAAGTGTATTATAAACCCTGAATACGAATACGGCAAGAAATTTGCACACAAGATTTTATTTAAAAGTCTTTTTCTTGACAACAGCGCAGAAGAACTTGAGATGTTTGAAATTCCGGTTCAGTCCTTTATGGTTAACAAAAGTCTTAAGGAACTTCAGTTACCTGATAAATATAATGTAATTATTGCAGGAATTATGAAGGATAATAAGTATGTAAGACCTATTCCTGACGAAGTTTTCAGACATGAAGACAGGCTGCTGGTTACGGGAACAAATGAAGATATTGAAAAAATGATAAAGGAGAATAGCTAATGAATTTTGCAGAAAAAATTTATTTATATTTTATAATTCTTCTGACTTGTTCCACTATAATTACCGTAGCCGGCATATATGGTTTTCAGCAGCTTGAGCCTGCTATTGACTTGCTGAACAGCAGCAACACACAGTCTTTATATTATTCTGAACAAATGCTGACAAGCATTTCTGCAAAAAAAGATTTAAACACTTTTAAGAAAAATCTTGATTTGGCAGATAAGAATATCACAGAACCGGGAGAAAAAGAGGTTATTGAAAAAATAGCGGCGGATTATTTACCTGCATTTAGGGGTAATAAGATAGCTGAAGAACATACTGTTAATGATATTGCTGAATTGACAAGAATTAACAGAGTTGCTATGGAGCAATCCGGAGTAAAAGCAAAAAAACAGGAAGCCATAGGAATATGGATTATTCTCTTCCCGTCAGTATTTATCTGGCTTGTGGGAATAGCTCTTTTAAAAAGACTGGACAGAACATTTATAAAGCCTGTACAGGAACTAAATGATGTTATTTTTGAATACAATAAAGGTAATTTTATGCGAAGATGCCCGTCTGTTGCTGCTACGAAAGAATTACAAAATTTGTATGACGGAATCAATAAGATTCTGGATAATAAGTAATTAATTTTTTTAATTAACAAAATAAGCCCCCTTGTTTTATAAACAAGGAGGCTTTAAGCTTATAGTTATTTAATCTAGTAATTTTTTTCACTAATCTCAAAAAAGCTTTGCGGATGAGCACAAACCGGACAAATTTCCGGAGCTTTTGTTCCGACAACTATATGTCCGCAGTTTCTACATTCCCACACTTTAACTTCACTTTTTTCAAAAACTTGCTTTGTTTCAATATTTTTCAACAATGCTCTGTACCTTTCTTCATGTTGTTTTTCTATTGCTGCAACGGCTCTGAATTTGTATGCCAGTGCAGAAAAGCCTTCTGCTTCAGCTGTTTTTGCAAACTCTTCATACATATCGGTCCACTCGTAGTTTTCACCTTCTGCTGCCGTATTCAGGTTTTCTGCAGTATCACCGATTCCGTTCAATTCTTTAAACCACAGTTTTGCGTGTTCTTTTTCGTTTTCAGCTGTTTTTAAGAATAGTGCAGCAATCTGCTCATAACCTTCTTTCTTCGCTTTTGAAGCAAAATAAGTGTATTTGTTTCTTGCCTGTGATTCGCCTGCAAAAGCCGCTTCCAGATTCTTTTCAGTCTGAGTTCCTGCGTATTTGTTATTTGTCATATAAACCCCCTTTTTTATGATTATATCATAAAGTATAATGTGCAAAGAAAGGCTTTTTATTTGTACCAGAAACGCATTATTTCATGCGTTTTTCCGCTTTCTTCAAACGTATCTTCCTCGATTTTATAATAATGGCTGAATTTTGAAGTCATGAATCTTAGTGAAGACTTGTTTGATTTAAAACAGGTTGCAAGTATGGGAGAAATGTTCAATTCGCGGGCTTTATCAAGTGCCCACAGAGATGCTTTAAAACCATATATACCGCTCTGTTTGGAGGGTTTTATTGCAACTCCTATATGTCCTCCGTATTTTTTAAGCTGGTCGCTGAGTTTTAATCTGATATTTATTGTTCCTATGTACTCATCTTTTGATACTATCCAGTATGTAACAGAAGGAACGATACCTTCAGGAAGATTTATTCCTTTTTCTTTATTTTTTAACTCTTCAAAAATAGTATTTTTCCAGATTTCGTAGTCTTTAGGATTGTGGATTATATAGTTGTTATGAATATTATTCCACATCTCTAAACAACCTTCATAATACGATTCTAAATATTTTTTTGACGGTACAACAAATTCCATTATTTTATCTTCCTAGAAAAATGCGCAAATACCCCACAACAGAGAAAATCCTATAAGCATCATAACAGGCGTATCCATCGAATGTGGCGCAAATGCTTCCGATAAAGTCATTACAGGCGGGAAAAATATCATTGCAGACCAAAATTCCTGCGGATTAGCAAACTGATCTCTGAACAAATACAAAAACACAAGTGCTGCAATATAAACACACGCACTTCCCGCATAGGACCTTACATATCTGTTTTTTAGATTCCAGGAAGGAACAACATATTTTTTCTTGCCAAGATATGTTCCGACAGGTTCTGCCAGACCGTCACCTATTGCAACAGTCAGAACAACAACCGTTGCCAAAAGCGGTAAATGAAGTTGCGTTTCAAAGATTTGTTTAAATATGGTTATTATTAAAAGCCCCGGTAACATATTCCCCAAAACTATCCATTTTAAAGTATTAGGTCTGTCTTCAACCCTGTCGAGAGAATTAAACTGAAGCATAAAAAATGTTGAAAATTCTCTTACTGGTTTTATTAAAACCAAAAACATAAACAGTACAAACAGAGATTCCCAAAGGTGAGGAAGAATCCCCAAAGGTGCTGTCGGAGGACTTAACAGAGGAACAAGATATGCCGCAAAATGCTGAATTTTTCTTGTATAGTTAACTTTAAACCATTTATTTTTTGAGGTTGTAATATATCCTTTTTCGTCAGTATTACAGTAATGCCGGCATAACATACCGCCACCGAGAGCCAGAATCATCATTACAAAAAGTTTTATACCCGCTCTTATAAAAAAAGCTTTTGCTTCGAAAAGTTCCGGGTCATAGATTACTGTCCAGCTTAACAGTAACGCAAAAAGTATCAGCCAGAGTATTAAAAATTTTAAATCAAATGTTTCCGTCCACTTTTTGTCATAATTCCCCGCAGCATCTCCGGGCATTAATATATTACTTTGCATAAACAACCTCTGTTATAGTTTTACAAAGTATATTATATATCACAAAAAGAATGAATGATATCGTTTATTTTGACAGTTTAATCGTCATCATTTACCCTTACGGAAATAACCGATGGCTGCGGTAAGCAGAGCCAGTATGCCAAAAATCGTAAAATAACGCTTAAAATTAAATTCATGTTTTTCTTTCTCCTTTTGCGCACCTTCATAGATGTCAGTATTTATTGACTGTATTCGCTTTGTGGCTTCAATATCCGAGTAGGGCTTTTTCTCCGGCAGAATTAATTTCAAATCATTCGGACTAACTTTCGGACGTTTTACTTTCATATCTTTTGAGTTGTGCGCCTCAAGCTGATATGATTGCATTTGATTCTCGCCACCCTTTATTTGCGGCGAACGGGGTATGGGGTTATTAATATTATAGGTTTGGATATCAGACATTTTAGAAAAGTTCTCCGTAATGCAATAACTTATGCAGCCTGTTTTTAGGCAGATACATCATTCCGATTTGTGCCGGAATATCCGGCATGTTATGTTTCAGGCACTCTTCCATCACCTGATTACAAGCAGGATCCGTAAACCTGAACCCTAGTTTATAGAAAAAGAGTGCAGGTGAAGATTCTTTCATAATCGGTGCCGAAAAAGTCACAATACGCCCGTCGGCTCGGGTATCAAACATTGCCCTTTCCGCCAACTGCTTTAATGCTTCAGTCCCAAGTCCGCACTTTGGTTTTGGCGACTGAATATAATCAATAATATAGCAGTTTTTTAAATACTTTATTTGTCGTTTATATGTTCGCGGGATAAATTGCACAGGAGTATTATTTGGAAGAAAGAGATTTCCGCCTGTGTTATAGTTGCTATACTTACCTTTGTATTCAATCTCTTCTTCCACTATATCGACATAATCATCGTCAATTTCTCCGGGGATAACTATATTATCACCGCGCTTTATTTTTTTAACTCTAAGTGTCGCCTTTTCTTTGAGCAGCGGCGTTTTAAACCCTAAAATTGCCGGCATACTCATACTTGTTACAGACGGTGCTGCTTTAGCAACACTCATCTGCGGACGCAAATCCGTAGTCGTAATGTTGTTAATCATACCTACCTAACCTATATTTATCTAACCTTACATATATAAAGTTATTTTTTCTAGGGAAATTGCTTATTTTATAAACGCCTTACGGGTTTTTGTTACAAAACTTTACAATTGTTTTTTTAATTTTTCAAACGGACATTCAGGGCCTTTTTCCGGTAAAAATCTTGCGTCTATAAATCTAAACCCTTTTACTTTACCAAGTTTGTTTCTTATAATCTCAAATTTTGTGTGAAGAACATAAGTTAAAGAGTTTTTATCTTTGATTCTTAAATTAGAATTATTTACAAAATCAAGTCCTTTTGTGTTATACAAATCAATCGCAGTTTTTGATTCAGGTGTATATGGAGTGTTAAGGCTTTTTATCCCTTCGTTTTTAGCAATACCTATATTCTTTGCAAACAATACTTCAAATGGCTCAATATCTTTTCCGGTAATCATATAAACAGCAGCAGAATTCCCGTCCAAATTAGCTTCTGTTCTGTTATAGAATGAGCGTACTTGCGGTTGATTTCTGTAATCAATATCGCATCTTCCGAGGTATGCTCTCAAATTTTGTTCTGCAACATTCATTTCTTTTTTTGTTTCATCGAGTGGTTTATTTAGAGCTCTGACCACTTTGCTCTGTAATTTTCTTACAAGTTTAAGGCTGGATTCAGGAGCATAGCTTCCGCCTGCCTCTGCTACCCAGTGAACAACCGGAAAAGTTGCCTTAAAATTTGTTTGTTGGTATTGATAATTATTAATTTGCAGAATTTTCATAACATTATTAAAACATCTGAAAATAAAATTTGCCAGAGTAACAAAAAATATTTTTACGATTTTTAATAACAGTATGAACATACAGAAAACAAATATATCATTTGGCGAAAAATACCCTACCGGAAGAATTTTAGAAATTACTACAAGAAAAATTTTTGAGCCTGACGGAGTAACGGGTTATATAGAAACATTGAAAAAAGTGCACGGTAATGTCCCAAAATATACGGGGCATCAAGGGTACAGAAGGTATGCCGAAGAAATTAGCGAAAAAATACTTGCAAAATATCCTGAAATAGAAAAAGCAACTGCAGATATTCTGGAAATTGCCCAAAAAAGCGGAACTCTTAAATCTAAAGATTTAAAAGTTAAAGTCCAACCTGTTCTGGACCGATTTGGAAAAGAGATTGATATAGTTATATAAAGACTTTTTCACACTTTATTGTGCAGTTTTTGTATTTTGCAACGGCTGAAAGTTGACCGTTTTTGGTTAAAATTACTGTTCCTTCCGGAAAATATTTTTGAGGTTCTATCAGATTCCCATGTGAAACTTTTTCAAACTCTTCATCTGTTAGTTCGTACTTGGGATAATCCAAATATTCCAAGGGGTAAATCAGGTTCTGATTAACCTGTTCAACCGTTTCCAAATCCTCTAACTTTACAGACTCATTCACCACAAAATCACCAGCCTGAACCCTTACCAGTTTAATCAAATGCCCGTATGTTCCAAGTTTTTCACCAAGATCATTTGCGATTGAGCGGATATAAGTGCCTTTGGAACAAGCTATATATAGTTCTAACTGACGTTTTCTTTTATCATAACTCAATATTTTCAGCTCACTTATATTTACCCTTCGGGGCTCTATTTTAACCTCTTCACCTTTTCGGGCGTATTCATACAGCTTTTTACCCCCGATTTTAATCGCAGAATAAACCGGCGGGAGCTGTTCTATATCGCCCCTGAAACTATCCAATGTCTGCTCAATTTCTTCTTGGGTAACGATTTTATCAGACTCATTTATCCCCTCTCCTTCAATATCATAGGTCGTTGTGGATTTTCCGAGCTGAACGGTTCCTACATAAGCCTTGTCATCTTTAAGGTATTCAATAAGCCTGGTGGCTTTTCCGATACAAATTGGCAGAACCCCTTCCGCAAAAGGGTCTAACGTTCCTGTATGACCGATTTGTTTAATTTTTGTAACACGGCGCAAAATTGCAACAACATCATGTGATGTTTTGCCTGTCGGTTTATAAACATTCAAAAAACCAAACATTACTTAATCTCACCACTTGAGATTTTGTTAATCAAATCCAGTACACGAGAGCCCTGTTCAAGAGCGTCTGTGCATACAAGTTTAATTTCCGGGGTAACACGGAGGCGGATACGTTTTCCGACTTCATAACGGATTTTACCTGTATTACGCTCCATAATTTCTTTGTCTTTTTCTACCTGTTCAGGTGAACCAAGCACACTATATATTACTTTTGCATAAGCGTTGTCGTGCGAAACCTCTACATCAACAACGGACACAACACCTTCAAGTCCTCTGATTTCTTTTCTGATAATCTCAGAGATATCACGCATAAGTTCTTTTCTTACCCGTTCGTTTCTTAAAGTTGTCATTCCTTTTCTCCTTCTGACTAGCTAGTATTTACATTATAGCATGGGGAGAAAGATATAGAAAGTGGGGAAATAAATTAATCCTTATATTTACCCTTATATTTACCCCTAGATCTTAAGACTGTCTAGAAATTCTTTATTGGCATCAAGGGTGTCTTTTGATGCAACAATTGAATAAACCGGCTTATTTGAAAAGATTTTTTTAGCGCAGTTTATTATATCCTCTTTTGTAATTTTATCGACTTCATCATACACTTTGTTTTTGAGGTCAATACCATATGGTGAGTTCAGTCCGCCTTCAAGGGCAGATATTTTTGCATAATTGCCCTCATTGTTTAAAAGTCCCGCTTTAATAGAGCGTTTTGCAATCTCCAAATCTTCAGCCGTGAACTTACCGTCAGTCAGGGCTTTTATCTGACGGTTAAATCCGTTGATTGATTTTTGTATATTGTCATAGCTGTATTCACCGATATCCTTGTTATCTGTTGTTGTCAAAATATTCAGTGACAACTGTCCCTGATTTCCAGTTGTTGAATAATTTGAAAATACGGAATAAGCAAGATTTTCTTTTTCCCTGAGAATATCAAACAGACCAATGCTTGAAGCAGACAGAATTGAGTTCATAACCGGAATAAGTGCTCTTTCTTTAATACTGTTATCTCGTTCAAATCTGAATACTTCCGAAATATCAGCCTGTGAATTGTGGTTTACTGCTGTAATAACGGCAGGGGTTTTAATTTCTTTATGCATTTCAAGAAGTCTGTAATTATTCGGTTCAACTTCTTTCAGCCTGCTTATATTGTTAAGAATCTCAGATTTAATAACATTATCCGACTTTTCTGGAACATTTGCAGCAACAATCCCTCTTGAGTTTTTAAGAATATATTTGTGAAGTTCTTTAACATCTTCAACAGTAACTTTATCAAGTCCTCTAAGGATTTCATCACGTCTGAACAATAAAGGATTTATATATGAATCAACATCCTTCTGAAGCAGATTTGCCGTTGTCTGAACTCTGAGCATTCTGTCTTTTATACGCATAACGGCTGTTTTTATATTTTCTTCCGTAATATTCGGGTTATACAGAAGTTTTTCCATTTGCTCAAGACCGAGTTTGTAATTATTTATATCACCGCTTATACCTGCAGCTATTCCGTTTTGACCGGCATTAGCAAGAATAATAAGATTGTTTTTATCCTTTAACGCATTAAACTTATCAACAGGCATATCAGAAGTTCCCATTGTATAGATTTCATTAAGAACCTCAACAACACCCGGTTTCTTGGTATATGGAACATTATTTTGAAGCTTCAGTGATATGTTTATATTATTTGATTTTGTATTATAAAAAGCCGTGTCATAGTTGTTAATAAGCTTATATTCACTAATTTCATTTGTATCAATCGGTGTTCTTTTTGATGCACCCTTAAAAGAAACTTCATTTGTTTTAGACGGATGAACAACCGTTACAGCACTTTTTGATACATCAAAATATTCTTTTACTGCCTGAGAAAGTTCATCCGGAGTAATAGAATCCAGGATATCATTATATTTTGTAATGTATTCAATATCATTATCGAGAACTGAATATCCTATGCAGTCGTTTACGGAAGATGAGTGTTCCAGAAGCGATTCATTATCCTGTCTTAGTCTTTGTTTCAGACGCTCTGTTGTATTCGTTGAAATTTGTTTTTTTCCGCTTAAATTATCAAACACGGTTTTTAAAACTTCTTCCGTGTTATATTCTGCCGGTGACATTGTCATAAATACAAATCTCGGACTGTTAGGATTTGTTGATACTTTTTCGCTGCTGATTATCGGTTGAGAGTTATATTTTTTTAGCTTTGGAATAAGACCTGCTTCATGCGAGTTTACATATATTGTAGCGAGGTCAAAAAGAATTTTCCCTTTTGTATCGTTGTTTTTTGGTCCTGCAAAACCGATTACAACCTCCGTTGACGTGGTTTTATCAGATTTAAAATCTTTTCTTGCGGTTGTTTTAATTGGGTTTAACGGTTCTTCAAACCTCTGACCTTTTGATACTTTGCGTGAATTAAAGTTTTTGGCAACAAGCCTCATTGCTTCTTCCGGGTCAACATCACCTGTAATAACAATGTTTGTATTTGCTGGTGTGTAGTACTTATTGTAATAGTTAACAACATCTTCTCTTGTCAGATTCTGAATATGAGAAACGCTTCCGCCTACCAGTTCATCTGCAGGATTCTTGATATTAAACATTGTTCTGACCGTCTGATCCATTGCCACTGTTTGCGGATTATCAAGAATCATATTAATTTCAGATGATACAGGCCCTTTTTCTTTTTTAATCATATCATCAGAAAGCTTTAAATCCTCAGCCATAGCTGCAATTACTTTAATCTGTGTTTCAAGGTCCTTGTCTTCAAGCAAAGGAGTTGAGTTTACATAATCAGTAATTGCATAGTTAGTACTTGCGTTTGCCCACCCTCCGAGCTTATCAATTTTTTTGAAAGAATCACCCTGCTTCAGTTCAATGTGACCGTTTTCACCGTTTGTACCGTTAAAAGCCATGTGTTCCAAGAAATGACTTATTCCTTTAATATCCGCCGTTTCGTTCATCGAGCCAACGTTTACATAGCTTTTTACTACTGCCGGTGAATTTTTCATCGGCACGATTGTAACTTTGTAACCGTTTGCCATTTTGTAGTTATGAAGTTCAAGTCCGTTATCAAGTTTGTTTACAGCTGTTTTTCTGTATTGTACCGGGATATTTACCCCAAAATCAGGTGTTACGTAAACAGGCTCTTTAATCTCTCTTTGTGTCATTTGAGGCAAAACATTATCAGTGTACACTTTATGTACACCTGCGCCGTTAAAAACAATATTATTTACACCTGAAACCTTCATATTTATATAAAAACACATTTTATACAAAAATTGCCCGACGAAAAGAGGTTTGTAAAGAAAGTTTAAAATAAACGCAACTTTTGTATTACTCCCAAAACTAAACAAACAGGCAATTTATCAATAATATTAACCCCTTACAATTTTTGTATGGAGAATTACTTTTATGGGAAAAAATCAGAATAAATACTTAGAAATAAAAAATATTAACCGTGATATGGTCAACTGGCTGGAAAATATAGCCGAAGAAAACAACTGCCATATCGAACGAAAAGAATGGAAAAGCAAATATAACAGTTACGTTGTGTATGACTATGAACCGTTTTGCTCTGAAGGGTTTGAGATTAATCTGCTTTTAAGCTCTCCTCAGATTGCTTATCTTAACTTTATTAAGTATTTATACAAAGAGAAATTGGCAACAATCGAGTATTTGAATAATTGTGTAAAGACTCCTCTCATAAAAAACTATTCAATTTAGTTTGGTTGTTGTATAATTATGGAGCATGCAGGGAGTATAGTCAGCGAATGCATGAGGTTAGCAAAATGCGGGGCAAAACATTTCCCCGAGGAAGTATAAATATGCGTGAATTTTTTAATGATTATGTTCAGTCACTTGAAACATATATAATGTTCAGAATAAAAGAGACAGTAGCGAAAATTACACCTGAACTTGTTGCAAAGAACAGAGCACCGATAATGTTGTCTATGGGAGCACCAACATCAAATCCGCCAAAGAGAGTTACAGACGCTCTTAAATCAGCTCTTGATGAAAAAGGCGCTCACCTCTATTCTACACCAAAGGGTGAAAAGTATTTGCGTGACGCTATTGCAAAACGTATGCAGACAAGATTTAATGTTCAGCTTAATCCAGACACAGAAATTTTTTCTCTTATCGGTTCAAAAGAAGGTATTGCTAACTTCATAAGACTTTTGATTAACCCAACAACAAAAGAAGAAGACAAAGAAATTATTTTTATTCCTGATCCGGGTTATGCTTCATACGGCGAAATGATTAAGGTTTCAGGAGGTAAGGCCTATTCTCTTCCGCTCACACCTGAGAATAATTTTATGCCTAACCTTGAAGAAGTCTATGCACAGTTTTTAAAAGAAGGGTATAACCCGAAAAAAGTTAAGGCATTAATAATTAACTACCCAAATAATCCTCTTGGTGCAACTGCAACAAAAGAATATTTGGAAAGCGTTGTTACTTTCTGTAAAAAACATCACATTCTTCTTATGTCAGATGCAGCATACACAGATATGTACTTTAAGCCCGAGCTTAAGCCAATGAGTATTCTTGAAATTGAAGGTGCAAAAGATATTGCGGTTGAGTTCTTCAGCTTTTCAAAACCTTATGCTATGACAGGCTGGAGATTGGGTTGGATTTGCGGTAATGAAGAAGCGGTTAAATTCTTTGGTAAACTCAAATCAACAATAGATTCTGGAATTTTTAAGGCGCTTCAAAAGGCTTCAGCAGAAATAATTAATTCTGCGGAAGGTGAAGAATATATTAAAGAATCAAATTTAAAATTTAAACGAAATCAGGAACTTTTTATCAAAGGACTGAAAGAAGAACTCGGCTGGGGTGATTTCCATATTCCTGATGCAACTTTCTATCTGTGGATTCCAATTCCTCCAAGATACAAAACTGCTGCTGAATTTTCGGATGATTTAATGAAAACATCAGGAGTTGTTGTTGTTCCGGGTGATGCTTTCGGAAAATACGGACAGGGATATGTTCGTGTTTCTATCGTATGCCATGAAGAACAAATAAAAGAAGTAATATCCAGAATGAAACAAGACGGATTTTCTTTTTTAAAATAATTAATATGTGTGGTAGATAAAATTAAATATGAAAATTATTCCTATTAATAACAACGGAATAAATAATCTTGCATTCGGAAGTTGTTTCAGAGTTTATTCACCTAAAGCAATAAAGAACGCAGGTAATTGTTTCGGAAAAGATAAAATACGTACATCAACAAATATCTTCAGAGAAGATTTGGACTGGTATGCGCTAATACAGTATATTCATTCGCACTTTGCAGACAAAGAAAAGGTGCAGGTATATTCTCTTGCGTGTTCTGACGGCTCGGAAGCTTATTCTTTTGCAATGTCAGTACTGGAGTATATTCCAAAAGAATATCGCAGCAAATATCTTCCGGTAAATGCCTGCGATATTGACAAGGAAATAGTAAAAAGTGCGGCAAAAAGGCGTATCAACATTGATAATATCGAATTTTTAATATCTGAAAAATACGGCAATGTTAAAATCGGAAAATACTTCTGCGATCAAAAAGAAATCGTAAGTATTAAACAAAATATTACTTCTGATATAGATAAAGCTTTTTCTTACAGACCTGTAAAAGACTTACGTGAAGCTGTTCTTTTCAAATGCTCCGATATTTTAACGGAATTAAAAAATATTAAAGACAACGGAAATTCCATTATTTTCTGCAGAAATGTTTTTCCTTATCTGAGCAAAAGGTATGCAGATGCAGTAGCCGAAACAGCCGGAGAAAAATTAAAAAATGGAAGTTTGTTTATTATCGGCGACTATGATGCATATGCAGATATAGATAATAAACTGGATAAAAACGGATTTTTCCAGCCAAGCATAAACAACAGATTTCTTCATGGCAATAATATCTTCCAGCGTGGTTCATCAGAAGAAATCACAAAAAGACTAAACAGCGGATTTCTTATTTAGCTTTACATAAACTGATTGTGAATTTTTTCCCAGCCCACTGTTGTCTGTTTACCGTGCCCCGGGTAAATTGCTATGTCATCTGGCAAAGTAAAAATCATTGTTTTTATACTTTCGACAATCTGGACAAAATCCCCGCCTTCAAGGTCACAGCGCCCAACTGATTCACAAAATATCGTATCTCCTGAGAATAACATATTTTCAACAAGATAACAAACACCGCCCTGAGTATGTCCCGGTGTGTGAATTACTTTAATCTCTGTGTTCCCCAGCTTTAAAATATCACCATTTTCTACGTAAATATCAATTTTGGGAATAGTAATTTCAGGTATTCCAAAAGCAGGAAGATACACATTTGTCTGGTTTAAAATCCTCAAATCATCTTTGTGCATAACAATTTTTGCATCTGTAGGCCTTATCCCGGCAACGTGATCAAAGTGACCGTGGGTTAACAAAATATATTTTAACTTTGCCCCTGCTTCATCAACAGCGTCTTTAACTCTGCTATCAACTGCAGAACAGTCTATGAGAGCTGCTTCTTTTGACTCTTCATCTATAAGCAGATAGTTATTATTTTCTATTGGCGGTTCTCTAAAAGTCTTTAGTATCATATCCTTATGTTAGCAAAAAAACAAACATAATTATACAACACGTGAGAGGTTCCCCGGCTTTTTCTCTTTTTCAAACTCAGGATTCAACCAGCCGATTTTGTAACCAATATAACCTATGCTTGATAATATTGCCACACCAACAAAAGTTTTGATTAACCTCTTGCCGATTTTGGAATGAGTCCATTTTTTGAATCTTTCGCCGTTTGTGAAAATTTTCTTTTGTTTACGGTTTTTGCTGACTCGTTCTAATACATCCTGATAACCTTTTGTTGCTCTTATCTTGGCTATTATTGTGTCATTTTCTGTTATATCTTTAGCATCCGGCTTGAATAAACCTTCTCTGAATAGCTCTGCAGAAGATTTTCCGGTTCTGCTTAAAGCTCCATTACCTTCCCAACTTGTATCAAGGAATACATGATTTTTTATCATCTCAGACTGAACAGCCTGATTTCTGTCATCTATCAATGCACGCTTCAGACATTCTGCAAGTTCATCTGTTATTACTTTATCCCTGTATTCTCTTAAACCGTTAGCCCCGAGTCTGTATCTGTAATTATAATTTAGATCTGTACTTTCATTAATCCTTTTCATTACCTCTGCGTCAGAAATAATAGCTCCGTCATGTGATAATCTGTACGGTTCGATAATTTCAGATTTAAATTTTTTATGGCTTTTCTCTAATTCTGCCAAATCTTCTTTGCTCAGTAAATCTTTTAGTTCTTCATACGTAAGTTCGTATTCATGTCTTGTTTTATAACCCGTAACTTTATCTTTTTCACCTTCAAAAGTTGCGTCAAAATTCTTTTGCGCAAGCCCCTGGCAATTTGTAACAATCGGTGCACAAAATACTTTTGTAGATTCCAAATCCGTTAACTCACAAGGTGCAAATCTTGAAGGAAACATTGCAAAATCAGCAGCCATAGCCAATGGTTTATTTGGTGCAAAACCACCAAGCAATACAACACGACCCTTTAACTTTTTAGAGCTGATTGCTCTTCTCATAGACTTGATAAGATTATCCGTTTCCTGTTCTCCGTTTGTCATCGGTCCGCCTAAAATCAATACCGAATCCGGTTTTTTCTCATATTTTTCTACATACTTTTCAAAGGATTCCAAAACAGAATCAAGACCTTTTTGGGTATCCATTCTGCCCCAGGAAACGATTAATTTTATATCACCATTTGGTTTTTTTACTTCATTCAGATATTTTTCATCAATATAACCATAAACATCTACATTACTTGCAGCTCTTCCGGTTATCGCTACGTTATAATCACGTTCATGCCCTTTTACATCTTTAAGTTTTTTTAGTTTTGATAAAGTATCTTTTTGTAATCGCTCAAACAGGTTGATTTTATTTAATCTTTTTACTTCACGAACATGTTTTATATCAATATTTTCTTTGCTTATTTTTGTCTTATCAAAAGCTGTAAACGCTCTAATTTTGATACCGTCACCAAGTTCCAAATTCTGCTTATATCCATACATTTCAGGTACAGTATATGGATTCATATCATCTCCGAGAGGGTTTACATAACCGGTAAAAATTCCTTTTTCGTATAAAGCCTTAACTCTGTTATATGTGCCTGGTGCAAAACTCGGGTTGCGGGCAAGTATGTCTGCATATGGCTCAGATACCGTTGCAATTCTGGGGACATATCCTTTTTCGGCATAATAAATTGTATTAATGTAAGGGCTGACACTTCCCTGAGCATCCTTAATCTCATCCGGAATCAATTTTGCAAAATACTTGTTAACCTCATCTCCGCCGCGTTTGAGCGCTTCGGCAAGTTCAGGGTCATTCATAACATTTGCACGCATTTTTCTGTCAGCAAGATTTATAAACATGTTTTGGTAAGATGTTCTCTGTGTATAACCATCAGCTCCGTTATGTAGCTCAAGAACGCACTTCTTACCTTTTGCAAACTCTTTTCCTTCCGCATAATCACGCGCCAAGTCTTCAACAATATTTGCTGTATGACAATCATTTATAACAAGCGTAGCAGGGTCATATTTAACACCCTCTGCTTTTTTTATTTCTGCAAATCTTCCTGATTCCAAAAACTCATAAGCTGCCCTTCTCCATTGGTCATACGGGTCACCCTTCCAAGAATCTCTTAATGCAGATGGAGAAGTAGAATATCCGCCACCTTTATAGGGGGCAGACATCGAAGCTGTCTGGTCAGCAAATATCGGGAAGAAATGAGTCGGTTTTAAACTGTCTGTTGCTTTATCATAGTGCATGTACCTGTACAAACGTTTTTCCGTAGGTTCCAATGTACCAAAGTCAAGTTTTGTATCAACATTTCCTGTCACATCCTCAACAATAAAAACATTCCTGCCCAATATTAATTTTGGTTCCTTTTCAAAAAATTCTTCCGGATTTAAATATTTCTGAAAACTTGAAATATTTGTAAAAAACAACTTTCCTTCAAATTTTTTGAAAGGACTGTCGCTGGGAAGATTGTATGGAATTTGCGGAACCTTAACTCCTACCTGTATGCCGTTTTGTGTATTATAAACTCTTTGGCAATTATACATTGGGAATACCGCAACTTTATTCGGCTGATTAAGAAACTCAACACTTTCCATATATGCTTTATCAAACACTCTATCATTTTCTGAAATTCTTAATGAAGCATCATCTTTAGCTCTTGTTGCAACCCCGCCAGCCTGCCAGAAAGGTCCGATTTCAGGATATAAACCATAAATTTGTCCTTTATCCCCGCCTCTAAAAGAAATCACCTTTGGCATGTTTGGTGTAGAGACTGCCATTGGTGATATCAAATGTTGTTTCGCACCTTTTTTCTCAGAGCGCACAGATAAATGATTAACGCCAATAGCACTAATTTGCATAGAGTACTCCTTACACACATAATTGTATTTATTCTAAAACCTAAAAATAATAAAATTTACTACCTAATCTCCCAAATATTAAGTTTTATAAAGTAAATTTTTATTAAGCTGATTTTATTAGATGTTAACAAAAAACTAAAAAAAATACAATAGTTAATATTGGTATTGATATTGATATTCATTACTCGGTTCTCCCCCAAAAACATGCTTTATTAACAAAATAAAAACAGCTCCCTTGCGGAAGCTGTTTTTATATATTTACCCATTTGCAGGTGGTCAGGGCGTCTTGCTCACTCGCGTTGAACGGCAATTACGCATTTTGCCATCGTGATTTTTCTCTTGGCAAAACTGCTCCAGCCTCCGCTCGTTCGCGCTCAAACCAAGACAAAGCTTTCGCTTTGTGGTCGGTTCGCCCCCGAAAGCTGTTTTTATTTGCCGATGGTCGGGGTCGAACCGACACGTAGTTGCCTACACCAGATTTTGAGTCTGGCACGTCTACCAATTCCATCACATCGGCTTGTAAACGTGTGTACGATTATTAAATCAAAAAAATAAAATTATTGCAATTATAAAAATAAAATATCCCCTCATGGACAATTAAATACTTCATTTTTTTCCGGAATAATACCTTTATGAAAAAATTATTATCTCTGTTTTTAATCATAAATCTTTGTTACACCTGTCTTGCTGATACCATACAGGGTGGTGTTTCAGAACGAGGCTTCAATAATTCTCAAAATCGCGTAGTTGATAAAAAGACGGGAGAAGGAGTTGGGAATGCCAAAATCTCTTTGCCTAAAGAAAATTTTTATACAAAAACCGATAAAGACGGATACTTTGAACTTGATACTAAAATAAACGGCACAAGCATTATGTCCATCACCAAGGAAAAATACAAGCCTTTTTCACTTACCGTTACACAAAAAACATTCGATAAACCGCTTGAACTCAGCATTGAAAAATCTGATGCACATAATATTACAATAGATACATCAATGCACCATCTCGGCGACAACAGCTTTTCAGACAACTCTGCAAACGCAGGTGAGTTTCAAAGCTTTGCAACAGGCCCGTTTTTTACGAAAAAGTTTAATTTCAAAAATATCAATACACATTCACCCGTCTATCTGATTATCGGTTCTATCATAGGAATCGACACACTCATGGCACGTTCAATGGGGCAAAACAGACGCCCAAATGCTTATGCTTCACCGACAGAAGTTTATTTTAACGGAAACAAAATCGCAGAAGTACAGATTAACGGCGACGGACAAAAGATTAAGATTCCCCCTAACCTTGTTAAAAAAGGAATAAATGAAGTTACGGTTAAAACAGGAAGAAATTTGATGCAAACTTCATATGTTGATTATGATGATATTGAGTTTATGAATCTGAGTATTGAAAATTAAATATTAATCATTGTAACGATTTTTGCAAAAACCGTTATAAAAAATTTAAAATGTGGAAGTAGTATCATGTATAAGGATGTATTTGTGAAGGATTACAATACATTCAAAAAATTAAATTTGTAGTGGTATTTTATTTTTGATATGAAAATGAAAGGTATATAATATGGAACCTATCGGCATAAATTTATCTTCATTACTTGAAAATCAACAGGGCATTCCGTCAATAAGCTTTCAACCGGCATTTTCTGACAGAATACAGAACAATTATTCTTTCGGAGATGCTGCTGTTACACCGGGACTTTTACCGGGTTCAGGCTTTGACATGCTTATGAATAATATAGCTTCTTTTAAAGATTTTATCTCTGTTGCACAGGATGGTTTGTCTAAAATGCGAAACGAAGGAGAAAGCATCAGAGATTTAATGGCTCAGGCAAGAGAAGAAGGCGTAACACCTGAACTTTTGGACAAAGTACAAGAAGAAGTGCAGGCAAGACTTGGTGTTATTCAGAAAATTCGTGAAGATGCAGATTTCTATGGCATAAACCCGTTTGAGAAATCATTCAGTCTTGAAATCCCGAATGTTCTTGAGCTTATGAACACTAAAAACAAGCAGGAAGCCAGTGGTGAGATTGCAAATATGCTTGCTTCCGTTGATGTTGATGTACAAATTGAAGGTGACGGCTTCAGTTTTGGGGGATCTGCAAAAATAGAAATCGGATACACTGAAGAAGGCGCTCTGCAAATCAATGTTGATGCTAGTATGGATTTTGATTTGTCAGGCTTGCTCGACAAAGGTGTAAGTTCTGATGAAGCCTGGGATATGATTAATCAATTCCTGGATATGCTTGGTGTTCAGGAAGGTGACATGGGTAATGCCCAGAACTTTATGGATGCTTTATTTGAACAAATGTTTAACCTGATGACAGGAAATGGTGAAGCTGACGGTCTTGAGTTTGAACCAGATTTATCAAATGAGCTCAAAGGCAAAATTATCCAGCAGGCATCAATTACTCTTGATGGTTTTGCAGGACAGGCTCCCAGCATTGCAATAAATATTTTATAATTTTTTATAAAATTAACAGGTTTGAAGGACAATATTAGTATTGTCCTTTTTGTTTTGCACTTATATAACAATTTAAACAAATATTCTTTCCACTTGTATTTACCCCCTATTTGTTCTACAATTCAAGTGTATAAATAAATAAAGGGAGAAAAATTATGTCAAGAAAACCTATTATTGCAGGAAACTGGAAAATGAATTTGCTTCAAAGCGAAGCTAAAGCTTTATTTGAAGGGATAAGCTCATATTTAAAAGACTATACGGCTGTTCAGTTACCGACAGTTGTAATCGCACCTGTATTTACTTCTATCAATCAGGTACATTCAATTGCATGTAATTGTGGTTGCGGCGGCAACAAACTTTCTGTTGCTGGTCAAAACTGCCACTGGGAATCATCAGGCGCATATACCGGTGAAATCTCTGTTGAAATGCTTAAAGATGCAGGTTGTGAATATGTAATCATCGGTCACTCTGAAAGAAGACAATACTTCTCAGAAACAGATGAAATGATTAATAAAAAAGCTAAAGCTATCCTCGCTGGCGGACTAATTCCGATTATCTGCTGCGGTGAAACTCTTGAACAAAGAGAAGCAGGCTCAACTGACGTTCATATCGCATCTCAAATCAGAGCTGCTTTGAGCGGAATATCTTCTGAAGACATTGCTAAATCAGTTATAGCTTACGAACCTATTTGGGCTATCGGAACCGGTAAAACTTGTGACAGCGTAGAAGCTAACAGAGTTATCAAGATGATTAGAAGCGTTGTTTCTGAAGTTGCAGGCTCTTCTGCTGCTGATTCTATCAGAATCCTTTACGGCGGTTCTGTTAAACCATCAACAATCGAAGAACAAATGTCACAGTCTGATATTGACGGTGCATTAGTTGGCGGCGCAAGCTTAAAAGCTGACAGCTTCAATGAAATTATTGCTAACACAATGAAAGTTAGTGTATAAATTTAAAATCTTAAAAAGTAAAAAGCGCTTATTTTAAAATAAGCGCTTTTTTATTATCTTTAAACTTAAATCTTAACGTCGCTTTACTAAATAGCAAAATTTTTTATTTTTTTATTTTATTTAGATAGTATGTGTTACTAAAGCAGGTCTGTAAGAAATGATTATAGCTTCTGATATTATACATAAACGTTCCTTCAATAACTTTGTTCCTAAGTTGAAAAAGTCTGCTTATATAAAACAAAGTTTTTATAAGGAATCGGAAGCTTTAAATTTCAGTTATGATTTAGTAAATTTGATAAAAAAGATTTTATTTGTATTAAAAAAACGTCCTACTTTAAATTCAGGTATTGATCCAAAAAAATTTTTTGGTCTTGAAAGTTATAAAAAAATGTCACGTGAAAAGACAGAGGTGTTATTTACTTATTTGAAAAATTTTGAATTTGGAAGCAGTTTTTTTAATGTTGAATGTTCTCAAAAATATTCAAATAATGACATTAAAAGTTTAACTGATTTATTTAAAAATCTGAAACCGGACTTTGGGTGTACAAAAATAACTTTTAATGAAGAATGTTTTAAGGGATCATTTCATACTATTGGTTTTGTAAGAGATAAAGGAATTTTGTATATATTAGACCCGTTAGGACATAATAAAAATGTTGATTCAGGTATTCTGAATTTTCATACCCGATTAAAGAATGTACTGTCTGCATACAAAAAAGATACAAAATTAGAAAAGATTCTATTTAATACCAAAACTCAGCAATCTGTTGATGAATTAACTTGCAATCACTGGGCTTACGCTAATATTGAAGCATTAATCAGTTCCCTGAAAAAAGGCAAAAGTATAAAAACGAATGAAGCATTAGATAGCGTACTGCCATCTGATATAAATAAAATACTGAATGAACATAAAGATTTTGTATTAAGCAGACATTCAATCTATACCTCTAAATAAGATTATTTTTGTACTATTTTATAGTATAATAACAAATGTAAAGGGGGATAAACTATGTACACTTTAGTTTATTCAATAAATGACGAAAAAGAGCCAAGTACCATATATGTAAATTTGACAAATGCATGTACAAACTCCTGTATTTTCTGTCTGCGCACGCAAAAAGATGATGTCTGCGGGCGTGAGATGTGGCATGATGATAAATATACTCTTGACGACATTATAGAACAATTTAATAATTACAAAAATTGCGCAAAAGAAGTCGTTTTTTGCGGTTACGGTGAACCTTTCTTAAAAAAAGATATGATGAAATCTTTTTGCGAATATTTGAGAAAAAACTATCCTCAAATAAAAATAAGAGTAAACACGAACGGACACGCAAACGCTGTTTATAAAATGAATGTTGCGGATGAGTTTAAAGGATTAATTGACTCTGTATCAATAAGTTTAAACTCTGATAATAAAAAACAATATAATGAAATATGCAAACCTTCAATAGACAATGCTTTTGAAGAAATGAAAAAATTTGCAGCAGCCTGTAAAAATGCAGGTATGGAAGTTAACATGAGTGTTGTTACAGACTTTGATGACATTCATAAAATTAATGTTGGTGAATGCGAAAAAATTGCACACTCTTTAGGTGCAAAGTTCAGAAACAGAGAATTCATAAAAAACGGATATTAAAAAATAGCAAATTGTTTTATTACAGATTTTATAAGTAATAAAACGGAGTAAAATTAATGCAAGTTAACCCGGTAATAAATATAAATTTCAGTTCAAAATACTATATATCAAATGACGCAAGAGAAACGGCAAATGCTTTACTGTGCCGTATGAAAAAAGACACGGTATATAAAAAGGATCCTAAAACTTCTAACCGGTGTACGGAGATTCTTTCAACTTTAAGCATGGGAAAAGTGCAATTTAAACATACTGCACTCTATAATCCTTATGCTGGCAATCCCAAGATAAGTAAAAACTTTCCTGATTGTACATTAAAAGTAGGTAAGAATTTCTTAAACATAAATATTCAGACGGGTGAAGTTTTAAGTTATAAGACAGGCGTTTTTACTTCTTTAAGAAGTCTTATTTCAAAAGCTGATAAATATATGAAAGAACTTTCAGATAATTTTAATAATTCAGATGTTGTAAAGAAAAATACATTAATAACAGGCGGTTATATAAAACTGACTTAAACATGAACAATTAGAGAGAATTTTATGATTAAACTAATTTTGGCATCAAATTCACCGAGAAGAAAAAAAATCCTGGCTGACATGGGATTAAAATATGAAATTATTCCGTCGAATTATGATGAAAAACTGGAGGACGATATTTTTTCTTATGACAAAATTGAAGATTTGGCAACCCAAAAGTGCCTTGATGTTGTAAGACGTGTTGATAAAAATTCTCTGGTTCTTGCTGCCGATACAGTCGTCGTTTTGCATAATAAAATCCTGGGGAAACCGCATACAAAAGAAAATGCTTTTGCTATGCTAAAAGAGTTGGCAGGAGAAACCCACATGGTTGTAACTTCAATTTGTGCGATTAATACAAAAACAAACCGTGCAGCAACTATGTCAACTACAAGTTATGTAAGATTTACACAGTGGACAGATGAGATGATTCACTCATATGTAGATAGTTTTAACCCCCTTGATAAAGCAGGAAGCTACGGAATACAAGAACTTCCTCCAAATCATATTGATAAATTTGAAGGAAGTTTTGAAAATATTGTCGGACTTTGTCCTGAATCTGTCACCACGGTTTTAAACCAGCTTGGTTATTCTATTCAGTAGGAGCTTCGTCCGTTGGAAGTCCCAATGAAATTCTTTTGTCTTTGGGATTAAATTTTTCGATTTTTGTATCGATTTTATCACCTGCAACTAACATCTTACCATTTTTGTTCTGCAAAGCGGAAACAGCTGACTGAGGAAGCAAAGCTTCAACACCCGGAAGTACTTCAACAAAAGCACCGAATGGTTTTACACGTGTAACAACACCTTCCTTAATATCGCCTTCTTTAAGCTCTTCTTCTGCTTTAATCCATGGATCAGGCTCTGTATTTTTAAGGCTCAGACTTATTCTTTGTTTTTCATGGTCAACGTCAATAATCTCAACGTTAATTTCCTGACCTACTTTTAATAAATCTGTCGGATGCTCAACCCATTTCCATGAAATCTGAGATAGAGGCAGCAGGCAATCAACTCCGCCGACATTTACGAAAGCACCAAAGTCTGTGATTCTTACTACTTCACCTTTAACAATCTGACCGACTTCAACCTGTGAAAATACGCTTTTTCTTGTCTCAGCCATATTTGTTTCGTAAACCTTTTTGTTTGATAAAATAAGATTGTTTTGAGCCTTATCCAATGTTAAAATTTTAACTTCAATTTTGTCACCGGTATTAATAGTGGATTCTTTTGGCGACAACTGGCCCTGAGGAATAAATCCCTGAACTCCTGATATATCAACAATGACACCACCTTTAACAACCTGAGTAACATTTGCAGCAATTGTTTCATCTGCTTCTTTAATTTTTTCAAGTTCTGACCAGGTATGAGCTGCAGCAACTTTCTTGTATGATAAAGTAAATTTGCCGTTCTCATCAGCTTCCTGAGTTATTAAAAACTCATATTCAGTATTTTTTTCCAAAACATCTTCAACCTTGGCTTTTTTGTCTGAAGAAACTTCGTATGACGGAACGAAAGCTGTACATTTTGAACCTATATCAACAATAGCACCATCTGATTCATAGGCACACACAACTCCCTGAACAATATCCCCTCTTTTAAATTTGTAGTCATACTTTGACAAAAGAGCTTCAAAATCCTCATCTGAATACTTCTCAACCATTCTCGTATTCTTCCTTTCTTACACTAGGGGCACTTACCCCACCCTAATAAACACGGCTCAATTATAACATATTTGTCAGCCAGGGTAAATATTTTAACGGATTTTGCGTTTTTTTTGTAAACTTTTATTACAAAGGAAAGAGTATTGGACAAAAAAATAGCGTTTTTGACAAAATGACAAAATCGCTATTTTAATTACTTTTATACGTTTATACAATACCCTGGCATTTCATAGCTTCTGCGAGCTTATCGAATGCTGCAAGGTTTGCACCTGCTACATAATTTCCTGCACAGCCGTACTTTTCAGCGTTTTCTTTGCAGGCATTAAAGATATTAACCATTATACAATCGAGTTTCTCGATTACTTCGTCAAATGTGTAATAATATCTCATGCTGTTTTGACTCATCTCTATTGCTGATGTTGCAACACCGCCTGCGTTAGCAGCTTTTGCAGGACCAACAAGAACTCCCTTCTCAAGCAAGTAGTCTGTTGCTTCCTGAGTACAAGGCATATTTGCACCCTCTGAAACTGCAATGACACCATTTTCTACAAGTTTTTTAGCTGAATTTAGTGTAACTTCGTTTTGAGTTGCACAAGGAAGTGCGATATCTGTTTTGATTGTCCAGATTGGAGAATCCTCTGATTTTCTTTCAATATATTCGGCTTCCGGATGTTTGTCTATATACTCCTTAATTCTTCCTCGTTTTACTTCTTTTATGTCTTTGATTAATGGTAAATCTATACCGTTTTTGTCATATATACATCCGTTTGAATCAGACATAGCAACTACATTTGCACCGTATTCCTGAGCTTTCTGGCAGGCATAAATGGCAACATTACCTGACCCTGAAATGGTAACAGTTTTACCTTTAAAGCTTTCGCCTTTGGTTTTAAGCATTTCTCTTGTGTAGAAAACAAGACCAAAACCTGTTGCTTCTGTTCTTCCTAACGATCCGCCGTAACAGATGGATTTTCCTGTTAAAACACCGCCTTCGTATGCGTCACGGATTCTTTTATACTGACCGAATAAATAACCTATTTCTCTTCCGCCAACACCGATATCACCGGCAGGAACGTCAACGTCTTGTCCGATATGTCTGTATAGCTCTGTCATAAAGCTTTGGCAGAATCTCATAATTTCATTATCTGATTTACCTTTTGGGTCGAAGTCGCTTCCACCCTTGCCTCCACCAATTGGAAGACCTGTCAATGCATTTTTGAATATTTGTTCAAAACCCAAAAACTTCATAATACTCTGATTTACGGTCGGGTGAAATCTCAAACCGCCTTTATACGGACCAATTAGAGAACTGAACTGAACCCTATATCCTTTATTAACTATAACTTCACCTTTATCGTTAATCCACGGAACTCTAAAAGATATAATTCTTTCAGGTTCAACCATTCTTTCTAAGATCGCTAATTTTTCGTATTCAGGATGTTTTTCAACTAAATGTTCAACCGAACATAAAACTTCCTTAACAGCTTGTAAATATTCAGGTTCACAAGCATACTTTTTCTCTAAATCATTAATAACCCTTGTTATGTATTCGTTCATACTTCTCTAAACCTCTTATCTATTGTCTTATAATATAAAATTTTACTTTACATTTATACAATAATATTTTTTTGATTTCAATAAAAATTACAAAAACTTTATAAAAATTTTATATACAAAAAGAACTCCTTTCGGAGTCCTTTTTTGTATATATTGAGAGAGCTGCAATGAGTCCCTTATATTTACCACTATCTTTTTGAGAATTGGAATCTCTTACGAGCTCTTTTTCTACCGTATTTCTTACGTTCTTTAACTCTTGCATCACGAGTTAACAGACCTTCAGCCTTAAGAACAGTCTTATATTCTTCATTTGATTTAAGCAATGCTCTTGAGATACCATGTCTGATAGCTGCTGCCTGAGCAACAATACCACCGCCAATAGCCTTAACTCTCACATCAAACTTATCCTGATTTTCAGTAAGAACTAGCGGTTTGTATATCATCATTTCTACTGATGGCATGTTGCCGATATAATCAGCTAATTTCTTTCCGTTAACAAAGATTCTGCCTTTGCCTTTTACAAGTTTAACTACTGCGATAGCGCATTTTCTTCTGCCTGTAGCCATAATTTCTTTTAAGTCTGCCATTATTTAGCCTCCTTTTCCAAAACTATTGGTTTTTGAGCAGCATGTGGGTGCTCAGAACCGCAGTAAACTTTGAGCTTAGTAAATTGAGTATCACCTAAAGTATTGTGTTGTAACATACCCTTAACAGCTTTTTCAATTAACTTAGTTGCATCTTTTTCACGAACTTCTTTAACAGAAGCTGATTTTAAACCTCCCGGATAACCGGTGTGGTGATAATAAATTTTGTCTGTTTCTTTGTTACCTGAAACTAACACTTTTTCAGCGTTGATAACGATTACAAAATCGCCTGTATCAACGTTAGGAGTGTATTCAGGTTTGTTTTTTCCTCTTAAGATATTAGCGATTCTGGTAGCCAAACGACCGAGGATTTCACCTTCTGCATCGATTAAATACCATTTTCTTTCTACTTCAAGAGGCTTTGCTGAATATGTTTTATTAAGCATTTTTAATTTTCTCCATTGTAGTTTTAATAAGTTACTTTCATTAGCGTAAGCCCAAACGGACTTACTGTTTGCCCCGCCTTACGGCGGTCATGTGCTTCTAGGACTTCTTTCATATGCTCAACAGGGAGCCTGTGACCTTCTATCTCAAGAAGCGTACCGACTATTGTTCTTACCATATTGTATAGGAAACGATTCCCTTCAAGATGGATAAAGATTCTGTCACCTTGTTTTTCTACTTCGGCTTTGGTTAATACACAAACTTTGCTTGGGTTTAGCGTTCCGGAACTTTTAAAACTTGAAAAATCGTGTTCACCCAAAAGGAAGTTCAAAGCGGTTTGCATCCGCTCTACATCCAGCTCATACTTTACTCTTAAGATGTCACCATCAAACGCTTGTTTAAAACGTCTGTTAATTAGTTCATATCTGTAATATCTTGCCTTTGCAGACTTTTGAGCATGCCATGAGTCAGGAACGATTCTCAGGTTATTAACCGAGATGTCATCAGGGAGTATTTCATTTATATGATAGATAAAACTTGAAGCAACAATTTCTTTATCTGTATCAAAATGAACAACTTGCCCAAGTGCATTAACACCTTTATCGGTCCTTCCGGAGAAGATTGTTTTAACCTGTCGGTCTTGTTTATTATTAGTGATTTTACCACCAATTATCAATGTACTTAGTGCCCTTTCAAGTTCACCCTGTACAGTCGGCTCATCTATCGGCTCATTTCCTTCAAACTGGATTTGACTGCCTGCATAATTTTTGCCTAAATACTGAACGTCAAGAGCGTATCGCATCCAATTATACCAATTGAATTAATGCCATCTCAGAAGCATCCCCTCTGCGAGGCGGAAGTCTGAAGATTCTTGTGTAACCACCCTGTCTTGAAGAATATTTAACGCCTATTACGCTGAATAATTTTCTCAAAACAGTTTGAGGTGCTAATTTTTTACCGTCCTGCTTGGTTTCAAATACTTCACCTGTTGCAGTATCAATAAATTGTCCGATTTCTTTGTCGAAAATGTAACGACCTGCAAGTCTTCTTGAGTTCAAATCACCTTTCTTAGCCATAGAGATAACATTTTCTGCGTATGGTTGAAGAGCTTTTGCTCTGGCCATAGTAGTTTTAATTTCTCCGTAAGTAATAAGTTCGGTACATAATGAACGCAACAAAGCTTTTCTTTGGTCCTGTGCTTTACCAAGCGTATGTTTCTTTGTTTGGTGTCTCATTTTTTTGTTCCTTTATTGTCTTTTACTATTTATGTTTCGTTTTATATTATGCAGAGGAGGTGAAAACACCTCGCTCTGCGCATAATTTATTTACTCAGCTGATTCTATAACCATACCGTCTTCATCAACTTCCGGGTTTGGAGCAAGGTCTAAACCAAAGTGGTGAAGTCTTTCGATTACTTCATCAGAAGATTTTTTACCGAAGTTTTTGATGTTCAACAAATCATGTTCTGATTTCTTTAACAACTCAGCCATTGAGTTGATGCTTGCTCTTTTTAAGCAGTTGTATGCTCTTACAGACAAGTCAAGCTCATCAATGGTGATAGAAGGTTCATCACCTGCTGTTTCTGTAACAGCTTCTTCTACATTGCTGATAACTTTTTCTTCAATTTCTCTGTGAGGTGTAGTACCTGCAATTGATGAAATTTGAACGAAATGTTCAATTAATAAGTCAGCTGCTTGAGTTAATGCTGTTGTAACATCGATTGTTCCGTTTGACCAGATTTCAAGAGTTAATTTATCGAAGTCAATGTTGTCACCTACACGAGCGCTTTCAACATCGTATCTTACTCTCTTAACAGGCATAAATGTTGCATCAATCGGTAACATATCGATAGGAACACCTGATTTAGCGTTTCTCGGAATGTCATTTGCAACATAGCCTTTACCTGTTTCAACAACAATTTCAGCGTGGAAAGAACCGCCGTCAGCAATTGTACAAATCAACCAGTCAGGGTTAACAACTTTAACACCTGCAGGAAGCTGAATGTCGCTTGCTAAAACAGCACCCGGCTTGTCAACGTCAATTCTTAAAGTTTGAGGTTCTTTAGAATCTGTCTTGATAGCCAAACCTTTGAGGTTTAACATAACATCAATAACGTCTTCCAAAACGCCTGGAATTGCAGTATATTCGTGAGTAATACCTTCTATTCTGCAAGAAGTAACTGCTGTTCCTTCAAGGCTTGAAAGTAAAACTCTTCTTAATGCATTACCGATAGTTGTTCCAAATCCTCTTTCTAACGGTTCAATTTTTAATTCCATATTATTCTCTCCTATCAGCTTATTTTGAATAGTATTCTATAACAAGTTGTTCTTTGAAATCAGGGTCTAATTCTTCTCTTTGAGGTATTCTTTCGAACGTAATTTTCAAAGCATCTTTGTCTAATGTTAACCAAGCAGGAACACCTGAAAGGTCAATTGCGCTCATAACCGTCTTGATGAAGCCATTGCTTCTTGCCTTAATAGTGATTACATCGCCTGCTTTAACAAGGTAAGAAGGAATATCAACCTTTTTACCGTTAACTAATGCATGACCGTGGTTAACGATTTGTCTTGTTTGCTTTCTTGTAACACCAAGTCCTGCTCTGAATAAAACGTTGTCTAATCTTGATTCAAGGATTTGAAGTAAGATTGTGCCTGTTACGCCTTTTCTTCTTGCAGCTTCGTGATAATATTTTGCAAACTGTTTTTCGCTTACAAGGTATGTAAATCTTATTTTTTGTTTTTCGCTTAAGTGAATAGCATATTCAGAAGGTTTTTTTCTGTCAGCACCATGCTGTCCAGATGCTGTTTGTTTCATTGAAGATGTTAATTTTCTGTTTGATAAATCTTTAACACCTTTGTTTCTGAATAACTTATTAGTTGGTCCTGTGTATCTTGCCATTTTATTTCTCCTTTTCTTTTGCCGGGCATCTATGGTTTGTGTCCTTGGCGAGGACTCAAGCCCCGACAGTAATCTTATGTATCAAATGATTGCCTCTTAAAATAATGCAAAGTTTAATTAAACTCTACGTTTCTTTGGAGGTCTGCAACCGTTGTGAGGAATAGGAGTTACATCTTTGATTAATGTAATTTCCAAACCTGCCTGCTGGATTGCTCTGATTGCAGTTTCACGACCTGAACCAGGTCCTTTAATGTGAACTTCAACTTTCTTCATGCCTTGGTCGATTGACTTCTTAGCAACTGATTCTGCCGCAGATTGTGCTGCAAAAGGAGTACCTTTTCTTGCACCCTTGAATCCTGAAGCACCTGCTGTTGCCCAAGCAATAGCATTACCCTGCATATCAGTAGAAGTTACGATTGTATTATTGAATGTTGACTGAATGTGTACAACACCTTGTAATACGTTCTTCTTTTCTTTTTTCTTTGTAGTTTTTGGTCTTGCCATTTTTTTGTTCCTTTATGTTTTTTACTATTTATTTTCTAGTGATGTTTTTGATTAAACCTAAAATTATTCCTTCACACTACGCTGCCACTCACTCCTTTTTACTGTCGTAAAAAATTCCGTTCGTTCGCTTCGTGCTACTTCGAGTTAGGCTCACTATCGTTCGCCGTCACTCTACGGAAAATTTTACTTCTTCTTACCTGCGATAGGTCCTGTTTTTTTACCGCGGCGGGTTCTTGCGTTAGTCTTAGTTCTCTGACCTCTGCAAGGAAGTCCTCTTTTGTGTCTCATACCTCTGTATGAGTTAATCTCCTGAAGACGTTTGATGTTCATTGTAACTTCACGTCTGAGGTCACCTTCGATATTGTATTCAGAAAGTGCATTTCTGAGTTCTTTAATATCTGATTCTGTTAAATCGTCTGTTCTCAAGTCAGGAGATATTCCAGTTACTTCAAGAATTTTCTTAGCTCTTGCAGGTCCTATTCCGTAGATATAGGTAAGAGCGATTTCTAATCTTTTGTTACGAGGTAAGTCTACCCCTACTAATCTTGCCATGTTTTCTTTCCTTTATTTTTCTACTATTTATACTTTTAAATGTGTTTTCGAGTTTCCTTAACAAATACTAACCTTGACGTTGTTTATGTTTAGGATTCTCACAAATTACGGCTACTCTGCCTTTTCTTTTAATAACCTTGCACTTGTCGCACATAGGTTTTACTGAAGTTCTTGTTTTCATAATTCTTTCCTTTTTGTTATTTATAATCGTACCAGTTATTATTTAAGTCTGAAAGTTATTCTGCCCTTGGTCAAATCGTAAGGTGTCATTTCAACTTTTACTCTGTCACCCGGAAGAATTCTGATAAAATTCTTTCTGATTTTACCCGATATATGAGCCAAAATCTCATGCCCGTTTTCAAGTTCAACCCTGAACATTGCATTCGGCATGGATTCCAATATCTTTCCTTCAATTTCTATTACGTCTTTTGCCATTTTAACCTCTGTTTTCGGCTTTCAAAATAATGACACTATATGTCATCTTAATTAATCATACTTGCTGAAAATCTTAATGCAAGCATTATTATTGAGATTTGCCCTATTATGTTAAGAATTATAACTGAATGTTTTTATAAAAAAAGGTTACATATATACTGTTGTTATTTTTTATTTGTAAAAGGTTTTTATTCATATTTTATCTACATTTGAGAAGCTATTTTTTACATTTTTCAAATTATAAAATTATAAAAACAATCAATTCGTTTTTTATAAAAAAATTTCGTTATCTTTTTGACAATTTATCCCAAAAGTCTTTTGGAAAACATAAAATTTTTACATATTTTTTTGATACAACGTCCCTGTTATTTACATTTGCAATGATGTCTTCCAGCATTTTGTTTATATTTTTAAGAGTCCTGTTCCAAGTTGAGAAGAAAGGTTTTTTGAGCATACTTATTTCATCATTTTTTATCTCAATTTTTGCCTTTTTACGTTGAACAAATCCTAATTCGCTGACAAAACCGATTTGCTTATCATTTTTTTTATAGTTCAAACCCCAAGTTGTTATAACGTTTTGGTCAGATTTAACCTTTGATTTTGCTGACAAAATTTTATAATTATTAATTATTGATTCTTTAACCGCTTCCGTTTTCATTCTCCACTCCATTTTTGGTTATTTTCGTACAAACTTATCTCAGATAATAGCACAAATAATTTTGTATTTTTAGTACATTTTACGGAACTCTTTGTTATTCCTGTACTTAAACAGTAACAGCGCTTCTTCACCACTGAATTATTACTGAGTCCTGAGCAACTGCAGATGTTATTTACATGTATTTCTTTTTATACTAAAATCTACTTATCACTGTCACTTTATGAGGGAGAGATAATATGAAGCTTCATAATACATATAACAATCGAGTTGAAGAGTTTGTACCGATTGAAGGAAACAAAGTTAAAATGTATGTTTGCGGTCCTACAGTTTATGATAACGCTCATTTGGGACACGCAAGATGCTATATAACCTGGGATGTTTTGTACAGATATCTTAAATTCAGAGGCTATGACGTTACGTATTGCAGAAACGTAACTGACGTTGACGATAAAATCCTTAAAAAAGCAGAAAAAGAGGGTAAAACACCTGAAGAGGTTTCAAGATTTTGGTACGGCAAATTCTCAGAAAGTATGAAAGCTTTAAATAATTTACCACCTGATATAGAACCTTTTGCAACAAAGACGCTGGGTGAAATGATATCAATGAACAAGGACTTAATATCAAAAGGTTATGCTTATGAAGCTGACGGTGACGTGTATTTCAGGGTTAAAAAATTCGGTAAATACGGATCACTTTCAGGACAGCCGATTGACCAGTTAGAAAGCGGTGCAAGAATAGAAGTTGGTGAACAAAAAGAAGATCCGCTTGATTTTGCACTATGGAAAAAGGATGAAAAATTCGGTTACAACTCTCCTTGGGGTGTAGGACGCCCCGGCTGGCACATTGAGTGTTCCGCAATGAGCAGAAAATATCTCGGTAAGACCATTGATATTCACGCCGGCGGAGCAGATTTGATATTCCCTCATCACGAAAATGAAATCGCACAGTCAGAATGTGCAAACGGTTGTAAGTTTGTAAACTACTGGCTCCATAACGGTTTTGTAACCATCAATAAAGAAAAAATGTCAAAATCATTAGGCAACTTCTTAACCATAGATGATTTGCTCAAGAATTATGATTCAAATACGATAAGATTCTTTATTTTAACAAACCATTACAGAATGCCTGTTGAGTTTTCTGACGAAGCGCTTTCTTCTGCTCAGGCAGGTGCAAAAAGGATGTTAAATGCCAAAAGAACAGAGATAAATGAAAACCTCGATATTACTCAATACGATGAATATAAGGCTTTTGTCGAAGCTATGGATGATGATTTAAATACATCTAAGGCGCTTGCTGTTTTATTTGATTTAACGAATAAAGCGAACAAAAATTCAGATTATGCGTTTACATTATTGTATAAGCTTGCAACAACTTTAGGTTTTACTTTTGAAAAGGCTTCGCTTAGCGAAGAAGAACTCAGAGGTAAATTAAATAATATAAATGCAGAGCTTGGAGAAAACTTTAACTCAATGGAAGAAATTATAGAAAAAAGAAGAATAGCAAGAGCGGAAAAGAACTGGGAAATTGCTGATAAAATCAGAATCGCCCTTGATAAAGAAAATATTGTTCTAAAAGACTCCAAAGAAGGAACTGTTTGGGAACTAAAGGGGTAAATATACAATTGAAAATAGAAAATAGAAAATGGAAAATTATTTTTTGTTCAATAGCATTTGCTCTTTCACTGATACTTAACTGTGTATATGCTGCGACAAATTATGATTACAACATTGTACGTGTCGGGATTACCGATAACAAATTTCAAAATGTCTTAAGGCAGGATATTACACTTTATGGCACGGCAGAATGTGAACTTTGTGATAAAGCAACAAAAAAAATTATCACCAAAGTTACCCCCGATACTGATATTAATATACGTCAAAGCGAAAGAGGGCTGATTATATCTATCGGCGAAACATCACATCTGTTCCAGGACGTAGTCCTTATTTGCCCCAGAGGTTTACTCGGTGTAAGAGGATTGTACAGAAAAAGTATTCCAGCTCTTTACCACGGAGCATTCGAAATAGCACAGAAAAATAACGAAGGATTTTATCTTGTTAATATAGTAGAGATTCAGGAATACCTGAAGGGAGTTGTTCCGAATGAAATGCCTGTCAGATTTGGTTTAGAAGCTTTAAAAGCACAGGCTGTTGCCGCAAGAAACTACGTTTTGACACCAAGAACTCAGGCATATAAAGAATTTAACGTTGTAGATAGTGTTGCAAGTCAGGTTTATTTCGGTGCAAATACTGAAGACGAACTGGCAACAAGAGCCGTGATGGAAACAGACGGAATTGTTGCTTTATACAATAACGAATTGATACTTGCCTTATACAGTTCAACAGCAGGCGGATATACAGAAAGTTATACAAATGCTTTTTCTGATACAAACACAAAAATTTTTCCTGCACCTCACAAACCGTATTTAGTTGCAGTTCCTGATAAATCAGATTTTAAGCCTATTGATAATGATGAAAAAGCAAAAGAGTTCTATGAATCAAGAATCCCTTCCTTTGATATAGAATCCCCTTATTACAGATGGACAAAAGAGTGGGGAGGAGCCGAGTTAAAAGAAGTTTTGGAAAAAACTCTTCCTGCACAATCAAAAACAGGCTTTGTTCATCCTGTTGTTCGCCAGGGAGAAGATATTGGTAAGATTAAAGGTATTGCAGTTATGAAGCGCGGAAACTCAGGGAAAATTATGGAGATTGAGATTCAGACTTCAAAAGGCTGTTATCTTGTATCAAAGGAACTTGTCATAAGACGGGTTTTTCAAAAGGATGGAGTATCTCTTCCCAGTGCAAATGCAGTCTTTGAAAAACAGCTTGATAACTACGGAAATGTCAAAACAATTACCGTGTTTGGCGGAGGGTTCGGACACGGTGTCGGAATGAGCCAGTTCGGAGCCGGTTATATGGCAACCAAATTAAATCAGCCTTACTATAATATATTAAGACATTATTATACTGATATTAACCTTGGAACAATTCCTGTTACGGTAAGCGGAAATGACGTTAAACAAACATTCTGGGCACCGATTGGCAGAGCACAAATTGTTATAACAGATACTTCTGCTCCTAAAATAGCGGTTATGATAAACGGCAGAGAACATGAATTTCCGGTTGCAAAACCTGTTTTTCACCGTGAATACAAGGTTGATATTTCAAGATATATTGATGACGGATTTAATACAATAATTTTCCACGCACCGTCACTGGGACGTTCTTTCAGTGCATATATTGAACTGGTGGAAAAATACAAAAAATTTGAATTTTGCGAAGAAGCAAAGGAAAAATAAATAAGTGGAAGAAAAAGTAACAGCAGCAAAAAATACAACTATTGAAGGCGGAGTCTTAAAAGCCGCCTGGCTTATTGCTGTTGTGACAATTGCAAGCAAGCTTATCGGATTTGTCAGAGATATGGTTGTAGCTAACTTTTATGGTGCAACCCTTGTTTCTGATGCTTATTTTTATGCGCTTCAGATTCCTTCGCTTGCAATAATTATTCTGGGCGGAGTCGGAGGGCCTTTCCACAGTGCCGCGGTTGCCGTTTTTTCAAAACTGGTTGGGGCTGATGATAAGCCAAATGAAGAAGTAAACAGACTTTATAATACATTTTTAACCTGTGCGTTTTTATTTTTTGCACTTGTTGCTGTTGCAGGGTTCTTCTTTGCAGACAAAATAATGGGGTTGATAATCTCAGCAGGAACACCTGAACTTATTAACCTTGCATCTTTGCATTTTAAAATAATGTCACCGATTATTTTAATCGGAGGAATTATAGGTATTTATTACGGACTTTTAATTGTACATAAGCAATTTATTCTTCCGAATTTATCACCTATGGTTTTAAGCCTTGTTGTTATTATTTCAATATCGCTTGCGCATAATGATAAATCAGGACTGGTGCTTGCAGGAGCAACACTATTGGGTGCAATTTGTCAGATACTTATTCAGTTTCCGAAGCTCAGACAAATCGGATACAGAATTAAACCTAATCTTGATATAAGAAATAATCCGCAGTTTAAGAATATTTGCGAACTTTTATTCCCTGCGATTTTAAGTTCAACAATCGGACAAATCGGAATTTATATAGATATGTTCTTTGCATCAAATCTTGTACTTGGTGCATGGACAGCGGTTGTATTTGCGAACAGAATATTCCAGTTTCCGGTAGGGATTTTAGTCACTGCATTTTTAGTTCCGCTGTTCCCTATATTCTCAAGACTTGCAGGTGATGGTGATGAAGATTCAATAAGAAAATACTTTAATAAAGGAGTAGGCGTTCTCTTATTTGCGGCAATACCTATGATAATTTTTATAATACTTCTCGCTCAAGACGGTATTTCTCTTGTTTTTGAAAGAGGTGCTTTTAACTCAAATGCGGTACTTATGGTATCAGAAGCCCTGTGTTTCTTGTCATTTTCCATTCTTCCGTACGTGTTCAGAGATTCAATCACAAGAGTTTATTACGCTTACAATGATTCTAAAACCCCGTTTGTTATTGCAACCTCAGCGATTGTATTAAAAGCATTCTTAAACTGGCTGCTTATTTTAAAACTAAATATGGGTATTGCAGGCATAACACTTTCAACCTCTTTTGTAACACTCTTCAACGCAACTATGCTCGGTTTATTTATGCATAAGATAATTAAACTTGATTACAAAACCCTGTTTATAAATTTTGGTAAAATGTTACTTGCCGGTGCAATTACTTTTATCGCAGGCTGGTTTATCTGTGCTGAGTTTAACAGCATAAACTTACCCAAATATGTATTTGAGCTTGCAAAAATTACGGTAGTAATGCTTGCCTGCGGAACACTTTATACAGTGCTGAACATAATCTTTAAAATGGATTATGCAAAAGAGCTTCTTGCAAGATTAAAAAGATAAAAACTTAAACATTATCTTCAACTGATAATTTAACGACGCCTGCTTCGGGGTTAAGAGCTTCTATCACAATTTTGTTAACACCTTCCGTTACACTTTGCTCACCTTTTACAACAAGCGTTCCAACCTGTCCGAGTCTGAAAGCTATGGGGTGATCTTCTGATACATCTGCGCTTGTATATTCCTGACCGTTCATAATGAATTTAACATTTTGGGCATCATATACTACATCGTTAATCTTTACGTAATTAAAACCGCTTATAAATCCGGGCCCGAGCACATTTTTGAGATTAAAGCTTGCACCGTCGTCAAATTTCTTCAAAGAACCTTTCTGATAGATTCTTTTGATTAAAAAATCGGGGACTACGACCATTTTCACACCTCTTATTTAAACAGCTGACAAATTTTGAATGTTCCTAATAGTATTTTAACATTTTTTAAGTCGGATTTAAAGCCCCATGCGGACTTAACGTTCCTGTCTTTTTCCCAAACTACGATATCAATGGTGTTATGAGGTTTTAAAAATTCGTTAATCAGATAGAATTTGTCCTGAACATGTCTCCGTTTTATGTATCTGCCTATTTTAACACCGTTCAGATATATTGTTGCCCGCCTGCATCTGAAGTCTTCAAAAGATATATATTTTGCAAAAAATACATTATCTTTCATATTAATATCAAAATTTACCGTGATTTTTGACAAATACGGATTATCGCTTTCAAATCTTGTACTGTATTCTGGAGCGAGTCTGTCGCATACGTAAAACTCAACGGGAACCTTAGGAGTTGTTTCAAAAATAACAAGTCCGCGCGGATTGTTTGTATCCCCCGAAAAGCCTTTGTCAAAACCGAGGTTCTGAACGAGTATTGTAAGCTCGTTTTCTTCTCTGTATAAAATTTTCTTATTAAGCGGAACAGAAATTGTTTCAGGAACTTCCTGCAATTTTTCAAGCTTATAACTGTTTCTGTTTATAATCTCTTTTCCATTGACATAAACTGCAAACAAATGTCTTGCGCTTAAAGTTATTTCCGTCAGATTGTTTGGTATTTTTGCTTTGTACCAGATGAACTCGTCGTAAATATCACAGGAAAATGCATCTGTTTTTCCACCCGCAGGAATCTTTTTCCAGTCGGAATAATCATAATCCAAATCAATTTCTGGAGCACAGAATTTTACATCTGATATTTCCAATTGCTCAATGGAAGGTGTTTTTGAAAACGCATCAACGATGCAATTTCTTTTTGCAAATTTGTATTTTAAATCAAAGTATGCAATTTCCGTATTTTTCTCAACTGCAACAGCTCCGTTTGGAAGCACGTAGTCTGCATTGAATATCATTTTGTCGCCGAGGAACCAGCTTCTGTCAGCAAGATGTTTTGTCAAAAAGATAAATTGCGTACTTTTACCGTCTCTCTCAAATGTATAGTTTTCAAAATCCGTTTTGTCGCCTTTGATTACCGTACCATCTGACATATAAATATTTGCATTTTTATCAGCAATAAAGAAAACAGCTTCTTCTTTTTCATTCTGAAGTCTTGCAAATATTTCGACATCTGAAAATTCTATATCACAGGCTTTAAGTTTAAGATTTACGGGACAAATCTTCATATCACAGGATTTTAATACAACGGTTTTGCCGTTTGGAAGCGTAACGCCGCCTTCTGCTTCATTGATTTTTTTATTTATTCCCATGTTTCTTATGAAAAGCCAGTCACAGTCATTGATATTGTCGTGGCGCATTTTTGAATAAATATTTTCCTGCTGAAAATCAAAATCTTTTGGTTCCGTACAAGTCAGATCAAAAGAATCAAGGAAGTAATTTATTTCTTTTGCTTTATAAAAGTTGCTCTGTAAAACGCCAAATTCATCAATTGGCGCCGTAAACTCATAACTTGTATAGACTTCATCACAGGCTAAATCTCCCCAATTTGTACCGCCTGCAGCCATATAATGATTAAACAGCGTTACCCCCTGAGAAAGAGCAGTTTTTGTCATTATATTTATATGCTCATCACCGAGTGCTTCTCTTATGTGGCTGTAGCCAGAGCCATCCCACTTATCAAACCAGCCTGACTGCATTTCCGCAATAAACGGCGGAGCATTATCTTTTGCACATCTGAAAATATCCTCGACATTATCAAGCGTATCAAAGCAAAAATTATCCTGTTTCCAATTCTGATTCGGATTAATGTAGGGATAAAGATCAAGTGCATATATATCTACACAATCGGCCCAAAGCCCTGCAAAATAAGCGTCATTATGGAATATAGGACAGGTTATACCCCTTTCACGGACCATCTTGTAAAGTTCACGCATGTAGTCTTCTTCCATACTGTCAGTTGCGTATTCGTTCTCTATCTGGAAAAGAATTACATTATCAAACTCTTTAATTATCGGAATAATGTGGTCATACCATTCCGCAACGCATTCCATGTATTTTGGAGAATATTTGTATTCCGTACCTATTCTGTTTCTCGGAATAACATCTTCCATTTTTAAAAGCCAAAACGGAAGTCCTCCGGCATTAACTTCTGCGTTAATAAACGGCCCTGGGCGTGCTATTACATACAGACCTGCCTTTTTAGCCTCTTCCAAAACTTTTCTTACATCTTTTATTCCGGAAAAATCGTACTCACCTCGCTGTGCACTGTGGTAGTTCCAGTTAAAATAAATGTCAACGGTATTGTATCCGCCTGCTTTCATTTTTAAGAAACGGTCACGTGCCATTTTAACCCCGGGTGTTCTGAAATAATGGAACGCCCCGCTTTTTATAAACACACGTTTTCCGTCAATCATTAGGGAATATTTGTCAAAAGTTACTTCCATATATTCTATTTTACAATTTTTTTTAAATCGGTCAATCTGTACAAAATTTTTTGTAAAACTTTACATATTTATTGAACGGCATGGTGATACTGTGATAGAATAAACTTACTAAAGTTTAGGGAGGAGAGTATATGAAGGATAAATTATTTTTGATGATTCCGGGACCTACACCCGTTCCGGAAAGTGTAATGTTAGAGGTTGCAAAGCATCCGATAGGACACAGAAGCGGAGAGTTTTCAAAAATTTTGCATAATGTTTATGAAAATTTAAAATATGTTTTCAGAACAAAAAATGATGTATTTGTTTATACATCTTCAGGTACAGGTGCAATGTGTGCTGCTTTGGAAAACCTTGTTAACGAAGGTGACCATGTTTTATCACTTGTTTTGGGTAACTTCGGTAACAGATGGGCAAAAATTGCCGAATCAAGAGGCGCAATTGTTGAAAAAATAGAAGTCGGGACAGGCGAAGTTATTGACCCTGAAGTTTTGAGAGCAAAACTTGCTGAGGATACAGAAAAGAAGATAAAAATTGTTACTTTGACACATTCTGAAACTTCAACAGGCGCAGCTAATGATGTTAAAACACTTTGTTCTATTATCCGTGAACACGGTGCTTTATCTGTTGTTGACGGTGTAACATCTGTTTGCGCTATGGAATGTAATCCTGATGAGTGGGGAATTGATGTTCTTGTATCAGGTTCACAAAAAGGATTTATGATTCCTCCGGGACTTGCGTTTCTTGTTGCAAATGAGAGAGCATGGAAGGTTTATGAAGAATGCAAACATCCTAGCTTCTATTGGGATTGGGCTTCATACAGGAAGTCTGTTCAGGCTGATTCTACTCCGTTTACTCCTGCAGTAAATCTGTTTGCAGGTTTGGATAAAGCTTTAGAGATGATTAAGACTGAAGGCATAGAAAATATGAATGCGCGTCACAAAAAACACGCTTTGGCGCTTCGTTCCGCAATCAGAGCAATCGGATTAGAGCTTGTTGTAAAAGATGATAAGAATGCAAGCCATTCAATCACTTCTATTTACCCGCCGGAAGGTATCAGTGTTCCTGATATCAGAAAAACAATCAAAGAAGACTTTGACGTACTTGTTGCAAACGGTCAAAATGCTCTTAAAGATAAGATTTTCAGAATGGGTACACTAGGTTTTGTATGCGATAGAGACGTTATTGCTGCAGTAGGAGCATTAGAGGCAACTCTTTATAAACTTGGTTATAAATTTGAACTTGGAAAAGGTGTTGCAACAGTCATAAAGGAATTAGCAGAGGGGTAAATAATATGAAAGTTTTAGTAACGGATAAAATAAACGAATCGGCAGGAAAGATTATAGAGCCTGCGGCAGAAGTGGATTTTCTGCCTACAATGAGCGAAGAAGAACTGATTAAAGTTATTCCTAATTATGACGCTCTTATGGTAAGAAGCCAGACAAAAGTTACCGCAAACATTATAAATGCAGGGGTAAATTTAAAGATTATCGGCAGAGCCGGTGTTGGTGTTGATAATATTGATTTAGAGGCTGCAACACAAAAAGGTATTATTGTTGTTAACTCTCCTGACGGGAACACAATGGCAGCGTCTGAACATACAATCGCTTTAATGTTAGCTATGGCACGTAATGTTGCTCCTGCAGCTACTTCCACAAAAGAGGGCAAATGGGAACGTTCAAAATTTGTCGGAACGGAGTTATACAAAAAGACACTCGGTATCATAGGTTTCGGTAAAATCGGTTCTCATGTTGGTGAAGTTGCGCTTGCTCTCGGGATGAAGGTTGTTGTTTATGACCCATTTTCTTCAAAAGAGTTCGTTGAAAAGATGGGTGCGGAATACATTGATAACCTTGATAATTTCTGGGGAAGATGCGATTTTATTACCGTACATGTTCCTAAAACAAAAGACACTCTTAACATGATTAACAAAGATACTATTGCTAAGATGAAACAGGGTGTTCGTCTTGTTAACTGTGCCCGTGGCGGTATCATAAATGAAAATGACCTTAAAGAAGCAATTAACAACGGTTACGTTGCAGGTGCAGCAATTGATGTATATGAAAACGAACCGAATATTCAGGAATGTCCTTTGATACAGTGCGAAAAGAATATTGTGCTTACTCCCCATTTGGGCGCAAGTACAACCGAAGCTCAGATGAATGTTGCAATTGATGTTGCTGAACAGATTAAAGCAGTTCTTTCAGGTGGTTCGGCTTCTTCTGCTGTTAATATTCCTTCACTCAGGCCTGACAGGTTGGAACCTGTTAAAGATTATATGGGTATAGCAGAAAATACAGGTGAACTTGCGGTTCAAATCTCTACAGGTGCAATAAAATCAATTGAAATTATTGCAGATGGTGATTTAGCAGACAAAGATATTCAGCCGCTTGAAGTCGCTATACTGAAAGGTGCTTTTTCTTCACGTCTGGAAGGTGTAAACTACGTTAACGCTCCTGTTATTGCTAAGAAAAGAGGTATTGACGTGGTATCTTCTAAATCCAAAGTCAACTCGAACTTTGCAGGAAGAATTACCGTTAAATTAACAACAGATAAGGAAACAACTATTGTTGCAGGTGCACTTGTTACAAAAGATATTCCGAGAATAGTTAAGATTAACGAATATGAAACAAGTATCAGACCTGAACGTCACGTACTTATTGTTCCGCATACCAATAAACCGTCGATGATTGCGCAAGTAGCTAAAGTAATTGGAGAAAAAGGAATCAATATTGGTTCAATGAACGTTGTTCAAAAGAACGACAAGCACGAAGAATCAATCATGGTTATAAATATTGATACAGTAGTTGATGATGAAACTTTGAAAGCAATAGAAAAAATTGACGGCGTTCATAATCCGAAGTATGTGAATCTGACAGTATAAGGAATGTTATGACAAACAAACTTGCAGTATTTGATTTTGACTCAACGTTAATGGACGGGGAAACTCTTGAGTTTTTTGCCCGTGAGCTCGGTATTGAAGAAAAAATTAAAGCAATCACTGATAAAGCGATGCGGGGTGAAGCAGATTTTTTTGAGAGTCTGACAGAGCGTGTTGCCCTTTTAAAAGGTTTGCCTCTTACAAAAGTTGATAAAATCTGTCACAACTTGCCCCTAATGAATGGAGCGGAAGAAATTGTAAAAGGGTTAAAAGCAAAAGGATATAAGGTTGTTTGTTTCTCAGGGGGCTTCCGTAATGCGACAAAATTCTTCGCAGAAAAATTAGGACTTGATTGTGAGTTTGCAAATATTCTTCACTCCAAAGACGGACTTTTAACGGGGCAAGTTGGCGGCGAGATGATGTTTAATGACAGCAAGGGACAAATGCTTTTAAGACTGCAAAAACTCCTTGGGGTAAATAAAGACAACACAATAGCGGTTGGTGACGGAGCTAATGATTTGAGTATGTTTAAATATGCAGGAACAAGAGTTGCTTTTTGCGCCAAACCAATTGTAAAAGAAAATGCGGACATTATTATTGAGGAAAAAGATTTAAGCAAAATCCTTGATTATATCGACTGAAAGAATCCTTCCTGAATAGTCTGACATTTCGGACATTTTTTATTTTCACCTATAAGAGATTCCGTAACTTTATATCCGTCACGTTTAATCAGAGGTTCACCGCAGTTTTTGCAGTATGTTGTAGAAGTTTTTTCATCGTTTATATTACCTGTATAAACGTATTTTAAGCCAATTTTCTTTGCAGTATCATATGCTTTCATAAGTGTTTCCTGTCTTGTCGGCTTTCTATCCGCAAAATGGTAACGCGGGAAAAATGCACTGAAATGCAGAGGAACACTGTCACCCAGATTATTCAGAATCCATTCGCATTCCTCAGGAACTTCTTTGTCGTTTTCACCTTCAATGAGCATTGTGGTAAGCTCTACAAAACACTTGGATTCATTAACGGCATATTTTATTGTATCAAGCACAGGTTGAAGATGTGCCATACAATTCCTTTTGTAAAAATTTTCACTGAATCCTTTTAAATCAATGTTTGCCGCATCCATCAGGCTAAAAAACTCTTTTGCAGGCTCAGGGTTAATGTAGCCCGAGGTTACCGCAATTGTTTTTATACCCTCTTGTCTGCATAGTCTTGCCGTTTCAAGTGCATATTCATAAAATATTATCGGGTCATTATAAGTGAACGCAACGCTCTTACAGTCGTTTTCTTTAGCCGTATTTACAATAGCTTCCGGAGGTGCAGGCTGGCATTGATCTATCGGATATTTGATTTTTGTGGTCTGCCAGTTCTGGCAAAAAGCACAACCCATATTACACCCGAGTGTACCAAAAGATAAAACTTTTGAAGACGGATAAAAGTGGTAAAGCGGTTTCTTTTCAACAGGGTCAATTGCGAGCCCTGTATTATAATTGTATGTTTCCAGGATTATTTGTTTATTTATGTTGCGTCTGACATAGCAAAATCCGCTCTGATAAGGAGCAAGTATGCAATTCCTCGGACAAATCGTACATTGAGTTTTGTTTTTTAAAATCTTTTGGTATTTCATAAAATGTATTATAATATTTTTATGACAAAAATCAAAGAACCTTCTGTAGCAAATACTTTTTATTCAGGCAATCCTGCTGAACTTAAAAGACAGCTTGACGGATTCTCAAAAGAAAACGGCAACAGATATGAATACAAAACCCGTGCGGTTATTGTTCCCCATGCCGGACTTATTTATTCGGGACCGCTTGCCTACGAAGGAATAAGCCAGCTTGATAAATCAATAAAAAATATATTTATTTTTGCGCCTGCACACAGAGTTCCGCTCAGTGGTCTTGCGCTTACCGGTTATGACGAGTGGAAAACACCTCTCGGGACAATAAAAATTAATCAGGAAACTAATAAGGTTCTTGAAGAAAAATACGGCGCTGAAGTTTTTGACGATGCTTTTGCTCAGGAACATTCCGTTGAAATAGAAGTTCCGGCGATTCAGCATTTATTTAACGAAGTCAGTATTATTCCTGTTTTGATCGGCAGGGCAGACCCGCAAAAAATTACGGATATTATATCCGAATACTATGATAATAAAGAATACGGATTTATTATATCTTCTGATTTAAGTCATTTTCTTGATGATAAAAAAGCACAGAAAGTTGATGGTGAAACTGCACGAATGATCGAATCAGGGAATATTGAAGAACTGCGGTACGATCAGGCGTGCGGTGCTATTGGAATATACGGACTTGTGGAATTTGCAAACAGAAGAAAGTTTTCACTCATAAGGATAAATCTTATAAACTCTTCTCTTGCTTCAGGGAATAAATCAAGCGTTGTAGGATATGGTGCCTGGTTTTTGTACGAAGGTTCAAAAAACAGATTTATAAAGGAATATTATTCCGGATACCTGTTAAAATTATGCAGAGATGTTATTCTGTCAAAATTTAATCATAAAACTTTATACACAGCTCACCCGCCTGTTTTTAACCAACTTGGTGCATGCTTTGTTACTTTAAAAAAAAATAATAATCTGCGCGGCTGTATAGGTTCGATTATTGCACATCAGTCTTTAATTAATGATATAGTTCAGCATTCAAAAGATGCAGCATTTCACGATCCCAGATTTAACCCTGTTAAAGAAGATGAAGTAGATTCATTAACGATAGATATTTCTATTTTGAGCGAACCTGAGCAGATGAGTTTTAAAGATGAGCAGGACTTACTTGAACAAATAGTTCCATTCAAGGATGGGATTATAATAAAAGACAGATTTTATCAGGCCGTTTATCTTCCGTCTGTCTGGGATGACCTGCCCGATAAAGTGATGTTTTTAAACTCTCTGAAGATGAAAGCAGGATTACCGCCGGAACATTTTTCAAAAACATTTGAAGCATATCGTTTTTCAACTGTTTATATTGAAGAATAATATTGTTAAAACATATTGTCGTAATATAATAATAGATGTTCAGCTGTCAGTATAAGGGATTTTTATGAATATTCTTGAAAAAAACATGACGGATATTTTGACTGATTTAAACGAAAATTACGGAGCATTATCCGTAAAAGCCGAGTTTGAAACAGAAGGTACTTCCCTTGAAGAAGCAGCAAGATTAAAAGAATTGTCAGATAATTCCAATTTGAGATTTACGGTTAAGATTGGCGGATGCGAAGCGGTAAGGGATATAAATGATGCGAAATTTCTATGTGCGGATGAAATTGTTGCACCTATGATAGAAACACCTTATGCACTGAAAAAATTTGCCCGTGCAATAAATAATATTTATTCTGATGATGAAAAAACAAAAATAAAATCGTTTATTAATATTGAAACAATTACAGGATATAGTAACTTTAATGATATAATCTCAGCAAATGAGTTTTCTGATGTATCAGGCATCGTCTTAGGACGAAGTGATATGGCAGCTTCAATGGATTTGACGCCTGAACAAACTGATTCTGATATTATGCTTAATATGGCTTATAACATGTCTGAAAAAATACTGCCATCAAAAAAAGATTTTATTATCGGCGGGAATATAACACCAAAAGCACCTGAATTTCTTACAAAATTACCTTATTGCACAAAGTTTGAAACAAGAAAAATTATTTTTGATAATAGTAATACAAACATCAACATCTCTGATGGAATAATAAAAGCGATTAATTTTGAAATTTTGTGGATTCAAAACAGACGTGATAATTACGGTATTATATTTCAGGACGATGAGAAACGAATTAATACATTAAAACACAGATGTTGTAACATTAAAATAGCGGGGTTGTGATTCATGGAACATAACCACAAACACAAAGTAACAGAAGAGAATGAGAAAACAGTTTTGATGGTAATACTGCTTACTTTATTTACCATGATTGCGGAAATTGTTTACGGCTATCTGACTAACTCAATGGCACTTCTTGCAGATGGTTACCATATGGGAACACATGCACTGTCTTTAGGACTAACATTTATAGCTTATGTTTTAATAAGAAAATTTAACAATTCTCCGCTTTTTCCAAACGGTACAGATAAAATAGGAACACTCACCGCATATACAAGTTCTGTTTTTTTGGGATTAACGGGTATTTGGATTATAATTGAGGCTTTTCAACGTATAATACACCCTCTTTTGATACAATTTAACGAAGCAATAGTAGTCGCCGTTATAGGACTTATAGTAAACGGAGCATGTATTTTAATAATGAATCACAACACTCCCGGACACAGACACGAAGAAGATTACAATTTTAAAGCCGCATATTATCATATCCTTGCAGATGTCTTAACCTCTGTTCTTGCAATTGCTGCACTTTTTGTCGGAAAATATTTTAACCTGATATATTTTGATTCTCTTATCGGTATCCTCGGTGGTATCCTTATTCTGAGATGGGCAGTCAGTCTTATCAAACATACAGTTGCCGATTTAATTGATATGAAACACTTATGAATATTGAATTTTCTGCTTTAAAAATTTACCCTTCTATACAAAAATAAAATGTACGACTATTTTTTTTGAAAGCTTAACATTGCTTAACATAAGTCATGGAAAAAAGTCAATTTTACATGCTTTTGTGTTTTTATATAAATAGGAATACTCCCAATCAGTGTGTATTGAAAAAGATTGAAGAACGGTTATGAAAGTAGATAGCGTTAACAAAATTACGTCTGACAGACAGAGCTTAACGACCCCGCAATTCAAAGGTAAAGGCCTGAATCCTGAGATATGGAACCACCTAAACCAGCAGAGCGGAAGGGTCAGCCGTTTCCTGAACTATGTTGGTGAAAATCAGGGAGAAGCTCTAAACATTATTGTTACCGCTGTAGGTACTGCTGTTATTTGTCCGTTATTTATTGCGTTCAACCCATTTTCAAAAGAAGATGACAAAACAAAACAATATTCAGCTTGGCGTCAGCCGATATCTGCAGTAATTGCTCTTGCGACACAATTAACCATTACAAAATGGTTTAATAACTGGTTAACAAAAGCAGCAAGCACAAATAATAAGGATGGGAGTGCAAGATTTGCAAGAGCTGACTTGAGGGCATGTCCGCATGAAAGACATCTCAAACGAATAATCAAACTTGAGCATCCTGAATATGACAAAAAACAGATTGCTGCCGAAGTAAAAAAACGACAGATTGATGCCGAAAAAGATGAAGTGTCCAAATTAAGAAAATCAATGAAAGACAAGCCGATTGAATACAAAGAACTGGTTTGTCAGGATTATATTGATGAAGCCAAGAAACAATTCTTTAAAGAATTTAAAACGGTTAATAAAGAAGAAATAGAAAAGAAATTCGGAAAACCTATTGAAGAGATTTGGTCGTTAAAACTTAACAAACACCTTAACAAGATGCTGGAAGACAAAGCAAAATCAATGGGCAAAGATGTACAAACTATGCTCAATGAAACTGCTGAAAAACTTGTAGAAAGAGATGTTACGGAAGAAACCGTTGTTAAGAAAACCATAAGATTTTTGATAGATAAAAAAGCAAGCGTAACAAAAGCAATCGAAACATGTACACCGGAAAACATAGCGCAAATAATAAAAGATCAGGGATTAGAAAGCAAGTTCCCAGACGGAATAAAGGCAGATGATCTCGCAAAAAATATTCACGACAAACTTGAACATATAAGAGATTATGAAAGTGAAAAACAGTTAAAAGACTTTAAATCAGTTAAGAATTTAGGAACAACCTACGAAGAGATTTTACACAATGTCAAAATCAAGCGACTTGTAAAATCAAGAATATCTGATGCTAAACGAGTATTTAAAACACAGAATACTCAACTTGGTTTGATTGTAACACTTGCAACACTTCCGTTCTCTTGCGGCTTCCTGAACTGGTGCTATCCGAGAATAATGGAAAAAATTATGCCTGAAATGTCAGCTAAAAAGAAAAAAGTTGAAGAAACTATCGGCAATTTTAACGCTAAAATTGAAGCTGCAGTTGACAGTCTGAATCTTGATGGGCTAAGTGAAGTTGTAAATATTGATGAGTTTAAGAATTTTCTTAAATCAGAGTTAGGGAAAGGAGATGATGACTAATGTCTAAAGTTACAAAAGTTATTGATTCCTTCTACAACTCAAATATCGGAAAGAAACTTGCAAATCCGAAAGCTACAGTTGCAACAGCAGCCTTGATTGCAACAGTATCAAATGTATCAAAAGATGCCGTTAACTGCGCTTACTATACAATACAGTCATTAAATAACGAAAGAATTCCGGATGACCAGAGAAAATTCGTTGCAGCTTTAGACCTTTCAAACGGCATAATGAACGTTGGTGTTCAGCTTGCAACTGCTTTTGGACTTTCAAAATGGATTGAATCATTTTTTGATAATAAAATTGCAAAATCTAAAGATTTTTCATTAAAAGAAGATGTTTTAAAAGAAAAATTTAATAAACTTCCTGAAGAGCTGAAGAAATTGACCAACGAAAAGCAATTTATAAAAGACTATACAGCAAAAATGACACCAAGAATTGGTATTGCAAGAACAGGTTTTACTGTCCTTGCCGTCAATGTTGCAATGCAGATTTTAACAAAGAGAATTATTACCCCTCTGTTTGCTACTCCTATGGCATCATTCTTCAAAGAAGGTTTTGAGAAAGCCGAAGCTGAGAAGAAAGCAAAAGAAGAACATCAGCTGAAAACTAATGCATAGAGCTGATAACATTCCGCAATAAAACACCTGAGGATTAAATATTTTGTAATTACAATGTTTGTTGCAGAATATGGTGCAGACTATTTATTATGTTTGTGAGATAGTATAATAAGAGAAGTTTTTGAAGAGGATTATAATAATGGGATTATTCAATAAATTAAAAGAGTTTTATAAAGAGCCTGCCCCTGCAGAACCAATCACGGATACTGCAGTTATAGATAAAACATACGCGATGTGGAGAATGAGAATATTTCTCTCAATGTTTTTCGGTTATATAATTTTCTATACCTGCCGTAAAAACATATCAGTTGCCCTGCCTGCTATTCAGGAAGCCTTGGGATACAGCAAGCTTGAACTCGGATTACTCGGAAGCTCTCTGTATTTTTCATATGCTGCAGGTAAGTTTATTAACGGAATAATTGCCGATAACACAAATGCAAAAAGAATCTTACCGACAGCACTTTTTATATCTGCGCTGGTTAACATATTGTTTATAATATGTGCACATTTTGTGTCTCCGCATCTAACATTTGGCGGGTTCTCAGTTCTTTTGTTTTTGTTGGCGTTTTTCTGGGGTGTAAACGGGTGGTTTCAGTCAATGGGATTTCCGCCTATTGCAAAAAACCTTTCTTACTGGTTTGCAAATAAAGAACGCGGTGTTAAGTGGTCGCTTTGGTCATCTTCACACGAAGTTGGTACATATATAAGTATGATTCTTTCTGGATATTTAATTACGCATTACGGTTGGGAATCTGTATTCTATGTTCCTGCAGTATTTGCAATAATATTCTGTTTCTTCTTTTACAAGAACCTTCAGGATAAACCCGCAAGTATAGGGCTTCCTGATATAGAAAAATATAAAGACCCGGATTATGTGGAACCGGCGAAGGAATCAGGAGAAGAAGACAATTATACTTATTCAGATATCTTCAAAAAATATATTATCAAAAATCCTACAGTCTGGCTGCTAGCAGTTGCATACATTTTTGTTTACGTAGTAAGATACGGAACAATTGACTGGCTTGTAATGTATCAGGTTGATATGAAGCAATACACCATTGCGGAAGCTGCAAAAATAATCAGTTTCTTGCCTTTGGTCGGTGTTTTGGGAACTATTGGAGCAGGATTCGTTTCGGATAAGTTATTCGGCGGGAAAAGAGCTCCTGTTAATATAATTTGTTTATCACTTTTGGCCGTTTGTATATACCTGTTTAAAATTAACCAATTCCCGATTATGGATTATGTATATGTATCGGCAATCGGTGTATTTACTTGTGGACCTCAGGTTCTGATTGGCGGTCTGTCAGCGGTTGAATCAAGTTCAAAAAAAGTTGCGTCTGCTGTAACCGGTTTCTGCGGAATGTTCGGATATATCGGTTCAATTCTTTCAGGTGTCGGAACCGGCTATATTATAGATAAGTTCTCCTGGAACAGCGCAATTAACTTCTGGATTTTATCAGCTTTAATTTCATTAAGTATATGTACGGTACTTTTGAAAAAAGAAAAAAAGAAAGTGTAATAAAGACTTTATAAAAAAATATCCATGTTTATAACACACGGATATTTTTTTGCTGTTATTTCTTTTTGTTCTTATCGGTTATCTTAAGAGCATCAAATTTTGCCTGCATTGTAGGGTTGTTTTTTGTGAGTTTTTTTATACTTAAATCATCAACCTTGTTGTTTGCAGAGTTGAGATGTTTTTCCGATGTCAGAAGAGCCTCTTTTATATCCTGAAGTGTTTTTATGGTTTTATCTATGCCTGCAATCGCATCATCAAACCTTGCACGCGCGTCTTTTACATTCTTGAAGAATTTTGTTTTAAAATCATTCATGTCGCTTTCGAAATTAGAAATATCAATATTTTGTGCTTTGATAAGCGAAAGCTCTTTTTTTACTTCCAGAGAACGAAGAGATGCATTGCGCAGCAGAGTTATTATCGGAATGAAAAACTGTGGACGGATGACGTACATTTTTTCAAATCTGTGAGACACATCAACAATGCCTTCGTTATAGTATTCGTTTTCCGGTTCAAGAAGTGAAACAAGAACCGCATATTCACATTTTTTATCCCTTCTGTCTTTGTCCAGCTTTGCAAAAAAATCTTCATTTTTCTTTTTTGCACCATTTGTATCCGATTCATTTTTCATCTCAAACATTATAGAAATAATTTCTTCACCATCTGGGTCCATTTCTCTGAAGATATAATCACCCTTTGTTCCGCCTTTTGCGTCATTGTCTTTTTCAAAATACGCATTTTTAAATCCTAAGGCACGATTTTTATTAAATTCCATTTCGCAATGTTGTTCCAGGCTTTCTCCTATCATCTTTGTCGAAAGTCTTGCCTTAAAGTCTTTGTATTGCTCGATGGTTTCGTCTTTAAGTTTCAGTTCAATCTCATATTTTTCTTTAATAGAGTTTTCTCTTATTTGACATTCTTTTTCTGTTAAAGCTTTTTCGCTTTGCAGTTTTTCAATTTTATTTTCTTTCTCTGCAATCTGTAAATTAAATTTTGATTCAATTTCTTTAATTTCCAGTTTTTTATCTTTTTCATAAGAGGAAAGTTTACTTTTAAGCTCAGTTATTTCTTTGTCTTTTTCCGCTTCCGTTTCCTGTATTGCAGATTTTTTGATAAGTTCACTTTCTTTAATTTTTGCTTCCAGCTTGGCAATTTCAGCTTCTTTTTTAGTCAGAGCATTGTTAAAATCATTTTCAGCTTCAAGCCTTGCGACCTGAATAGCTTGTTCTTTTTCTGATTCAAACAATTGTTCTCTGCTTTGAAGTTCTTTTGTAAACTCTTTATCTCTGACTTGCTTGACAATAGCAGCATATCCCGCTTCATCAATTTGGAACTTTTCTCCGCATTTCGGACATTTCAGCTCGTTCATAATTATTCCCTCAAATTACCATTTTTTAGACAAATATATATCATTTTACACAAAAATTATCCGAAATATAAGCACAAAAGTAGCATGCAAAATCACGTATGCGTAACCTGGCGGTCACAACCTTTGTGTAATATTGCATAAAATTACAAATATTTTTTATTTTACAACTTTTTGAACATCTGCAGTTATATCATCATCGCCATACAATACAACACCTTTAGAGATTACCATTTTGAATTAAGTCTATCTCCTGACTTTGATGCTATTGTAAAATTAAGAAAACCAAAAACAGAAAAATTATAAATCAGAAGAAGTGCCTATTGACAGAAAATTCTATTTTATGTTTATTTCTTGATTATGTTTATGATAAAATCAAATTGTATATTATATTGTTAATTTTTAATCAGGAATAGCTATGACAAAAAACTTAGTAGTTGGAGCGGGTTTTACAGGGGCTGCAATAGCCGTATTAATTGCAAATAAACTTAACGAAGAAGTTCTTGTTATTGATAAGAAGAACCATATAGCAGGTAATTGTTATGACTACAAAGATGAAAACGGCATAATGATTCACAAATACGGTTCGCATATTTTTCATACAAACAGTGAAAAGGTATGGCAATTTGTAAGAAACTTTGGAAAATTTAATACTTATATGCACAAAGTTCATGCAATTATTGACGGAATAGAAACAACCATACCGTTTAATTTTAATACCTTATACGATGTATTCCCGACGACATTGGCTAGAAGGCTTGAAATTAAATTATTAAAAGCCTTTGAACTGAATAAAAAGGTACCGGTTTTAGAATTTCAAAAACAAGACGATGAGGATTTGAAATTTCTAGCAAATTATATATATGAAAAAGTATTTTTGCATTATACAACCAAACAATGGGGAACTTCTCCGGAAGATGTTGACAGTGCTGTGACAGCAAGGGTTCCTGTATATTTAAGTAAAGATAACAGGTATTTTCAGGATAAGTATCAGGGAATCCCTACGGAGGGATATACAAAACTTATTGAAAAAATGCTTGATAATAAAAACATCGAAGTCAGACTGAACACTGATTTTAAAGGCATTAAAGGTGATTTTAAGCGAATTTTTTATACGGGCGCAATTGATGAATATTTTAATTACAGATTAGGACAGCTTCCGTACAGAAGCGTACGTTTTGAATTTGAAACTTATGACAGAGAATTCTATCAGAATAACTCTGTTGTTAATTATCCTTGCAACTATGATTTTACGAGGATACACGAATACAAACATTATTTAAATGATAAATCGGACAAAACGGTAATAGCAAAAGAATACTCCGAAAATTTTGTTATTGGCTCAAATGAACGCTGCTATCCTATTCCAAAAGAAGAAAATACAAAATTGTATAATCAATACCTGGAGCTTGCTCAAAAGGAAAACAATGTTTATTTTCTAGGACGTTTGGGCGATTATAAGTATTATGATATGGATAAAGCTATTCTAAGGGCAATAGAACTTTTCGAGGAGGTTTATCGATGAATACCAATCGACCTAAAGTTTCAATTTTAGTTCCAATATATAATGTTGAACATTATTTAAGGGAGTGCCTGGAAAGTCTTGTAAACCAAACATTAGAAGATATTGAAATCATTTGTATAAATGACGGTTCAACTGATTCTTCACCTCAGATTATACAAGAGTTCAGCCTTAAAGATAAAAGAATTAAGGTTATAAATAAACAAAATTCGGGTTATGGCGCCACCTTGAACATAGGGTTAGAAGCAGCTAGCGGTGAATATATAGGGATTGTTGAACCGGATGATTTTGCTGATTTAAAAATGTTTGAAGCTTTGTATAATATAGCCGTAAAAAACAATGCAGATTTAGTAAAATCTGATTTTTATTATTATTTAACAGCAGAAAATCAAGCAAGGAAGGCAGGAAGAATATCTAAAAAAATATGTGGAACAGTATTCAATATAAATGATAATCCATCGATTTTAAAAATCATGCCGTCAATATGGAGTGCAATATATAAGAAAGAATTCCTGACCAATAGCAAGATAAAATTTTTGGAAACCCCCGGGGCAAGTTATCAGGATACATCTTTTTCTTTTAAAGCTCTGTCAACAGCAAAAAGAATAGTGTTTACTTATAAAGGTTATCTGTATTACAGATGTGATAACCCAAATTCTTCCGTAAAACAAAAGGATAAGGGTTATTATATATGTGAGGAGTACAGAGAAATAACAAAATACTTCAATGAGCATCCGGAAATAAAAGCTGCTGCTAATGATGTAAAATTATCAACTCAGTTTAATTCGTACAAGTGGACAGCAGCATTCATTGACAAAAAATACAGAAACATTTTTATAGATGAATATCAAAAAGATTTCAGGGATTTTTCAGATAAAAATGAAATCACACAAGGTTTTTATAAAAAAGTTAAACCGAAAGAATTAGAAATGCTTTTAAATGACAAACAGGCATTCAGAGAATATATAGACTGTCTTTCTGTAAAGCAGGAACAAAAAGCAAAGCGGCAAAAACAATTTTCAGTAAGAATCAACTCTTCAAGAATAAGCATTGTCTTATTTGGGAAACAATTATTGGAGATTGAATAATGGCAAAAATCTCAGTAATTGTACCTATTTATGGTGTGGAAAAATATTTAAGACAAGCGATTGATAGTATTATAAACCAAACTTGTAATGACTTGGAAATTATACTTATTGATGACGGAAGCAAAGACAACTGTCCGAATATAATTGATGAATATGCCAAAAAGGATAACCGAATAGTTGCTGTTCATAAAGAAAACGGTGGCTACGGTGCAGCGTGCAATACAGGGCTTAGTCGAGCAACAAGTGAGTACATAGCAATACTGGAACCTGATGACTATATAGCTCCCGAGATGTATCAGGATTTATATAACATCGCAAAACAATTTGATTCAGATATTGTTAAATCATCCTTTTATGACAATTTGTACAATAAATGGAACTCAAGAATAAAAAAAGTTGTCTGGAAAGATTATATACCTGAGGACAAAAGCTTTACAATCAAAGAATATCCGTACTTTTTAAACTATCATCCAAGTATATGGAGTTGTATTTATAAAAAAGAATTCTTAAATAAGAAAAATATTCGTTTTCTTGAAGAACCGGGTTCCGGCTGGACAGACAATCCGTTTCAGGTTCAGACAATGTGTTTGGCAAATAGAATTAACTACTCTTCAAAGGCATATTATTATTGGCGCAGATTAAATTTTTTTGAATCAGATGATTTAAAAGATTATAGTATTCCTTTTAAAAGAACCGATGAAATTCACAAATGGCTTGAGGAAAATAATATTAAAGATGAAAACATTTTAACTCAGCTTTTTAGACGAGAGTTGGCATATGTTGGTATAGTTTTGGGAATGAAACACATATCGGACGAAAAAGATTGTTATAAAAGAATAAGTCTTTTATTGTCCAGATGCCCTGCTTCTTTTTGCGAAGACAAAAGAATAAGCGAATTTGAAAAAACAAAATATCTTAATATTAAAAAAAATCCGAACCGGATAAGAACAAAGTTTATGATTAAAAGAATCCTAAAGGATATTTTAAGCATAAGATGGAGCCACAGGGAAAAAATAGTAGTCCTGTTTGGTCATATGTATATATTTAGTAGCAATAAAAAAGGAGAAGATAACATTGTCTAAAATATCAATATTAATACCCTGTTATAATGTAGAAAAATATATTAAACAATGTCTTGATAGTGTTGTTAATCAAACATTGAAAGATATTGAAATTATTTGTATTAATGATGGTTCAACTGATTCTACTCTTGATATATTAAGAGAATATGAAAGCAGAGATAACAGAATCAAGGTTATTTCAAAACAGAATTCCGGTTATGGTGCATCCATGAATATCGGATTAGAGGCTGCAAATGGTGAATATATCGGCATTGTCGAATCAGACGATTTTGCCGAGTTAGATATGTTTGAAAAATTATACAATACTGCAAAAGACAACGACTTGGATTTGGTGCGTTGCCAATATTATCTATATAAAAGTTCCGATAATTCCAATGAATTATTCGATAACACTTGGGTTCCAATGAATAAAATTTATTGTCCGTTAGATGACAATACTCCGTTCCTTCAAGCTCCTGCCATTTGGTGCAATTTATTCAAAAAAGATATGATTTTTGATAATAACATAAGGTTTTTGGAAACCCCGGGAGCAAGTTATCAAGATACTTCCTTTGCGTTTAAACTTTATGCTTGTGCAAAACGTTTTATGATGATTAGTGATGCCTTTATACATTACCGAGTTGATAATGAAAATTCTTCAGTTAATTCGGTTAAGAAAATGGATTGCGTAATAACGGAATATGCTGAGATTAAGAATTTTGCAAAAGAACATAAAATATATGATAAGCTAAGATTTTTAATACCCAAAATTAAATATGGTTGTTACCGTTGGAATCATGAAAGATTGGTCAGAAAATTAAAGTTTCCTTTCTTATTAAAAATGTCTAAAGAGTATCTTGCAGATTTTTTGCAAGGGAACATTGATAAAAATTTATTTACAAAAAAAGAATATAAACGAATTTTTACAATATCATTTTTCCCTTTGTTATATATATTTAGGAGGTCATTATAATGTCTAAATTATCAGTTATTGTTACTGTATATAATTCTGAAAAATATTTAAAGGAATGTCTTGATAGTATTACAAATCAAACGTATAGAGATATAGAAATTATATGCGTAAATGATGGCTCGACAGATAATTCTATGAGCATTTTGGATGAATGCTCCCATAAGGATTCTCGCATAAGAGTTATTTCTCAAGAAAATAAAGGTGTTGCAACTGCACGTAATACAGGCTTAAAAAATGCTTGTGGTGAATACATTACCTATGTTGATGACGATGATATTATAGACAACGATACATACATAAATGCAATGGCACACATTAATGATGCTGATTTAGTTCATTTTGGGATAGAAGTTTTTGGAGATAGTAATTATGCTCAAAGATGTAGTGATGATAATTATTATAAAATAAAATTCAAAGGTATTAAAAAACTCAATAACAAAGTCATTTTAAATTCAGATGTCTCTGTTTGTAATAAGATTTTTAAAAAATCAATTATTGAACAAAACAATATTACTTTCCCTGATGGTTTGAATTATGAGGACGCAGAGTTTTATTTTAAATATGTATCTTGCTCAAAAACGGCATATTATTTGGATGAGAAATTTTATCATTACAGAAGAAGTGGCGATAGTATAATGTCAGATACTTTTGAAGGAACAGAAAAAGCTATACAACATCTGTATATAATGGACAATATTTTTAATTTTTGGGAAAAAAATAACTATTTAGATAAAAATGAAAAATTATTCAAAAAATTATATGAATCATATTTTAATTTAGCATACAGGAATTCTAAAACGGAACAACGACCAAAAGTTTTATATGTGGCATCTGAATATGCAGAAAAATTCAGTAAGTCATTAAAAATCAAAACAAATTTTATTAAAAATTTAGCGAATAAACGTTATCATGAAATATATGTACCAGATTTAAAATTTTATCAAAAAATATATAAGACAAAAAAAATTTATGATCTGATAGACAGATGTTACAAAGAATATACTTGGATTTTGGGTATTAAATTAAAAAAACAACATAAAGATATTGATATAATACGCAGGTTAAATTTTATCGAAGATGAACTCGTAAGTATAAAATCCATAATAAAAAACAATAATCAATAATGAGGAGAAAAATGATAAATTTAATAGAAAAATTAAAAGAACAAAGATTTATAGTAAATTATAAACGCATGTGGCCATATGTTAAACCTGTATGGTTCAGGGCACTGTTATCGTTATTAATTTGTATCCCCATTGGTTCATTAGATGCGGTTATCGCACTGGCTTTGAAACCATATATGGATTTAGTAATGGTTGAAAAAAGTATAGCTTCCCCTTGGTATATTCCGCTTGGAATTGTGTTGTTTACATCTGCTCAGGGTGGATTAAAATACTTATCCTCATACCTTTCAACCTGGGTTGGAGTAAAAATATCTAACGCTCTGAAGTTTGATCTGTTTAAAAAACTGCTTACTTATGAAACAGCTTATTATGATAAAAAGAAATCCGGCGATGTAATATTCCAATTCAATAATATGGCAGACACAGCCTGTTCAGGTTTGTTAGATAATTTATCAGTATTTATACAAAGGGTATTTTCTTCAATATCACTTGTATGCGTATTGTTCTACAACTCATGGCAATTAGCAACTATGGGTGTCATTGTTCTTGCATGTGCATTTGCTCCTGTTGCTAATATACAAAAAAGAATTAAAAGCGTTATGGACAAAACAGTCGTAGCAGACTCATCTATTATTACAGAGTATAATGAAGCTTTTGCAGGGAATAAGACTATTACTTCATATAATTTACAGCAGCATGAAATTAATAAATTTGATTGGATTTTGAAAAATATTTTTACATTAAGAATAAAAATGGTTCAAAGAACTCAATGGCTTTCACCTATGATGCACGTAATTGTATCAATAGGTATTGCTGGAGCTATTGCTTATGGTTCGCATTTGATAATGTCAGGAGCAATTACTGCCGGTAACTTTGTTTCATTCATTACTGCATTGATACTTCTTTACACCCCTGTAAAAAGTATTGGAAATAACTTAAATCAGGTTCAATTCTCATTCTATGCAATAGAACAGGTTTTTGACAAACTTAACGGAGAACCGGCTATTAAAGATAAAGAAAATGCTGTACAAATGCTTCGCGAACATTCAACGATAAAATTTGAGAATGTAAACTTTGAATATGTAGAGAATGTTCCTGTTTTGAAAAATATAAATTTAGAAATTCACAAGGGCGAAACAGTTGCGTTTGTTGGAAACTCCGGTGGCGGGAAAACCACAATCGTAAATTTATTACCGAGATTTTATGATATTAAAAGCGGTTCAATTACTATTGATGGAACGGATATTCGGGATTTTACCCTCTATTCCCTAAGGCAAAATATTGCTGTTGTTTTCCAAGACAATTTCTTGTTCTCAGGAACAATTAGAGAAAATATTATGCTTGGAAATCCTAATGCAACAGAAGAAGAATTGAAAAAAGCAGTTAAAATGGCTTTTTTAGACGAATTTATTGCAACATTACAGAACGGATTAGATACTGTAATCGGTGAACGCGGCGTACTATTATCCGGCGGACAAAAACAACGTGTTGCGATTGCAAGAGCTTTTTTGAAAGATGCACCAATAATTATCTTAGACGAGGCAACCTCTGCTTTGGATAATAAGGCAGAAGCAATTGTTCAAAAAGCTATTGACAATTTAATGCAGGATAAAACAGTTTTTGTAATCGCTCACAGACTTTCCACAATACAAAACGCAAATAAAATTGTAGTGATAAACCAGGGCGAAATTGCAGAGATCGGCACACACGAAGAGTTATTAAGCATTGAAAATGGCGCTTATAAAACGCTATATGAAATGCAGTTTAAAAAACAAGAGGTTTCTGCTTAATACAGACGAAAAGATTAATAATATTGATACAGCAAACCTTTTTTGTTTTAAGTGAAGATGAAGATAAAAAAATTTTAGGAATAGTTTTTCTGCTGTAAATTTAATTAATCAAACAAAAAAAATCTCACCTGAAATCAGGTGAGATTTTTTCACTGTAATTATATATTTCCCCCTTTATATTTACCCTTTTACCCCTTATGATTATTCAGTGTAATCTTAGCGGGTTTTAGTTCAGGAGTTTGACCTTTGATTTCACCTGTACCTTTCTTACCGATAGCCCAGCGTAAACCTGCCTGCAAGCCTATACCGTTTCTTCCGCCGTTAGTGAAGTAAGTCTGGAAGTGACCTGTGAGTCTTTCACCCCAAGTCTTGCGAACACCAATACC
>CACZFL010000005.1 GCA_902780525.1 uncultured bacterium | reverse complement strand
GGTATCAAAATTATGGTATCAGGTCGTTTAGGCGGTGCTGAAATCGCTCGTTCAGAATGGGCTAAAGAAGGAAGAATTCCTCTTCAAACTCTTAGAGCTGACGTTGACTACGGTTTTACTGAAGCAGATACAATCATGGGTAAGATTGGTGTTAAAGTTTGGATTTTCAAAGGCAACTTAATGCCTGGTGAAAAAGCAGATATGAACATCAATATAATGTTAATGCCGAAAAAAACAAAATACCGCAAACAAATGAAAGGTAGAATGAAAGGCACCGAAACAAGAGGTGTAGATTTCGAATTCGGTCGTTATGCACTCAGAGCTCTTGAACCCGGCTGGATTACTAGCCGTCAGATAGAAGCAGCAAGACGTGCTATGACAAGAGAAATCAAACGTGGCGGTAACGTTTGGATTAAAATATTCCCGGATAAACCGATTACAGCAAAACCTGCTGAAACTCGTATGGGTTCAGGTAAAGGTAACGTTGAATACTGGGTAGCGGTTGTAAAACCAAACAGAATCTTATTTGAACTTGACTACTTTGACAGAAACGTTGCAGTCCATGCTTTAGAGCTTGCTGCACAAAAACTTCCTATCAAGGTTAAAGTTATAGAGAAAGAACCACAAGCATAAGGAAATAAAACAATGAAATTAAGTGAAATGCGTGAAAAAACAGTTGAAGAACTTAAGCAATTCGTTTTAGATTCTAAGAAAGCTTTGTTAGATGCTAGAATCAAGTTGTCTATGCACAAACTTGAAAATACAGCAGAGATTTCAAAGACTAAAAAAGCTATTGCACAAGCAAAAACTGTTATTGTAGAAAAAGAAAATGAGGTAAAAAATGCCTAAGAAAGAAAAACAAGGTGTAGTAATATCAGACAAGATGGACAAAACTATTGTAGTTAAAGTTGCATCTTACGATCCGCACCCAAAATATAAGAAAATTATTGAATCAAACAAAAACTACAAAGCTCATGATGAAAAGAATGAATGCGGTGTTGGCGATATTGTAAGAATTATCGAATCAAAACCAATTTCAGGCGACAAAAGATGGGTTCTTGAATCTATCGTTGAAAAAGCTAAGTAGTAATTAATCATCATTACACAAGTAATGCGCTGAAAAGTAGGTTGGGCGAAGCTCAACAAAAGAGAAAAGGAAAAGAAAAATGATACAACAAGAAACAAGACTGGTAGTCGCAGATAACACAGGTGCTAAGGAATTATTGGTTATCCGTGTAATGGGTAGCTCTAATAAGAAATTTGCATCAGTTGGTGATGTTGTTGTAGCAACTGTTAAGGACGCAACTCCTAATATGACAGTTAAAAAATCTGAAGTCGTTAAGGCTGTTATCGTTAGAACAAAACACGATATCAAACGTGCTGACGGTTCAGTTATCAGATTTGATGAAAATGCTGCAGTAATTATCGCAAAAGACGGTAACCCGAGAGGAACCCGTGTATTTGGACCTGTAGCAAGAGAACTTCGTGATAAGAACTTCATGAAAATAGTTTCACTTGCACCTGAGGTAATATAGTTTTTCTATAAAGAAAAAGCTATAAGTCCCTCACAATTAAAATGGAGAAATAAAAAATGGCAAATTCAAAGAAAAGCTTGCATGTTAAAACAGGTGACAGAGTCATCATTACAGCAGGCAAAGATAAAGGAAAACAAGGTAACATCAAAAAGGCTATACCTTCAGAAGGTAAGGTAATTGTTGAAGGCGCTAATATGGTTACCAAAGCTACAAAAGCTAATCCGGCTTACGGCATTCAGGGCGGATTAATCAAGAAGGAAGCTCCTCTTGATTCTTCAAACGTTATGATTGTTTGCCCTGCTTGTGAAAAAGCAACAAGAGTAGCACACAAAATCGTTGACGGAAAAAAGGTTCGCGTTTGTAAAAAATGTGGTGAATCACTCGACGTGTAAATAGTATATACGCGGTCCAGGGGGGCAGGGGTAAATATATATTTAACCTTTCGCCAAATATTCAAGATTATTGAAAACCCGCTGCGGCCTATCGTATCAATTATAAGGAAATAGAAAAATGACAAAAACTAAAAGCTTAAGAGAAAAATACAACTCAGAAGTTAAAGCAGCACTCAAGGAAAAATTCGGTTACAAAAACGATATGATGATTCCTAAACTTCACAAAATCGTTTTGAACATGGGTGTTGGTGAAGCTTCTCACAACTCAAAAATAGCTGATGCAATCCAGGCTCAATTAACAAAGATTGCAGGACAACACGCTGTAGTTACTAAGGCTAAAAAATCAATCGCTTCTTACAAGCTGAGAGAAGGTATGCCGGTTGGTGCTATGGTTACATTACGTGGTGAAAGAATGTACGATTTCTTACAAAAGTTAATCTGTGTAGTTCTTCCTCGTATCAGAGACCCTGAAATCACTTATGAAGAAGTTGATTTGGTAAAAGGTATGAACGTATCTGTTATCACAACTGCTAATACAGATGATGAAGCAAGAGAATTATTAAGACTATTAGGTATGCCATTCAAAGGCTTAAACAAATAGTTAATAGGTAGAAAAATTAATAGAAAAAGGAGATAATCATGGCTAAGAAAGCGATGATAAATAAAGAAGAAACAAGAAGAATCTTGGCAGCAAAAGGCAAATATCCGTCTGTAAGATTACACAACAGATGCTCAATTTGCGGCAGACCTCATGGTTTCCACAGAGATTTCGGTCTTTGCAGAATCTGCTTAAGAAAAATGGCTCACCAGGGATTACTTCCGGGTGTAACCAAAGCAAGCTGGTAGGGGTAAATAAGGGGTTTGTCCCCTCATCCTAACCCTCTCCTGTCGGGCGAGGGGATATTGCAAGATTTGCTAAAATAATAATTTAATAAAGCGACTTGATTTTTATCAGGTCGCTTTATATTGTTTTAAATACATAAAATCAGGTGTTATACAATACGGTTCTTTTGTTCGTTTTGGTATCTTTTTTTTGTTGCCATTACAGTCATACCTGATACGAAGAATCCCATAACTCCGATTGCGAACAGGTAAGGAAGTCCGAATATTAACCCTTTTTGCTTAACAAGTGATTTAAACTCATGTTCAACTGTAGTGCCTCTTTCTTTTGCGAGCTTATCGGCAAGTTCGCCGAGTTTTTCAAACGGAACTGTTTCTTTTTTGTCATTAAGTACGTCTTTGCTTTTTCCGTATTTGTGTAAAAAGTTTTTAAATCCTTTTTCAACAAGTTCACTACCTGTGATTACATATAGTGCAACGAGCGGAAAACGTGTAGCAGTTTCTTTCAGGTTCTCTTTTCCTCTGTCTGCAGAAGCTCCAAAGTATCCGCATCCACCAACGAGGACACATGTGGTAAGCTGACCTTTGCTCAACACCAATCTACCCTTTGGGCTTTTGTTAAAATCAATATTGAAGTATTTGTTTACAAAGTTTTTTGCTTTTTCGTTCTTAGAAAATAATTTGTTTCCGGGTGCAACAATAAATTCAGATATTTTTTGTAAAACTTTTGAGTTTTTACCCCTAGTAGCAAGGAGTCCTGCAAGTCCTAAGAGTCCTGCGTAAACACCGGCTGCCCCTAAGATATGTTTTTTAGCACTCTGTTTAACTTTATCCTGCTGAGCTCTATCTTCCTGATTTTTTTCTAACGAAGCGATATTTTTAAAATCACTTTTGTTAAAAAGTTTTAATGTCATCAGGTTTTTAATGTAATTTAATGAGTATTCAGTAAGCGGTATTGCTGTTGCAGCGAGAGCAATTGCTGCTTTAACCGGAAGGATTTTTTTATTATTTTTTCCGCCTTTTTTTAACAGGTTTACACCTGTTTCAGCAACTTCGTTTTTTAGTTCCGGCGACAAACCTTTTGAGAAACCTTTTCTTGCTGCATATTCGCCTAAAAGTGTGGGTGAAAGATAGATTAAAGCTTCTTCTGTTGTTTCAAGAAAAGTGTTTTCTGTCAGATCTTCAATACTTCTTGAAAAAACAGCTTTAGGAATAAGACAGGTTGAAACATCCTGAATATAACGGGTGGTTGAAAGACCTGATGCACTTTCCTGGTGTCTCAAAAATCGTGCGACTGGTTTAAGTTCTTTCGGTAGTGTGTTGATTAAGATTTTAATATTATCTGACATTTTTTATTTTCTCCAATACAAACTATTCACGACTTAGAACTGCCGATTTTGTTTATATTGTTTCGATTGAATAGCGCGACAAAACAGGCAGTTATACTAAACTGCGCCACCAATATCTATTCAATCTCAGAGAATTATTTATTTTCATATTATCCCTTTTTCTTTGTATCGATATATCGATACAAGGTCATTATAAATCGGAAATTATATTATGTCAAGCTATGTATAAATTTAATTAAATTTATACATAAAATTTGTATTTTATAACAAAATTACACAAACTATTTATTAACGCTGTTCGCACCTGAAACAATTTCAACGATTTCATTTGTAATTGCCGCCTGACGAACCTTGTTATAATCAACTGTCAGACTTGTAATCATTTCTTCAGCGTTATTGGAAGCTGCAGACATAGCAGTCATTCTTGATGCAAGCTCACTGGCATTTGCTTCAAGTAAAGCCTGATAAATTGAGTTTGTAATATACATAGGAACGAGTTGCTGCAAAATTGCGTGAGGTGAAGGTTCAAACATCATTAATGGATCAACATCTTTTGCTTCACCCTTTTCAATTTTAACGGGCAATATTTCCCATGCAACAACATTATATGACATCATGTTGTTAAAATGAGTAGTTATTAAATCAATACTATCAAGTTCTCCGCTTACAAAATCAACAGCTAAATCTTCAGCTATTAAAGCTGCACCTGTTGCATTAGGGTCATTTGCAATAGCCATATATCCCTTTTTGAGGACAAAATCACCGTTTTGTTTATTCTTAAAAGCAGATATTGCTTTTTGACCGACAGGGTAAATATATGTTTTAATTCCGTTTTCTTTATTATTATTTATTCTTTTAAAGGCGGCTTTGATAATATTACTATTATAAGCACCAGCCAAACCTTTGTTTGAAGTCATTACAAGCAAACCTTCAGCCTTTACATCTCTAGGCTTAATAAGTTCAGCATAATTATCAAGCGCACGTTCAACTTTTAGACCGCTTGAAGAATATTCATTAACAGTAGCCAGCATTTTTCTGAAAAGATGCAAAAGCTCATCTGAAAACGGTCTTGCTGCTTTAACAGTATATTCTGCTTTTTTTACCTTTGCAGCTGCAACCATTTTCATAGCTTTTGTTATCTTCTTTGTGTTTTGAACACTGTTAATTCTGCTTTTTATATCTTTTAAGTTTGCCATTATTTACCTTTTTACTTAATTATTAACCCAAAGTTTTTCCGTAATCTTCCAGTTTTTCTCTTAATAACTTCATATCGTCATCAGAAAGTTTAGCACCTTCATTCAGAGCTTTTACAAGTTCAGGCATATTTGCATCAAAGTATTCAAACCAGCCTTCTTTGTATGAAGTGATATTTTTATCATCAATATCATCTAAGAAACCTTCGTTTGCAGCAAACAGGATTGTAACCTGTTGTGCAACTGAAAGCGGTTTATATTGAGGTTGTTTAAGAACTTCTGTAAGTTTCTGACCTCTTAACAATTGCTTTTTAGTAGCAGCATCAAGGTCTGATGCAAACTGAGCAAATGCTTCAAGTTCTCTGAACTGAGCAAGGTCAAGACGAAGTTTACCTGCAACCTGTTTAATACCTTTTGTCTGAGCAGCACCACCTACACGTGATACTGAGATACCAGCGTTAATTGCAGGTCTTACACCTGAGTTAAACAGAGCAGATTCAAGGAATATCTGACCGTCTGTAATAGAAATAACGTTTGTCGGAATATACGCTGAAACGTCACCTGCCTGAGTTTCAATAATCGGTAATGCAGTAATACTTCCGCCGCCGAGTTCATCATTGAGTTTGACAGCTCTTTCAAGTAATCTTGAATGTAAGTAGAATACATCCCCAGGATATGCTTCACGTCCCGGAGGTCTCTTAAGGAGCAAACTCATTGCACGATATGACTGAGCGTGTTTTGTTAAATCATCATATACAATAAGAACGTGCTTACCTTGTTCCATAAATTCTTCTGCAATAGCAACACCTGCAAACGGTGCAATATATTGGAGCGGTGCGGGCTCGTTAGCTGTTGATGCAACAATAATTGAGTAATCCATAGCACCGTGTTTTTCAAGAGTTTTAGCAATCTGAGCAACTGTTGATGCTTTCTGACCGATTGCTACATAAATACAAATTACGTCACCGCCTTTTTGGTTGATAATCGTATCAATTGCAACAGCAGTTTTACCTGTTTGACGGTCACCGATAATCAACTCACGTTGACCTCTACCAATAGGAGTTAATGCGTCAATAGCAGTTAAACCTGTCTGAAGCGGCTGATGAACTGATTTTCTTGCTACAATACCGGGAGCTACTCTTTCAATAGGTCTTGTTCTATCAGATATAATATCACCTTTACCATCAATAGCACGACCTGTCGGGTTAACTATTCTTCCGATCAAAGCATCACCTACCGGTACGGAAGCAATCCTTCCGGTTGTTTTTACTGTCATACCCTCTTTGATACCTGTATACTCACCCAAAATTACAACACCTACGTTTCCTTCTTCCAGGTTAAGTGCCATACCGAGAGTACCTTTACCGTCTTCAAATTCTACAAGTTCGTTTGACATAACGTTACGCAAACCATAGATTCTTGCGATACCATCACCTACTTCAAGAACACTTCCAATATTTGAAACTTCTGCTTTTGCTTCATAATTTTTAATGTTCTCTTTCAGGATTGAACTGATTTCATCAGGATTAATTACTGCCATATATGTCCTTTCCTATCCTCTTATTATAATATTACTTAATGTATCTAACTTATGTCGTATGCTGTTATCAACAACAGTGTCATCTATGTTAAATATCAGCCCCGCGATAATATCGGCGTCAACACCCCAAGACACTTTTACGTCTTTTTGAAGTTTTTCTGCTATACGGTCTCTGATACTTGATTTCTTTTCATCACTTAAATCTATTGCAGATGTTATATCAACTCTGACAATATTTTTAAGAAGTTCAACTTCTTTCTCGAACTCAGCGGCAACTTCACCAATTATATTCATTCGTTTTTTAAGATTTAGAACAAACAGGAAGTTATAAATTATAGGTTTTACCTTATCCTGGAACAATTTGCAAATTACAATTTGTTTTTCATCAGTCGATATTGAAGGATTGTTAATAACATTAGATAATTCTTCCGAAGATTCAATTGTTTCAGCAACACTTCTAAGTTCAGATAAAACCTCTTCATAAGTTAAGTTTTCATCTTCTGATGTAAGTTCTATAAGAGCCTTAGCCCACTTTTTTGACACGAGTTCCGCCATTTAGAATTCCACCTTACTATATTTATATATAGCTGATAAGCTATATATTTCCTCCGTTAATAGACTCAATACTTTCGTCGATAAGTTTATTATGGAGGTCATGATTTCTCATAAGCTCATTTATAATATGATTTCTTGCAATCTCAACCGCTGCAAGAGATGCTCTGCGCATTATGTCATTTTTTAAAAGCGCAGCTTTATTATCTGCAAGTTTTAAAGTTCCGGTTTTAATATTTTCAGCAGCTACATTTGCATCAGATATAATCTTTTGTCCTACCAGATTGGCATTTTCTTCAGATTTACCGACAAGCTGATCTATCTCATTTTCAAGATTAGTAACCTTGTCTTCAATTGTTTGCAGATTAGATTCAGCCTCATCTTTCTTTGCTTCGGAATCTTCAATTTTTTCAGCAATTGATTGTCTTCCCTTTTCCAAACCGCCGATTAAATCAACTTTCCAAAAAATAAGAGCAAACACTGCCGCAAATATAATAAAATTGAATAAGTTTGTCCGAGCTATGTAATCGAGGACTGTTGCAAACATGTTTTAACCTTTCTTTGTGGTGTATTATGATTACACCCAGCTTTCACCAATGCTATAAGATTTTCTAATGATAAAGAATATCATTTACTTTATCATTATCAAAACCTTGAACTTCACTTCTGTATCCGAGAACTTTTTCAGCAATATCATTTGCTAAGTCGGTCATTTTAGATTTTAAACCTTCTTTTGCTTCATTTGAAATATTATCAAGCGATGCATAAGCTGCTTGAAGTTCATCCTTTGAAACGTCCTGAGCATCTTTGATAATTTCAGCCCGTTGTTCTTTGTAACCGTCAATAACTTCAAGATACTTTGCACGTGCATCTTCCTTTGCGGCTGAAAGTTTTTCTTCAACCTCAGCCTCAATAGTTTCCGCTTTCTTTTCAAGCTCATCCGCTTTTTGATAATTCTCGTCAATAATATTTTTTCTCTTAGCCACTATATCTGCCATAGGCTGATACAGAATTTTGTTCATGAGATAAACAAAAGTAAGAAATGTTATTATTGATGCTAAAAAAGTTCCGTTAAATTCCATATTTTAAGCTTCTTCTTACCAAATACCAACCAATTTTAATGCGATAACCAACGCATAAATAGCACAAGCTTCTGATAAAGCAGCACCAACCATAAAGAATACTAATGCTTTACCAAAAATTTCAGGTTGTCTTGCAATTGATTCTAAGAATCCTTTTGTAGCAATACCAATACCAACTCCGGCACCGATTGCACCGAAACCCATTGCAACACCTGCACCTAATTGTGCCAAATCTGAAATTGTTTTTACTTCTTCCATTCTAATCTCCTTTTGATTTTATTAATAAACCTTATTAATGCTCACCTTCTTCTACTGCAGAAGATATATATACCGTGGTTAACAACGCAAAGACCAAAGCTTGAACGCAGGCAACCAACACTTCAAAAAACATTACAGGCAGCGGCAAGAAATATGCGCATATGCCTAATAATGCAGTCATAAGACACTCACCTGCCAAAATATTACCGAATAAACGTAAAGCCAACGTTAAAGGTCTTGTTATCATGTCTAAAACCTCTAAGGCCGCCATAAATATTGACATCGGCTTAAAGTCATGCAGAAAATAACGGAATCCTTTCTTTCTAAACCCGGCACCGACATAATATATTAATACGATTATTGCCATTGCGGCAGTTAAATTAATGTCATTCGTAGGAGATGCCATCTCCCCATGTTGCAGTTCAATCATTCTTAGAGGAAGCTGCCCCATAAGATTTGCTGTTATAATAAACAGAAATAATGATGCAATAAGAGGAATGTGTTTTCTGCCTTCTTTTGGCATAAGACTGTCGACAAGCCCCCAAAAGGCACTTAAAATACTTTCAAAGACTAATTGCAACTTTGTAGGAACAATTGTTAATTTTCTTGTTGCTACAAAGGCTAAAATCAACAAGAAAGCCATTGCAGCCCACATGGTTACAAGTGTGTCCATATTGAATGCCATCGGATGTCCTGCAATCACTGTATTTACTACCCAGTGTCCTTCGCTCATTAATAACCTCTCTTCTTAAATAAATAATACCATATTTTTCAACTCTGTGCAAGATTATTAATCAAACTTTAATTCATTATTCTCTTTTTCAAGAACTTCAGTTTCATAATATTCCTGAGATAACTGAGTATCAGTAATTTTTACATCAACAAGCTTTTTCAAAACATCAATATAATCAAGACATTTTTTCCCTTTAACACCGACTGTTTCCATTTGAATCTCTCCATTGGGTAACAGTTTTATTTTCATTTTTTTATCAGACATAACTTATTCCTTTTATTAATCAATATTAATTGTTAAAACAATAGTGTTATCTTCCATAACCTCTTCTTCTTCAACCTGCATATTGTTTTCTTTTAATTTATCAATTATATGCAGATATGCATCTTCCTGAACATTCATAGCATATTCATTGCTCAAATCACCGACTTTTTCTTCGGCATTCGCCTTTTCAAGACATGAAATTCTGAGGTTATAAGGTTTATCAGATGCAGGTTTTTCAAATGTCAGTTTATAATTTTCTACATCACCCGCAATACCGTTTTCCCATTCGGAAATGTTTTTAACACCGTGTTCTTCCAGCGTTTTCATTAATATATCTCTATCCATAAAGGGGGTTTCAAACGTTTTTTCGATAAAATGTTTCTCTGTAATTACATGGTCTTCACTACAACTTTCAGCCTCATTATATATTGATGTAAATTCCTGTAAATTTTGATTATCCTGCAGATTATTTGTTACTGCCGTAGTTGCTGCTGTTGCTATAGCTCCAACCACCCACATAAGTGCATATGGTACCGCTATTACCGTACATGACATACTATTTTCTTTATCCTTTCATATATTTTGTAGTTTCACTAAGAACTAATTAATATTTACACCTAGAAATCCAGCGTTCTTCCGCCTCTGCTTGTTGTGGCATTTCCTTCATCAATTTCTTTAGAATAATTTTTCATCTTTGAAGTTTTCGTTGCCGACACAGCTCTTACGTTTGCCCACTGACGAAGCGCAAGCACCTGTTCCCTCTGGGTCATTGAAAGCGGAACGGTAGTTTGAATATTTTTTGCCAAATCATCAAACCTGAGCGGTCTGTTTTCAAAGAATGCATCACAAAGAGCAGAAACAACAACCTGCTCAATTTCAGAGCCGATAAATCCCTCTGTCATTTTTGCAAGTTCACCGCAAAGGTTTTTTACACCAACGATTTCAGATGCAACTTCTTTATCTTTTAATCTTCTTTCAAGATGAAGTTTAAAAATTTCTTTTCTTTCTTCTTCTGTCGGCAAATCTACAAAAAAGATTTCATCAAAACGACCTTTTCTGAGAAGTTCCGGAGGAAGTCCGCTTATATTATTTGCAGTTGCAATAACAAAAACAGGTGCTTCTTTTTCCTGCATCCATGTTAAGAACTGACCAAAAATCCGCGAAGAAACACCGCTGTCACCATTTGAACCAAGCCCGCTCAGGCCTTTTTCAATCTCATCAATCCAGAGTATTGAAGGAGCAACGGCTTCTGCCGTCTGAAGAGCTCTTCTCATATTTTCCTCAGAGCTTCCTACAAGTCCTGAAAATACCTTTCCAAAATCAAGTTTCAAAAGCGGCAAACCCCAAATTGTACTCATTGCTTTTGCAGTCAAACTCTTTCCGCAACCTGGGACTCCGGTTACGAGAACACCTTTTGGAGCGGGAATACAGTATTTCTTTGCCTGTTCCGACCAAGAGTTATTTCTTTTTAAAAGCCAGTTCTTAAGGTTATCCAGACCGCCTATGTCTTTGATTGTATAATCTGAACGTATAAACTCCAAAATACCGGTTTTCTTGATAACCTGCACTTTTTCTTCAAGAACAACCTGCAGGTCTTTCATATTAATTTTTCCGTCATTAACCATTGCAAGTGCAAAAGCACTTTCTGCTTCCTGAAGGGTTAAGCCAAGCGCAGCCTTGCAAAGTTTGTCTTTATCTTCCTCAGAAAGTTCGTTTACAACAGATGAGTTCTGATTAATCATGCTGTTAAACTTTGCTTTTATCTCATCGAGGGTAGGAAGAGCAAAATCATATATAGTAATCTCTTTCTGCAAAGATTCGGGAATTAAAAGCTCGGTTGAAACAAAGAAAACCGTTTTTCTTACAGTACCGAGTTTTAAGTCAGGAACGATATCTCTGAGCTTTCTTATTGTATTATAATCAGGCTGTCTTCCCTTAGGACCGAAGTTTACATGAAAATCATAAAGAATAAAAACAGCATCCTTGTCATATTTTCTGACAAATTCCAATGCCTTGCACGGACAAGTTGTATCTGCAACGGGTTTCTGTGTATTATCATTGAACAAACCGTTTGTTTGTGTCCATGTAAAAACTTCCCTTGGATATTTAACCTGTTTTTCGTCCGTTACAACAGATTTTATAAATTTAGTGACTCTGTCTTCCTCAAATGTAGTAATATAAATCATCGGAAAACGAGCTCTGATTAGATTTGCTAATTTGTATGTACTCATATAAATCTCCTTAGAAAAATACTATCATTTTTTAAGCCCGATTAAATCAACCTTACGCAGTATCTCATCAAAGTTCCCCATTCCGTTCATGAATATTTGTCCGTTTTTTGAAATGTTTACCTCTACTTTGTTTTTGTATTTTGTAAATATTTCTTCATTATACCTGTCTGTCAGAAAATGGTATCTTTGATTAGATGAACCGCACCATGGACGTGAGTAGTCAGTAAGTTCTTCAACAAATTCCCCGTCTATCAACAAATCAGTATTGTCCAATAATTTTTTATTAACGGGAATTTCTCTCAGTTCTTCTAATTTTCCCCCGGTAAAACAAAGAACACTGAGCCCCTTTTCCCGGACTCTTTCTGCAACTATACCGAGAGCTTCTGCCTGTTCAAAAGGTTCACCGCCTAAAAAAGTTACACCTTCAATCCTATCTTGCATTTTTAATATATCTAAAATAATGTATTCCGTTTCATAGAGTTCACCCTTATCGTAATCCCAAGTATGAACCGCCTGACAACCCTTGCAGTGCCTTGAACAACCCTGCACCCAGATACAATACCTATTCCCTGGGCCTTCTACTTTTGTATTTTTTATTATATTAAAAACTCTTAACAGCATTTTCTTTCGTTTTTTAATTATAAATCCAGATTTCTTTCATTATATTTTTTTATATCATTAAATTTGTCAAATTTTTCATCTACCTTGTTTTTATCATCAACCTCAAGCTGTACTTTATTTTCAATATTTTTTGGTTCTTGTTTTATTGTAACTTCCGAGTTTTCTGTACTCTGGTCATGTATCATCTCCACTTTTACATCACCTCGCTGTGAAAATTTTGAAAACAGGTACTGAAAAGACTGAAACTTATCTTTTTCCTGTTTAAATTGTGAAATAAGGTTTAGTAATAAATACTTGTTAGCTTTTATAATAAATTTTTTCGGATTATTTGCCCAGAGTTCTGAACATATTATACATTTTTCTTTATCCAAATACTCCAGGGTACAATATTCATTTTGAGCATGATTTTCATCATTATTGGGATATTTTTTGAAAAACGGCTCATAAAAATATCTCAAACCGCCTGTTGAGTTTATTGTTTGATTTAAACGGTAATACAATTCTTTTACAGATTGATAGTCACTTCTTTTTGTGAACTCCATATCAATAATTGCCCACATTGTACTTGCGTGTTCATTATTTCCCTGTACTTCAAAGTACTTTCCTTTTTTATTCCCGTCTGTTTTTTCTTTGCAATAAAAACTTATACCCTTTTCATTCTTTATCAGACGCAATTCACAGTGTTTGTTTTTAAGATACAACCTTGGTGAATGGTCGGTATAATAGAGCATAAGCCTTCTATTATATTCTTCACGTATTCTGCTCAGACGAGCATCAAGCGACAGAGAAAAATCTTCTTCTACACCAATTAATCCGTACCTTCCGTATTCCATGTTTCTAAGGCGGGAATTATTTCTTGAGTATCTGCCGTTATATCCGTTTGCAGAAGCAATTGCGTATATTATTCCTATTATCAGATAAATTATAAATTCCACTACAAATCAATACTCCGCTCATTGTATCGTTTGATTTTTCCGCTGCTTTTCATCTTATTTACGCAGATTAACTTTTCCAACTGTGACTGAATGTGCGGTTTAATATGCAGAAACAAAAAAACATCATTTACAGATTTAAAACCACCCAGTTCCTCTCTTTTCTTTATGAGTTTTTTAGCCATAACTATACTTATTCCGGGAAGTGCGGTCAGCTCAACTTCAGAAGCATTATTTACATCAAGTTTTGATTTTTGCAGTTCGACAGTATCAACTTTTATGGTTGACTGTTTAAAATTTTCAACTTCTTTTAGATTATTCTGTTCACCCTTTATATCAATATTGACTTCAAATCTTTCACTTAATCTGACAAGTTCATCAAAAGTGGTATTATGGCTAAAACTTATACAAAACATATCCCATAAATCATTTCTGTTGTGAACTCTTGAACGAATTACCTTAAAATAACGATTCCCTTTTAAATCTTTTGCTCTTATGCTTTGACCGTCAGCACCCAATCTTAACTCACAATACTTGTTTGATAATCTTAAATTTTTCCAGATATCGCTGTATGGAGAAAGATAAATTTTTGCATCTCTCAATGCGGCACGCCTACGAGAAGTCGCTCCATTCACTGACTGATTTGATAAGTGCAAATTACTTATTATAAAATAACCTAATACTAAAAATACACTGACAACAATTGTCTGCCACGGATACATCGCAAGCAAATACACAAATAAAACAACTATTGAAGCTATTAATCTGTATCTGTCCAATATACCCTCGCTTTTACTTTTGTTTCATCAGCATATTGTATAGACTTTTCTATAATACAATCCGACACCGATTATTGCTAAGACAATATCAGGCATAAATGCCGCAAGAGCAGGTGCAAGTGACCCTGCTTCGCCAAAAGATATTGACAATGCTCTCACAAGATAATAAGCAAAGATAATAAGAATACTGAATAGAAATCCACGGTTGTATCTGACCCTTGGCGGAGTAATTGCAAGCGGAACCCCTATCAGAACGAAAACAACAGTTGTAAGAGGTAATGCTATTTTGTCAAACAAGCTTATTGACAGCCATGTAATATCTTCTTTATTTGCCTTTGGTATCAGAGAACACAGCTGCAGAAAATTATGCTCACTGGCAAGGTTTCTGTTTATTTCATCAGAAAAATCCATTCCAAATTTAATTACCGTATCCTCAAACAATGTTGTATCAAGCGCCTTACCTCTGTTGGTAACAGTATATATAGCTCCTTTTTGGAATTGCCATCCTTCTTCTTCCGTTTTTCCTTCTCTTGCCTGCAAAATTTGTATTGTACCTTCTTTTGAAGCATCCAGCACAGTTATATCGTGTAAAACACCGCCTGTGCAATCACCTACATAGAAGAGGCGTTTCAACATCCCGTTATCTTTAACTTCCTTAAAAGTAAAGTTTTCTTTTCCTTCCGGAATATTCTTTTTGCTGAATGCGTAAAGTGCCAAATCCGTAGATTGTTTTGTCATAACCGGAACGACTGTTTCATTCATCAAAAAGCTTATAAATGCCATAATTATTGCAAAGATAAAAATCGGTTTTGCTATTCTGTTTATACCAATTCCGCATGCCCTCATTACGGTAATTTCAGAACTCAAACTCAAGTTGTTTAGTGTCATTACCGTAGCAAGAAGAACACCCATTGGTATCGTCATTACGAAAACTGAAGGCAAGTGCAAAATTATTATAATAAATGCAATTTTAAACGGAATACCGTACATTGAAATCTGTTTTATAAGCGTAATAAAAGTGTCAGATGCAAATATTATTGATGTAAAAACAAGGACACCCATAACAAACATCTCAATAACCTGTTTCAAAACATACTTATCAAGTTGTTTCATGTGTTTTAGTTTATATAACAGTATTCTTAAACGCTTTGACAGATTTTTCAAAATTTGCTCCCAAGCGTAATTATACAATAAAACTAATAAAAAGTTAATGCCAATTTTAATTTATCTTTGGCATTAACTTTTATTTATATTGAGTACACTAAACAAGACCTTCTTTTACAGCTTTTACGGCAGCCTGAACTCTGTCATTAACACACATTTTCTGAAGAATTGAACAAACATGAGCCTTTGCTGTATGAACACTCACAATAAGTTCTTTTGCAATTTCTGTATTACTCTTGCCTTCTACAAGATGCTTTAATACTTCAAATTCTCTTTCAGTAAGAGGCACTCTTCCCTCTTCAGAACCTCTGGAACTCAACAGACCCAGTGTTTCTTGTTTTGGAAAAGAATCAAGAACCTTTCTTGCTATAACAGGGTCAAGCCAGCAGACTCCGTCTTTAACATCCCGTATGACATCTGCCAATTTTGTCGGGTCAATATCCTTTAAACAATATGCCATTGCTCCCGAAGACAGTGCTGATATAACTTCTTCTTCCCTGTCATGTGAAGTCAGAGCTATAACTTTAATATCAGGATTCATCTCTCTTAATTTTATTGTAGCTTCAATACCATTCATGCCGGCAAGTCCCAAATCCATCAAAACAACATCGGGTTTATATCTTTCTATCAAAGTAAGTCCTTCCGTTGCATTTTCACTTTCTGCGACAACTTTAATATCTTTATTTGAATTCAAAGCACATCTTAAACCGACACGAGTCAGCTTAAAATCTTCAATTATAACAACACTGATAGTATCCGGTTCTGCTTTTGTCTGTACTGCTGTTGCCATGTTTTCAAATCCTCCTATCTTTTGTACCCATCTATTAAATAATATCCGTAACTTTGAGTACATTAGCCAGGTCGGTTATATTTAAAACATCATGTAACGATTTGTAAATATAATGTCAATTTCAGCAGGGAAACTGTTTTTATAATCATGGAAGAAGTGTTGTATGAATATTACTCCTGTTAACAGCAATAACGTTTCCATGCAGGGAAATAATAAAAACCCTAATTGGTTAAAACGCCAAATAAGACGTGTCGGACAAAAAATCCTCGACATGTCACCTACTCATACATCAAAAGACGACAGAGGAAGTATAGAAAAATGGGATAAAACAACAAGCTGGGTTTCACATCCTATGTGGAACAGAGGTATTATGGGAGCTACAGCAATTCTTACACAACCGACTATTGATTATTACAACCACAGGGTTGATGACGAAACACGAACCATTTCCAGAAACAGAACTATTGCAAAAATAATTGCAGGTACTCTTGTAGGTATGTTTGTTGTAAGAGGTCCTGTTTATAAAGCAGTTGAAAAAATGACAAATATTACTGGAAAAAATAAATACAGCAAATTATTACTTCCCAAAGCTTTTATACAACGACTTCTGAAAAACGGAAGAGAGTTAACAAATTACAGGGCAACACTGGCAATGTTAATGGCATTAATTGCAATGAGCATTACTAATTTTGTACTTGATGCTCCGCTTACAATTATGCTGACAAACATTTTTAACGAAAAATCAGGAGTGGGCAAGAAAAAGACAGATACAACCGATACGTCAGAGAGGAAGGAGGTTGTAAATGTTTAAATTTTTATCAAATTTTGCACAGAACAGATTTAACTGGATTTGTAAGACATTTAAAGACGATACGTCAAAAATGCTTATTTTCACAGGAGCTATGGGCTGGATATTATCATCCGTCGCTCAGGTAGTAGGTATTTACGCAAACTCGGAAATTTCCGATGAGAAAAAGAGCTTTCTCGTTCCACAGGAAATGATAGACGGCGCAATCAATGCACTTACTTTTATAGGTATAACAACAATTGCAAAAAGAGGCATTGAAAAAATGGCTTCTACTGGTAAAACCACTACTTTAAGCGTCAGAAACTTTTTAAAACAGCACCCTGATTTAGAAGCAAAAGTGGGTAAATGGGAATTAAATCTGGACAGAGTAATTCCAAAAAATATTTATGCATACAAATCATATTGTTCGCATAAAAATTTCATCACGACAATGGGAACTTTGGGTGCAAGCGTATTATCCTGCAATATCGTAACCCCGCTTATACGTAATGCTATGGCATCAAAAGTCCAAAAAAATTATATTGATATGAAAAATAATCCTTCTGCATACAAATATTACACAACCAATAGCGGAAATATGAAAATATAAAACTCCGCCATTTGTTTTAAATATTTCATCTAACCATGGACTAAATCAAAAAATATTGTATAATGTTAAGTATGAGGAAGAGGTTATCAATACTTTTAGCCGGCTTAATGCTTTTTAATTCTGTTGCTTTTGCAAGCGACACCTTTGAAGGTCACGCACAGTATGATGACAATTTTGAACGCATTAATGATGAGCTATTTACAGACAAAACTGATACTCTTGATAAAAAAGATGTTATTATTATGACTGTTTCTCAGGTTCTGGACGGTTCATTCTCTCTTGAAGGAGATGAGTTTTTTGCAGAAATTACGTCTGATGTTGTAAGTGATAAAGGTGTAATTTTACCAAAAGGAACTATTGCACACGGCAAAATTGTGCAGGTGGCTGAAGCAAAAAGACTTGGCAGAAACGGTTATCTGGATTTAAGTTTTGATTATCTTACAACGCCTGACGGCAGAGAAATTCCAATAGAAGGAAAAATGTCAACAAAATTACACCCCGTTAAAGAGGTGGGAAAAATTGTTGCAACAGATATCGGATACACTGCAGCCGGCGGGGTGATTGGCGGAATGTTCGCACTTCAGGCTCTTGGTCCGGCAGCAGCAATCGCCTCCCATGGATATACATTGGCAGGCGGTGCTGCTATAGGCGGTACGGTTGGCTTAGGTATGTCATTATATAGAAAAGGGAAAAATGTTCTTATTGCTCCCGGCGACGAAATAAGGGTTAAGGTTTTATCAAATGTTGATCTTCCTGTGTACAAAGAAGAAGCCTTGCTTCAGAAAGAGCTGACATATCCCGGACTTGATATAAGAATTGTTAACATTCTTTATGAAAAAGACCCATTTGGAGAAGTTAATACAATCACACTTTCTCTTTCAGTTACTAATATGTCAAAGAAAACCATCTCAGGTATGGATTTGGCACTAATGAACGATTATAATATGATTTTTAATCCGTCTATTTTCGGAGATACAAAATTACTGTTTTCACAACTCAAACCGGGAGACAGATTTGCCGGAAAAATATCATTTAGTGTAAACAGCGTTAAAGGTACATACTGGCTTGTTGTTAATGACAGAGCAAAAAACAAACCTCTTGTAAAATTATCCTTGGATAATGCTTACAAAAATGTAGCCAAAGATGTAAAAAAACGTAATGACAAAATCAAACAGGGCAAGAAAAATTACTACAAAGAAGACGACCCGTTTGATATATAATTATCAACATTTTTATGATAATCTTTTGATATGAAGAAGTTAGCTTTTATTTTAATATCATTATTTCTTACCGTACAAACTGTTTTTGCGGAAGTTTCCGTTTATTCGGAAGATGGCAAATTCGGACTTAAAAATAATGCTGACATTATTGTACCTGCAAAATATAAAAAACTTGTACGACTGGGATATACTGCTTGGATTTTTCAGAATAAAACAAAATTCGGTATAATCGATGATAACGGCAACATAATAACTGACCCGATTTATAATCAGGCTGAAAGAGTTCTCGGGAAATATGTAAAATTCAGAAAAGGAAGTTATTATTGCCTGCTTGATGAAAAAGGGAACGATATATTGGGATATTCTGACGAAAACAAACCCAACATGTATTCATCAATTGATTTACTGCCGGGAGGCTTAATAGTTACCTCTATTCATCATAGGTATGGGCTGCAGTCTTTTAACGGAAATACAAAATTAGACAACCTTTTTGACGATATTTATATGCCGGACAGAGATACTATTGTTGTAGTTTACGGCGGAAAACCTATGGAATTTAAAAGACTTGACAACAATGATAATCCGTACAATTTTGTTTTCGTTGACCTTAAGAATCAAAACGTCAAACTTGGCGACTTAGCGTCAAACCCTTTTGCAACAACAGGGTATTACAGCGTAACATTTACGGATTATGTATTGAAATTAATATCTTCTATATCTCCGTCTTATGAACAAACAATAGATGAACTAATGTTTTCACATGGTGCAGATACTGTTTCTGTTCTTATGAGATTTTCATGGCTTCCTAAATTTCCTTTTGTTTACGCAAAAAACTATTACTATAACGTAACAGACCCTACAAACGGACCCTTAAACAAACAAAAAAATAACCTCAGAAAACAAATAAAAGAGTAATTTATCCCTACAACCTGTGTCTCAAAACAGAATTAGACCCCTGACAGGTTACAAAAAGCATGTTACCTTCAACGTGAAGTCCGTACGGTTTGTCCACACGACCAATAATTACAATTAATTCGCCCTGAGGAGTAATTTTAACAACATTATTTGCCGAGTAATTAGATACATATATGTTTCCTGTACTGTCAGAAACAAGACTTATAGGTCCGCTAATCTTGTCGCTTTTTATAAATACCTGACGCTTATTATCGGGAGTAATTTTGTATATTACATTCTCTAAAAAAGCTGCAACATAAAGGTTGCCATTCGAGTCAGAAGTTACACCTGTCGGACTCGGAAGATTTTCATAAACTCCCGAATACTGTGCAATTTTAGACGGTGCGTTCACCGGCTTTTCCGGAGGCTTTGCTGTCGCAAGCTTGCAGGCTTCGGAAAGTTCAACTGCTCTCTGGTAATACTGACTTGATGGCGGAATCTGTTTTATGTAATCCCTTGCCTGCTCATAGTCCTCAATCTTTGAACTAATAAGAGCCATTTTATAAATAACTTCGTAGTCGTTTGGATTTCTTATATAAACCTGTTTGTATATATTTAACGCTTCCGCATACTGCTTGAGATATTCCAAAACCGTCGCCAGATTATAGTATGCATCCACATAATCAGGATAAGTTCTTATTGCTGAACGAAAAGATTCAACAGCACGTTCGTACATACCGAGTTTGTAAAAATCAATACCTTGATTATAATCAATACGTGCATCTACGGGTATTTCAACCGCATTAACGGATAAACACGCAGATAACATTAAGATTGCAGCTATTCTTTTAAACATAGGATTATTATACCATACTTTTTGATTTTAGAGTAAAATTATTTTATGAAACCAAAAGTTATAGCAGTTGCAGGCCCGACTGCAAGTGGGAAAACAGCATTAGCAATTAAACTCGCACACGAAAGAAACGGTGAAATAATCTCAGCCGATTCCCGTCTTGTGTATAAGGGTTTTGATATAGCATCCGCGAAACCGACCATGGAAGAAAGAGAAGGCATTCCACACCACCTTATAGATATTGTTGAACCGGAAGTTAATTATACGGCAGGTGATTACGCCAGTGACGGGAAAAAGGCGATAGAAGATATTTTATCAAGGGGAAAAACACCGATTATTGCAGGTGGCACGGGTTTATATTTCAGGGTTTTACTGGAACACTACGATTTACCACAGGTCGAAACAAATTATGAACTCAGAGCAAAGCTGGAACAAAAATCAAAAGAAGAACTGATTGAGGATTTAAAAAATCTTGATATTGAAGCTTACAATAATCTGATAAAAGACAACAGTAAAAGACGGATTATAAGAATAATTGAATTAGTAAAAACTCTTAATAAACCACTTTCTGAAATCGAGAAACAAAAAGAACCTGAATATGAAGTGGAATGGATTATGCCAGAGCTCAATTCAAGAGAATGGCTGTATGAAAGAATCAACAAACGTGTCGATTTAATGGTTGAACAGGGAATTGTTGAAGAAACAAAAACACTCTTAGCAAAACACGGACGCATAAAAAACTTTACGGAAACTATCGGATATAAAGAGATTTTATCATATATAGACGGAGAATGGACGTTAGCTGAAGCCCTCGATAAACTAAAACAGCATACAAGAAATTACGCAAAACGTCAGCTAACCTGGTTCAGAAAAAATCCAAATTTAGGGGTAAATATATAGGGGATAGGGGTATCTACCACCATTCAACTAATCATCTATTATATCTATATGTTCAGTCGCTTTTAAATTTCTTATTCTATCTAAAACATCATCCATGGTCTTAGATTTATTATTTTCATTCAGAGTAATATAAAAATCAAAACCTAACTTACTAAGTTGTTTTTCCAATAATTCCGCCAAATAAGAAACCTCATATAAATCATCATTGTTGATATTATCTTTACAAAATTTATCCAATGTTGATGCAAGTTTATGCGTATTGCATAACTCTGCCGCTATCTCTTTTAAATTATATTTTAGATTTTCTATTTCTTGTTTTAGATTTTTATTCATAATTTATCTTATTGTCTTATAAATACAGCATTTTATACCGTAAACTAGCGTATTAGTCTATACAAATAATAAGCGTATCAGTCTATATTGTCAAGTATGAACACCAAAATACTAATAAACTTAGGTAACAGATTGCGTGAAATACGAAAAGAAAAAGGATTAACGCAAGAAGAATTAGCTAGTAAAGTTGGGATTCATCCGACATATGTAGGTAAACTTGAAATCGGAAAATGTAATCCATCAACAAAAATGCTTTTTAGAATTTCTCGTGGATTAGGTGTTAAATTACACGATATATTTTTATTTGATAAATAAACTACAAAATTTAATACATAAAAAAGGTGATGTACTATTTGCACATCACCTTTTTCTTTAATTATATTTACCCCTTTACCCCCTAGCCGATACGACCGGGAACAACAACCCCGCCTTTGAGGTTCTTTTTGTAGAACTCTACGTGCGGTTGAAGTACGCTGTCAAGAACTTCGGGAAGTTGTTTGTTTTGCATAATTGCTTCAACAATTTCCTGATAACAGGTTGCGAAAGCTCTTAATTGAGTTACTGCACCTGCAGCTTCCGGAGTTAAACCGAGTTTTGAAGTTTCAACTGTTTCCATAAAGAAAGCACCTGTAACTTCATAAGATTTGCTCAATGCACCTATATATGCCTCTGCATTTGATTTGCAAACACCGTTATCGGAAGGAACTGTAAGCGCAAACACAAGTTTGTTTGCAGGATTAAAGTGAGCTTCTGCGGAGTGGTGCATAGCGTCAGGAACTTTAGCAATTTGTTTAAGCGTATCTTTTTGTGATTCATTCTGCATTTGAGCGTGCCAGTAAACAGTGTTTTCAAACATTGAACCCATATACTGGTGAACAGAAGCTGTAATACCGTTCAATTTTGCATTTGCCCAGAAAATACCTTCTTTTAATGCATCATTAAGTTCCAAATCAGCACTAAGAGAAAGTGAAGAAATTTCCTGCGCACTTCTGAGCATTGAAGCCATATCTTCTTTTTTCATACCTGCAAAAGCAAGTGTAAACAAAGCGTGATCATCAAAAGCAGAAAATCTTCCGCCTACATCATCGTGAATAAACAAATCGCCAAGCCAGTTTTGTTCGATAGATGTTCTTCTGAGTTCACTCTTTTCTGCATTCTTGTCAGTAACTGCGATAAAGTGTTTAGCAGCAGCTTTATCTGCTTCATTTTCAGACAAACCTTTAGCTATATATGCGTCTTTAACAAGTTTAAGTATTCTCAAAAACCCGTCTTTTGTTTCAAAAGTAGAACCTGATTTAGATGCAATTAAATAATTTGATGATAAAACATCACCAAGTTTTGCAAGATATCTTTCCCAGCTTATTGAATCGACATCTGAATAGAATAAAACAGATTCACCGCAAAGATTAAGACCATTGATACCAAGCATGTGTTCAACAGTATGTTTTGAACCGCCAATACCCATAACGCTTAACTTTGAAGCACCTGAGTCAGATTTAAGAGATGATACCATTGAATAAATATCATCAAGTCTTGTTAATTGATAATTTGGTAAATCAACCCAGTTTAAGAATTTACCTTCTTTATTAGCTCTCTTTGAGAACTCGTTTACAAACTCAGATACTTTTGATTCATACTTAGAAAAATCAACACCTGAGAAAATAGTTTTTAGTGATGAACTTTTTGTTAACATATTTATCTCTCCTTTACTGTTTATATCTTATCGTAAAAATAAGGCAGAGCAAATTGTATATTTATCCTTCCAATTCTTCTTCACGTTTTGATTTATAACTGTATGCCGCATAAATTAAAATACCAATAGCAAGCCAGATAATAAAGTACAATGCTGATGTTGCTTTTGCACTAAATTTGCAATACATAAGCGCAAGACATGTCAGAATACCAAATATCGGGAACCAAGGACAGAATGGAACTTTAAAAGGTCTCGGTCTCAAAGGTTCTGTCTTTCTCAAAATAAGAACAGCTATACAAATTATAATAAATGAAGTAAACGTTCCGAAATTACAGAGTTCTGCTGACAGGTTCAAATCCATAAACAATGCGCAGACAATAACAACTAAACCTGACAACCAGGTCATAATGTGGGGTGTTTTATATTTTTTATGAACTGCATTCAAAGACTTCGGCAAAAATCTGTCACGACTCATTGCCCAGAGAATTCGTGTAGTACCGAGCTGGTAAATTAAAAGAACTGATGTCAGAGCGCAAAGAGCACCAACCGAAAGCAAACCTGCGTACCAGTTCATTCCTATAAATCTCATTGCGTGAGCAAGCGGAGCCTGTGTATCAATAAAATTAAGAGGAACTATCCCTGTCAAAACAAGAGCTGCACATACATATAAAATAGTACAAATCAAAAGAGTTCCCATTATAGCAATAGGTAAATCTCTCTGCGGATTTTTTGTTTCTTCGGCAGCTGTTGATACTGCATCAAAACCTATATATGCAAAGAAAATTATAAACGCACCTGAGAAAATTCCTTCTATACCGTTCGGTGCAAATGTTGCCCAGCTCGCACCCCAGTTTTCAGGAGCAACATAGAAAGAACCTAATACAATAAATGAAAGTATAATAAACATATTTACACCAACCATTATTGTTGCAACTTTTGTAGATTCTTTAACTCCTTTTATCAAAAGCAGAGTTAACACGAATACAATAGCAATTGCCGGTACATTAACAGCAATGGGTATATCTATTCCGAACGGAAGATGGATAAACGGCATTATATCCTGCGGATTCCAGTCGTTTTTATTACAGATTTCGTACATTGTACGGTAATCGTTTCTGAGCCACAAAGGACAATTAACAACAAAAGCAGGAAGTATATGTTTAAATCCTTTCAGAAACTGAACAAAATATCCTGTCCATGCACTTGCAACGGTAATATTTCCGATTGCGTATTCAAGCATCAGTATCCAGCCAACCATCCAGGCCATAAACTCGCCCATTGTTGCATAAGTATATGTGTAAGCACTACCTGCAACAGGAATCATTGAAGCAATTTCCGAATATGAAAGAGCCGAGAAAACGCTTGCAATTGCAGCAAGAAGCATTGATATAACAATTGCCGTTCCTGCACCTGCACCGTCAGAACTACCGACAATTGCACTTCCTATAATCGTAAAAATACCTGTTCCTACTACCGCACCTATACCCAAAACTATAAGGTCAAACGCACTAAGAGTCTTTTTAAGTTCAGAGTTTGTACCCTCATCTATTAATTCCTGAGGACTTTTACATTTTATTAAATTGTTAAATATTGTTTTTATACTATTCATTTTCAGCTATTTCTTTTATTTCTGTAATTTTTTCAGCTTTACGGTTGTTCCAATAACCGTATGTTGCATAGATTAAAATACCCATTACAATCCATGCAAAGAACAACTCTGTTGAAAGTTTTGCGGATTCGCCCGTAGATGAGAACATCATAAATGCCATTAAACCACCGCAGCATAATATTCCGGCTAATGGAAACCAAGGACAGAAAGGAACTTTAAACGGCCTCGGTCTGTCGGGATCAATTTTTCTGAGTATTATAATTGCCGCACAAACTATTATGAAAGATGTAAATGTTCCAAAGTTACATAATGCCGCAGCTGCATCAAGGTTTAATGTGAGCGTTCCGAAAATAGAAACTATGCATACTGCCCAGGTCAGAATGTGCGGAGTATTAAATTTAGGGTGAAGTTTTTGGAAAACCTTCGGTAAAAAGTTGTCACGACTCATTACGTACAATATTCTTGTTGCTGCCATCTGCATTACAAGAAGAACCGATGTCAGCCCTGCTATTATACCTACTGACATAAATCCAGGTATTGCCTTTGATACCCAGCCATGTAATACATTCTCCATTGTAAACGCAAGCGGTGCACCCAAAAATGCCTGGTCAACATGTCCCTGTGTTCTGTACATACCCGTAAGAACAAGAGCTACAAGCGTATAAACAATTGTTGTTACTACAAGAGAACCTATAATACCTCTTGGCAAATCTTTCTGAGGATTTTTACATTCTTCTGCGGTTGTTGCAAGTGCATCAAATCCGATGTATGCAAAGAAAATTATAAATGCCCCCATAAACACACCGCTAAAACCGTTCGGAGCAAACGGCGTCCAGTTGTCCGGCTGAACAAAAAATAAACCTGAAACGATAAACAAGCCTATAATTCCCATTTTTAAAACAACCATAAATGTTGCAAATTTTGTTGAATCTTTTGTTCCTTTTATAAGAGTGAGTGTTATAAACAATATAATTAAAGCAGCAGGAAGATTTATACAAAAAGGTATTCCGCAAATTGAAGGAATAACCGAATGGTAATCAATTCCCTGAGAAGATAAAGTATGAACTGCGCTTCTGAAGTCATTAACTAGCCATACGGGAGGATTTGTTATAAAAGCAGGAAGTATGTGACCGAAACCTTTTAAGAACTGAACAACATAGTTTGCCCAGGCACATGATACTGCAATAAAAGCAATTACGTACTCAAGCATTAATATCCAGCCGACAAGCCATGCTGCACATTCGCCCAATGTTGCGTAAGTATATGAATAAGCACCACCTGACACAGGAATCATTGCTGCAAACTCACTGAAACAAAGCGCAGAAAACACACACGCAATTGCCGCAATAATCATTGATAATACTAATGCAGGACCTGCCCCGGGACTAGTACCGTCTGCTGAACCGGCAGCAGCAATACCAACGACCGCAAAAATTCCTGAGCCGATAATGGCTCCCACGCCCAGAATAATCAAATCCCAAACACCGAGTGTTTTTTCCAAACCTCCTTTTGATGCACTTTCTACTGCATCATCAGGGGTTTTTCTTTTCAACATGTTTGCTATTATATCGGTAAGTGCCATTTATATCCTTTCATTTTCGGTCAATTATTTTCCAAAAAATTCTTTATTAATTCTTTTTAACTTTTCCAGAATTTCTTCGCCTTCCTTTTCTGAAATTAAATCAATCGGTTGCTGTTTAACCTCGGGAGGACTTACAAGTAATATTTTTTCCGTCTTTTTATTATTTCGTCTTGCAAGTTCACTTAACAAAAATGTCTGTTCTTCTCTTTTGCTTAAATTTATTACAGGAAAAGTTTTCATTCTTTCTCCTTTACTTACATAAAGGGAAACCGAGTTTTTCTCTCTGCTCAACATAAAGTTTTGCAACAGCGGAAGCCATTGTACGAACTCTGTTAATAAAGTTTATACGTTCGTCTTTAGAGATTACCCCTCTTGCATCGAGAAGGTTAAATGTATGCGAACATTTTAAAACGTAATCGTAAGCAGGAAGAACAAGCTCTGCCTGAACGCAATTATCAACTTCTTTCTGATAAGCATCAAACAAGCTGAAAAGTCTGTCAGCATCAGAGTATTCAAAATTGTATTTTGACTGTTCTATCTCATTTTGAAGGTAAATTTCACCATATTTAAGAGTATTGTTCCACATAATATCAAAAACAGATTCTTTGTTTTGAATATACATAGCAATTCTCTCTAAACCGTAAGTAATTTCCAGAGCAACAGGCTTAACTTCCAAACCGCCAACTTGCTGGAAGTATGTAAACTGAGTAATTTCCATACCGTCAAGCCAAACTTCCCAACCTACACCTGCAGCACCGAGAGTCGGAGATTCCCAGTTATCCTCAACAAATCTTACATCATGCTTACTTAAATCTATACCCATAGCTTCAAGACTCTTTAAATAAAGTTCCTGAGCGTTATCTGGTGATGGTTTTAAGATTACCTGATACTGAAAATAATGTCCCAGCCTGTTTGGGTTTTCACCATACCTTGCATCGGTAGGTCTTCTGCAGGGTTCAACCATTGCTGTCTGCCATGGTTCCGGTCCCAAAGCTCTCAAAAATGTAGCGGGGTTCATTGTAGATGCACCTTTTTCGATATCATACGGTTGTTGAATAATACAACCATAGTCAGACCAAAAACGTGACAAATTTAAAATCAAATCCTGAAAATTTAGCGCCATTTCATATTTCCTATGTTGTAAAATTTACACTTTAAAAATTATACATAGAAAAAGCCTAAATATCAAAGGGGGGAAAAATATTGTAAAGTTTTGTAATATTTATATCTCTGTCACAGAGCCCCTTATTGATTTTATATCCTCATAGTGGCCTTCTTTTACTGATTTATTTTTCGCAAACAAACCTTCTACACTGTTTACGATGCTTTTTAAAAGTCTTTTCAGTGAAAAAGGTTTATTTCTTAACTCTGGCTGAAAATAAAACTCATCAAACGGCAATGGTTTTGGAGTGTGTTTTGAATATTTGATTCTGCCGTACATATTTATATTGTTATTGCTATTTATTGCATTTATTATCATACTATACCTCTAAAAAATGTCTTCTGCCTGTGTAAAAACACGTAAAAATATTTTTTGCGCTTATCCTTCATTAAATATAATAAAAGTATTTCTGATTACTTCATACCCCTTCAGAAGCGATTTATAATCTACTTTTTCATTAGCAGAGTGCATATTATAAACATCAGCCAATCCCAAAAGCATCGGCATAAATGTTTCACCTTTTGAATTTTTGTGCTGACAGTAGATGTGTGTTTCAGCACCTGCGTGGAATGAGGAAATATCATTCTTTATTCCTGCACGCCTGCAGGCTTCTGTATGAACTCTTTCAATTCTGTCATCTTCTGCTCTTTCAAACGGAGGTAAATGTTCCTCAAATTCGATAGTTGCTTCGGCCAAACCTTCATATTTTGAGTTGAACTTTGCAACGATTGATGCCATATATGTTTTTAGAGCTTCTTCCCTTGCAACACTTGCACTTCTTATTGAATATGATGCCATACCGAGAACATTAATAATATTAGTAGAAGTCTTTTTCATAATCTCAGATATGTAATCATTTGTTTTAATCCCTTTTTCAACAATAGAAGCAACTGAGTTTTGAATTCCTCCTGCTACCATAGCACCAAGGTTACAAGATGTAATAACCCCTGTTTCATCCTGATAATATACTCCCTGAGGAAACTCTGCAATAAGTTCTGCCAGAAGTTTTCCTGCGTTCAGTCTTGTTTCATCGCCTATATCAATACCCGAATGTCCGCCTTTTAAACCTCTTACGGTAATTTTTGCATTAGTATAACTTGCACCTGAAATTTGCAACTGACCTAATTTATCAGCATCGTTTACAAGAACATACTTAGACAAAATTTTATCAAACTCGACGTGCTCAATACCACTCATGCCGGTTTCTTCATCTCTGGTAAAAGTAATTTCTAATCCCCCATGAGCAACTAGTTTTCCATTTACCGCTTCTTTAGCCAGCATTAAAGCACAGGCAACACCGACTTTGTCATCAGCGCCAAGAGTTCTGTCTATTGCATGTATAAAACCCTCATCATCCAAATAAATACTCACAGGGCTGTCATCACCCACTACATCCATGTGAGAAGATAACATTATCGGTTCTTTTGAGCTGTCTGTCCCGGGAACATAAATATAAATATTTCCATAATTATCACGTTTTGCATTTATTTTATTTTCTTCACAAAAATCAAGTATCCACTTTATAACATGTTCTTCTTTAAGAGAAGGCGAAGGAATTGAAACCAGATTACAAAAAATATCTAAGACTTCATTTTCTTTTCTCAATTGTTCTAACATCAAATAATCTCCTTATGTTTTCAACCGGCAATATACTGCTCCCGTACCACTTTATGCCTGCCATTTGTTTTTCTATAGCACAGGACCAAAGTACATTTAACTCCCGCGGAAAAATCTCCTGTCTGTTGCACTATCGCTATTTCTGTCAATAGGCACTCTTACCGAGCGCAAGCACTTAGGGCATCTGCCTCTGTAACAGGTTCCTTCCTTATTTTTATACAGTCTTCCATATGCATGGCAGCATTCAAACCATACACCTATGAATTTCCTTTTAGGCTGAGCGATATTGTTATTATCTTCTTGCATTTCTATACCCCCTGGCTTCTTTTGGTATAGGTTTAAATATACTTTGAGTAAGCATATTTACATAGCTGTCTTTTAAATGAGCATAGTCAAAAATTATAAGACCATTAACCGCATATCTTCTGGCCGCATGAATCTGTTTGACCAAATCAGCATTTGAACCGTTCATAAATGTAACGAACAAACCTGCGTACAATTTTGTTCTCGGAGATTTATTTCTTAAAACATTACCCATAAGGTTCATGGCTGTTTTATCATCGCAAGTAAGAAGAAGCGGTGTAAATCCGTCTATAAAGTCATTCATTGACCAAGTTTTCCAGTCCTGCAATTTGGTATCGTATGCCATTTGAAGATTCGGGAATATCACGGCAGTAATTGTTATTCCGTTCATACGGGCAAGTCTGCCAATACGGCGGACAAAATCGGTAATTTTTCCTGCACGATAAATATTCCACTGGTACCACATATAATCACCCGGAACGAGTTCTATCGGATCTATGTTATACATCTTTTTAAATTCTTCTCTTGCATATTTGGTATATCCCCAGTTAGACATGTCATAGTTAGAATAATTCGGAGCAAGTGACTGCGGATATCTTATGTAATCAAGATTAATTCCGTCCGGTCTGTATCTTAAAATAATTTCATCAATCAAATTGTACAAAAAGGCCTGAACATCAGGATTAGCTGGGTCTATAAAGTATCCGTTGTGTTCCGAAACCGAATACGGTATTGTTTCAGAATCCGCATTTTTCTTCTGATAATTTGCCCATTCCGGTTTTACTGAAAGAATATATTTCGGATTTGTTTCCGGAGGCTTGTTGCCTACATAAAAAGATTCAAACCAGATATGAACTTTAATTCCACGTCTGTGAGCCTCTTTTATCCATATTCTCAATGGATCAAAACCTTCAAATTCTGGATTTTGTTTTATAAATCCGTATTCTTCCATTGTCCGTGACGGGAATATTGTTTGACCATGATAATATGTTTCAATAAAAATATTATTTATCCCTGCATCTGCTATCCTATCCAACACGGAAGTAATTTCATCAATATTATGATAAGTCGGTCTTATCCAAACTCCTTTAAATTCATACGGATTATACGGAATAACTGTTGACATTGCCATATCAGCATATTCAATAGCTCTAGATGCATACTTCTGTGAATCTTCACTATCCCTTTGTGCTCGTTCTATATAATCCTTTGCTTTGTTTAAATTCTGGATTGTGCGTCTTTGGTTTACTGAAGAATCCTGGGTATAATAAAACATCATATTTTCAACTTCGTTTACTTTCTCTCTTGCACTGTACAAAAATGTATCCGATGTTATATAAGATGTAATAATTTGTTTCTCTGTATCAACGTATATTTTTGAGCCCACCATTACATTTTCGTTAATCCATTTTTTTGCGCGCCCATGCCCGCTTATCACAAATCCGTTGGCAGGAATAAGAGAATCCGCACCACTAAGCGCCGTAACAGTATCACCAGTAATAATTGCTTCCGTACCAAATTCATTTGTATTTGTTCTGAAGCCGAATGCAGGAGTATAAATTACAAGCTGATTAGCCCCTCTCAGCCCGGGATAATTTGCACCTGCTTTATTTGTTGCTGTTTGAGGGTCAATTACACTTATAGGGAATGTTGACTGATTAAAAATAACCTCATTTTCTTTCGGAATGAACGGCTCATAAATATTCTGCGCCATTACATTTGCGCAAAATAAAAAGGACATAAATATAAAAAATAAACTTCTTAGTATTCTCTCCATCCCTATTTACCCTAATACAAACATTATAGAGCCGAAATTGTTTTAATACAAGTAAAATTTATGTTAATATTATTTAAGAGGGTTTAATCATGAACAAACCAAATTTCAGAACAGGCATAGGATACGATTTACACAGACTTGAAGAAAACCGTGATTTAATCATAGGCGGGATTAAAATTCCCTACGAAAAAGGGCTGCTTGGGCACTCTGACGCAGATGTTCTTGTACACGCAATAATTGATGCCCTTCTTGGCTCTCTAGCCCTTCCTGATATCGGAACTCTGTTCCCTGATACAGACGATAAATACAAAGGAGCCGACAGCATTGAACTGCTAAAAAAAGTTTATTCTATGGTTAAAGGAAATGGGTATTTAATCGGAAACCTTGATACAAATATAATTGCACAAGCTCCGAAGATGATGCCGTATATACCACAAATGAAAGAAAAGCTGGCTTCTGTTTTAGAAATGGATATTAACGATTTATCCATAAAAGCAAAAACAAAAGAACACCTTGACGCAGTAGGCGAGAAAAAGGCAATTGAAGCGCAAGCGGTTGTTTTGGTTTATAAAAATCAAATAGAAACCTGAACCTGACCTACAACTTTACCTGCTAATGTAGTTATTCGGTTGTCGTATTTTATTTCACCCCAGCCGATGCGGTTAATTATCTCAAATAGTGCAAATCTTCTTGCCTCCATAGAAGCATCATTAATTTTTACGACAAACGCATTGCATTCACGTACATTAAGCACAACACACAATCCGCCAGCACCGACTTTTGCAATAATATTGTCCGTCTTGCTTATAATCTCTGTATCTGTTCTTCCGTCACCGCCAAATATATACGGATGTGCTTTTATTGCACGCAATAACCTCGGATATTCAAGAAGTCTTATATATCCGTTTACCAGATTTTTCAACGGCATACTTACAATTGGCACTCCACAGCCATCTGTAGTCATTGGATAATCTTTTTCCACACCGCATAAATCGTATATTTTTTCCTTTACGGCTATCTGAAGAGGATGAGTCGGATCTTCATAAGTTTCCAGATCCCAGCCATTTTTATCACATATTGCTAAAAAACCTATATGTTTTCCCGAACAATTATTGTGTAACACCGTAGGTGAATCACCACGTACAATCATTCTGTTCTGCATGCCCTTTGAGAGAGGAGCATGAATACCGCATTTCAGTTTATCTTCTTTTAGCTTTAATTTTTTTAAAAGTTTGGTTGCAACTTTTATATGACAATCTTCTCCGGCATGAGAAGCACTACAAAAAGCTAATTCTTCCTCTGTAAAATCAAGATTGTTATCAATTAACAATGTTGCCTGCAAAGGTTTTGCACATGAGCGTAAAAAATAAGGAGCAGCGTGGTCATTATCAGGCGAAAAACCATTTATTGGTTTTGCTGAAACCCAAACCCCGGTATGTACTTCTTCTGCTAATCCATCCCTTATATATTCTACCTTAATCATTTTATCCGATTCACCTTCTTAATCTTACTCAGATTTATGATCCTTTATAAAGGTTAAAACGGCATCCATCTTCTGACGCAATATTTCGTTTTCTTCCTTTAGACGCGTGTATTCAACCTGCAAATCATACTTTTCTTTTTCAAAAGAAATATTTGGCATCTCTTCCGTATTAAGAGAAAATCTTTTTCCGGCTTCTTCCTTCATAAAGATAATACTTTTAACATCCTTTTCTTTTACAAAGCCCATTTGAACCATAAGTTCCGCAATAAAAACGTGTTTTCCGGAATCTTTAATTTCCTGCTGCTTATTCAAAACTTCATCAAGCTGCTCGATTGTCATTTTTCCGGCTCTGACAAGGTATTCACCCGTTCTGTATTTACCGGCTATAAAGCCTGCAATTGCACTTACAAGATTCGGAACTTCATCTGAAAAGAATTTTGATGTTTTACAAAAAGTAAAGGCCTTTGCAACCTCTTCCATTGTTAAATTGTTTTCTATTGCTATTTCAATAAGTGACATGTGCTTTACACAACAGTTTAAAAAAGCATATATACTTTCGTCATATCCGGATTCTTTGGTAAAAAGCTCATTTTGACCATGCTCAGATAAAGACGGTTTATAAACATGGAATAAATCCCCTTCTTCTACATCCAAAAACTCGTTACTTAAATACTGGGTTAAATCATTTGACAGATTCAGGAATATTACCTGCTTAATCCACAAAGGATAAGAACATAACTTTTCCATATAATCAATAAATAAGCTCTTGCTCATAAAAACAACCCTTCTTTTATATGATGTAACGAATTAAATTATATCATAATATAATAAGTAAGTTAATATTTGTAAAGGACAAAATATTTATGGGAATGGATGGGCTTTCTTTTTCAAACACCGGTGCGATAAAAGAACAAACATCAGCTGAATATACAAACAAAGTGGAACAGTCCATGGCTATGGACCCGTCTAATAACGCCCAGTACGTTAACGGTCTTTCAAATAACCAAAGAGTAAAAGAAAAAGAAGAAACCGAAGAAGATTCCGGCAAAAAAAAACGTGAAGGAAAACAAGAAGAGGAAGGAGAGTTTCAGGATGGACTTGTAGAAACACCAACCGAAGAAGAAGAAACTCAAGAATTTCATGTTGAAGATTTTGAAAATCCGGAAAAAGAATTTTATGTTAAACTTAATATAAAGGATGATATAATAGAATTATACGACAGTTCTTCCGACAGATTAGTTGAAACAATATCGGGCGACGAACTCGGGGAACTCGTACAGAAACTGAACATGGCTTCAGGCATATTTGTAAACAAGAAGGTATAGAATGCCGCCAATTAACCCATACAATAAATACATAAAACAATATCAGGCAAATAATATCAATACGGCAACACCCGAAAAATTAATGATATTATTATTTGACGGTGCAATTCAGTTTTTAATAAAAGCAAAAACCGCTATTGCAGAAAATAATTTTAAAGAACGTTCAACAAATATAGACGGAGCAAGAAAAATTATCAGAGAGCTCATGCGTACAATTGATTTGGAAAACGGAAATGATGTATCCAAACAGCTCTTCCGCTTATATAACCGCATGGCAGTAACTTTAATCAAAGCAAATGTTCAGCGAAACAGTGAAAAAATTGATGAAGTAATAGAAGATTTAACCAACATCAGATGGGGATTTCAAAAAGCAATTGAGATTCAAAGCGGCGTAACTACGCTGGAAGATGCAATGAGTGAACAACTTCCGGTTAGCCAGCAATCTGAACCGGCTCCTGGAAACGAAGGAGACAACAACGATGCAGAGTGAACAACAATATGAACAACTTATGCTTCAGTACAAACAGCTTAAGAACGGTGCCGCTGATATCGCAAGGCTAATTGAAAAGGAAGATTTCGACAGTGCTATTAACCTTATCAAAATGCGTGAAGGAATATTTATCAGCTGTAAAACAATAAGAAGATACCTTGAGTTGACCCCCGAACAACAAAAAGAAGTTGATGCTATTTTTAACGAAATAAAAGAACTTGAAGAAAAAAACATCAGCACTCTTGAAAAAAACATGGAGTTTGTAAAATCCGAACTGTCGAGAACTCAAAAGGTTCAAAAATTAAACAAAGCATACAACTCAGCCAACATAAACGGCAGCATATTAAACCTTGAAAACTAATAATACTCTGCTTTCTACAAATATACATACATGTCATTTGCAGACATTGTTCTGATTTCAGACTGACATTTCATACTAAAATACTGAAAAAATCATACTTTTGGGCGATAAAAAAGCTTGCTTTCTTTTATTAAAGCTATATAATGGAACTTGTAAAATTTAAGAAAGGAGTTTTATAATGAACAAAGAAGAATTAGTATCAGAAATTTCAAAAAAAGCAAAAGTTACTCAAAAAGAAGCTAACGAAGTATTGTCTGCTTTAATTGAAACAGTACAAAAATCTGTATCCAAAGGTAAAAAAGTAACTTTAGTTGGTTTTGGTACTTTCGAACCACGTAAGAGAGCAGCAAGAAACGGCAGAAACCCACAAACAGGTAAAGCTATTAAGATTCCTGCTAAGACAGTTCCTGTATTCTCAGCTGGTAAGAAATTCAAAGAAGTTGTTAACGGCAAATAATTAATAACTTTCAGAAAATAAGTTAAAGGGCGCAAACTTAAGTTTGCGCCCATATTTTATGATAAAATAAATTTATGAAAATATCACCTTTTAAAATTGAAGAATGGATGAACAGATATGAAGCGGGCGCTTTGTATGATTTAACAACAACTTGCATAAAACCGTTATCTGTTTATGAACTTATGGATTTATGCTCACATTCTTCAAATTCATATAATACAGAAAAAGAATTTGAAAAAATACTAAAGACACCGCTGGGATACGGTGATATTACAGGTTCTGAAAGACTTAAAGACAATATAAAATCTCTTTATACAAATCAGGCAACTGCAAATATTACAATAACACATGGTGCTATTGGTGCAAATCAGCTTATTTTTTATTCACTTCTTGAAAAAGGTGATGAAGTTGTATGTATTGTTCCTACTTATCAGCAGCATTATTCAATTCCTGAATCAATCGGTGCGGAAGTAAAGTTATATTTCTTAAAAGAAGAAAACAACTGGCTTCCGGATATAGAGGAACTGTCAAAAATAGTAACCTCAAAAACAAAGCTGTTATGCTTGAATAACCCTAATAACCCGACAGGTTCAGTAATTCCAAACTGGCTTATTGAAGAACTGGTTGAGTTTGCGAAGAAAAACAATGTATGGGTTTTATCTGACGAAGTATATAGGGGATTGAATTTAATCGGAAATCCTTATTCAATATCAATAGCAGATATATACGAAAAAGGAATTTCCGTTGGAAGCATGTCCAAAACCTATTCATTACCCGGACTTAGATTGGGCTGGGTGTGTGCCAGAGAAGATTTAATAAATGAGATTAACCATCAAAGACAGTACAATACAATAAGCGTCGGAGTTTTGGATGACTTTTTTGCATCTGTTGCTTTAGAAAACAAGAATATTATTCAGGAACGCAATTTTAATATTATGCAGCTCGGAATGAATACTTTTTCCGAATGGCTTACAAACGAACCCCTTGCAGAATGTATAATCCCAAACGGTGGAACTACGGCTCTTGTAAAATACAAAAAAGACATGCCTTCACGTGAACTTTGCAGAAGATTACAAAACCGAACAGGCGTTGCACTTCTTCCGGGAGAAACTATGGAGATGGAAGGTTATGTAAGAATAGGGTATTGTGCAGTTGCCTTAAAATCTGCTCTTAATATGTTTTCAGAGTTTTTGCATCAATAGAATATTTTTATTTTTTTATTGTACTTCTTTCAAGCGCTCTTACAAATTTTGTCGCTAAGTTTTCATTAGGATTAATTGAGCCTACAAGAATTGTTTTACACCCCAAAAATTTTCCAACCAGGATGTCCGTAAGCGGTCTGTCACCCACCATCACAGCTTCTGTAGGTTTTATGCCAACTTCATCCAAATACTGTTTCGCAATTTTTGGATTAGGTTTGTTTGCACACCCGATAACTCTGCAGGGAGATGTTTTTGAGGCTTTTTCTATATATTCTTTCTTTTTATTATTTGATATAATAGCAACTTCAAAATCATTGATAAATGTATTAAACCATTCTATGGTTTGTTGAGTAAATTCCGAAGTTTTTGACTGCATAACTGTTGAATCCAAATCAAACATTATGCATTTAATTCCGAGTTTTTTCAGTTCGGTAAAATTGATTTCATATATATTTTTCAAATTATAATCAGGCTTAATGAACATTTAAATTCCCTTTAAATACTTAGTTTATTATTCTATGTTTGCATAATTTAAGGGTTTAGTCAATTTTATAACAAAGGGCAAAAAAAATTTTTATGCTTTTTATGACAATAAAGGATTTAATAAATAATGATTACGGGAATATCTTTTTTCTGCAAAATAAAAACAAGTACACTGCGAAAAGTTTGCAAATATAAAAATCATTTAAAATTTGACCTGCCAAAACTTAAACAGCTTAAACAGGATTTGGTAGAATTAAAAGAAGGAATTCCTGAGATATTAACAGACAATCCGCCAATTTATACCGGGGTATATCATCATGAAGTCAAAGACCCGCGTTTTCTGTTTTTTAACATGGAATACCGTGCATATAATTTTGAAGGATATGATACAAAATTCCCAAACAATTATGTCTGCATAGATTCTAAAGGTGAAAGAAGGTTAAAACCACATGTATATATTAAGATGGTAGAGATTCGACCTGAATATGCTCGCCAGGGTATTTTTACGAGGACAATGAAAAAACTTACAAATCTGATAAAAAAAGATGAAGAATGTGAAGGCAGAATTATACTGGATGCACGAAAAATAGAGGGTTCTGAGATGACACAAATTCCCAGTCCGTCTCTTGCTCACTGGAAGTGCGGATTCAGATTTGTTAACAAAGAAGATAACAAAATAATGGAACGCGTTTTGAGAAAGGAACTTCCATTAGAGGATGCACCTGAAGGTACAATGTATTATTCTCTTTCTTAAACACATGCACATTTTAAAGCTTCATTTACACCGTTTTTTATACCAACGGTTCTGATCAGTGCATATTCATAACTCTGAGGTTCTTTTGAAAGCTTAACAAGAAGTTCGTGGTTAGTATTTGCAAGCTCCTGTTCTTCACCTTTTAAATCTTTGATTTCAGTAACCTGTGTAACAAATTTTTCCGTAGGAGTAATCAATTCTATATCTTCATTTTTATAGAACTTGTTTTTTGTAATTATTCTGTAATACCCGTTTTCACATCCGTGAAGTTCACATAAGAAATCCGCCCCTGCAAGACCTTTAGATATGTCGTAACTGTACCCGTCAGACGGATATTCGCCGTCACCCAGGTAAAAACCTGTTGTATATCCTCTGTTACCTACCTTAAGAAGCTCCTGAAAATATGGTTCCATGTCTGCATCAGGGTCCTTTAATACCTCATCTATTGCTTCTCTGTACGCTTTTGCAACAGCTGAAACATAGTAGAGGCTTTTTGTTCTTCCTTCGACTTTAAATGAATCTATCCCTGCATTTATCATTTCTTTCAGATGCTTCACAAGACACAAGTCTTTTGTTGAAAGAATATGAGTACCTTTATCATCCTGAACAATCTCCTGATATTCGCCAGGACGTGTTTCTTCCAAAAGTTTATAACTCCATCTGCAAGGCTGAGAACAGTTACCTGAGTTAGCTTTACGTTCTCCGTTTGTCATATAGTCGCTCAATAAACATCTTCCTGAGAATGATACACACTGCGCTCCGTGTATAAAACATTCAAGCTCCATGCCGGGAACTTTCTGCTTTATCTCAGCAACGTCTTTAATTGGCAACTCACGTGCTAAAATACATCTTGTTGCACCTATATCCTGCCAGAATTTAACTGCTTCGTAATTTAAAATATTAGCCTGAGTTGAAACGTGGATAGGAGTGTTTTGCATATATTTTTGAGCCAAACGCATAATTCCCGGATCACTTATAATAAGAGAATCAGGATTAGATTCAGAGATTCTGTCCATACAGGATTCAAGAGTTTTTATATCTGAGTTAAACCCGAAAATATTGAGTGTTAAATAGGCTTTTGCACCCATATTGTGAGCAGTATCGATAGCGAGCTTAAGATTATCCATTGTAATCAGTTCACCTTTACGCATTGCCCTAAGACTGAAATCTACAACACCAAGGTAAACGGCATCTGCGCCATATTTGATTGCGTACTTAAGTTTTTCAACATTGCCCGCAGGCATAAGTAATTCTGGTTTTATCATAAAAATATAATAGCACGAATAAAACTAAACGTGTTTTTTCAGAGGTAAATAATTTCTATACGTGTTTCTCGACTTCTTTCTTCACAAGCCAGAATGTAACTGCTCCAAGCATACTCTTTAATTGTGACATCAATGAAGCAACTAAAATTTTTTTTATTTGTTCGGTGAGTATAGGTGCAAGTTCTACAAATTGTTTAGATATTTTGCGTACTAATATCATTACACTTTTAACTGAAGGTCTTGTCTCATCAACTATTTCATTATATTTAAGTAAAATTTTATCAGCTTTAACCAAACCGATAAGCAATGCAATAGCAATAATTACTTCTGCTATAAATACAACTGATATCAAAAAATAAAAAATCATTTTTTCTAACCTGTTTTTGTAATAATATAATTATAACCTTTTAGGATTTTTTTTCAAATAATTAAGATAGGGACGTTTTATGAAGGGTAAATTTTTATTTTCATTATTTCTTGCAAAAGCAATAAAGCTTGGATTAAATATTACAAAGCTATCTGCCGGAACTTCTATAATCGGAAAAATTGTTTTGAAAATTTGTCCTGATTTTTTGTTCCACACGAATAAATATATAAAGACAAAGATTAATGTTACAGGTACTAACGGAAAAACAACGACATCAGGTTTAATCTCTCATCTTTTGAAAGAGAGCGGAAGCTCTGTTATCAATAATGAGCTTGGTGCTAATATGATACAGGGAGTTGTAAATGCAATCGCACTTCAGCTTAATCCTATAAAAAAATATGACTATTCTGTTATTGAATCTGACGAAGCTTTTTTGGAAGTAATATATGACAAGTTTGAAGCAGATTATCTTCTTGTAACAAATCTATTCCGTGACCAATTAGACAGATATGGAGAACTTGCCACAACTAAAAAATTTATTCAAAACGGAATAGATTTAAAACCTGATTTAACACTTATATTGAATGCCGATGATCCTCTTGTTTCAAGTTTTACAGGCGGAAGTAAGCATATATTTTACGGCGTAGAAGAAGTAAATTATGAGGACGGTTTAAACCCCTCGGATAGTCAGACGGAAGAAGCCTTCAACTGCCTTTGCGGAAAACCGTTAAACTATGACAAAAAGTTTTATGCCCAGCAGGGACATTATTCCTGTTCCTGCGGTTACAAAAGACCTGAGCCGAAGTACAATGCGGTTGTAACATTATTCAAAGACCATTCCGTTTTAAATATAAATGGGGAAGAATTTGAAGTTCCGCTTGTAGGTTTGTTTAATGCATACAATACGCTTGGTGCAATTTCGCTGTGCAAAGAATTGGGGCTTAAAACAGAAGATATTCAGAATAACTTAAAAACTTTTAAAGTTGCTTTCGGAAGAAGTGAAGTAAAATACTTGAACGGAAAAAGAACCCTAATCCAGTTAATAAAAAATCCTATCGGCGCAAACGAAGTTTTAAAAACTGTGGATTTAGATTCAAGTCTTTTAATCATAATCAACGATAATTACGCAGACGGACGAGATGTATCCTGGCTATGGGATGCGGAATTTGAGCGAGTAGGGGTAAACAAACATGAAATTGTAGTATCAGGAACCCGTGCAAATGATATGGCACTTCGTTTGAAATATGCTGGAGTTGGAGCAGACAATATAAAAGTAATCTCAGATATAGAAAAAGCTGTTGATTATATAAGTAAATCGGCAGATAATAATATTACAATACTGCCTACATATACGGCACTTTTAAAACTGGATAAGATGAAAAATCTAAAGAGAAAATAAGGGGAATTTATTATGTTATTAGGTGTAAATATAGATCATATCGCAACATTGAGAAATGCAAGGGGAGGAAATGACCCTGACATAATGACTGCGGTTAGAATTTGTAAGGATTGTAAAGTAGCATCAATCACAACTCACTTAAGGGAAGACAGACGCCATATCAAAGATGCCGATGTGGAAGCAATCAGAATGTTCCCCAGAGTTCGTCTTAATTTAGAGATGGCTATGACAAAAGAAATGCAAAAATTTGCACTCAAAATCAGACCGCATGCAGTCTGCATAGTTCCTGAAAAAAGAAAAGAGCTTACAACAGAAGGCGGTTTGGATGTTGCAGGTCAGTTAAAATGGGCAATAGAGTTTACAAAACCTCTTATTGACAAAGGTATAGAAGTCAGTTTCTTTATTGACCCTGACGTACACCAAATCTCAGCCGTTTCAAAAACAGGGGCACCGTTTATTGAACTTCATACCGGAAGATATTCGAATGTTTACGGAACACCTGATGAGGAAAAAGCTTTTGAAGACCTTAAAGGAGCAGCTGTTTTTGCGCAAAACTTCGGGTTGAGAGTAAATGCAGGACACGGCTTAAATTATGATAACGTTCACAGAATGCACGAGATACCAAATCTTGTTGAACTTAACATCGGCCACTCTATAATATCAAGAGCGATTTATGTAGGTTTTGAAAAAGCTGTTAATGAGATGAAAACATTATGTGAGGTTGCAAGATAATGAAATCCAAAGAAGAAATAGTTAAAGAGATGCAGTTAGTCGTTGAGCAGATGAGATTAGATGATATTGAAGAGAATCCTGACTGCGAACACGAGTTTTTTACCTGTGATGCCTGCGGCGGAACAAAAGATATGGCCGGTTCAGTAATATACGGACACCACAGACTTTGCAATGATTGTGTATTATTAGCGGAAGTCGGTTTTGAACTCGGACAAATCAAGGATATCCACGAACTTATTGATGCAATGGAAGACAAACGTCTTGAAGCTGATTGCGAGTTCTTAAAGGAAGAAGAAAAAAGAAAACAAGCATTAGATAATGCAGAACTGAATTAAAATACTACACAAGATAGGACACTGTTGAGTTTTCCGGAAGGTTGAATTCCTTAACAACTCCGTTTGTGTCCTGATTGAGATCAACAAAAATTTCTTGTGCCTGCATGTATGAGATACCGTATTTTCTTGCAATATCCCATGCTGAATATTTTGAATGCATTGTATTTCTAAGTTCATACAAGATTGCATTTTTTTGTTTTGGTATATTTAAAGATGCTGTTTTTGTTGCTGCATCTTTATCGGGACGATTGACTTTCAGCGGATCAGTTGCTGTTTTTGTTTCAGGTCGTTGGATATCCAATGCTGACTGGGTCTGCGTATCAGGACGATTAATCCTCAGGGCATTTGATTCCGCACTCACTTCGGGTCTGTTTATTTCCAATGCCGACTGAGTCTGCCGAACCGGGGTATTAACCTTCAGGGGATTTGATTCTTCGCTAACTTCGGGTCTGCTTATTTCCAATGCTGGCTGAGTCTGTATATCGGGAGTGCTAATATCAAGAGGACTTGTTGTGTTTGCATCGTCTTGGGCTTTTTCTTCAGCATTTCTTTCGGCTATTTCCGAATTAGCGGTGTAACTTTTTTCCAAAAGCGTAGATAACGCATTTCTTGTAACATCACGATTTACTGACTCTGCTGTTTTATTTTCTTCATCAGAATTTTCTGCACTCTCAGATTTAACCGCACCTGAACGGAGGAACGATTTGAGATCGGATAATGCACTTAACGATATATTGCCAGATGAACTTATGCTTTCAGTCATAAGACACATTCCCTTTTCTTTTTTCACTTGCATTATAACTCATAAAACAAAAAATGTAAGTGTTCTTACAGTAATTATTAATAAATCGTTAAATTTTATTTAGGGTGATAGTAAAATAATCTTTCTTTGATATAAAATTAAAAAAGAACTACACTAAATCACGAGGTATAAAATATGTGGGATTATTCGGAAAAAGTATTAGACCATTACAGAAACCCAAGAAATGTGGGTAAAATTGATAACGCAGATTTAATAGGCGAAGCAGGCTCACTGGCTTGCGGAGATTCTTTAAAACTATATTTAAAACTTGACGGCGAAAAAATTGTTGATGCAAAATTCCAAACATTCGGTTGCGGTTCAGCCGTTGCATCATCAAGCATTTTAACCGAAATGATTATCGGAAAAACCTTAGACGAAGCAAAAAAAATTACAAATAAAGATATTGCAGATGAACTCGGCGGACTTCCACAGGAAAAAATGCACTGCTCCGTTATGGGACACGAGGCGCTTGAAGATGCACTCAAAAAATACTACGGGGAAGAAACTATTGAAGATGACATACCGCAAACTGCAGATAAAATAGTCTGCACATGTTTTAACGTAACAGAAAATCAAATTTGGGAAGCTATAAAAATCAACAATCTCAAAACTGTTGAAGAAGTTACGAACTATACAAAAGCAGGTGGTGCTTGCGGAAGGTGTAAAGGAACAATTAAAGATATTCTTGATACATACTGGAAAGGTTTAAACAAAAGAGAACAATCTCCGCTTACAACCACTCAAAAAATCTTAAAAATAAGCAAAGTCATCGAACAGCAAATCTCACCCGAGCTTCAAAAAGACGGAGGTGACATTGAGTTTGTGGACTTAGACGGCAATAATGTTAAAGTTAAACTAACAGGAATGTGTCAGGGCTGTAAAAATTCAAGAATGACAATAAAAACTTTTGTTGAATCAATCCTTAAGGATAAAGTTGATTCTGCTTTGGAAGTGGAGCAGGTATAAATATGTTTAAAATTTTAAGTGCATACATAAATCCGGCTAAAAATATCACCCTTCCAAAAGGATGCGCAAACATTTACAGAGTTTACAAAAACCCGAAAGCAAAAGATTTGTTCGCGAAAGCACAAAAATCCGACTCTGTTGATGAACGAAAAAAAATATTTGAAGAAATGGGGAATTTTGATATTGTTGTTGAAAAAGACAAACCTCATTCCAAAAACAGATTAGTACAATTTCTTAAAGGGCTTATAAGCCGTATTTAACGAACTAAAGGAACAAAATAATGATATATTTAGATAATAATGCAACAACCGCAACTGATAAGAAAGTTCTTGAAGATATGCTTCCTTTTTTGAGCGAAGAATATGCTAATCCTTCCAGCATGTACGATTTTGCGAAAAAACCGGCTGCTTCGATCAGAGAAGCCCGAGTAAAAATGCGTGATTTCTTTGGCGCAAAAGACGAAAAAGAAATTTTCTTCACCTCATGCGGTTCTGAATCTGCTAATATGGCAATTAAAGGAGTTCTTAGCTGCAACAAAGAGAAACGCCATATCATAACAACAAAAGTAGAACACCCCTGCGTTTTAAACACCTATAAAACTTTTGAAAAACTGGGTTATGAAGTAGATTACATAGGTGTTAACGCACAGGGCGAACTTGATACGGAAGAACTTAAATCAAAGTTAAGAAAAGATACTGCACTTGTTTCCGTTATGTGGGCAAATAATGAAACCGGCGTTATCCACCCTGTTGAAGAGATTGCCGAGTACGTAAAATCTCACTCTCCTGAAACAAGAGTATATGTTGACGGCGTTCAGGCTGCGGGGAAAATTCCTATGAACGTAAAAGACACAGCTATTGATATGGTCGGTGTATCAGGTCACAAGTTTCACGCTCCGAAAGGGATTGGTGCCTTATACGTTAAACCTGACGTAAGGTTTACACCTCTAATTAACGGAGGTCATCAGGAAAAAGGAATGAGAGCAGGAACGGAAAATGTACCATACATTGTCGGTATGGGTAAAGCTGCCGAGCTTGCTATGGAAAATATGAATCATGAACTCACAGAAGTAAAAAGACTACGTGATAAATTAGAATCAGGGATTTTACAAAATGTATTCAATGCAAGACTGAATACAGGTATCTCAAACAGGGTGCCAAATACTACAAACATCGGTTTTGAATATGTTGAAGGCGAGTTAATCTTATTACACTTAAGCGATATCGGAGTTTGTGCAAGTTCAGGAAGTGCCTGCACATCAGGTTCGCTGGAACCAAGCCACGTTTTAAGAGCTATGGGAATACCGTTTACTGCTCTACACGGGTCAATAAGATTTTCTCTTTCGAGATATACAACAGAAAAAGATGTTGACTTTGTTATTAAAAATATGCCTATAATAATGGATAAATTAACAAAAATTTCTCCATTCCAGAGTGAGCTTGAAGAGTTAAGAAAACGCAAAGGAGTATAAATAAATGATTGATATTTCATTAGAAAATGCGGTGAAACCAATATTTATGTTTTTTGTAAAACACGCTCCGTTTATATTTGGAGTTATAATCAACCTCATTTTGATTATGATAATCAACAAAGTTATTAATATATTTGAAGCAAAATTAACATCAAAATTAAAAGAAAAGCATTCCGATTCAACACTTTTAAACCTTTTACCACTATTGGTAAAAGTATTAAAAGCCGTTATTATATTTATGCTTTTGGTCGGATTTTTGGAAAGCTTTGGATATAATGTTTCTTCCATAATTGCAGGTTTCGGAATTACAGGTTTGGCAGTCGGTTTTGCTGCTAAAGAAGCTATCGGAAACGTATTCGGTTCAATAGGTTTGTTAGGTGACAGAGTTTATAAGATAGGTGATTATATCAAGTTTAATGATATTGAAGGGTATGTTGAAAAAATAAACCTCCGCTCTACTTCTATAAGAACATTAGATAACTTTTTGGTCAATGTTGCTAACAACAAAATCGCTAACGAAGAGATTACAAATGTTTCTATGTGCAAAAAAAGAAAAATTGATATTACAGTAGGGATTGAATACGGAACTCCAAACGAAAAAATTGACAGAGCCGTTGAAATACTAAAAGCAATTGCTACAAATGATGAAAAAATTATCGGCTCAGGTATGTTTACCGTTATTGACGAACTTGCAGACAGTTCAATAAACATAAGATTTTTCGGATACACATCCGAAACAACCTGGGCAAAATATAAAGTTGTAAGGGGGAATATGATTCGCGAAATTATTCACCGCTACCGTGAAGAAGGCATAGACTTTGCATTCCCATCTACAAGCGTTTATATAGAAAAGACAGGTAAAGAGCAATAATGAAAATAAAAATTATTGCCTTAGGTAAAATCAAAGAAAAATTCTTAAAAGACGGGGTTGATGAATTTTTAAAAAGGCTTACTCCTTATGCGTCTGTCGAAATTGTTGAACTGAATCCCGTTGAGATAAAAGACGAAAACCTGACTCAAAAAGCACTTGATGAAGAAGGTGGAAATATACTTTCTCATATCAAAGAAGATTCCTACGTAATAACAATGGAAATACAGGGGAAACAGCTTTCTTCGGAAGAGTTCGCTCAAAAAATCAATGATATTACTATGAGCGGAGTTTCAGAACTTACTTTTGTTATAGGTTCTTCCTGCGGAATATCCTCAAAGGTTTCTCAAAGAGCAGATTTCAAATTGAGTATGTCAAAAATGACTTTTCTGCATCAGTTTGCAAGACTAATTTTAGTCGAACAAATTTATCGTGCCTTCAAAATCCTTAAAGGTGAAAAGTACCACAAGTAGTGGGTAAATAAATATACCGAATATATAATTTCGTGTGTTTAGTTTTACCTCCACTATATGTAGTATTTTTGTTAAATATCCTTAAGAAAAATAAATTTATACCGATAAGGATAGTATGGAAAGCCTCAGAGAGGTTTTTCATACCTCCTCCCCAAGTCTGGTAGCCGTTCTCTAAGAAACGGCTTTTTTTTATGCAATGGTATTTAATTGATTATCCGCAGCATCTTTTATTGCAATCATTCTGCTATTCCAGCCTTTTTCGTGTGCTTTCTGGTCTTTATCGTTTTCGATAATTTTCTTATATCTGTTTTTTCTTAATTGTTCAAATTTATTTCTGTCACCACCGCATTTATCCAGAAAATCTTTTGCTACTTTTACACCCAAATTTACTGCTGTATCAAATACATATAGTGCAAGTTTTTTATCGGATATTTTATCTGCGCCGCTTGCTTTATAGAAGTTTTCATAATAAATTTCCTGCATTTCATCATCAGTCATTTTTGTTACACTCTGAGTTGTCAAACCTTTTGATTTGCGGTACTCATCATACGTTGTATGCGTAACTCCTTTTAAGGTTTCTCCGCCTCTGTCGATTTTACTGTTAGAATATCCGCCTTCACGATCTAATACTATGGATAAAAATTTATTGAACCTTTTATCGTCATACCGATTTGTTATTTTTGTATCTTTATCTGCTTTCTCATTTTTATCAGTTTTATCAGTCTTTATCTGCCCTCCAAACCAAGGAAATGTCATCCCGGGCATATTAAACATTGAAAACCAGTTTTGCTGAAAGCAGGATGTGTTTGAATTTTTGTTTTGTTTTTCGTATTCCTTATACATTTCCCTCATTTTTTTGTTATATTCAGAATCCGGATTGGTGTATGTATCCAAAATATATTCACCAACTTCGGTAAAATCTACAGTCGGAAAAGGTGTGTTGGCAAAAGTTGTCGGCATTGGTTGAGCGCTTAGCCCCATACCCATATACCCCATATTGCCAAAAATACTCGGAAATGGATTTGCAAAACCGCCAAAATCAACTCTGTTATAATATACAGGATACATTCCAAAACCAAAACAGCCCCTGAAGAACGGATTGTTTGCTAACATTCCGAACGCCATGCCGCCTAAAAAATTGTCTAAATAACTGCTCATTTTTCCAATATCCTGCCTAAATATATAAAGTCATTTTCTTTAAAGAAATTGACTTATCAGGAATATTTTGTAAAGAAGTATTGAGCTTGTATCAGATTTTTTTTAAATGAGCATATGCAGCATCCATAGCTTTTCTGCCAAGTTTCCCAAAATCGATTGTGTACATGGTGCTGTCACCGACCTGAATAACGTCTGTTATATGACCTATGCCCAATTTTTCATGGAACACACGTTCACCGACATTAAAAAAGTATTGTACCGGGGTATTATTTAATTCTTCCTCACGTTTTTTCTGTTCTTCTGCATCTTTTCGTTTTTGTTCTTCAATTTTTTGTTTTATCAGATTATTTTCAAAAAATGCTTTAATTTTTTCTTCTTCTTTTTGTTTATTTATCGGATTTTTATTGACAATAATTTTAGCCGGAGTACGTTTTACTACTGTTGTTGTCTTTTTAACATTCGGAGCAACAAAATCTGAGCCGAAACCTTTTGATGTATCCGGTTGTTTTTTACTGCTTGGCGCAATGAAATTTGAACCAAAACCTGATGACGGTTTAACATATCCGTCAGAGTTAAAAGAAACTTTATTTTGTTTCACTGTCTTAACAGCATTTCTGAAGGTGCTTCTGTCTGAATAATCAGAGTATTCGGAATCTTCTTCATCAATAAGACCAACAGGAATCTCGTCTATAAATCTGCTCGGGGTATAGTATTTGTATTCGCCCCACATTTGACGACGTTTTGCGGTTGTAAGATAGAGTTTGGTTTCCGCTCTTGTTACACCAACATACATTAACCGTCTTTCTTCCTCAAGTTCTGATAAAGTATTTGAGCATCTTGCAGACGGGAAAATACCTTCATCACAGCCGGCAATGAACACTATCGGGAATTCAAGACCTTTTGATGCGTGAAGCGTCATTAATGTAACGTTATTTGCTATCTCATCCATACCGTCTATATCAGACACTAATGAAACCTGAGCAAGGAATTCTCCTAAAACATTATTTTCCTCATCAGGTTCAAACTCGTTAGCTACGTTTACAAGCTCTTGCAAGTTTTCTATTCTGATTTCATCTTCATCTGTATTTGACGCATGAAGTTCATTGAGAGATCCGCTTCTTTCCAGGATTAATCCAAGGAACTCCGGTAAAGAATACCGCTTTTCAGCTTCTTTAAATTTTTCTATCAATGTTGCAAAATCTTTTAATTTTGTTGCCGTACCTGATTTTATTGCAGAAATATTATCAACGTCTTTTATTGCCCCGAAGAGGCTTAAATCATTTTCGTCAGCGTATTCTTGTAAGTGTTTGAGAGTTGTTTCGCCTATTGCACGCTTAGGAACATTGACAATTCTCCTTAATGACTGAGAATCATCAGGGTTATAAATAAGTTTTAAATATGCAATCGCATCTTTGATTTCTTTTCTGTCATAAAACTTAAGACCACCGTATATTCTGTACGGAATTCCTGCTGCAATAAGAGCTTCTTCTAACGCACGTGACTGATTATTTGTTCTGTATAAAACAGCAAACTGATTATAATTATCGGAAGTATCACGAATAGAGTTAACTATATACTGCGCCTCGTCTGCTTCATCTTGCGCCTCATAGAGAGAGATTTTTTCTCCGTCGCCTTTTTGAGAATACAGAACCTTATCAACACGTTCTTCATTGTTTTCAATAATAGCATTTGCAGCATTCAGGATATTCGCAGTCGAACGATAGTTCTGCTCCAATTTGACGACCTTTGCATTAGGAAAATCGTTCTGAAAATTTAGAATTATTCTGAAATCCGCACCACGCCAAGAATAAATCGATTGGTCAACATCGCCTACTACGCAAAGTGAACGTGTTTCCGGAATATCAGGTTTAAGGTTTGTATAAAGAGCTTTTACTAGTTGATACTGTGCCTGGTTTGTATCCTGGTACTCATCAACAAGTATATGCTGAAACTTTTTATAGTATTTTTCACGAACTTCAGGATTTTGTTCAAGAAGCTTTACCGTAATCAGAAGCATATCGTCAAAATCAATAGCATTATTGTTATTAAGTGTGTTTTCATAAAGTTCAAAAACTTTCGCAATATTTTGTGATTTAAAATCACGTGCAAAAGTAGCAAAAGTGTATGCATCCTGCATCTTGTTTTTAGCATTGGAAATTATTGCCTTAATCAGTTTTGGCTGATAAATTTTGTCATCAAGGTTAATTTTCTTTATCGCCTGTTTAATTACGGCAAGAGAATCCGTTTCATCATAAATTGTAAAATTCTTATCAAGAGATTTCCCTGACTGAAAGGAATAACTTTCAATATCCTGCCTCAAAATACGCCCGCAGATACTGTGAAAAGTTCCAACCCACATATATTTAATAACATTTTCGCCAACCATTTTTGCCAAACGTTCCCTCATCTCACGTGCGGCTTTGTTGGTGAATGTTACAGCCAAAATTTTGCCAGCAACGGCACCGTGCTGAACCATATAGGCAATTCGAGAAGTTAAAACTTTGGTTTTTCCGCTTCCTGCACCTGCCAAAATAAGCAACGCTCCTTTTGTTGTTTGGGCTGCCTCAAGCTGTTCTTTATTGAGTCCTTCTAAAATATTTTCCATTCCCTATTCCCAAAATCTCAATTTTGTGCTATTATTAACAAGCATACAAAAAAGACGTGCAAAACACAATACGACAAAAACAGAAGGTGAACTAATGATTGAGATTTTAGATTCTATTGAAGATAATGAACAGCAGCAACAATCAATTATGGTGCCTGTTGATGATATGGATACGGCTGAAAGCACCCCGGATACGGTAGACGAACTTGCAATGGAACTTGCAACAATAAAACAGCCGGCAAAAAGAATTGCTATCATTGGTTCAAGAAACCTTGCCATTACACATCAGCAAATGATTGAAACTCTTGCGACAGCTCTTGTTCAGCAAGGTAATACAATTATCACCTCCGGAGGTTCATGCGGTACTAACGCAGCTGCAATACGCGGTGCTATGAAATCTAATCCGGATAAACTAAAAGTTATTTTACCCCAGACTATAGGACAGCAGCCGTCAGATGTTCAAGACCAGCTAATTGGTGTTCCTAATATCGTTGAACATTCTGACAGGGCAATGATGACTCTTGCAGACGCATCAAGAGTTTGTAACAGAGAAATTATTGATGACTGCAACCAGATGATTTGTTTCTTGTCACATACAAGTAAAACTCTTCACAGAGCAGTTGAGTATGCTGAAGAAAATCACAAAGTTATTACAGTTTTCTATTTGGATTAATTTATTATGGACTTATTTAAAGCACTTACAGGGAAAAACCCTGTTGAGTTTGAACAGGCAGCTAAAATACTTGTTGATACTCCTGATATTGAGTTATTTAAAAAACTTGTCAAACAGGATGATTTTTTGTTTGACTTTATAAAGTCTAATGTTGCAAAACGTATTGCAAATGCATGCAATAAGCAAAATTATATAAATTTACTCAGTTTCTTTGATTACCACTCACAGTCTTATGACAGTTTGGTTGCAAATATATTATATGAATATGGCGGAGAAGATTTGCTGCCAGAAATCAAGAAGTTTTTCTTATCGGGCAATAACTCAAATAAAGCTTATGCTCTTAAGTTTTTATCTTTGCTTTCAAAGGAAAAGTTGGATGATATTCTGCCGGCTGTAAGAGAAGCTGCTATGTCTGACGATGGTGCTGTCAGCAACAACGCAATAGAAGTCTTATCTGCGGTAAATGACAGCATATCTAAGGAAAATGCAATAAAAAGACTTAAATCCAAAGATGAGTTTGAACAGTATAATGCAGTTAAGTTCCTTGTGACATATGGTGCAAAAGATACTTTGCCAAGTATTATTGATGTTATGAAAAAATCATCATTATCCGAAAATATTGCAGCAGAAATTCCGTTTTTGGTTGAACTGGAAACTATGTTTGCGCAGGATTTTGATTTGGCAGTGTTGATATTATGCAATATTGTTAATGCTATACCTGAGATTCTTCAGCCTTCTGCAGTTATAGATTATAATCTGCTTGAAATATTTGAAAATCTGTATTACGAAAACCTTACCAGCTCTTCTGCTCTATTACTCAGAATGGCTAAGGAAAAGTTTGAATCGCTGGAAGAGAACGAAGAATACCTTTTTGACTGTGACAAAAATACAAAAGATGAGATATCAAATATAAACAAATTCTTCAGAGGGGTAAACGTCAACAAATTAAACAGCCTTTTATATGATGAACTCTATGAAGAAAGTGACTTTGTATTTTTTGCAGTTGATTATATTAATGATATAGAAGAACTTGAAACACTTTTAGACAGTTCTAATCAGACATTATTGCTTAAAGTATTGAGTGTGTTAAAAGAAAAAAATGCTTTAAACGACGAACACAAAAAACAAGCTCTGAGTCATATTACAAGCGAAGATATTAAACGCATAGTAGAAGTTTTATAAAAATATCGGAATAAATCAGGTAATTTTTATATTTACCCCTATTCAGCGATGAATTCGTAGCTTTGTTTTTTGATTTCCTGCTGAGTTGCAGGCTGTGACTGAATAGTTTTTGTCATTGTATTTGTAAAATCACCCAGATTATCAATGTTATACAGGTGACCGCCTGTAGTAGAAGCAAGACAAGAAAGCGATTTTGAATAAGATGAAACAAGAACAACATCTATATGAATATCTGAGCGTTTTCTCATTAGTGAACGAGCAAATGCACACGGATCGCCTCCACAATTTTCACCGCCATCTGTTATAAGGACAATTTTCTTTGGAGTAGTTGTATCATAATTGGCAAAATCCTGATATGCAGCTCTATCCAGCGCATAAACGAGCGGTGTTGCACCGCCTATATCAACAGAGTTCATACCATAAAGAATAGAGTTTGAGTTAGCACTAATAATAGGAGCAACCTGTTTTGTTGCACTACATGCGCCTCTTGTTGTACCAAGAGGACTTTTTTCAGTTACAACAGTAAATTTATTTCCTTTCTTAACAATCTTTTTAACATCCTGCAAGGTATGAATACTTGTCGGATTTGAACCGTCTGAATCGTGTCCGAATACTCTGAACCCGATTTTTGTTGAAGAAGGAATCTGTGCAACAATAGCAGTCATACTTCTTTTAGCTACTGCAATCCAGTTTGACATACTGCCGGAAAAATCCATAACTATCTCAATCATACCAACCTGATTTTGGTTTACAACATTATTGTTTACATAATTTGCGGCAGTATAATTGTTAAAAAAGTTTTGGTTAACACTGTTTGCAGGAGAAGTAATTACCTGTCCCGACTGAGTTTTTACGGTACCTGAAGTATTTACCGTATATTTTGCGGCAAAAACGGCTGTCGTTGCAATAATCACACCTGTTAATATCAATATCGGAATTCTTTTATTCATAATTTTTCTCCTGTTTAAAATAATTATACATCATGTAAAACGTAAATAATTTATAAAAAGTTCTAAAAATTAATAAATGTAAAAATTTTAGCAAAAAAATTTTTTAGATGATATATTACTATATATAAGTACAATATTTTAGGAGTTTGAATTATGGTTGCAATCAACAAAATAGCAAAAGCAGGTATATTAGGCGGATTATTAATGGGAGCAGTTGCTCTGAAGGCAACAAATCCTATAACAACCGTAAATAAAACACCTAATCAGACAGAAATTGTCTCAAAAGAAGGTGCAGCAGCACTCAGAGCTGCAAGTTTGCAGGGGGTACAGCAATCATCAGTCACAAGTGTTCACAATATGAAACTTGAAACTATGTACAAAAAATTTGCAGCTAATTCTAATGAAGTACAAATGGTAAATAATATAGTAAACGATTTTTATAAACAATACGGAACTTTTCTTGCCAGTGCAAGGATTCAGCATGAGTTAGACAGACAACAATTATTTGTATTGCTTCAGGCAGATAACACTACTCTTGCAAGGGTAAATCCGCAACTGGCTAAAGAAGTAAAAGAAACAGGTCCGCAATTTTACAAATCAGTTATCCCTAATGCAGATAAGGTAACAAAATGGCTTGAGAATGAATACAGCCCGGTATTGGTACAACTTTTAAACTTTGACCATAAACCAACAGCAAAAGAGGTATTAGAACGAATTGATTTAATAGCTGAAAAAAAAGCCGGTTTTAGCGTCGAAGATCTTATTGATTATCACGTTGAAGTAGATGATTATAAGCGTAAATACACTAAAGACAGAACAGATAATATGTCAATGTCTGATCTTATTGCTTATAAAATATTTGTCCTTGATAAAATATTAATTAAAAAATCTTTAACAAACTGTAACTTTTTTGGTAAAGACAGCCATTTCGACAATTATTCAGGATTATCTGTGTACTATGATGACTGGATGAACACAGTTAGTCCCAGAAACAGATAAATTTTTAATTTAAAAATGTTAAGTTTTGTAACAAAAGAAAAAATAAGTGAAATTCATACACTTATTTTTTTTTTATATTCATGTTCGTTTAAATAAAACTTATCCCAATAATAAATACATGAGGAACAAGCAAGATGTCAATCTCGCCTACTAATGCTGCTTCTTCATCTCACAATATACTAAATAACCCAACTATCAAAGCAGCTACATCAGAGAATAATATAGATATAATTAAAGAAGCTGAAAAAGATTCTAAAGAAGTTACTGCAGTTTGTAATGTTAACTCAAATTCAGAATTAACACCGGAAAACTTTAAAGAAACATTAGCAAAAGAATATAATAAGCCTTTTGACAAAATTGATGCTAATATTATTGAAAAACACTTTAGTCTTATGCTCAGCAGTATGACTGATGAAGAAAAAGCAACAAAAATAAATTCTATTTTAAAAGACTTCCAAACAAATCAAAACCTGATAAAAATATTTTTTGAAAGTTTTAAAGACAAAGAAAAAGCAAAAGCTTGTGCTGACAGTATAGATTTAAATACTCTTAAGGATTTAAGTTCTAATGTTCAAAAAGAAATCATTGAACATATGTCAGTTCCTGGTACTCAAAAATTATTCAATGAATATGAAGAAAAAGTTTATGCTTTTTACCATAAACATCAAGATATTATAGATAAAGTATATAAAAACAGCTTGTCAGAGGAAGAACGTCAAAAACTGATTGACAGTCTCACTGAAGATGAAAAATCTGTTATTAAACAATACTGTGAACTTGTACAAATAGGTGTAAATATTACACAGGGCGTTACGGGTAATGAGAATTTATCAGAGGAAGAAAAAGAGGAATTTATTACTCAGGCTAATAACTTTTTCAAAGAATTACCAAGTTATAATTTATTCCTGGAAGAAATGGCAAAATTCATTTCTAATAACCCTGATGATTTGAATATAGATAAGAAGAAATTAACTGAAATTCTTGACAAACTAAGTGAAAATAAATTTTCTGATAAAGTACAAGAATTAGCTGAAAAATCTGCAACAGACGAATCAGGAAAGTTCAAAACAGCTTCGGAAGAAGTTATATCTAAATCAGAAGAAAAAATAAAGACAATCAGACAGAGTCTTGAAGAAGCCTCGACTCCTGAACCGATAGTTGTCAAGAAAGGCGAAACCGCAGACACTTCTGACACAGGTGCTGTCAATTACGATACAATCACCGGTGATGATGGCACTAATATTATAAAAGATATATTTACAGGAAAAGTAAAAGTATCAGAATATCTTGAACAAGTCGCAATTAAAAAATATAAACTTATGAATACTGCAATGCAGGGTAATATTCTTCTTAATGCAACAGGCGAATTCTTTAATGATTTGGTTCAAACTCTTGAAACTTCAACGTTCGAACATTTGTTAAGCATCGGTTGGAAGGGCAGAAGCTACGATGCAACACAAAAAGTAAAAGACGAAGTCGAAGAACGCAGAGATAACGTAGCATAAATTACTTTACCCTTCTTCTTCTTTATTGTATTGTATAAAATACAATAGCTAAAAGGAGAAAGTATGTTAAGAGGACCGTTTTTAGACAGAAATTGGATGGGTGAAAACAAGGATTATGCATCATCTGAGGTAGTTATGTTAGGATTACCTTTCGACGGCACTGTATCTTACCGTCCGGGGTCAAGATTTGCGCCTGAGCAAATAAGACTGGCAAGCTGGGGGTTGGAAGAATATTCTCCTTACTTTGACAAACACCTTGAGGACTGCAATTTTCACGATGCAGGTGATTTGGAGTTTCCTTTGGGTAATACTGTTAAGTCACTTGATTTAATAGAAAAAAATGTTGAAGATATTTATAAAGACGGCAAAAAGGTTTTCGGAATCGGCGGCGAGCATCTTGTAACTTTGCCTGAGATTAAAGCCGTTTCAAAGTTTTATGATAACCTTGCTATTATTCATTTTGACGCACATACTGACCTAAGAGAAGAGTATCTTGGAGAAGAACTCTCACACTCCGCCGTTATCAGACATTCAGGGAACATAATAGGGTTTGAGAATCTTAAACAAATAGGTATCCGCTCAGGAATGAAAGACGAGTTTGAGCTGATGTCTAAATACAACACCAGAGCAACAAAATACGAAGATTTAGACTGCTTAAAAGACAAAAATATCTTTGTAACGGTTGATCTTGATGTACTTGATACTTCAATAATGCCTGGCACAGGAACCCCTGAAGTCGGCGGTTTAACCTTCAATGAACTCCTTGGATGGTTCAAATACATCTCAAAATTCAACATTATAGGTGCAGACGTAGTTGAACTTGCACCAGACTATGACTCAAGCGGAGCTTCAACAGCTGTTGCAACAAAAGTTATAAGAGAACTCTTAATGGCTATGAGCTAATTATGGTTCTTCTTTGGCGGCTGTTTTTGTTTATTCTTTTTGGTAAACTGCTGAGGTGCCTGATTAAATGAAGTTTGTATTCTCTTAACGCTTAATACGTCAGGCATTGCCTGAAGAGCTGTCATTACACGTCTGAGAGTATCAATATTATCAAGCTCTATACCAAGTTCAATTATACCCACTTTACCCTTAGATTTAACGTTTGCTGAGTTAATATTTGTATTATTATCGGAAACAACACCAATAACATCTTTGAGCATTCCCAAACGTTCGCCTGTTTCAATACGGATTGTAGTGCTGTAAGTCTTATTAATATTATTCCCTGACCATTGAATATCCATAAGTCGCTCAACAGGAATATTTTCTAAAGTTTTACAATCCAGCCTGTGAACAGTAACGCCTTTTGAACGAGTAACAACACCTACTATCGGTTCGCCGGGAATAGGAGAACAGCATCGCGCAAATGAATATAAAAGCCCCTCTAAGCCGACAATATCTTTTTCAGAAGCTTTTCTGGGTTTATGTTGATGAACGCCTTCGCCTTCCTGTTTAACAACCGGTTTTTTAAGTCTGTTAATAATCTTGTTTAATGTAGTTTCGCCGTACCCTAATGCTGCAAACAAATCGTCTGCACTTACATAGTTCATCTGCTTTGCAACTTTATCAAATTCGCCTTCTTTGACATATTCATCAAAAATTGCTTTTGTAAGTTCGTGTTCAAGGTTTGCCTTTCCGATATTAATATGGTCTTCGCGTTTATTCTTTTTATACCAGCTGCGTATTCTTGATGCTGCCTGCTTTGTAACAACAAAGTGAAGCCAGTCTAAGCGCGGAGCCGCAACTTTAGACGTCATAATCTCAACGATATCGCCGTTTTTAAGCTTTGTATCAAGTTGTGCGATACGTCCGTTAATCAATGCACCTACTGTTTTATGACCGACATCCGAGTGAATACGGTATGCAAAGTCAACAGGAGTTGCACCCTGAGGTAAATCAATAACATCACCGCCCGGGGTGAATGCAAATACCTGGTCAGAAAACAAATCCAGTTTAACGGAATCAACATAATCCGCTGCGTCTTTTGTATCTTTATTGTATTCAACTAGTTTCCTCATCCATGAGAACTTAACATCATTAGCCGAATCCGCTTTTTGAGAGCCTTTTTCTTTATATCTCCAGTGAGCCGCAACACCATATTCAGCAATTTCATGCATTTCCCAGGTTCTTATCTGAACTTCCAGAGGTTTTTGACGCGGACCTATAACAGATGTATGCAATGATTGATACATGTTGCCTTTTGGCATTGCAATATAATCTTTAAATCTGCCCGGTATAGGCTTAAATCTGGAATGAATAAGCCCTAAAACTTCATAACATTCTTTTTCCGTATCAACAATTACACGAACAGCTGTAATATCGTACAAATCGTGGAACGCTACATTCAGCCTGTTCATTTTCTTATAAATACTGTAATAGTGTTTTGCTCTGCCTGTAATAGTTGCATTTATTCCGCTTGCTTTAACATCTTGTGAAATACTGTCTATCAGATGCTTGACGGTTATTTCACGTTCTGCTTTTTTCTGTGATACAAGCTGAGCAATTTCATAATATTTATCGGGATGCAGGTATTTTAGCGACAAGTCCTCAAGCTCTGCTTTAATTTTACCGACACCTAAACGGTTAGCAAGCGGAGCAAAGATATCAAGAGTTTCCTGTGCAATCCTCTGCTGTTTTGCAGGCGCCATATAATTGAGCGTTCGCATATTATGAAGCCTGTCAGCAAGTTTAAGAAAAATTATTCTTACATCAGAAGCCATTGCAATAAACATTCTTCTGAAGTTTTCCGCCTGACGTTCTTCCGTTGACTTAAACTGGAGTTTTCCGAGTTTCGTAACTCCCTGAACAAGATTTAAAACATCTTCTCCAAAAAGCTCCTGTATCTCTTCCGGCTCTGTATCAGTGTCTTCCAAGATATCGTGCAAAAAACCTGCTATCAATGTATCTTTATCAGCTCTCAGACCAATAAGAATTTTTACAACTTCTATCGGATGTATAATATAAGGTTCTTCTGAAACTCTGTACTGACCGGCATGAAGCTTTTTGGCAAACTCAAATGCCTTTTCAAGTTCTTCAATATCTTCATCGTGGTACTTTTGTTCAACCAGAAGTTCTTTTATTTCATCAAACGAAATTTTATACTGTTCCATAATACAGTTATTCTAGTGTTTTTTCATTAAAAAATCAAGCAAATAAGTTGAAAATACTCTTTTTAAGGGGGTCACTTTATCATTACTTCAAGCATTTTATCAACAGTCTTTTTCCAAGTAAACAATTTTGCCCGTTCTATGCCTTTTTTGGAGTTTTCTTTTCTGAGCTCATCATTAAAATAATATTTTTCATAAGCTTCTATATGCTGCTCATCACTGTCCCAGTCGATTTGTATTCCCGCATCTCCGATAACTTCGGGAAGCGAAGAATTATTTGATGTTATAACCGGGCAGCCGCAATTCATTGCTTCCAAAACGGGAGAACCAAACCCTTCATACTGCGATGTATAGGTAAACCATTCCGCACCGCTGAACAACACGGGTAAATCTTCATCATCAACATATCCTGTTTTTATAATTTTATCCGTACTCAAATCAGATACTACTAAATTTAATTTTTCTATAAAATGCTGCCAGTAACCTCCACCCATAACAAAAATCAGGTCATCAATATTATGCTTTTTAATAAATTGCATATATGTCCGGACATTTCTTATTAAATTTTTTCTCTCCTCTATAGTACAAAGTGAAAACAGATATTTTTTACCCTGAGGAATATTATATTTTTGTTTTACCTTTTCCAAATCACCTTCTTTTACCGTATAAGACACATTGCAACCGACATAAGTATTTATTATTTTATCAGGGTCAATTTGCGGTACATATTTCAGAAAATCTTTTCTTGTGTATTCGGAATTGGTAAAATAATAATCGTCTTTATTTAGTACCGCTATCCTCTCTTTAAACTGAAACTCAAAAGAAGGCGGAAAATATGAAGGGAATAAAAGCGGTGTCACATCGTGCAAAAGAGCATACTGCCTTTTTACACCCAACTCTTTTCGTGCATTAAACATCGTAAGATTTGATGAATAAAATGCATCATATTTATTAAAAGACAATATGAAGCAATATATTTTACGTAACACAATATTTAAAAAGTAGTGTGAATATATAAAAAACCTCTCTAAAACACTCTGAAAAATATTTCTGTCAGAAGAACAAATTTTTGCAATCGCATCAATTTTATCTCTGTTTGGAATACGCCACAAAGTCAGCATTTTAAATTTTTTACCCGGAATCTCCGATCTTACTACTTTTTGTACACTTTTTTTATTTTTAGGAGTAACAAAAAGTGTAATATCCAAATCATCCCTTTTTGCCATTTCCTTAAGTATTTTTAGAAAACAAAAATATATTCCTGCACGTGACGATGTTTTTTCTAAACCGCTGCTCAGTGTATCAGCATCATATAATAATTTGAATTTCTTTTTACTCATAGTTCAAAACTTATCTCCAAGCTTCTTGTATTAATGTAATAAAGCTCTTTTTAAGTAAAGGACGGAATTTTTTGTCTTTCAACACGCTCGGTTCCAGTGAACGTATCAAACCAACGTACATTTTTGTAGAAATCAAAATATAATCAGGATTCAGCTCAGCCGCTTCATCAACACTAAATACCCTCCAACCTAAAAAAGTTTCGCCTTCTGCATGTTTGTTAAAACGTTTATCACAGACTCCTGTTATATTGAGGTCTGAAAGATCAAAATACTTTTTAATAAGTTCTAAAAACACACCGGCACCATATAAAATAACCTTTTTCCCCTTCATATCCTTAACAAGTTTTGGCAGGGTTTTATCAAATTTATGTTTATACAAATAATTCAAATTTATTTGTTCGTCCTTAATTTCTTCCACAAACAGGGCTTTGATATCGCAATTTAGCCTTAATTTTTCCTTAAGGTATTTCACTATTTTCTTTGATTGCTCATTTGTTATAAGAATAGAATCAAAATCCTCATTTGGAATATTCTTCGGTAAAACTTTTTTAAACCCCATAAAGAGATTTTTATTATTTTTTTCAAATTTTAAATCCGCTATTCCCGTAATATTTAATTTTTGTTTAAAATCATATTTTTTATTAAGGACAACAAAACCGTCTCCCGCACCGTATAAGAGAACTTTTTTCCCTTTTAACTCTTCAAAAATTATATCCAGATTTTTGCTAAACTCATCAGATGCAGTTTTAATTTTAAAATATTTGCTTAGCATATAAATCCCCAATAACTCTCCCTTACGAAGATAATCATATCATACAAAAAAGACGGTGACAATTATTTTTGTTAATAGTAGAATTGTCCTATGTTTAATCAGTTTTCAAGGACAGAACTTTTAATCGGTAAAGAAGGGGGGAACAAACTTGCTCGCTCCAGAGTTGCAGTTTTTGGGATAGGCGGAGTGGGAGGATATGTAGTTGAAGCTCTCGTTCGCTCAGGAATAGGCTCTCTCGATTTGATTGATAATGACAAAGTTGCACTCTCAAACCTCAACAGGCAAATAGTCGCAACTCATAAAACCATAGGCAGATACAAAGTTGAAGTTGCGGAAGAAAGAGCAAAAGAAATTAACCCAGGGGTAAATATAAAGACTTATAAAACTTTCTTTATGCCGGAAACTGCAAATGAGTTTGATTTTTCAAAATACGATTATGTTGTAGATGCAATAGACACGGTATCGGGGAAGCTTGAACTCATTGAGCAGACTAAAAAAGCTAATGTTCCGATTATTTGTTCCATGGGAGCAGGAAATAAAATGCATCCTGAACTTTTTGAAATTGATGATATATCTAAAACATCAGTTTGCCCACTTGCAAAGGTTATAAGACAAGAGTTAAAAAAAAGAAAAATCAAAAAAGTTAAAGTTGTTTATTCAAAAGAGATTCCATTAAAACCGGCAGAAAGTGATGAAAAAATTGAAGGTAAAAAACAAATCCCCGGAAGCAACGCTTTTGTTCCGTCTGCGGTCGGGCTGATTATTGCAGGAGAAGTTATCCGCAGCTTAATTTCTAAATAACTGTTAATATTTCGCATAATTTACCCGTTTGTAGTACAATATCAGAGAAAAGGAGTATATCTGATGCCTGCAATAACTCAACAATCGCAAAAAGAAGCTGACAGACAGTCTGCCATTAATACAATAAACTCTGAAATAGATACGCTTAAACATTTAAAAGAATCTCTTGATGCCGACAGTCTATCAAAAGCACTCGATTTGATGCAAAATGCAACAAATAACTCAGGCAGGATAATTGTTACCGGTATGGGAAAATCAGGACATATTGGTCGTAAAATTGCGGCATCTCTTGCTTCAACAGGCAGTCCGTCATTTTTTGTTCACCCGGCAGAAGCAAGTCACGGTGATTTGGGTATGATAACAGAAAATGATGTTGTTGTAGCAATCTCTAATAGCGGTGAGTCAAAAGAACTTATTGATATACTCAACTATTGCAAACGTTTCGGAATAACAATAATCTCGATAACAAAAAATCCTGAAAGTTCACTCGGTAAAGCCGGAAACGTAGTTTTGGCGCTTCCTAATAACGGAGAAGCTTGTCCTCTCGGACTTGCTCCGACAAGTTCAACAACCGCCACTCTTGTGTTGGGTGATATCCTTACTGTAGGCTTAATTGAACGTAACGGATTTTCAAAAGAAGATTTTAACGACAGACACCCGGGAGGCAAACTTGGTTCTATTCTTAAGAAGGTTTCAGATTTAATGCATACCGGAATAGAGATGCCGATACTTGAGGAAAACGCAAACATGCAGGCTGTTCTGTTAGAGATGACCTCTAAACGACTCGGCTGTGTCGGATTTATTAACTCAAACGGTGATCTGACCGGAATCCTTACAGATGGTGATTTAAGAAGATGCCTGTCTGCAGATATTTTAAGCTACAAAGCATCAGACCTAATGACAAAAAATCCAAAAACCATATCACCTGATGCAATGACCGCAGAAGCCTTAAAGCTTATGCACGACAAGAAAATCACAAACCTCTTTGTTCTTGAGGGTAAAAAACCTGTCGGTGTCATCCATATCCACGATCTGTTAAACAACGGCGTTGCATAATGTAAAGATTTTTAAAAGACATACTATTTATATATTGAATATATCAAAATATGGTTTATAATGATAATGGAAGGCATATCAGGATTTTACCGTATGAGCATATTATCATCAATAGACGCTTCACAACATACAACCCCGTTATCACTCCTGCAGCTAGGAAGTGACAAGTTAACTACTACAGCTCAGGAAGTTGATAAAAATGCGAAGCTGGAAACTCCTAATATTGCGGCTTTGAATCGTGAAACCCCGAAAGTTGATTTGAATAATTACTATTCAAATGTTCAAAGTCCGGAGTTCAAATCAGATATATACTCAAATCTGGTTCAGGCAGAGCATAACTTGAGTGATACTGTTATGAGTGCTATTGAGAATGGCATGAATCCTCAGGATGCCGCAAATATTCAGATGGCAAAAGCAGCTTATGTAGCGTCTATGAAGGTTGCAGAAAAATCTACATTTGAGTTAATGATTTAGTCATCAGAATTACCACAATTTTCTCCGGCAAAGTTTGCTTTGTCGGGTGTTGTGGTGCTTTTACAGGCTAAATAACCACTTGTAAAACTGGTGAACATTAGTATTCCAACAGAGGAAAAATTGCAAAACAAGTAAAATGATAACAAACAAAATCATTTGTGGTGACTTGGGATTAAAATGTTCGTGAATTTGTAAAACTCTGTTTGTATAAGTATCTATAAAATGTATTAAATACAGAATATTGAAAAATACAATATAATAAGGGTTATACTCTAGCTCAACGCCATAACGCTGCAGTGTATATTTTTGAATAATTCTTAAAACTCTGTATGTAATTGCCATAAATATTATGCACTGTATTACGGTAAGCAAAGGAACAAGATTTGTAATTTGCGAGAATGCCAAACAGAACATGTATGCACAAATATCTAATATTGATATCAGAATAAGAGTATTAAATTTCATACTGTCTTTGTGGTTAACAACAAGCTTATTTATAGCTTTTATGTTTACAAAAAGCCAAATAATACCAAACAATCCGAATGTTATAACCAGAAGTGCAACAAAACCTGCAAAATCTTTAAATTTCAGATTCGGCAAGTACGGGTCTTCAAATAAAGAACCGCAAGACTGACATTTATATGCATCTGATTCAATTATATTCCCGCAAAACGGACAATTAATTTTTTCGCTCATAACTTTATTTTACCACATTATATAATTTTAGCGCAATATTTTTCGATAGGGCAAGATGAACACATTGGTTTTATTGGCTTACAAACATTCTGACCGTGAGTTACAATCAGAGTATTAATATCTATCCAGTACTTTTGCGGCAATTTTTCCCTGAGAGCAAACTCTGTTTCCTCAGGATTTTTTGTTTTTACATAACCTAACCGGTTAAAAATTCTGTGTACATGTACGTCAACACAAATTGCAGGTTTATTGAATCCTCTTGCAAGAACGAGATTTGCAGTTTTTCTTCCGACACCGTTAAATTTGCATAATTCATCTATTTCGTCAGGAACTTTACCCCCAAGTTCTTCAACAATCTGACGTGATAGCCCAATAATCTGACGCGCTTTATTCTCATAAAATCCGACAGGATATATTGCTTTTGCCAAATCTTTTACCTCAACCTTCATCATCTCCTGAGGTGTCTTTGCGAGTTCAAGCATTCTAAGAGTTGCAGGATAAGTTGTTCTGTCGTTTGTTCTGAGGCTCAAAATACACCCTATAAGCACAAGATACGGGTCGTTAAAAGTATCCATCAGGTGAACGAACTCACTTCTAGGTTGTTTTGCTTTCTTTAAGAGCTCTACTATTTCATCAATATCAGCCATATTACCCCGCTATCTTTTTAACCAGTCCAGACACATTTTTGAAAAATCTTCCTTAAAATAAAGGAATAAATCTTCTGCATGGATTCCATCTTTGTATAACTTATATTCTTTTTCACACTCAGCTTTGTTATAAAGTTCCTCAGTATGCCAGGGGTAAACAGTAGGATCTTTACTCCCTGCAACAAACAAAGTCGGTGATGTAACATCCTTAATTATATCAACTGGTTTTACTTTTTTTCTTGGAATAATATCAGGGCGAATTGACATAAATCTCATAAGTTCAAACTTTTTAAATGTTTCTGCCCACGCTTCTTTTTTCCACATGTGATTTTCAATTTTTGAAAAATCAGTATAAGGAGAAACCGATATAACTTTATCAATATTATTGTTTTGTGCGGCATAAATTAGAGCAAGCCCTGCTCCAAGAGAAAACCCTGTAAGGTGTATTTTTAAATAACCTTTTTCTTTTGCATAATTTACAACCGCATCTAAATCAAGAAGTTCTTTTGATGCAAACGTAAAAAGACCACCGCTTTTTCCGTGCCCTCTGAAATCCAGAGCTAAAACATCGTACTCGGAAGCAAACATTTCTGATATTTGCTTAAACGCATCAGAATCCTTTGTCATACACCAGCCCGGTGCAACAATAACAACTTCATCTTTTGACGAAAAATAGCCGTTAACGGCTATTTTTACATTATCTTCTGTTTTTAATATCACTTCCTGCATATTTTTTAATGACCAAAGTTTTTAGATTTACCCCTTTACCCCCTTACATTCTTTCGGGAGCGGAGACTCCGAGAATATCGAGAGCGTTTTTGAGTGTAATCTTAATCGCTGCAACAAGTCCAAGTCTTGCATACATCAAATCTTTGTCCTCGCCGATTACACGATTTGAGTTGTAGAAAGAATGAAACTCCTGAGCAAGCTCCTGAACGTATCTGCAAATTGTATAAACAGTTCTGTTCTGAGCGGAAGAAGAGATAACTGATTTAAACTCTTCAAGCTTTAATATCAGAGATTTTGCAGTATTTGCTGTTTTTGCGATTAAGTTTTTATCAAAATTATTTAATAAATCCTCTAACTCTTTTTCACTCATCGGAGCAGGTGACTTTTCACCAGTTTCAGGGTTGAGTTTTTCGCTTACAGCATTTCTTAAAATTGAGCATACACGTGCGTGAGCGTACTGAACATAGAAAACCGGGTTTTCATCTGTTGAGCGTTTTGCAAGTTCAATATCAAAATCGAGCGTAATATCAATATTTCTCATACACATCCAGTAACGTGTTGCATCAACTCCTACTTCTTCGATGAGATCATCTAAGGTAACCATATTTTTACGCTTACCCATTCTAACTTCGTTTCCGTCTATAAGCAGATTAACAAGCTGACCGAGAAGCACTTCCAGTTTTTCGGGATCATATCCGAGTGCCTCAAGAGATGCTTTAACACGCGCAATATATCCATGGTGGTCTGCACCCCATATATCTATAAGTCTGTCAAAACCTCTGTCAAACTTATCAGCGTGGTAAGCTATATCTGCTGTAAGGTACGTATTTGAACCGTCAGCTTTTTTGATAACTCTGTCCTGATCATCTCCGTACTGGGTTGACTTAAACCACATAGCACCATCCTGCTCATACAGATATCCTTTGTTCATAAGTTCTTTGTATCTGGCTTCTACTTTGCCTGATTTATGTAAATCAAGCTCTGAATAAAATTTATCAAAATGAACTCTGAAACCTTCCAATAATTTTCTTTGACAAGCTTCCATTTCAGCCTTTGCATAATCGCAAAGAACCTGAATATTGCAGGTATGAACATCAACTTCAGGATGTTCCTGTATAAATTTCTTTGCAACAGGTATCAGATAGTCACCGGGATAAAAGTTTTTTCTTTCTACTTCATCTGTTGGGAAATCAACTTTTTCACCAAGCTCCTGCTGTATTCTGATTTTAAGGGAGTTACCAAGTTTTTGGATTTGACTTCCTGCATCATTTATGTAGAATTCCTGATAAACTTCGTGTCCGTAGAATTTAAGAAGATTTGCAAGCGCACTTCCCATAGCGGCCCAGCGTCCGTGACCAATATGGAAAGGACCGGTCGGGTTAGCGGAAACGTATTCAAGAAGAATTTTTTCTTTATTAACACTATCACCTCTGCCATAGTTTTCTTTCTTATTTAATATTTCTTCTATTGTGTTTGCCAGCATACTGTCACTTATCTTAAAGTTAATAAATCCGCCTACAACTGAAACAGTGTAATTTTCTTTTGACAATTTATCAACAATAGCATTTGCAATCATCGGAGGTGCAATTTTTGCCATACGGGCAAGAGAAGATACGTTAACCGCAAAATCACCAAACTCGGGATTTTTTGGTTTTTCCATCACAAGGGTATATTCATCATTTACCCCCATTTGGCCTAGCGTACCGGCTTTTACAGCCTCATTTATACCACTTTCAACTTCTTTTAAGAAAAAATCTTTTAACATAATTATCCTCATTTAATATTTTATAAGTTAATTATAGAATAAACAGGGGTTTTTTGTTATACTGATAATAAATAAATTTATCGGAGAAAGTTTTATGGGAAAAGAAAATCCAAAAGAAGCCGCAAAAAAGATTAAAATGCTTGTTTTTGATGTTGACGGAGTAATGACTGACGGAAGCATAACCTACGATGAAGACGGGAAAGAGTACAAGACTTTTAACGCAAAAGACGGACACGGAATTGTAAGAATGAACAAATCCGGCTTTATAACCGCAATAATTACCGCAAGAAATAACGGAACTGTATCACACAGAGCCAAAAATCTTAATTTTACGGAACTTTATCAGGGATATAAATACAAACTTCCTGCACTGGAAGAACTTATGCAAAAATATAATCTCACATACGATAACGTATCCTATATGGGCGACGACCTTCCTGACATCTGTATCTTAGAAAAAGTCGGTCTTGCTTGTTGTCCGAATGATGCAGTAAAAGAAGTTCAGGATATATGTAATTTCAAATCACAATATAACGGCGGAAAGGGTGCAGTAAGGGAGCTCTGCGACTTCATTCTTGAAGTGCAGGGGATAGAAAAAGACTACATTGTTGCAGAAGGTCCGAATAAATAATCAAAAATTTTAAGAGAAAAAGAGAGTTTTTCTAGTGCAGAACTCTCTTTTTTTGCCGATTGTAAACATTTCTTACAAACGTATATACTACCTATTGTTATGTTTACAGAATAAAAGTATAATAGTGTACAGATTACACTAAGTTCGAACAATAGGGATTAATACTTGAAAATAGCCTCAGTTAACAACAATCGTCAAGCAAATAATGCAAATTTCCCGAAGCAGAATCCTAATTTTAAAGCTTCATCTTTGGGGATGAATCTTTTGAGTGCTTCGGGAGCTTTGATGCAGGGCATTGAAAACAAAGGGTATGTTGCATCTTTTCTTATTCAGGATGGTCTTGGAATGACATTACCCAGAACTGTTACTGGTTTTTACCGCGACAGGGAAGTAACAGGAGAATACAACATAAAAGAAGGTCTTGAAGTTTTGGGACGAGAAGGATTGACAGGACCGTTTATGATGGCTGTTGCTCCTTTTATGATTTGGCTGACAGGAAAATTCTGCAAATCTTCATCTACAAATACAAGATTAATCAAGATTATAGGTGATAATTTTAAATCTCTTCTTGAAAGTTCTAATCTGTCAAAAAGTATAAAAGACAACAAAGAAGCTTTTAAAGAGGAGTTTATCAGACAAAACATAAAAAAATTCTACAAAGACACCATTCCTGAAGATAAAAACGCTGATGAAACAATTAATTATATCGTTAAAGAGTTTGAAAAACTGAATTCAAAAGACAAAAAGGCTGTTGAAGAAGGATACAAGAATATTCTTAACAAACTCAACGACAATATGATTAAGAAATCTCCGAACCTCGAAGCGATATGCAGATTATCAGTAAAATACGACGGAAAGAAACAAACATTTGCTGCCGGAGACGTTATAAAAGCAATAAATAATTTTGCTACTGACGCAATCGAAAGAAACGACGGATATAAAAATATTGATTCAAAATCGGCAGAAAATATTAAAAACAACCTTGCCGCAAAACGTCTTGGATTCAATATTGCTACAATAGCAGCAACTTTAGGCGGCTTGTCATATCTTCCTAAAATATATGCATACAACAACGTCGCTCCCGGCGCTCAGCATTTAATCGAACAGGACGACGATGAATCCGGTAAAAATATCTCTTTCAAAGGAAAAGGCATCAACTCAGAAGGTTTATTCTCGACCATTGGAAACTTCTTAACCAAGAAAGTTCCGGCTTGGTTCCAAAAAGAGTTTGAATATAATGGTTATAACTTTACAATGAGTTTAATGGCATGCATATCACTCTTCGGATTACTTCTGCCGAGAGGACTAAGAGCATATGACAGAGCGCTGGTAGATGAGAACGGCAAAAAAGATATGACAGAAATCCATGAGATATTGTTAAGAGATACAATCTCTTCTCTTGGTGTTGTTTATATTGTTCCTATTATGCAAAAAGGAATAATCAGTTTGTACGAAGATAAAAAAGGTTTCATACTTTCTAACCGTGCGTCAATGAACAAAAAATGGTACCGAAAAGTTATTGATGCCATAAATCCGTACAGCAATTTAAAATTACTTTCCAATACAGAATTACAAGCTCTATACGGCAATATTGACTCAAAAGAAAAAATGATTAATTTTGCGAAATTTATTGATAAAATGGGCGGTGATTTGGAAAAAATTCTCTCTAAGTCAGGAAACGCAAAAGAGGTATTTGACGGTAAAACATTTACACTTGAATCCATACGTGAAAAATCAGTTTCTGAGAAAAACAGAAAAATTATATCGTTTTTTGTTCATATGGAAGACAATATTACAACCAAAGATTTAATAACAAGGCTTATGAATGATAACGGGCTCGGTAAAAAAAGTTCAATTTCAAAAATGGCAAGAGGATTAAGCTCTGTTCCGGGCTTCCTTTCAACAGTATTGATATCACCAATACTCCTCGGCTGGTTTATCCCAAGGCTTACGTATTCAAATACGCGTAAAAAACACGCAACAATGAATATCTCTGCTGAAAACAATAAAAGATAAGTATGCTGTCAGATTATGTAAAATTTTGTAAAAGTTTTTCAAGAAAAACTAAAGTTTTTGAAATTTATGCCGTTAAGTAAAACATAAATATTTTTTAAGGAGTATAAATTTCTATAATACTAACTTGACTGATGTCTTTCATTTTGAACTGTTACAAGGGATTAATGCAAAAGATTTCGGGACAGACATTAAGTTGAGTAGTATGTTGGACTATATGTTCAGCAAAGAAAACAAAGAGTCTCGTTCGCGGGGCTCTTTTACATTTACATACGTAATCACACCCCCATACTTTATACTGCACAGTATTTACAAATTTATCCCCCCGTATTTACCCCCCACCCATTTGAAAAATAAAAAATAATTGTGTAGTATAATATAAAGAGCGCTTTTTATTTTATAATAAAGAGGAGTAGAGGTTAACAATGAAGAAAAGATTTATAACATCAGGTTTAATATTACTGACAGCAGTATTTACAACAATAGGCAATGTCTATTCGGCAACCCCTGACGAACTTTATGATAATGTTTGGTCACTGATTAATAAAAAATACTATGACCCCACAGATAATTCGCAGGACTGGAACCGTTGGAGATACAGATACGAGCATAAGTTAAAAACAAAAGAAGATGCTTATGTTGCAATAGAAACAATGCTCGCAAGCCTTGATGATCCATACACAAGATTTCTTGATCCAAAGGAATTTTCGGAAGAAAATCAGTCAATTAAGGGTTCTCTAAAAGGTATCGGTACTCAAATTGGCATCAGGGACGGAAAATTAGTAATTATTGCACCGCTGGAAGATTCTCCTGCCGAACGTGCCGGACTTCTTGCGGATGACGAGATTCTAGAAATTAACGGAGAAAGCACAAAAGGTATAAGCATTGATGTTGCTGCTGATAAAATCAGAGGTGAAAAGGGTACAACAGTAAAACTTCTTATCAAAAGAAAAGATGTTCCCAACAAATGGTACAGTATTGTTCGTGATGAGATTGAAATAAAATCCGTATCAGAAAAACCGCCGTTTGAAACAGCAATACCTGAAGGGATTAAATACATCCGATTAAGTTCGTTTATAAGCAAAAATGCAGCAGGTGAGATTGAAACAATCTTAAACAACTCACCCGACGCAAAAGGGTTTATAATTGACCTTCGTTCAAATCCTGGCGGGCTTTTAACCAATGCAATATACATTTCTGATATGCTTTTAAACGGTGGTGTTATTGTAAGTACTGTTGACCGTGACAGCTACAAAACAACAACAAGAGCAAGAAGACATCAGGTTACGGAGAAACCGATTGTTGTACTTATTAATAAAGGTTCTGCGTCCGCCAGCGAAATTTTGAGCGGAGCATTAAAAGATAACCACAGAGCAACTATCGTCGGAGAACAGTCTTTCGGAAAAGGGCTGGTTCAGGAGATTAACCGTCTGCCAGACGAAGCAGGAGTAAATATTACAATCCAAAGGTATTTAACACCTTCTGGAACTGATATTCACAAAAAAGGCATAACACCTGACGTTGTGGTAGAATTTAAAAAAGAAAATGCTGACGCAAAAGATGATGTTCAGCTGAAAAAAGCAATTGAAATACTGAAAGAACAAACATGCTTGGAAGAAAAGAATGGCTCATTAGCGGGGGTAAATGGGTAAAAACAGGGAACAAAACCTCTGTTATAGACAAATTATTAGAAATTAGGGGCATTAAATCGGAGGAGGCAAAACGAGAGTTTTTAAATCCTCTTGAAATTACATTAATGCACCCTAATGCTTTTTGTGATATGCCAAAAGCAGTTGAGCGAATCGTTAAAGCGATTGATGAAAAGGAAAACATTCTTATATATGGTGATTTTGATGCTGACGGTGTAACCGCAACTTCCGTTCTTGTTAAAACATTCCGCTTCCTCGGAGGAAATGTTGATTATTATATTCCTGACAGAGATACAGAAGGGCACGGACTAAATTCAAAAACTATTCTGACACTTTTAAGTAAAAAAAATCCTAAACTTATTATAACCGTTGACAACGGTATCAGCAGCGCAAAAGAAATCGGCTTAATTAACTGCCACGGGCGTGATGTAATTATTACAGACCACCACGAAGCACCGGAAGAACTTCCGAGTGCTTATGCAATAATAAACCCAAAAGCAATAAACGCACTCAACGACAAACTAACTCCGCTTCAGATTGAGTACCTGACATCTCTTGCCGGTGTTGGTGTTGCATTTAAACTTGCTCAGGGAGTTTTGGAAAAATATGATAAACTAAACTTCAGCTATGAGATTCTGCCATTTGTAACTGTCGGAACTATTGCTGATTTAGTTCCGCTTATCGGAGAAAACAGATATTTTGTAAAAAAAGGTCTTGAGCTTATCGCACAGGGTAAACACTACGGCCTTAAAAGACTGCTTGACCATGCCGGCGTAAGTACCGAAAACGGACTTACATCTGAGCAAGTAGCATTCACCATTGCGCCTCGTATTAACGCTTCCGGGAGAATTGAATCTGTTGACCCTGCCGTAAAACTAATGATATCTGACAATAAGCAGGAAATTGAGTTATGCATTATGCAGCTGGAAAACCTGAATAAAGAACGCCAGAGAATGGTTTCAGACTTATTTAAAGAAGCTGATGATATGTGGATAAACTCAAAAAGCAGGGATAACGCAATTGTACTTGCGAACCCGGATTGGCACATCGGAGTAATAGGGATTGCCGCTTCTAAATTTGTTGAAAAGTATTATAAACCTACATTCATAATGACTTATTCAGAGAAAACAAAAACTTACCGCTGCTCAGCAAGAGGGGTAAAAGAACTTAGCATTTATGATATTTTGACAAACATCTCTGATAAACTGGAAGGTTTTGGCGGACATCAGCTTGCAGGAGGTTTTACTTTTTCTACGGAAATAACCAGTTTTGATGAAGTTAAAAAAGCTATAAATCAAACAGTAGATGAAATGTTAAACGGACAAAAACTTGTTCCTTCCATTAATGTTGATATGGAACTCTCTCCTGAAGATATTGATATCTCTCTGGTGGAAGAAATATCAAAATTAGAACCATTCGGAATGTCAAACCCTTCGCCGTCTTTTGTTGTTAATAATTTAACGCTTAAAGAAAAAAAACTTATGGGCTCAACAAAAGAACATTTAAAACTTGTTATGGAATGGTCAAATGGAAATTATGACTGTATTTGGTGGTCTAAAGGCGACATTCCTCTGCTTAAAGGTGACAGGGCTGATATTGTTTTTTATCCGCAGATAAATGTTTATAACGGATTAACCAACGTTCAGCTCATTATAAAAGATATGCACGCAGACGGGCTGGAGAAAGAAGAAAAAAATAAGCAAAGGGTTTTTGACCACAGGAAGAAAACGGCTATGCTGCAGCAGATTAACGAATATATCAAAGACACCGAAAAAACTGTAGCTGTTTTTGTCGAAAACAAAAATATTGCAGAAAAACTAAAACCATATAAATACATTACAGACTCTGTTATAAACAGATTAAACACAGATAAAAAAGATATTTTAATATTCTTTGATTACCCTGCTGACAGCGATATTTTCAACTCGGTTACACAAGCAGTCGGAGCAGATGATACTCATTATATGAATTATTCCGGAGAAAAAAATCAAGAAGAAAATATATTAAAAACCTTTTCCGGAATGCTCAGATATACATGCAACAATTTGAATGGACATTTTAATATTACACGTGCCGCATCAGCTTTAGGACTCACAAACGTAGCAACAGAAACGCTGCTTGAGATTTTTGAAGATGCGGGTATGATTAAAATTAACGGCTTCAAAGAGGATATCTTCACCATTCAGTTTGTAAATACGGTTGAACTTTCAAAAGCCGTACAAACTATTAAATATACAGATTTTAAGGAACAATTAAAATCAATAAACGACTATAAAATCAGCTTTATGACAAAAGATATTTAATATTTGGAGCAAGCTATTATTTTGCCAAAAGCATCCTTATGATATTGCATTTGGAACAAATATTTTCCCTGTTCGTCATAAACTAGAGAACGCCCTATTGAGGAATCGTAAAAACATATTCTGAAAACAGGTCTTTCGTTTTTATCTTGAAGTTTAACAACTTGAAGCATATCTTTTGTTACATAATCAATTCCAAGTTTTCTTTCAAGATGATCATATATAGACGGGAAAACCTGATCAACCTGCCTGTTGTATTGTTCTGTATTACCAAACCGGAAAGCTTCCGCATATAATTTATTATTTGAAGCATCCGCTACAGGCGGAAGAACATCGCTCAGCGCTTGTTGTTCTTCATACGTCTTATCAACCCTGTTTTTCTGGAATAAATCATAAGAATTTTGTGTATATCCTATTGTATTATTTTTACTGTCTGTTATGAACTGACACGTTCTGAATGCACTTGCTGCACTTTTGCATGAAGAAGTATTTAGCGGAATACTGTATGCTGTTTTGTCGATGTAATCATAGTAAAAAGCATCATTTCCAATAAAAAATAACTTCTTTGGTTTTATGAATTTTTTTGATAACTTAGTCATTGTATAAGCGACATCTTTTGCATCTTCTTCTGTAACTTCTGTATTCAGTTCGTACGTATGAAGCTGCAGTCCTTTTTGTATAATATCCTGACGTTTCAAATGATTAATCATTTCTTTATAATTAAGCATTCCGCCTTGTCTTAAATAATCATGGTCTAACAAAGTTTGTGCAAAATATGCCTTTAGTTGCTCCGGGGTAGCCTGCACACCATAATTAACAGAATAAAAACCTCCGTTATACCCTGCTGCTGTATGTATTGTATTTTCATCTGCACTACAATACGTAAGCCCGTTTTCTCTTAAAATTTCATTAAGCGTAAGAGCTGACATTGAAGCAGCAGCAATACCATTCGCTAACGCTTGTTTGGATGCAATAAGGGGATTTATTGCTCTGAGACGGTCTTTCATTAATATTCGCTTGGGTACAATCATACCTTTTTTTGCCCCGAAAGCGTTCTCCGTTGGTTGAATATTATAAATTTTCATACAGCATTCCTGTTTTTTGTATTACATCATTATAAATGCTTTAAAAAAAGTTTTTTGCTACTGCATGATATATATTGTTACAAAAAATTTACATTAATACTTATGACTAATCAGAATATACTTTCGTTATTTCTACAATGGTACCGTCATTGTCAATATCTACCCGAACTGTTTGACAGACTTGTTTTAATTTATTGTAAGCAACAATAGAATTGCCATAACAGTTTGTTAATACCATCTTTGAGCGATATCCGGATTTATATTCATATTCGGCAATTGTTTCAATAGTTCCGTCTTCTTTCGCAATAACAGCTGCCATAACGTTACCGTTTTCATCTTTATAACGTACTTCGTGATTTCCGTTGAAAAGGTTATTTCCGCCGTCTTCTGTGGTCCAGTTATTATATTTTGCCAAATTATTTATTTTCATACCAACCTGATACGGAGTGAAGCACTCGAGTACAGGAAAAATGTGTCCAAGATTCTGAACCCTGATTTTTTTGCTTAGAGTATCAATCTGAACAGTTGCAACGATATTTTCGATACTGTCTTTGTATCTTATATTACGAACAGCCTGCTCAGGATTTATTGTACCTCCAAAAGCCGTATAATCCTTCAGGCAGAATAATTCTTCATAATTAGCTATTGTAAGCTCAGTAGAAAAAATTTGTTCCAGAAATTTTGCTGAAGATCTTTTCTCTTTACTTTGTGATAAAAATCTAATTTCAGCATCGGATAAATCACCTTCTGATTGGAGGCTTTGCACAAATTTTTCAACAACCTGTCTGTTGCTTTCTGCTGAAAAATCATATAGACCATTATTTGAATACATTTGTGAACCGGATGCATAATCGACCATTGAAGAGAACTCCTAACAAAAATTTCGTTAATTTGAATTCATATAAACTAATCAACCTGGATATTCTCTTTATCGACATAATTTTAAAAAACTTTAGTTTTTTTAAATAAAATTTTACATTTGTTTACAAAAAATATCCCATAAAAAAGGACTGATTATTCAGTCCTTTTTTATAATCAATAAATATCTTAATTTTTAGCTTACTATCCCAAAGCCAAGAATAAATACACAGAGAATAAATATCAAAGCTACAATCCCTGTTAATTTATTCAAACCTTTTTCGGCACTTTTTTGTGATGTAAACATCTGAGCCGCGCTTCCTATTCCTGCAATGCCGTCACCTTTCGGAGAATGCATAAGAATAAGAACAATCATTAATATTGCTGATACAACCATTATTGTCCAAAGTAATTTTAACATTACTGTTTACCCCCTTTTTTAATAAAATGAGCACGCTTAGAGTTTAATTTGATATTATCGAATGTATAAAGACGTGCCGGTCTTTTTGAAGAAGATTTTGAGAACTCATTAAGCTCTCTGAGCCCTTCTGTTGTTATAACTTTCTTTCTGAAATTACGTTTATCGAGTTTCTTCTCCATAATCATTTCATAAGCTTTTTGCATTTCTGTCAAAGTAAATTTTTCATTTAACAATTGATATGCAACAGGACACATTTCTAATCTTTCACGTGTTCGCTTTAAAGCGTATTCAATAATCTCTTTGTGGTCGAAGGCAAGAGGCGGAAGCTCGGAAACTTTATGCCATGAAAGTTCATCTGTAGTAACTACATCAACATCTTCAGAACGAATCAGTGCAAAATATGCACATGTTATAACTCTTGAAACAGGGTGTCTAAGCGGATCACCAAAAGTATAAAGCTGTTCAAGATAAATATTCTCAACATTTGTCTTTTCTTTCAAAACACGTACAGCTGCTTCATCAAGATTTTCAGACATTCTGACATATCCTCCCGGAATTGCCCATTTGTCTTTAAACGGTTCATTGTTACGTCTTACAAGAAGGACGTTAAGTGCGTCGTTCTTTATTGTAAGTATTACTGTATCGACCGTAATCTCGTGTGTTTTTACTTCATTAAACATTCATCACCTCTGGAGTAATTGTTTGAGGGGATATTCACGTCATGCGCCCCTCACCCAAGATTAATTGTATAATAAAAAATATTAAGAAAAAGTATTTGTAACAATAATAAGTGTATTTTGTTACAAAAATTATTGCTTAAAACTATGCTCAACGCTTAGCCTTAAATTTATAATTGTAATATTCAAGGATTCCGACGTGCAAAACAGTGAATAAAACAGTCAAACCAGAAAGTGGTTTGTGCGCTTTTTTGATAACATTATTTTTCGAAAAACCACTCATTACTGTAAGCCCCATACATCCAAGAGCTGCATATCCTGTTTTTTGCGGTGTTAATATTGCTGATTGAATACGTTCTGTTTTCATAAAAAATAATATATCATAAAATGTTTACAACAACAAAAGCCAACAGGGTTTAAATCGTGGGTTATTTTTCTGATGTGGATTTCTTGTTACATAATTTTTTAGTACTTTTCTGGCTTTTAAATAACTTTTTTTGGATATATAAATATTTACAAGGTTAACAACATATTCTTCATTATCAGGATTTTTGCTTAATAAATAATCATATTCTTTTATCGCATTGCTGTTATCATTATTGTTTTTATATATTTCTGCTTTCAAAACATGAACCGAGTCATCATTCTTTAGCTCCATAGCCTTATCTGCATAAAACAGCGCAAGTTCTTGCACTTTATCAAAATAGTTTGCTACAGCCAGATTGTATAATGCCAGAAATTTTGTTTCGTCATTATTTGAAAGATACAAAGCCTTCTGCAGATTATCGATGGCACCATCATAATCTTTTTGATTTATTAATGCTTGTGCCAAATCAATATAGCCGGAAGGAAGTTTTGGAGCTTTAGTAATATACTTTTTTGCCTCTTCTTCTTTTGCATAATTTATATCCGAATTGTCACCTATGATTGAATATGGAATATACTCATAATTGAGTTCCTGAGCGTTGGTTATGTCCGGACGCACTTTATAAAAAAGTTCAAGCGTCGATTTATCAGCATCGGATATTTCTCTGCGTCCATTGTTCAAGACAAGTTCGTTTGACTGTGCAACGTACATTATATTTTCTTTTTCAAAACTATGTCCCATAAATCCCAATGCATGAAAAATCTCATGAAGAGTTGTGTTATAAATTTGATCGGGAGTGAACAGGGTTCCGTCGATATTTGATATATTAAGGATTAAATCCATTTTATTAAGTTTATTGGAAGAAATATCAGGTACTGTATAAGCTATAACATATTTTTCACCAACTTTTGGATTTGTAATTTTAAAATTTGTAAAACTTACGATGATATCAGCATTCCTTTGTACTCGTTCAAACCTTATACGCGCTGAACTCGCCCTCTCCCAGCTGTCAAAAGCATCATTTACTGCCTGCATAATCTCAGGCGAAATACCTTTTGTCTGTTTGATTGCATAAGTTATCGGTATTTTACCCCAATGAACAATTTTCTGATTATAAGCTGCCTGCTGAACGTAATTATCCGGATATTTATTATGAATTTCGCGTCTCAGATTGTACAAAAAATACTTCGCTGATTCTGATGCTGTATCTTTGTTTCCGTCTTCTGCAATATCAACGAGCCTTTCCTGTGCTTTAATAGTCAGAGGTGAGTTAATAAGAAGATTTACATAATTTTCTCTGAAATCCTTATTTTTATTACCCATTAAATATGATTTTTCATAATAACTCTGTGCGACATTATAATTGTCTTTTTTTGTATAATAACTGCCCAACTTTGCATATATTTCAGCTTTTGTTAAAGAAAAAAAGATAAAAAGTGAAAAAATTACCAAACAAAAAATAACGGCAACTATTTTAACCCAATTCTTCATTTAAGTTTTCTGCGACTCCCTCGTTTATGCTGATATTTACCCCTTCTTCCGGGTCATCTTTAACACCGTTATCAATATTTAAAGTTTTTACCAAAGCGCGTATATCGCCCTTAAGTTTGAAATACTCAGCAAATTTAGGTGTTGTTTTAATATTAAACGAACGTCCGTTTTTATCTTTATGACGTGATATCAAACCTTTCTCAAGCAACTCCTGAACATGCTCATAAGCATTAGAGCCTCTTAAATCTTTAAGCAATGACTGACGTATAGGTTCTTTTAAAGCTATAACTGTTAAAGTTTTTAATACGGGCGGTTTAAGTTCCACAGGGCAAAGTTTTTCAACAATATCAAGATGTTCCTGTTTTACCTGCAAAATATATCCGTTTTCATCATCTATTTCCAGAGCACCTTCTCTTGATGCGTAATCCATAATAAGCTCCAAAAGAGCTTCTTCAACTACTTCTGGCTGTTCTTCAAGAATTTCTGCAATTTCATTAACCTGAAGAACCTTTGCAGTAACAAATAAAACTGCTTCAATTCTGGATTTCAGCTGCTCCATCATCTACCTCTTGCTCAATCAAAACACTTTTAACATTATCAATGCTTTCGTCCAAATCAATATCAGTATTTTCTATATGAGGACGTTTAATTACATATAAATCTGAATAAAACTCATCCTGTTCCAAATCATAATCGCTGTCAACAGTTAAGAACAAAAGTGATATATATGCACTTATTCTGTCCATTCCAAGTAATGTAAGTTCGTTAAGCTCAATTTTATCCTGACGGTTTAATATTTCTTCAAGATTATCTTTAAGACGTGCAACACCTTCTGCAATGTACTCATCATGCTGCATCTTGAAAATATCTTCGGTTGTCATACGGGAAAGACTGTTTCCTCTGCGTCTTGCCGCACGTTCAAGAGAGTTTCTCAACGCCTGCTTTTTATCAAGTTGTTCATAAAATTCCAACTGACGAATCAAGTCACGCAAAGTTACAACACGATTATGATTTAACCTGACGGAAGTTCTTCTCTGCAAAACTTCATCAATAGAGATTACATTACTTGTCGGAATGTAGTCTTCAGAAGAATATTCAAGCTCGTCATCCTCAGGGAAATACATTTCTTCTTCGTGATGAGGTTCAAAATCGTTTATGTCAATACCTTCAAGAATATTTGACTTCAGCTTTAACAGAGTTGCAGCAAGCCATAAAGTCCTGCCTGTCAGCTTAAGATTCTGAGCTTTTGACTTGAATATATGTACAAGGTATTTGTCCGTAACATCAACAATATCAATATTCCAGGGATCAATTTTACCCTGCTTTGCCATATTAACAAGGATATCAATTCCGTCAACTTCCGCTTCCTGTACAAAATTATTCTGGTTTGGTATATTCATACTATCTATACTGTTTAAAGCCATATCACCTTTTGAGATTAGTTATCTGCGGACATTACCGCATGTAACAACATTTTTCCCCATAATCATTTTATATTATATCTTTTCTTCTGTACTCATCTAAAATAAGTATTTTTATAAGGGTAAAATTACCCCTCCCTGCGTTTAATTATACCATACACAAGGTTTTTACGCAAAATGTAACAAGAGTAATTGGAAGAGAGGTGATTATACCATCTCCAAATCTCTTAGTTTAACGCCGGTGACTTTTGAAATACCTTTTTCCTTCTGAGTTACACCGATTGTTCTGTGTGCGGCTTCAATCATTGGTTTTCTGTGACTAACAACTATAAATTGAGTTGTTTCAGCCTGTGACTGAACAATGTGAGCAAGTTTTTCTACGTTAATACCATCCAAACTTGCATCAACTTCATCAAATGCATAGAAAGGAGCCGGCATATACTTTTGGATTGCAAATACAAATGCCAAAGCAGTCAAAGCTTTCTCACCGCCTGACATACCTGCAAGTCTTTGTTTCTTTTTATCTCTGGGCTGAGCTTCGATATCAAGCCCGCCTTCAAAAGGTTTTTCTTCATTCTCAAGAATTAAAGTACCTTCACCTTCGGAAAGTTTATGGAAGATGTCTTTGAAGTTTTCATTCAGCGCATTATAAGTTTTTAAGAAGGTTTCTTTCTTAAGATCTTCATACCCCTTCATTCTTTCCAGGATTTGTTCTCTTTCCCTTGTCAGTGTTTCGATTTTTTCCTGGAGTTCGGATTGACGTGCCGAAACTTCCTCATAATCTTCCAATGCCTTCATATTTACTGCACCAAGCTCGTCCATACGCTTTTGAAGTCTTTGGATTTTATTATTAATCTCATCTATTGACATCTCAACAGGTTCAAGCTCATCAACATTTAAACCTGAGTCCGTAAGCATTGCTTTTGCTTCTTCAAGCATAGGTTCAAGTTCTCGTCGCCTTGCCTTAAAAGATTCTATCTGTTCTGCAATTTTTTCAATTTCTGCAGCCTGTAATTTACTGTCGGTTTCAAGCTGAACAAGACTATCCTGTATATCGTTTCGCTGTTTTAATAATTCACCCAGTTTGTCAGTAATCTCTTTTATCTGAACTTCCAGTTCATCAAGTTCTTTTTGAAGCACCTTAATGTCCTCTGAAAATTTTTCTTTATCAAGAGCCAAATCACGGTTCGTACTCAAAGCATTTGATATGGTTTCGTTATGAGTTTTGATTGTGGTTTTAATAAACTCAATCATACTGTTGAGACCGTCAACATCGTTTATTGCATCAGCCTTCATTTTTTCGTAACGCTTAATCTCAGCTTCAATGCCTGCTGTTTTTTCTTTTAATTGTTTCAAATCAGCATCATTCATCAGCTCTTCAATTTCCTGAATAGCAATCTGAATATTATCAATCTTTTCAGTAAGAGAAACGTGTTCTTCTTCGAGTTTATCCAAACGCTTTTCAATAGAAGCTATTTCAGGTTCAGTATTCTTTATAAAGTTTGTATTATCGTCAATATCCTTCTGGGTATTTTCAAACATTGTTGTATGATTATCAAGCTCAATCTTTGCCTTACTCAATTCATTAACTGAATCAGTATTCTTAGCTCTGATTTCATCAATTTTTGTATTAAGATTATCTTGTTTTGTTAGTAGTGAATTGTATTTTGCTTGAAGAGTTTTTTGTTTTTCTCTGTATGCATCAATTTCAGAATCTGAGTTTTGTGCAAATTTCAGACCCGTTTTTTTGACTGAGCCGCCTGTTATGGAACCGGATTTGTCAAACAAATCACCCGACAAAGTAACCATTCTGTACTTGCCAATCAGTTTATGAGCAGTTTCTCTATCTTCAACAACCAGTGTTTCACCAACGGCATAATAGAATGCATTGAGATATTCGTCTTCAAAATCGATAAGGTTTATTGCAAAGTCGATAACCCCTTTATCTTTTGGTAAATTTAAACTTTTCGGACATCTTACAATTTTATTCAAAGGGATAAAAGTAACCCGCCCTGCACCTGCTGATTTTAAAACCTCTATACATGTTGAGGCAACGTGTTCATCATCAACTACAATGTTTGCCATTCTAGTACCAACAGCAATTTCCAGTGCTGTTGAATATTCTTCATCAACCTGACCAAGCTTCATCAACGGCGCATGTACGCCTCTGATATTTGCACCCATGACGGTATCAACAGCACGCCCAAGGTTGGCTTCTTCATTTGCCCGCTTTGATGCCTCAAGCTCAATAACTTTTCTGCCTGCTGCTTGAAGGTCGTAACTTACGTCAGTAATTTCGCTTTTTGTTTTATCAAGCTCATTCATTGTATTTTTTATAATATTTCTGAAATCTGAAGTTTCTTTTTCAAGCTGCTCTATAAGAAGCTCTTTTGTTGTCCTTTTTTCCTGGTAACTCGCTTTAAACTCTTCCAAATCATTTATCTTTTGCTTAGCATCCTGTAGGGCTTTTTTCTTAGCAGCCAGTTCTGATTCCATCGGAGCTTGCTTTTGAATAACATCAGTTACTTTATCTTTATATTCTTCAAGCTCTTTTCTCAACGCTGCGCGTTTTTCAAGATGTTTATCAGCCGTTTCGCTAAGCCCTGTCATATCAGACACAATTTTTGCAAGCTGTTGATTCTGTTCTTCAATATTTTTTTCTATATTTGCAATTTCTGTCTTTTTAGCCTGAATTTTTAATTCATTATCTTTAATTTTGCCTTCCTGAACTTCAATACCGTTTTTTGTATTGTCAATTGTTTTCAGGTTTGCCTGAATTTGTTTATCAGCATAATCAATAGAGGCATTCTTTCTGTCAATATCACCCTTTTTAATTTCTGCTTTTTTCTGCAGTTCTATCTGCTGACCTTCGCCGTTTTCTTTTATCGTCTGGGATATCTTTTCATACTCTTCTTTTATTAATATTAATCTTTCACCTAAATCCTTTGACTTAATCTCTTCTTCTTTTTTCTTTTTTGTAAAATCAAGGATATTTTCATGCGCTTTCTCAAGGTTACGTCTTATATCAAAAAATCTGACCGTATTAATTTGACCTTCAAGCCCGCTTTTTTCATCTTTTAACTTTTGATACTTAAGAGCGACCTCTTTTTCTTCTTTAAGTTTTTCAAGATGATTATTAACTTCATTTAATATCAGTGCCGAGTTTGTAACTCGCTTTTCAACAGTTTCCAGCTCGTTCATTGCCTGTTCTATTCGTCTGTCAAAATCAGCAACACCTGCAATTTCATCAACGATTTTTCTTCTTTCGTTTGACGTACAGTTGGTGATGCTCATAACATCACCCTGCATCATAACGTTATAACTGTTAGGTGTAATATTATACTTTTCAAGACGTGTAAGTACGTCTTCTTTTGTGACAATTTTATCATCCAGATAGTAAATACTGTTAAAACCCTGACTTGATTTTCTGATACGCCTAGCTACAGAAAAATCACCTTCTTCAGTATCACTAAATGTAACCTTAACATAAGCTTCATTTCGTTTTGTATATGTTGATATAAGATGAAATAATTTCTCAGCACGCAAAGTTCTGCTGGAAGATAAACCCAATGCAAAAAGAATACTGTCTATGATGTTACTTTTACCCGAACCATTCGGTCCTGATATTGTTGTAAAACCTTTAAGCATAGGTATTTCGACTTTATTAGCGAAAGACTTAAAATTGTCTATTTCCAACTGTTTTATGTACATAAATTTCCCTAAAGGCTTTCAGCCACCTTCTCTTCCCAGTTTGTCCTATTTTTATTAAAACCTAAGACTGTACGGATGTCAATGTATTAAGGAGTATTAAGCATAAAAAAAGGCTCTGTTTGAAACAGAGCCTTTTTTTATAAATTTATAAATTAGATTTTTTGAGGATTTCTCAACGGAATTAATCTGTCTAAATCACCGTTTAAGCTAAAGTAGAATCTTGCGGTACTTTCGTTATAGCTCCTTGTGAATGGGAAGCCGACACCAATAGAACCTGTTAACCAGTCAGCGAATGTAATATATGTACCGAAACCTGCTGAATGTAGGAATCTTTCAGGATAATTATAAACACCGCCATTTTCACCAATCCAGCCAAAATCATAGAACACAGCAAGTCTAACTCTTTCATCAATTTTCTTTGAAATGTGATCCAAGAACGGGAATGGGAATCTGTATTCAATAGTACCGCTTACACCATAGTCACCGATAAGTTCAGCCGGTTGATAACCTCTTAATGTATAAGGTCCGCCTAACTGGAACTGTTCAGCCGCATACAGTTTGTTCGGAGAATACATTGCATTTGCTCTTACAATACCGTATGTTCTTGTTGTAAGTCTTTGTACACGGGTTGCACCACCGGTTAATTTGAAGAATGTAGTATCCTGTTTAGCACCGTGGCCATTTCCGCCCATACCAAAGTCAATACCTAAATTACCAATCCAACGACCGTAATTGTCATCAGTCATACCATATAATCCGCTTCTCCAAACATTCAAATTATATGTTGAAAGTCTTGTAGGATTAGGAGTATTATTGTAAGCTGATGTATTTGCAACAACCAAATCGTAACCAGTATATACAAATAAATCAGATTTTGCTGTCTGAATCAGCGGGTGAGTCAATTTGAAGAAATAGCTTTGTGCATTACCTCTAACACCCATATCTTTGTATGGTCCTTTTAGCCTTACATGAGAATCGTTGAAATCAAATGACAAACGAGTTCCGTATGAAGAAACCGGTAAAGAATATCCTGCCATCCAACCTGTTGCACCATTTGATAAAATTGTACCGCCGTATATTTTATCACCTAAGCCGGTAAGGTTATGCATACCAAGCAAGAATGAAACTCTCTGTGCACCAGTATATGAACGACCATAATCATCATAAGTTACATTAAAATCAATCGGAAATCTGTCGCGTACATTAAGCGTGATTTGTGTATTTTCATCACCGTCTTTTTGTCTTTCAATTTCTGTCTGAACCTGTACATAATCCTCTTTGTTGATTTCTTTCATCGCTCTCTGAAGGTTTTTAGCATTAAATACATCACCTTCTCTGAGTCCTGCTTTACCCATTATAATATGTTTAAGATACCACTCACGAGTCCATTTTTCGCCTTCAATATTCAATTCACCGACTTTACTTTCGGTAATTTTAATTGTAGCAACACCGTCAACAATTCTCTGCGGAGGAACTGTTGCATATGATGTCAGATAACCTTTTGAACGATACAAATTAGTAACTTTTGAACAAACTTCCAAAAGTTCATCAAAATAAATATCTTCACCTAAAATCTCAAGAGCAAGATTTTGAAGATCTGCTTCCGATATATCTTTTACAGTATTACCTTCAAAATTAATTTTTTCTAACAAGAAGTGCGGGTTATAAACTGAACCCTCTCTTGAATAATTCTCTTCAACAGTAGCATCATATATCTGCTCGTCTTTAGTAACATCATCAAGAGACTGTACATAACTCTTGTCAATCTGCTGATACTGTGCATTCAACTGATCCGTTGTATTATAAGCACCGGGGTTGTAACCGCCAATATCAGCGGACAACACATCAGCACGCGCCTGTGCCATTGAAAAAAAACAAACAACTGCGATTAAATAACTTAAGTGTTTTTTCATAGTTCCATTTTTCCTAAAAATTTCATTCAATATTGGGTCATACTTTCTATTTACATTCAATATTATATTTAAAATAAAATACCTAAACAAATTAAATTGATAAATTGTAAAGAAATATTAACCTCGTACGAGTTTATTTTAACTCATTTATTAACATTTGTAAAGATGTTTATATACGATAGTTATAATACTGTCAGATTGTGGAACTAAAGGGTATGTAAACTCTTTACAAAAATTTACAGATAAGGAGAAAATTTGATACAAGGACTCGGAAGCAATAACGGTCTCGGTGCGGATGCTGAATATATGAGATTAATGCAGGAAATGCACTCTTTTGGACTGCATCCCTCCGGGAACAAAAATTTGGATGCACGAAAACTTGCAAATGTAAAAAGCGAGCTTGTTCAGAAAATTCAAAATTCTTTTTCAGGCTCAGAAAATAATTCCGGTGTACAGGTTATCAGCCCTGTTGATGAAACAGATTACATTCAGCGGTCGGAGATGGAAGAACAGAGATTAGGAGCAATGAACATTGCTAACTTAAACAAATTCTACTTCGGACTGTAATATATTTAAGTTGAATGTTATTAAACCTGCACAAGCAGGTTTATTTTTATACTTATTTTCTAAAAATAAAAAATGCAGCAAGTACAATGAATATAAATCCGATTAGATAATTCCACCGGAATTCTTCTTTTAGGTACAGTACTGAAAAAACCGCAAAAACAGAAAGAGTTATAATTTCTTGTATTGTTTTGAGCTGTGCAGCATTATAAACGGAATATCCTATTCTGTTCGCCGGAACCTGAAAACAGTATTCAAAGAATGCGATCCCCCAGCTTACCAATATGACAATAAGCAGAGGCATACTTCTGTGCTTCAGATGACCGTACCACGCAAAAGTCATAAATATATTTGATATTAACAATAAAACAATAGGTGATAAATATTTAAGCATATTACTCCCTAGAAGTGTCTTTTCTCAGGATTAAGCAATGTATTTGCAAGCACATCTGCTCCCCAGAAGTTACGTTTTCTGAGAATTTCATAAGCAGCCTCTTTATCATAATCGACGAAATGATGTTCATATTCGCATTTTCCGTTTTCAACAACGATTGTTAAATAGCAAGCCTTCGGCTCAGGCGTAAACGGGCGTCCTACACTGCCTGCATTGATAACAGTCTTTTTTAATCTTGTCTGAAACCCGCACGGAATATGAGTATGACCGCACAAAATAACATCAGCCGTTACACCTGTCAGCATTTCTTCAACTATATCCAGTCTTACATCCGGCAAAATGTCTTCATTATTCCTTCTCGGAGAACCGTGTACTAGCAAAAATTTTACCCCGCCTTCATTTACTTCCAGCTTCTCCGGTAATGTCATCAAAAATGTTTTTTCCAAATTATCCAATTCCTTCGCGTCATACTTCAGGGCATCTGCCATAATTGGTGCCGCATCCTGCAACCTGTCATACAAATCTTCAGAATACTTTGCCAGCATTAAATCTGTATTTCCCTGAATCATTTTATATTTCTTGTTACTAAGTTTATCCATAAAAAACTGAATAGCCTCTCTCGGTTGAGGGCCTGCCATTGCATAATCTCCAAGAACAAAAATTCTATCACATTCCTGTTCTGTTATATCTTCAATAACAGCATTCAGGGCCTGCATATTTCCGTGAATATCTGATATTACAGCAATCTTCATAATTTATACCTCTGATTTTTCGTTCGTGCTACAATTATTGTATGATAAACAGAAGAAAATCAAAACAAATTCAAATAGGAAATATAAAAATCGGTGGAGATGCACCGATTAGCGTTCAGTCAATGTGTAACACCGACACAAGGGATGTAGAAAAAACGCTGGACCAGATTAATGAACTGGCATCTGCGGGCTGTGAAATAGTAAGACTTGCTGTTTTAAATAAAGATGCGGCAGCTGCAATAAAGGACATCGTGGCAAAATCGCAGGTTCCACTAGTTGCAGACATTCATTTTGACTACAGACTCGCGCTCACGTGCATAGAAAACGGTATTCACGCACTTAGAATTAACCCCGGAAATATAGGAAAAAGGGAGCATACAATAAAAGTGGTTGAAGCCGCAAAAAGCCACAATATACCTATAAGAATTGGCATTAACGGAGGCTCTCTTGAAAAAGAATTTGCCGAAATGGACTTACCATTGCATGAAAAAATGGTTCTAAGTGCCATAAGACACTTAGAAATTTTAGAAGATTTAAACTTTTATGACACAAAAATTTCACTGAAGTCATCTGACGTTTTAACAACTATTGAAGCATATAAGCTTATGGCTCAAAAAGTTGATTATCCTTTACATCTCGGTGTAACAGAAGCCGGAACTTTAAAATCAGGATTAATAAAATCCTCTGTCGGTATCGGTTCCCTTCTAAGTCAGGGGATTGGTGATACTATCAGAGTATCCTTAACTGAAAATCCGGTAGAAGAAGTTCATGCAGGCTTTGGAATCCTAAAATCACTGGGTCTCAGAGAGAAAGGAGTTAATTTCATATCCTGTCCCACATGCGGAAGAACTCAGATTGATTTAATCGGACTTGCCAAACAAGTTGAAGAAAGATTTAAAAATCTTAATCTTCCAATAACCATAGCAGTTATGGGCTGTCCGGTAAACGGACCCGGAGAAGCAAAGCACGCCGACTTCGGAATAGCTGGAGCTATTAAAGAAGGCTATATTTTCAAAAAGGGCGAAATTATCGCAAGAGTTCCTGAAGCTGACTTGATTAATTCTCTGGAAAAGATTATAATGGAATCGTATAGTTTAGTTAAATAAGAATGGGTGTTATGAAAAAAAATTTATTATTGATTTTGGCTTTATTTACAATTACTTGCGTTCAGTCTAATGCAGCAGTAACGGTTGAACAAGTAACTGAACCGGATTACATTATTAATAGCGGTTATTCTGAAACAACAGCAGAAGAAGTTATGCTGATAAAAAACAGAGTAAATGGTAAACCGGCTGAATCTGCAGTTCTGAAAAAACGTAACAAGTTTGTAAGATTTTGCCGTAACATGTATGGATACCTGGATCCTGCACAAGATACAGACGAAAGAATTCATCACGACATTGAACCGTCACCAAATTATAGAGATTTATAATCTGTTTTTCTTAATACAAAAAAGCATTTGCTGTATAGCAAATGCTTTTTTGTTATATAATAATTTTATGAACAGATTTAGATTTTTAACATCAGGGGAAAGCCACGGAAAATGCTTAACTGCCATTATTGAGGGGGTACCGGCGGGTTTCAGAATAAAACAATCAATTATTAATGAGGATTTGGCAAGACGTCAGGTGGGATACGGACGCGGCGGAAGAATGAAAATAGAGCACGATACCGTTGAAATTAAATCGGGAGTCCGATTTGGAAAAACTACCGGAGCACCAATTTGCCTTGAGATAAAAAACAAAGATTATGAAAACTGGCAGGATGTTATGAATACTGAGCATTTGGATTATCCTGCTCAGGAAACTATAAAAAAAATAGAAGAAAAATCTTTTACTACTGTTCGCCCCGGTCATGCTGATTATGCGGGCTCTGTAAAATATAACTTTTCTGATTTAAGGGATGTACTTGAGCGTTCCAGTGCAAGAAAAACAGCTATTGAAGTTGCGGTAGGTTCTGTTGCAAAACAAATCTTAAAAGAGTTTGGCATAATGGGCTTTTCACACGTTGTCCAGATAGGTAATGTTAAGCTGGATTTCTACCCGAAAACATATACGCTTATAAAAGAAAAGGCTGAGAAATCAGACCTGAGATGTTCAGATGATCTTACTGCAGACAGAATGAGGAATGCAATTGATGAAGCTGCCCAGGCTGGAGATACGCTTGGCGGAAAATTTGAAGTAATATTCGGAAATCTGCCAATTGGCTTAGGTTCATATGTACATTGGGACAGAGCATTAGACGGGCGAATTGCTCAGGCTGTAATGAGCATACCTGCTGTAAAAGCAGTTGAAGTCGGAGCCGGTGTTGATGCAGCGTACCTGAAAGGTTCTCAAATGCATGACGAATTGTTTGTAGCAAGAGATAAATCCGTTTACAGAAATACCAATAATGCAGGCGGATTAGAAGGCGGCATGACAAACGGAGAAACGCTTGTTATTAAAGGTACAATGAAGGCCATTCCCACAATGCGGAAAGCCCTTGCAACAATAGATATTAAAGATATGAAACCGGCAAGTGCACATTTTGAGCGTTCTGACACTTGTGCAGTCCCCGCTTGTGCCGTTGTTGCGGAAGCAAGAATTGCAATTATTCTGGCAGACGCTCTACTTGAAAAACTTGGCGGCGATAATTTAAAAGAAATTAAGGAACGATATGCCGAATAATATTATTCTTGTCGGAATGCCGGCGAGTGGAAAAACAACTATCGGAAATTTATTATCAGACAAACTGCCTGACTATACGCTTATTGATACTGACAGTCTCATTGAAAAAACACAGGGTATATCAATAACCGAAATTTTTAATAAGTATTCAGAGGACTATTTCAGAAAGCTTGAATACGAAACAATACAAATGGTCTGTACGGGAGGAACACAAAAAATTATATCAATAGGCGGTGGTGCTTTTGAAAATCCGAACAACAGGGCAACACTTTTAAAATTCGGTAAAGTATTTTATTTGAAATCTGACCTTGATATATTATATTATAGAATATCAAAGGACAGCTCACGTCCTTTACTCCAGAATGAAAATCCAAAATTGGTATTACAGAATCTCCTTTCAAAGAGAGAAGAAAATTATAAAAAAGCTCATTTTACGATTGATACCGGTAATATGAGAGAAGATGAAATTGTAAGGTTTATAATAAATGCGGCAAACACTTAACGTTAAAATCGGAGAAAATAAAGAATATTCAATAGATATTTCAGATGGCGGATTTGAAAAGCTTAACAGAGAAGTTTATGAGCTCACAAAAAATCAAAAACGACTGGTTGTTATGTCAAAAAAAGTCTATAAATTATATTCTGAAGACTTAAATTTCAGCGATGATGAAATTTATGTTTTCCCTGACGGAGAAAAAGAAAAAAATTACAAAAATTATTTGAAAATATTAAACAGAGCAATTGAACTGGGATTAACAAGAAAAGACGTTATTATTGCCGTCGGGGGAGGTGTTGTTGGAGATATAGCAGGCTTTACAGCTTCAACATACATGCGAGGAATCGATTTTATTCAGATACCGACAACTCTTTTAGCTGCAGTTGATTCGTCAGTCGGAGGAAAAACTGCAATAGACCTTCCGAATGCAAAAAATGTTGTCGGAACGTTTTATCAGCCAAAAAAAGTTTTTATAAACACTAATTTTTTTAATACGCTGGATAACAGACAATATCTGTCAGGACTAGGCGAAGTTCTAAAATACGCTTTTATCGAAGAAAGCTGCAAACACGATGTACCGTTATTCCTATATGAGTTCTTGACTCTCAGCTGTGAAAAAATAATACAGAGAGAACCGCTGACTCTTATCCGCCTGATTGAATATTGTCTGAAGCTGAAAATTGCAGTAGTAAGCGAAGATGAAAAAGAAAGCGGCTTGAGAAAAGTGCTTAATTTAGGACATACACTCGGCCATGCACTTGAAACAATAACAAAATACAAAAAATATACTCACGGCCAAGCTGTTGCTTACGGAATGTTTTTTATTTTTGACTGGGCATATAAAAAAGAATATATAAATTATTCTTATTACAGACTGTCACTTGATTTATTAGAAAAGTACGGATTCAAACCGCTTGACACATATTATCCGACAGATAAGCTTATTGATATTATGAAAAAGGATAAAAAAGCTACATCTGATAAAATAACTTTCATAGTTCCGTCTGGTAAAAAACAAGTTAAAGAAATTAAGCTTACCCCTTTTGATGTGGAATTTGCACTAAAAGATATGTAGCAAAAATATTTTTTTGGCGTTTTATAACAGTATGCGAATAATTGCCCCAGATAACATAAATTTTGAATCAAGAAAAAAAGCAATACGAAATGCTGATGATATAGCAAGACATGTAAATAAATGTTATCCCAGAATATCATCTTCTTTGACTGATGATTTTGTAAACATTTGCGGATTCCGAAATTTCAAAAAGAGGATAAACAGAAAAACAGAAAATTATCTGCGATATGAGATTTCCGAGAAATTCGATGAAGCAGATAATTTTATCGGTAAAATAATTGCCTTTGTAAAACCCGTAAAAAAATATAAACTGGGAAATTGCGGTGAAAGTGCACAATTATCCGCCATTGTAGCAAAAGTAAACGGATTAAAAAACTGTTGTGTTGCAAGTCTAAAAAAAGCCAACGGAGAAGATTTAGACCATTCTATATTATTAGTTAATGATAAAAAACCGTACGTAATAGATGCCTGGCTCGGTTTTGCCGATTATGTTCCAAATGCATTTAACAGATACAAAAATGAGTTTAATTGTCACTTTGACTTAAAAGAAACGGATAAATTAATCTTAAAAGAATTAAAAAGTGATTATACGGCAGTATTAAACCCTGATTTTTCAAAAACACAAATAAATAAAATTAAAAAAATTTTTCCTGAACAATTTATAAAGAGAGGATATGTTGAATAATTTTTGGATAAAAAGAGGAGACGAAGCCGACTGGCTTCGCCTCCTCTTTTAAATTTGATTATTAATTACCCCAAGCTTTTGTTGTAATTGTCTGAAAACCTATGATATTTTCTCTGTGTACATCGTACCCGGCAAGTGACTTAATTCCGCCGTTTTTCATAGCTGCACGGACAGAACAATCACCAACAGATACTATGTATAAAATATTTTTACAAGTAGCAGAACCCTGTTTTGTTGCTACAGCAGTTGTATATCCGCCGCCAGGAGTTGTTGCACCATTGTAGATAAAACCGCCCAGGTATTCAGCACTTGCACTTAATGTAAAAACACCTAATAAACCTAATGTGAATAAAATCTTTTTCATATTTCCTCCTTTTTTTAAAAACCACTAGTTTATTATAACAAATGCATTATTTATTTTAAATATTTTATAAATTTATATTAATACTTGTTATTATATTTCTTTTTAAATACTATAAAAGTATATGAAAGGATCTTTTAAATGCACATATCACCAATTTCAACGCTGACAAATTTTAAAGGAAAAGTTATTGTTAAGAATAAAATCAGCGCAAATCAAAATTATCTTTTTAATCTGCACAAAAGTAAACTCGAGGATATGATAAAAGGTATGCCTTTTGATTTGTTGGTTGAACAGAGCAAGAGCAAAAAAACAATATCTGTATCTACAAATATTGAGAACGCATCCGCATACATAGTCAGAAAAAACAAACAGAATTTTGAAGAAGTTGCAGGTTATGCAATAGAAGACAGTAAGAAAAAATCTAAAATTTATCAGGATATGGTAAAAGCTCAAAGTATGCTTGATGCCGGTACAAACGCTTTTAAATGTATAGCTTTTGGCAAATTTAAACTTGCAAGAGAATTTGAAAAAGAACAGGCAGAATTGGCTGTTAAAGATTTTGAGGTTTATAAACAAATACCGCGAATATCAATAACAAATCTGCCAAAAGAAGTAATTACAAAAACATTACTAAATGGTTTTAAATACAGAATCTACAAAGCTTTTTCCAAAAAGACTCCCGAAGAAAAAGAATTTTTGAAACTAAAAAAAGGATTCTTAAAAGAACTTAAAGCCGAACACAAAGAAATTAAAACTGTAACTATAGAATTCCCAAGATTTTACTGGTAATAAATAAAAAAACCGGTTGAATTTTGGTTCAACCGGTTTTTTACTAATGGTTTAATCTTCTTACTTAAGAAGTGCACCAACTGCTTTGTAAACTTCCATTCTGTTTGCAGCGTCTTTTTCAGCTTGACTGTAAAGAGCTTCTGCAGATTCAGGGTTAGTCTTGAGCAATGATTTGTATCTGCCCTCTGATCTGATGAAGTCTTGGTAAGCTCCTTTAGGATCTTTTGCATCCCAAGTGAACGGTACTTCTGCAGCCGGATTGTATCTGTAAAGCGGGAAGTAACCTGCTTCAACTGCACGTTTTTGTTCTGTCTGAGTCTTAGACATATCAATACCGTGAGCGATACAAGGAGCATAAGCGAATATGATAGAAGGTCCGTCATATGCTTCAGCTTCCTGGAATGCTTTAAGAGTTTGAGCTCTGTCAGCACCAAGAGCAACTGATGCAACGTAAACGTAACCGTAAGACATACTCATTAAGCCCATGTTTTTCTTATAGGTTGGTTTACCGCCGGTAGCAAACTTCGCAACAGCACCGGTTGGTGTTGATTTAGAAGCCTGACCGCCTGTATTTGAATAAACTTCCGTATCAAGAACGAGGATATTAACATTCTTGTTTTGAGCAAGAACGTGGTCAATACCGCCGTATCCGATATCGTTAGCCCAACCGTCACCGCCGATAATCCAGATAGATTTATCTGTGAAGTAGTCTTCAAGTTCTTTAATTTTCTTGATTGTATCGCAGCCGCATTCTTTAACGTATTTGTCGATAACAACTTTAGCTGCTTCCTGAGCTTTAACTGCTTCTTCTGTTTTTGAGTTATCCCAGTGAGCCATAGCGTTTGTTAAAGCTTCTTTCAAATCAGCAGGAGCATCTTCTTTTGCAAGAACTTCTTCTACTTTTTGTCTTAATAATGCTCTGTTTGAATCTACAGCCAGTCTCATACCGAAACCAAACTCAGCGTTATCTTCAAATAATGAGTTAGCCCAAGCAGGACCTCTGCCGTCCTTATTAGTTGTATAAGGAATTGTCGGGAAAGTACCTGAGTAGATTGAAGAGCAGCCTGTTGCGTTAGCAACAATTGCATTTTCACCGAATAATTGTGAAACAAGTTTAACGTAAGGTGTTTCACCACAGCCTGCACAAGCGCCTGAGAATTCGAATAACGGTTTTCTGAGCATTGCACCCTTGATAGTCTTAGTAGTGTTTTTGCCCATTACGTTATCAGGTAATTCATCAAAGAATTTTTCGTTTTCTCTTTGACCTTCTTCTGCTTCTTTTTCAATTGTTGACCATGTAAGAACTTCTTTACCCGGAACTTTTGACATAGGACATTGGTCTAAACATACACCGCAGCCTGTACAATCGTCGCAGTAAACCTGGATTCTGAATTTTTCACCGTGATCATTTGGCTTAGCGTCAACTGTCTTAAATGTTGCAGGAGCATTTGCCAAGTCTTTTTCTTCAATCAATTTAGTTCTGATTGCAGCGTGAGGACAAGCAGAAGCACAGATACCGCACTGAATACAAGTTTCAGAGTTCCAGTTTGGAACACGAGGAGCGATACCGCGTTTTTCAAGACAAGCTGTACCTGTAGGAATAACACCGTCATTACTCATAGCTGAAACAGGAATGTCATCACCTTTTTGTCTCATTGAAGGTTCAATGATTTTCTTAGCGAAGTCACTTGCATCATCAGCAATAAGTTTAACGTCATCTGCGTGAGCAACACCGTCTAAACTTGCAGGAATAACAACTTCTTCAGTTGCGTTAATAGCTGCATCAATAAGAGCCAAGTTCATATTAACAACATCGTCACCTTTTTTCTTGAATGTCTTAGTTGTCATAGCTCTCATTCCTTCGTAAGCCTGTTCAAACGGAATGATACCTGAAACTTTGAAGTAAGCTACCATCATAACTGTATTAGCACCCTTACCTCTTAAGCCGGGTTGTTCCTTGATTAATTTTTCTGCATCAACGTTGTAGAATTTGATTTTCTTGTTGATGATAGTTTTTCTTTTGACCAAGGTGAGTTAAGAAGGAATGTACCGCCTTCTTTGATACCTTTAAGAAGATCATATCTTCCGATATAAGCGTGAGCTGAGCAAGAAACGAAATCAGGTGCAGTAATTAAGTATGTTGACTTAATTTGTTTGTCACCGAATCTTAAGTGAGAAACAGTTACACCAAATGATTTCTTAGAGTCATAAGCAAAGTATGCCTGAGCATCTTTGTCTGTATATTGACCGATAATCTTGATTGAGTTTTTGTTAGCACCAACAGTACCGTCTGAACCCAAGCCCCAGAACATACAGTTTGTAGTTCCTTCAGGTTCTGTAACAATGTGTTCGGAATAATCTAAAGATTTATTTGTAACATCATCATTGATACCTACGGTAAATCCGTGGAAACCGTTGTTTGCAAGGTGTTTGTAAACTGCATAAACCATTGACGGAGTGAATTCTTTAGAAGAAAGACCATAACGTCCGCCAATAATTCTGATATCTTTACCTTGAAGTGCTGCAACAACATCCAAGTAAAGTGGTTCACCGATTGAACCAGCTTCTTTTGTTCTGTCAAGAACTGCAATTCTTTTAACGCTTGAAGGCAGAGCTTCGTTGAATCTCTTAACATCAAACGGTCTGTATAATCTAACTTTAACTAAACCGTACTTAGTACCTTTTTTAGCATTTAAGTATTCAATTGTTTCTTCGATAGTTTCGCAGCCTGAACCTATTGCAACAATTACATCAGTAGCATCAGGAGCACCAACGTAATCAAACGGATGGTACTGACGGCCTGTAACTTTTGCAACTTTGTCCATATATTCCTGAACGATGTCAGGTACTGCATCATAGTATTTGTTAACAGTTTCACGACCCTGGAAGTAAACGTCTGTGTTTTGAGCACCGACTTTACAAACAGGAGCTTCCGGTCTTAATGCTCTGTTTTTAAATTCTTCAATGTATTGAGGTTCAACTAATGAAGCAATTTCTTCATAAGAGATTTCTTCAATTTTGTGTACTTCGTGAGAAGTTCTGAAACCATCAAAGAATTGTAAGAACGGAACTTTAGCTTTGTAAGTTGATAAGTGAGCAACAAGCGCCATGTCCATTTCTTCCTGAACGCTGTTAGCAGCTAACATTGCATAGCCTGTGTTACGACAGCCCATAACGTCCGTATGGTCACCGAAAATAGCTAATGACTGAGCAGCTAAAGCACGAGCAGCAACGTGAATAACGTGTGGTAACATTTCACCTGCAACTTTGTGCATAACAGGAATCATTAATAATAAACCTTGTGAAGCAGTGTAAGTAGAAGTTAGTGCACCTGCTGCAAGAGAACCGTGAACGGCACCTGCCGCACCTGCTTCTGATTGCATTTCAGCAACACTTACCTGTTTGCCCCAAATGTTTTTCTTGTGTTGAGAAGCCCATTCATCAATCCATTCTCCCATTGTAGAAGAAGGTGTGATAGGGTAGATTGCGGAAACTTCACTTAATGCATACGCAACGTGTGCTGCAGCGTAGTTACCGTCAACTGTGATTGTGTTTTTTGACATATTATATCTCCCTTTCTTTTTCAGAATTCTTCGTATTTATTTTGTCAATTTTTTGTGTTTAGTAATCACTCTTCCGAGCTTTATAAATATTATAAAACAAACAAGGGTAAATAAAAGGGGGCAAAGGGAAATCCGTAAAAAATTTTTACTGATTTTTTATTCCATGAGCAATTTTATTTTTTACCGGTTTTATCTCATATATGATTACATTTCAAGGACGGCAGCTACCTATACAATATGCAGAAATTATTGAGCGGAAAGCTCATAATGTTTACCCTCATGTTTCAACCTCTAAACTAAATACCAGATGTAAACTTGCATATTCAAAACATTCCATAGCCCGGAATTTTTTTGACGAGATATGTATTAAAACTTCGGCAAAACTCAGGGAAATGCGCAGTAAACTAAGAAAAACAGATAATTTTTATACAGACCTTGCCTATGGAATGCAAGACTATAAAACCGGGAACTGTTTTGAAGAAGCCTGTCTTGCAGAGCTTATCGGAAAAATTAACGGACAAAAAAATATTTATGTCGGAGATATTTTTGTAGAAAAAGAAAATGTTGAAAACAAAAGAAAAATTGACCACACAGTAGCTTTTATTACCAATAAAAAAATTAAACCGGGTAAAGAATACTATTTTAAGAACAAAGACGCAGTAATCATTGACCCGTGGCTTGGGATTACGGATTATGCAGATAAATATTTTACCCAACTTAAAAACAATTTCAGGAGATATTTTAAAGAACTCCCCGATCAGGACTTCTTAGAATATTTAGTAGGAACTGAATCCAAGAGTTGCAAAGATTTTAGAGAAGGAAGAAAAAACTCCTGTCAGGGATTAAAATTTAACATAAAGCTTGCCCACAGTCTTGATTTGAATAAAGCAAGAAAAAAATTGTACAAAGTATTTTTCCCCGAACTTGTAATAAAAAAATATAAAAAAATAGAACTGCCCAAAAAAACTAAATCTAAACCGATTGCAAAAAAAGATAGTTTATAACATAATTATTGTAAGCCTGACCTTCAAGGGGGTAAATATAGGGTTTAATTAAAATAAATCCGTTATTTCAAACCTTTAGGGAAAGGGGGTAAATACTTTAAAAAGTCGTACCTCCTTTGGTACGGCTTTTTTTATATAAGGAGAATTTAATGGAAACAAGAGTTGCAATTGTGGGAATAATAGTTGAAAATAACGCAGTTATTTGCGATATTCAAAATTTATTATCAGAATATTCCGATTTTATTATCGGCAGAATGGGGATTCCATACCGACAAAAAGATATAAGAATAATAAGCGTTGTACTTGATGCTTCCGTTGACACAATCAATGCACTTACAGGTAAAATCGGCAAAATTGAAGGCGTTAGTGCAAAAACCGTTTATTCAAAGGGGTAAATATATTCGGTTGATATAACACACAAGCTGTTAAGCACAAAATAGCAAAGGGTAAATTATGTACAATAAAAAATCATTAAAAGCAGAAGAGTTTATTAATCATGAAGAAGTTTTAAGAACTTTGGATTACGCTGAAAAAAATAAAAATAATCTGGAACTTATAGATAAGATTTTAGATAAAGCACGCCCTGTTAAAACAGGCAGAGAAACTCATTGTGCAGGACTTACGCATGAAGAAGCAAGTGTTTTGCTGGCATGTGAAGATAAGGGTGTTTTGCAAAAAATTTATGATTTAGCAGAAAAAATTAAAGAATCTTTTTACGGTCAGAGAATTGTAATTTTCGCGCCGCTTTATCTTTCAAACTACTGCGTAAACGGCTGCATTTATTGTCCATACCATAATCAAAATCATCATATTCCGAGAAAAAAACTTACTCAGGACGAAGTTAAAGCTGAAGTTATTGCTCTTCAGGATATGGGGCATAAACGTCTTGCAATAGAATCAGGCGAAGACCCTGTTAACAACCCGATTGAATATATCTTGGAATGTATAAAAACAATTTATTCAATCAAACACAAAAACGGTGCAATCAGAAGAGTAAACGTTAATATTGCGGCAACAACCGTTGAAAACTACCGACTTCTTAAAGAAGCAGGAATCGGAACATATATTCTCTTTCAGGAAACTTACCATAAAGAGAGTTATGAAAGACTTCACCCGACAGGTCCGAAACACAATTACGCATACCATACTGAAGCTATGGACAGAGCTATGGAAGGCGGAATAGATGATGTAGGCTTAGGGGTTTTATTTGGCTTAGAAAGATACAAATATGAGTTTGCAGCACTTCTTATGCATGCAGAACACTTAGAAGCTGTTCACGGAGTCGGACCTCATACAATCTCAGTTCCGAGAGTCAAAAAAGCAGATGATATAGACCCAAGCGCATTTGATAACGGAATAGATGATGAAACTTTTGCAAAAATTGTTGCTTTGACTCGTATTGCAGTACCTTATACAGGTATAATTATTTCCACAAGAGAATCCCAACAAGTAAGAGAAAAACTGTTGAAGCTCGGTGTTTCTCAGGTTTCAGGTGCTTCAAGAACATCAGTCGGAGGTTATACAGAAGAAGAACGTCCGACAGAAACAGAACAGTTTGATGTATCAGACCAGAGAACCTTAGACGAAGTAGTAAGATGGCTGATGGAAAGAGGTCATATTCCTTCCTTCTGTACAGCGTGTTACAGAGAAGGTCGCACAGGCGACAGATTTATGTCACTATGTAAGACAGGACAAATCCAAAACTGTTGTCAGCCAAACGCTTTAATCACATTAAAAGAGTTTTTAACGGATTACGCAAGTGAAGAAACCAAAAAAGTCGGCGAAGAATTTATCCTGAAAGAATTAGACAAGATAGAGAACGAAGCAGTAAAAAAAGTTCTTACAAACAACCTCAAAGAAATCGAAAACGGTAAACGTGATTTCCGATTTTAGGAGGGGTAAATGAATATTACAAAATCCGAAAGACCTCATATATCATTCTTTGGCTGTACAAACAGCGGAAAATCCAGTTTGGTTAACGCTGTTACTAACCAAAATCTTGCCGTTGTATCAGATGTTAAAGGTACTACAACTGACCCGGTTGAAAAAGCAATGGAAATTTTACCGCTTGGTCCTGTGGTTATAATAGATACCGCAGGGGTAAACGACGAGGGTAAATTAGGTGAGCTAAGAATAGAAAAAACTCAACGGATTTTAGACAAAACCGATATTGCAGTACTAGTCATTGATTCAACAATAGGTGTTCAAAAAGAGGACGAAAATTTAATACAAGAATTTAAAGAACGAAAAATTCCGTATGTTGTTGTATTTAATAAATCGGATTTAGCACCCTCCACTACTCTCCCACTTGGAGAGGGATATTATATCTCAGCCAAAACAGGCGAAGGGGTAAATGAGCTCAGAGAAAAACTCGGACAAATAATAAATGAAAACAAACAGGAAAAATATATTATTCGTGACAGGTTAGAGAAAGGTGATATCGTAATTCTTGTTATTCCGATTGATGAATCTGCACCAAAAGGAAGAGTAATCCTTCCTCAGCAAAATGTATTGAGAGAATGTCTTGATGCGCACGCAACAGCAATTTGCTGCCAAGTCGAAGAGCTAGTTAATTTATTAAAAACCGTTACCCCAAAATATGTAATTACAGACTCTCAGGCATTTAATAAAGTAAAGGATATCGTTCCTGAAAACATTATTCTGACTTCCTTTTCAATTCTTATGGCCAATTATAAGGGCAGTCTGCAAACTCTTTTGAGCGGAGCCGAAACCATATCAAAACTAAAAGACGGTGATAAAGTATTGATATCCGAAGGGTGTACTCATCATAGGCAATGTAATGATATCGGAACAGTAAAATTCCCGAAATGGATTGCAGATTATACAGGCAAAAACATTGAGTTTGAGTTTACCCAAGGAGGCGAATTCCCTCAAAACCTTAGTGAATACAAGCTCATAATACATTGCGGCGGTTGTATGCTTAATGAAACAGAGATGAAAAGCAGAATAAAAAAAGCTAAAGAAAATAACATTCCAATAGTTAATTACGGTATGGCAATAGCTTATATGAACGGAATCCTGGAAAGAGCATTGGAGATTTTTAATGAATAAACAAGAGCTAATCGATATTTTATCAGACAGTACAAAAAACGATTGGCTTTTTAAGGAAGCTGACAGAGTTCGCAGGGAAAATATAGGTGACGAAGTACACCTGAGAGGCTTAATTGAGTTTTCCAACATCTGCAAGCGTCAGTGTAAATACTGCGGGTTACGTTCTCCTAACAAAGAAGTCGAAAGATACAGAATATTAAAAGATGACATTATAAAAACTGCAGCTAATGCAGTCACTCTCGGTTACAGAACAATTGTTCTGCAATCAGGCGAAGATGATTATTATGATACGGATAAAATGGTTGAGATCATTCGTGAACTCAAGAAAAATGATATCGCGCTCACTCTGAGCATCGGCGAAAAAACTTATGATGAATATAAAGCTTTTAAAAGCGCAGGAGCTGACAGATACCTTTTGAGAATAGAAACGACCGATGAAAACTTGTATAAAGAAATGCACCCGCACGCAAGCTATGAAAACCGTAAAAGATGCCTCTATGATTTAAAATCATTAGGATTTGAAACAGGAACAGGGTGTCTTGTGGGACTTCCGAACCAAACAATTGATTCATTAGCAGATGACATTTTGTTCTTCAAAGAACTTGATGCGGATATGGTCGGAATAGGTCCGTTTATTCCGCACGAGCAAACACCGTTAAAAGACTCTCAGAAAGGTGATTTCTGGCTCGCGTTGAAGGTCATGGCTTTAACAAGAATAAACCTACCAGATATTAATATTCCTGCAACGACCGCTATGGAAACACTAAATCCTAACGGCAGAATAATTGCTTTGAATAGCGGAGCAAATGTTGTTATGCCAAACGTTACGTCAACTGAATACAGAGCAAAATATGAAATATACCCGGGAAAAATCTGCATAAATGACCAGCCTGAAAAATGCAGAGGCTGTATTGAAGGAAAAATTAAATCAATAGGCAGAAAAATAAGTAAAGAAAAAGGGTTCAGAAAGAAATAAAAAAGAGCGTTTTTATAAATAAAAACGCTCTTTTTAATATCTATTTCTGCCTATTCAACAATAATAGCTGAAACAGGGCAAGCACCTGCAGCTTCTTGGATAGCATCTTCGTTACCAGCGATGTTTGCTGCATTAACAACTGCCTTATCTTCTACTGAGAATACTGCGTCACAAATTGATTCGCAAGCGCCGCAAGCAATGCATGAATCTTCAATAGTTACTGTCATTTTATTTTCTCCTTTTCTGAACCGATTTATCTTTCGGTATTTTTAATATCTCCCGTCTTTTACAAGACATTATTATTATACATGTTTAAGGGTTTATTGCAAGAGACATTAATATAACTTAATTTATGTTAAAATTTGAGTATGCTTAAGAATATGTGTTCAGCCGTCATACAAAACAAAAACATATTGATGCTTGTATCTGTCTGCATATACATTTTGGCTCTATACGGAGTTTTAAATGAAAAAATTGTTATATTAGCATTTTTACTTACCTTATGTCTAATTCTTTCTGCAGTTAAAAATCTTTTTCCGTTAAAAATCATTATTATTTGGGCTTTGATTTTTTACATTGGGGTAATAAATACCTCCGTAAGAATCAAAGATACTGATGATTTACTTGACCTTGCACCTGTTAACTCTACTATTTACGGTAAAATAATATCTGTTCCGCAAACAAGAGAGTTCGGAAAAACACAGTTTTACTTTAAAGTTAATAAGATTAAATATGACAACCTCACAAAAGAGTTTGATAAAGAAAAAGCCTTGGTTTCGCTTAACTCTGATGAAAAATTCAACATTTATGACTCATATAAAATCAGAGGAAGACTGTCAACTCCGTTTAAAGCCGGAAATCCTTCCCAATTTGATTACGGAAACTACTTAAGGAATTTTGACACGTACGCAGTTTTCTACGGACATAATCCCTATTCAATGAAAGATTTAGACATCCCTTGTTACGAAAAAACAGATAATCAAAATACAGTATCAGAAAAAGCTTTACAAAAAATAAGCAATTACAGGGAAAATATATTAAAAGTACATTCAAAATATCTGCCCTCCCCAAATCTTGAAATACTTGGCGGTATTGTATTTGGTGATGACGCTGTACCTCCGCCTGCCAACATAAAACAGTCTTTTATTAATTCAGGTCTTTTGCATATACTTGCAGCTTCAGGTATGAATGTTGCTTTCATTTATTCTTTCTTTTTTATAATTCTTAGGTTTCTTAAAGTACCTTTCAGAATAAATATCGTAACATGTATTTTGGCTGTCATTACATACGTTCTGATGACAGGACTCGGAGCATCAGTCGTAAGAGCCGCCTTAATGTTGTTGTTTGTTCTAATAGGAAAACTTATTGATCGTGAAGCTCACAGTATTTCTCTGCTCTCTTTTGTTGCTTTTCTTATGCTTGTCTATAATCCGATGTATATTAATGACGTCGGATTTCAGTTATCGTTTATTGTCACTTTCGGATTACTTGTTATGATGCCATATATCATTCAATACGAGAACAAAATGCTAAACTGGATTATCGGCTCAATTGCCGTTCCCGTTTTTGCACAGCTTTGGGTAATACCTATACAGATTTTTTATTTTAATAACATAAGCATCTATTCCGTTTTTGCAAACATTATGAGCGTGCCTATTCTTGCAGTAATCAGTTTTGGCGGATTTATAAGTTCCCTGCTGTCGTTGATACAGTCATTATCAAATACAATTTGTCAGGTTTTTGATTTTATATTAAACCCTTTAATCACACTCTTAATCAACATCTCTGATTTCTGGGGAACGCTTCCTCACTCGACAATGCAGACTACTCATCCGCATCCTTTACAGATAATAATATATTATTTAATCCTTTTAAATATTACTTCATTCTTTGATAAAGATTTGCGGGGCAAATATTTAAAACTCATGAGTATTTGTTTGCCGGTTTTAATTTCCGTTCTTTTGTTTTCAACGATATCATTCCCTAACAAAAATCTTGAGGTAACCGCTTTTGATGTAGGAAACGCCGATTCATTTATGATAAAAACTCCGCGTAATGAATACATGATGATTGATACAGGAAAAACAGGGTACAATGGCGGAAAATCTCAGGCTGAGATGATAATGCTAAAACATTTTAAAGATAACGGTATAAACAAGCTCGATTTCATTATTGTAACCCATTTTGATAACGACCATTGCGGAGGAACGGTTGATTTACTGAATGGATTAAACGTTGATAAGGTCTACGTAAACACTCTCTCCCACGATTCAAATCAGGCACGTGAAATTTACAAGACAGCAAAAAGTAAAAACGTAAACATTTGCGAAGCTCAAAACAACCAAACTATATACGACAAAGACGGATTGAAAATTAAAAACTATATTATCAAAGACACCAAAGGAGTTGGCGACAATGAAAGTTCAGTTGTCACACTTCTTACATACGGTGATTTTTCAATGTTGTTTACAGGTGATTCGGGTATCGAAACTTTAAGTAAGCTGAAAAATTATTTACCCAAAGATATTACCGTTCTGAAAGTCGGACACCACGGAGCCGCAGGAGTAATTAACAAACAGCTCGCAGAATACTTTAATCCGCAATACTCATTGATATCAACCGGAGAAAACAAATTCGGCCACCCGTCAATATACACAGTCGAAACGCTTCGCAAATCCAAAATTTTAAGAACCGATATTCACAACTCGGTTAGATTTGTCGCAAACAGAAACGGATTCAAAGTTTTAACCTACAATCAAAAAAAGAAGAAATATACATATTAACGTGAAATAGATTTATCAAGAATGATAAACAGGTTAACAAAAAAGAAACCTAAGAACATTCCGGCCAAAACATCACTCGGGAAGTGAACGCCAAGCCATAGTCTTGATATGCCCACCAGAAAAATCCATAGACCAAAGACTATTACCAAAAGATTTCTCCAAAAATCACTTCTTACGTATTTGTGGATAAAATAAATAATGATACCGCAGAAACACATTACAAAAACCGAGTGTCCTGACGGAAAACTGAATGTTGATATATCACAACCTTCCGGACGCTGACGACAAATATAGTTTTTTATCAAATCTTTTACAAACAAAGCACCATTTGAAAACAGAACAAGCATAAATGCTTTCAAATACAGCCTATGTGAAATTAATACAACTGCTGCAGTAATCTGAGGCCACATATAGCAATTTGCTCTTCCAAAGTCGCTTATAAAAATAGGAATATAGCTTGGATATGGCGAAAGAGCAAGCTTTATTGACTGTAATATTGTCGAATCAATCTCTCTCATATTCGGCAGATATAAAACCAAAACCGTCAGAATTGAAAATACAACAACCGACAATCCTACATAACTCCAGTTTAGTGCAATACTATATTCTTTATTCTTCATAACTTTCCTTCTGTTAATATAACTATTTTATAGCAGAGATAATATATATTTTTCCCCCCCTAAATTCCGCCTTTTATTTTGACAAGCTTGTCAAAAAGTGACACGCAAATAGGTGTAAGCTCACTTATAAATACGGCAAAGAAAAACAGTGCCGATATTATTGCAATCAATTTCTGAATATCTGAGAACATAAATATTTTTCTGTTTTTAAACTCTTCAATACTTTTGTATTCATCAGTATATGGGCAAATTGGTAACTTCTCTTCAATCTTCTCAATAACGTCAGCATATTTAATCTTGATTAACGTATTGTATGAATCAACATTCATCCACCACAGAGAACTTATTGCAACACCAAAGAATGCAAAAACAAGCGTTGCTGTAATTTTGTCCAGAAAAAGAATATTATTTGTATAAATCAAAGCAAATATAATACCTATAATTGCCAGCATATAAAACCTATTTGTTTTAAAATTTCTGTCAATAAAGTTTTCTTTTTGCTCGGTGTACATTTTGTACTCCTGAAAAACAATGTAATCTCTATCCATTATTTTGTTCTCCTTCTGATTTTACTTCCTCTGCTTGTTCAGGGTTATTTTCCACAGTTATTTCATCTAAAGCTTCGCCATTTCTTATTTTTATAACCTTATTCATAAGTTCATCAAACTGTGTCTGATCTAATGTTTCTTTTTCCAAAAGTTCTTTGGCTATGTATTCGAGCATATCTTTATTTTGAGTAAGAAGTTCCCTCGCAAGTTCATATTGTTTATCAACAATTTTCTTAACTTCTTTGTCGATATCAGCAGCAATTTCTTCTGAGAAATCTCTTGTATTACCGAAGTTTCTGCCCATAAATACGTGTTCCTGCTCCTTGCCATATGCCATATTACCCATCTTTTCACTCATACCGTAAGTTGTTACCATACTCTTTGCAAGAGCTGAAACTTTTTCTAAATCGTTTGACGCACCTGTTGTAATATTATCCTTGCCGTAAATAATTTCTTCTGCAACCCTGCCGCCCAGAATCATTGTAATTCTGTCCAGTAATTGATTTTTTCTCATTGTAAGATGATCTTTTTCAGGAAGTGTAAGAGTTATACCAAGAGCCATCCCCCTTGGAATAATAGAAACCTTATGCAGCGGGTCACAGTCTTTAAGCAATTTTGCAAGAAGTGCGTGACCGACTTCGTGATATGCGGTATTTTCTTTTTCTTCGTCTGATATGATTCTGCTTTTCTTTTCAGGACCTGCCATAACCTTATCAATAGCTTCTTCTAAGTCAGGCATTTCAATCTCTGATTTGTCATGACGTGCAGCTAAAAGTGCAGCCTCATTAAGCAGATTTGACAAATCAGCACCCGTAAATCCGGGAGTTCTTTTGGCAAGTGTTTTCAGGTTAACCTCTTTAGCAAGCGGTTTATTCTTTGCATGAACGTTTAAAATTTGTTCTCTTCCCAAAACATCAGGCTTGTTAATTACAATCTGTCTGTCAAATCTTCCCGGTCTTAAAAGTGCATTATCCAATATATCAGGTCTGTTTGTTGCAGCCAGTATTATAATATTTGTATTTTCATCAAAGCCATCCATCTCGACTAGAAGCTGGTTAAGAGTTTGTTCTCTTTCGTCGTGCCCGCCGCCTAAACCTGCACCTCTTTGACGGCCGACGGCATCTATTTCATCAATAAATACAATACATGGCTGATGTTTCTTTGCCTGTTCAAACAAATCACGAACACGTGAAGCACCAACACCTACGAACATCTCAACAAAATCGGAACCGCTTATTGAGAAGAAAGGAACTTTTGCCTCACCGGCAACTGCCTTTGCCATAAGGGTTTTACCTGTACCCGGAGCACCGACAAGCAGAACGCCTTTAGGAATCTTTGCACCAAGTTTTACGTATTTATCGCTATGCTTTAAGAAATCAACGATTTCTTCAAGTTCTTTTCTTTCTTCATCAATACCTGCAACATCATCAAATGTTGTTTTAACTTTGTTATCCATAAGCATTTTTGCTCTACTCTTGCCAAATGACATCGCCTGAGCTCCGCCTGCCTGAATCGATTTTATTATTAAAAGCAAAAATCCGAATACAAGCAGAATTGTTATAATTGATGAACCAAATCCGAACATTGAACCTGATTCTCCGGATTTTGTTGCATTTACTTCAACTTTATTTGCTTCAAGCTTTGATAAAACATCAGAGTTTTCAGGAATAAGAACTTTATATTGAAGCTGCGGCGGTTTAACCTCCCCAAAAACAGGATTTGCCGGCGTTTGCTTTGCTTCCGGCTGTTTTACAGGAATCGCAATAAGTGAATCTTTTCCTAGATTTACACTCTTGATTTCCTGATTTTCAACCTTCTGCAAAAACGCAGTATATGAAAGTTCTTCCGTACTTGAGGTTGGTCCCGTGAAAAGCATTGATATAAATGCCAAGACCATGATACCCAATATTACGTACATTCCGATTGATTGATTTTTATTCATTGTTCTCCCTCTTTATATTTGTAATGATTATATCAAAAAATAATACACACGTAAATAAGCATCAAGAACGGAATAAGTATATAATTTCAATTTATCACATGTATTATGGTATAATAAAAAACGAAAATTAAATACGGGAAACCAGGGGTGGAAGTCCCCGACTGTGCCGCAACCGTTAAAGCCGGAATACCAGAGTGAGGAGCAAATGATTATTCCTCAAATACCAGGTTTCGAGTCAAAGCTGTGGTAAAAGTATTCTTCTGTTGCGGCAAAACGCAAGAGAGGATTTTTTATTAATTGGCAAATGCAGTTCAAGGAACAAATGTAAATAAAGCAGGAACATGTCCGCATGGTGTAGCACCGGGAGCGTGTCCTATTTGTTCAAACATGGGCGGAGGCGGTGGACTTCGTCCGGGTGAACGTCCTCAAAAAGCAGGAGAGATGAGCTACCACGAATGCGCCATGATTGGTGCAATGATGAGAGCAAGAGAAGCTCAGCAAAAACTGCATGAACAATCTCTGCTTCAAAGAGCAGAAGCACTTAAAGCTTTTGAACAAAGTCTGATTAACGCTGCTCAAAAAATGGCCGAGTTTGCAAGCAACATTCAAAAATTCTTACCTCTAAAACCTGTTGCAATGATTATCAACAATATAGCCATTCCCATAATAAAAACTATTGCAAATCTGCCAAATATAATTTCAAATATCAGTGAAAAAATCACACAATTAAAAGAAAAATTTACAGATATTATGGATAAATTAACCGCAATTTTTGGAGAAGCAAAAGCTTTTATTGAAAAAAAAGTTTCAGAACTTATAGGTTCTCTAAAATCCAAGCTGAAAAATTTGTTTAAAATTTTTAAACGAAATAATACAAAAGATGATGAAACAAAAATTGACGAGGATAAAAAACTCTTCAGATTAAAAACCTTTATCAACAAAATACTGGGAAGAAAAAAAGATGATACAGAAAATAAATCAGGATCTTGAATCAACAAGACAACAGAAAAATATGACAAATACTCAGAAGAAAAACAATTACTTTGTAAAAGAAGGAGTAATTGTAAACTCGTTTGTCAAAGACCCGAATTTATCGTTAGATGAAACTTACGATTCACTTGTTATTTCTAAGAACCAAATCGATTTACCCGAAAAACTCAAAGAAAAAGAAAATCACTCCGTAAATCCTATTTACCCCATATGCGGAATAACAGTCGGTGTTATGGGACTGCTTGGCGGATTTACAGCCATGATGAAAAAGTTTTCGAGGGGTAAATTAGAATCTTCAAAGGAATATTTACTCCCCGGAATTACACGTAATCACTGTATAAACGACGAAATTCACCAGAGTATTTTTTCAATGATTCAATCCCCGAACAGAAAAACAATTCTTGCATCACTAGGCGTTATTACACTTGGTGCTATGGCATTTATGGGAAAAATATTTATAGACGGATTTAAAGAAGTCTGGGTAAAAGGACAAGAAGCAAACATTCAGAAAAATTTGCAGGAAAACCTTATTGCTGTTGAAACGCAAAGTTTTTCCGGAAAATTGCAAATTATAAGAAGCATGCTCTCTTCTAAGGCAAAGATATTTTCTGACGAGCTTAGTTTCAAAGGTGAAAATAATAATATCGAAAGCAACAAAACAAAAAATAATGCATTATTGTATGGAGTTGGTGCATTGACTTTTGCTTCTATTATCGGGCTTGGGTATTTCGCATCGCATAACATCAGAAAAAGCGACGAGTTTATCAAAAACGGAATTAAAAACACAAAAACAGGAATAGATATAGTAATTGAAGAGTTTAACTCAGGAAAACCGCTTAACAATTTTGAAGGACACAAAGGAGAGATGCTTTCGGGAAAAGATGCATATAAACTTTTAATAGAAAACATGCTTGAATCAGTTTACGCAAAACCTGAAGAAATCGAACAAGTCGTAAATAAACTTAATTTGCCAAAAGCGGAAAAAGAAGAATACATAAAGCATTTGAAAGAAACAATGAATCAGGCAACAGAGAAGGTTAACCCGATGATGGGCGGTTCGGGAAGAAACAAAATAACATATTTTTCACACGTAAACGACTACTTATCTTTCTTCTACGACTGGCTGATGAACCCTAAAAATCCTCAATTCAAAAACCTATTCTTTGGTATCGCAGGAATATCGGCTTTGGCTTACGGCGGAAAAGCAGCATCAGAAGCCGTTAAAGAAGTTCAGGTAAAAAAATACTCGGCAGATATTGAACTTAACCTTCAGCGCAGACTTGTCGCAACAGAACTCAGAAACTTTAAAGCCAAAAAAGACTCGGCAATAGAACCCTTATGCGAAGAGTTTATGAAGCAAAAGAAAAACGGAAAATCCCCTGAAGAACTAAAAGTCATGGCTGATAACATACTTTTTGAGATTAAAAACGGCCCGCCGTTTGTATATTCTTAGTAAAAGTGACAAAGTTATTGAATAATCATGTGACTTAGTTATTAATCACATGATTAACTTAATACACTATACATTTACCCCAAACAAAAAGCCGCAAATCGTTGCGGCATTAACTCGTTAGATAAAGGAGTGGAGGAGAAAATAAAGAAAAGAGATTATACTTGTATATACCACATATATACTTTTTATAACATAGAGTGATTATATTGTTACATTTGTTAATAGTGTACAAAATACATTTTTTGTGATAATATAAAATTACCGACTAAAAAGAGGCTTGTTTATATGATCAATATAGCAGTTTGCGGAGCAAACGGAAAAATGGGACAAGAGGTAATCAAGGCAGTGAACTCAGCCGATGATATGACCTTAGTTGCACGTATAGACATAAACAACGGTCAATTTGCCACAATAAAGGACGCAAAAGATTCTGTTGATATTGACATTTTAGTTGATTTTACCCAGCCTCAGTCGATATATGAAAACGCACTATACTGTCTTAATAACAATATAAACATAGTAATCGGTACAACAGGCCTTACGGATAATCAGATAGATGAGCTTAAAAACTTATCCGAATCAACAAATACAGGCTGTTTAATAGCACCAAACTTTTCAACAGGTGCTGTTCTTATGATGAAGTTTGCACAAATAGCAGCAAAGTACTTCAACAATGCTGAAATTATTGAACTTCACCATAATCAAAAGAAAGATGCACCATCAGGAACAGCTGTAAAAACTGCAGCAATGATGTCAGAAGTAAATGAAAATTTAGCTTTCGGAAATTGTGCGGAAACAGAAACAATAGAAGGTGCAAGAGGTGCAAATTCATACAATAATATTCACATTCACTCAGTACGTATGCCGGGATTTATGGCATCGCAAGAAGTAATTTTAGGTTCAAATGGCCAGACACTCAAAATCAGACACGATTCAACTGACAGAGAGTGTTACATGCCGGGTGTTCTGCTTGCAATCAGATATGTAAGTGAACATAAGTCTTTTGTCTATGGTTTAGACAACATTATGTAAAAGCAAAAGGAAGTTATGAGAAAACCAAGAATAGCAGTTTTAGGAGCAACAGGAGTGGTCGGCAGAGAAATTCTGAAGATTACGGAAGAGCTTGGCGTTGAGTTTGAGAGTATCAGATTCCTTTCAAGCGCTAAGAGTGCAGGTTCAAAACTTACATTTAAGGGCAAAGACTACACTGTTGAAGAAGCTGTTCCGGAAATCTTTGATGATGTTGATATCGTAATGGCGTCAGCAGGCGGTTCAACCAGTAAAATGTTTGCACCCGAGATTGTTAAACGTGGTGCCATGATTATTGATAACTCATCAGCGTTCAGAATGGACAAAGATGTTCCGCTTGTAATCGCAGGGGTAAATGATGAAGATTTAAGACTTCACAAAGGAATAGTTGCTAATCCTAACTGCTCGACTTCTCAATTAATGTTAGTACTTGAACCGTTAAAACAATTTGGCATAAAAAGATTAATCGTTTCAACATATCAGTCAGTTTCAGGCGCCGGGCTTGCAGCAATGAATGAGCTTAAAGACGATACAGAAGCAAGGCTTGAAGGCAAAGATTTTGAAAACAAATGTTTTAAGAAACCAATCTCATTTAACATCATTCCCCAGATTGATGTTTTCTGCGAAAACGGTTACACAAAAGAAGAAATGAAGGTTGTAAACGAAACAAGAAAAATTCTTCATTTAGACGAAAGTACAAAAATATCCTGTACAGCAGCAAGAGTTCCTGTTTTCAGAGGTCACTCAGAAGCTGTTGACATTGAATTTGGGGTAAATGTAGAACCGAATAAAGTACGTGAGATTTTAGAAAATGCTTACGGAGTTACGGTTATAGATAATCCTGATAACTTTGAATATCCGACAACAAGGGATGCAGACGGGGTTGACCCTGTGTTTGTCGGAAGAATCAGAAAAAATCTTGCATTTGATAACGGTATTTCTTTATGGTGCGTAGCAGACAATTTAAGAATCGGCGCAGCATTAAATACAGTTAGGATATGCAAAAAAATAATAGATATGGGGCTATATAGAGGGGGAAAAGAATAGTGTACGTACCGGCAATTTTACCAACACAAATGCAAACAATCAGACCATCTAAGAGAAAGATCGTTAAAACTGTTTATACAACAGAAAAATTTGCAAACAATATACAAAAAGATTTGCCAAAGGACATGAAGGGATTTGCACAAACAATTGCAGAGGCATGTAAAAAAGCAAGAAACTTCATGACAAAAGTTGATTAATCGTAAATAAGGGTAAATATTTAAAAGATTTTTGACGCACTAAAGGTGTAAAGTAGCTTTATAAAAAGATACCGGATTAATAATCCGGTACTTTTTTTGATTATTCATTTTTATTAGTAAACGTATTTATCTATAATAACGTCACATTCGATATCAGAACCTTCTACACAATGATATTCGCTGCTTTTTAAACCAACGCCGGCAGGTACTGTTAAAGATACATTTTTGTAAATATTATTATAAAAATCCGAGTTAGCAGTTCTTAAACTACTTTGAATATAGCCGTTATACGTCAGCGGATTTGCTTCAATATAAAATGTGTTACTCAGGTTTCCGTTGTAATATCCCCAGGCTTCTGCTTTCGATACATTGTATGGCTTAGATACTGTCGAAAATCTTTCAGTTGAATCGTCATTATTGAAGTATGTAACTCTTGTTTGCAAGAATCTGGGATCAGTCTCAAGCGGACCCAACGGACAAGCTCTTGCTATATCAATAGCAGCAAAAGCAAAAATATCAGGTTCTATACGAGGCGGTGCATAATTTATTGAGTTTGGACCTTTAGTACCGTTCACATCAGCAAAGATTATAAAGTAATAATGATCTGCATTAGATGAAGTCGGATATCTCTGAGAAATATAAAATCTTACATGGTTCATTGCAGTAAAATGCGGACTGTTTATTCTATTATACAGATTGCTTATACTTGTAATCGGAGCAGCCTGACAATTGGCCTGAGTATGATTTATATATTCAGTAAGCATCACACATAGTCGTCTTGTTCTCTCATTATCACTAAGAGTTGTTTCTGAACCGTTCACAACATCTTTTGTTAAAAACGGATTTTGTAAATTGGTTAAATGATATGAGCTGTAAAGAGCTTTGTCCAGACTGTGATATACATTAGAACAAATATACTTAAAAGCTTTTTCACTTTGTAGTACTGCTTTCAACCCGTAAACAGAAACAATACCAACTATAAGCATAGCAAACAAAATTTCTGCTACGGTAAAACCTGAGCGTTTCTTCATTTATAATTCCTTTTTCTATCTGTCGTTACATGTTCCACTATCCACACAAGCGACTGTTCTGCGATAATTTCTTGCTGTATTTGTTGATATAACGTATTGATTTTCTATGTTACCTACAACCTGGAAAGCACCAAATTTATCGAGAGACAAAACAAACTGGTCAGGAGCATTGGTCCCCGAGCACGCAGTAAGTCCGCCTACCGCACCACTTAAATTAGACCTCAAAGAACAGTTATTTCTTTTAGCGCCGTTTGTATCAACTGCTATGTATTCTGTATCGGAAAAGTTTCCAAACGGCATTGACCAGACAATACCGTCTATGGTTTTGAAATTCCCGCCGTCATTAACACCACGCCTTGCAGTACAATTTACATCTTTGGCATTGAGTTTAGCCGCGAAGAGATTACAGAATTTAGATGCACCGCTGTATGAAACACTGTTATAAGTTGCAGCAGCTCTGTTTGAAAAACCGGCTTGCAGAGCATCCTCATCGTATTCCGGATACAATTCTTCATCATTAATTAGCTCAGACACAACACGCGCTGTATTATAATATGCTTTTTTAAGCATAATCATTTCTTCATTTGGTTTTGTATCATTCAATATAGGTAAAACTACTGCAGCAATTACACCTATGATCCCAAGTGTTACCAAGGTTTCAGCAATAGTAAATCCTTTTAATTTGTTCATCATATATCCTTTCTGTTTTTACCATGTTATAACAACAGCACCGCCGCCGCCCTGACCTGCTGAAATACTCATTACACCATTTACAACAATCGGATCATCTGCATTTATATACATTTCATCAGATTGAGCATCGTCACTGTCATTTACACCATAACAATTAAATCCTTTATATTTTCCTGGCGCGTATTTAGTATTAGAAAAGCCGGAATCAATAATATTTGTATTTGAATCGTGGCTGGAATAGACAAAATTAGACTGGAATGAACAGCTCGGGTCATCTGATTTTGCGAACATACAGTTTGTATTAGTCGTTGATCTGTAACGGTCTGTAAAAGCAGTTTTAGGATAGTTTATCAGGTAGTCAATATACGCATAGTATTTACCCTTTCTGGCAAGGCAATAATCAATAAGTTTTGTACCTGCACCAGCAGCACCAACATTGTATTGTGATTTTATATCATAATTACCATCCCTTATAATAATATTCCTGAACGCTCTTGACCACATTGAAGTCGGAGTCCAGCTCGTTGCCGGGGTACCACTGTTAAGTCTTACTTCCCAGCTTCCGCCATTTTCGTTTATACCATCGCTCCAAGTGTACGTGTTATTGGAAATATCGGAACCACCTTTGAGGTTTGTATTATATCCATTACCTTTGCTCTCCAAATAAAGTGTTTGCTTACCGCGTGAAGTACAGGTCATAGATGTTGTAAGTCTGTTATTTAAAACATTGATATCAGTGTCTTTATTCGGTCTGTATATCTGACCCGGTTTTGCTACATTGAACGTACAATTATCACCCAAATCGTTTTCTATTGTAGACTTCAGATTACCGATATTACCTGCCGGACCGATTTGATACGTTTTAGACCAAATCCATGATTGAGTTTGGAGACGCGGTTCCTGTTTTAAAGGAGAAGTTGCTTGATTAAAACTTGTCAGCGCAACATTAGCCATTTGACTTTCTTTCATTGGTATTATCTTACTTGAAGAATGTGCAAGACCGTTGATTAACGAATCTTCACCGTTTGTTCCATTCTCAGAAAATATCGTATAGGCTAAATTCCTATTTCCTCTTTGTGTATTTCCTCTTTGTGTATTTCCACTTTGTGTATTTCCGCTTTGTGTATTTCCGCTTTGTGTATTTCCACTTTGCGTATTTCCGCCTTGTATAATTTTGTTTCGCAGAGCTGCGTTAATTTCAGCCTGTGTCGGACCTGGAGGTGTACGTTTAGGAAAATCAGCAATTTGCTCAGCCGTCCAATGTATGATACCGTTCTCATCAACATAAGCCTGACTCGGTGTCTGAGTCTGAGTCTGAGTCTGAGTCTGAGACTGAGACTGAGACTGAGAAGCAAATATAATAGAAGGTCCGATATCTGAATTTGGACATGTCCATGTTTCTTTGCTGCAGTATCCATCCGGGAAAGAGTATGTTGCAGTGTTACCTTCATCTATATACACCGTTGGTCCTTTTCCGCCCGTAGCCAAAGATCTTATTGTAGCAACAGGTCCGCCTTCATAGGCCGGGAAATCCCACAGCAAATACGGTTTGACATGCTCTGTTGTGGTATAGGTTATCCAATTATATAGTGCTCTTCTTTTTTTGGTAGTCGTTCTTTCGGTACTTGCCAAATCAACTCCATCAGAAGTAATTACATAACGTTTTGTACCATCCAAACGGAATAAGTTTGTATTGTTTTTATCCTTACTATAATCAACATTAAGTATATCGCCTGCTTCGATAGTATTTGTACCCGGCGAATAAGTTACTGTCTTTGATAAGTTTGCATCTAACGCTTTTGTAAATTCCACATTAGTACTACTGCACTCAGAAGCATTATTTTCTTTGCACATCAAAGGTTTATGAGTAGATTTTATTTTAGTTGCATATGTTCTGAAGGATTCACCACCACCATTACTTTGTCCGATTTGGTACATCATAACAGACATGCGTCCAAGACCTTCATTTCCGCCTCTGGCCACAACCATACGAGTACCACCGAAAGACATATGGTATCTATTAGCATCGTAATTGAAATTTCTTTCATTAGAAGCAATAGTAGCGTCATCTTTCCTGAAACGTTTTGTATATTCGTAATATGGCTTAAACATCAGTTTGCAGTAATCAAACATCTGTTGCTTTACCTGGTTGTTTAGTACACTGTTATTATCGTATACTCCGGGGCTGTTATTTATAATCCTGAAATACCTGTTATCCGGTAAGTCAATCATACCTCGCCATTTTGCAAGCTCAGCTTCAATATCCGCGATTTTTTTATCAATTGCTTCATCAACCATATCATCGACAACATCTCTGAATCTTACACCCCAGCTCCATGAATCGTTATAGTCATCATCCATAGTACCCATGATTTTATGCCTGTCAGCTGAGGTCATGTTGTTTACCATTAACCAAACGAGATTGTTTACCGAACCATACTCATCATCACCACCGTCATCATCGTAGTGTAAGTTTTGCGTCCACCTTCTTCTTACTTCTTCCAGTTCCTGACGAGAAAGTGTACCCATATCCGCACTAGTATAAGTATATTTTGCCATAACACTGGCTCTTGCTTTATCTAAATAATTTTTTATTGCATCATCACTGAAGATGGTGTCAGTGTCAGTAAGTGCATAGTAAATAATATTGCACAAGGAGTTGAACGAAGAGCGTGCATACGACATGCTTTTACGGAATTGTGGATTATCCTCCTCACCATTATCAAAGTCACACGCTGTATAAAGCCCTATTATAGTATCATTCAGGTACAAACTATTAAATTTTTCATTTGTCATCGGGTCCACAATATAACAATCATCTATTCCGTGTTCTTCACCGTTCATTACAATGTGCCTGTTTTGGGCCAAATATTCCATATAGTTTCGGTATCTATTGTTTTTATTCCACTTAGATTGATTCGCATAACTTTTCATGTAACGTACAACATCTTCGTTGGCATAAGGGACTATAGCTTTTAAATCCATATTTACTCTTAAGTCGCCATCGGAATAAATTCTGCCAGATCCACTATAAGTTGCCCTATTCGTTGAAAATGGTTCACGCCAAAGATAAACCTTTTTTATCTCCTCATCTCTGACACCGTTCCTGTTATATCGGAAATCTTTGTATTTTTGCAGTTCTTCTTCCAGTTCTCTAATTCTTTCTGCGATAGCTTTTTTATCATCATCTGATACACAGGAAGAATCGACTACGCTCGGGTATGTTGCTATCACACCGCCACCAAAACCTGCATCACCGGTATAAATTGAATCTACATAAAATTTACCCGCAAAATAATTATACAAATCTCTGTCGGATGGGATAAACAATTGATTTGGAGTGTTGTTAGTCATACTGTTAAGTGAATACATGGCATTAGTCGCTGAACCGCTTATACGTGAACTAATATAAGCCTGTTCCATACCGCCTGAGCCTGCACTGTATAAATCTACTTTAAACATAGCTGCTTTTGGAACCCTAAAGGAGCACGATGCAACTTCCTGAGGCAATCCTACACGCCTTGTACCATTATAGGTTTCCTGGAGATATTTGCCGTTAGACAAAGAAATACATCTGTAAACGCCATGAGAAACCTTGTTTTGCGTTGGAGTTAAAGTTCTTTTGGTGACCATGCTCAAAGAAGCCGCCATTATTACGGACAGTACCGTAAACAGAATCATTACTTCTACAAGAGAAAAGCCTTTTAGTTTTAGATTTTTAATCATTTATGCTCCTTTTATATTTTTTGTTACCAGGATATGAATAATGCACTTGAGGGTGGTGTACCGTTAGCCCACCTTTTGTATATCTTTGACTTTGGATTTGTATTTTGCAAATAATTATAAAAAGTACTCGTGGACTTAAACATCGAAGCACACGGATTACCCGCCCCCGAAAAACACTGCTTATAGAATTGATCTTCAACAGCCGGAGGACTGCTGATTTCGGCATATCGTTCAAACATTGTCTCCGGAGTATTAAAATATCTGCCTGACGACATATAGTGAACATTAATAAAATGCAATCCTACAGGAATCTGAAAATTACAGTTAGGAGCCCGAGATTCCGCAAACTCTGCATCACCACGAACGGAGTGAGTATATATATTTGAACCTATAACGTAACATTCAAAGAAACCGTGTGGTGATCTTTCTATCTCTTTTGGCGGTTTCTGGGTCATAATTTTTGTCGCGGCAAGAAAGAACACAGACATTATAAGCATTGATACCAATGCCTCAACCAAAGAAAAACCGTATTTTTTATTATTTCTTACCATATAATTATTACCGCCCCCGGATTACCGTTTGTTCTGCCTGGTTTGCAATAATACAGATTTATATTGCTTTCAGAGGTTATATATACCTTAGTGTCACCCGCATCACAGTTGCTTGCATTCGAATGAATTTTTGTGTCAGCTTTGTGTGTATAAACACTATTACTCTGCTGGTGATTGGTTATTGTAAGTGTATTAATATTATTAAGTCCAGAACCCGAAATGTATAAATATGCACCATTTCCCGCAAATCCGGGACAGCTGCCATTGTTCTGACAGTTTTTTAAACCTCCGTTATATGCCATAGAATTTATTTTTGATAAATAATCTTCAAAAAATGCTTCATTTTCGAGTTTTAGATCATTGTTAGCCTTTGCAAGCTTTTTGCTGCTTGTAACAATCGGAAGCTCAGAGCGACTGACATCAATATTCTCCGTTCTGGATGAAACATTTGTTCCTGAAGCTGCAGATAACAGATTACTTGTTGCATTCTTTTTGATAACACGTGAAGATTCAGATGCATTTCTCGCAGGATAGAGATAAAGCGTTCCTGACATCTTTTCATAAACATTTGATACAATTTGACCTTGTTTTCCGCCATATGGCTGGCTAATCGTATAAACCACAGGAGTATAGCTGTACGAAAGAGTCGGTTTTGAATATTCTACCTTCCCTGCTTTCGCACGCGCATTATTGGTTAAATAATCAGTGCATCCAAATCCCATAACGGGCTCCTGTCCTCCATCAGAACCAGGATTGCCTGCTTTGGTTTCGGCTCCCGCACAATTACTTGAGTCACTTGACGTACATTGCGATGATGCAGGCGCCGAACCCTGAATCTCATATCCATCGTTAACAAATACCGGAGCGCGCCCATTTCCTGATGCTGAAAAATAGATATCTTTTACAGAAGTTCCGTTTAAAACAGCTACACCAGACTTGCTTCCCGATTCGGTAATATTCATTTGAGAGCTTGCATTTATCGGAACAGTAAATGTTTTTGTAAGCCCGCTTCCGGAAGCCTGCCCTCTGCCATGAATATATGCCCAGCAATAATCTGATGTATTGATGGCTTGAGCCTGAGTTACACTATAAAATCTGCCCGAGCCTGTTAACGGTCCTTTGCAATAACCATTATTAATACTACTGCACAAAGAATTACAAGTTTCGGAATCACTTATTCTGACAGCCTGGCATTTACCTTGCCCGCCGTTACCAATAGGAGAAGTAATTCTATAAATTGCATTAAGTCCTCCCGGCCAGTTATTCAATGCCTGACGAATCATATCAGACAAACCTGCATGCACATCTTCTGCAGCAGCAATATCTTCCTGATAATTATTGTTTATATTTATATCGCCATTATAACTTCTATTAACACGCGAAACGCTGGTTATTGTATTTCCGCTGCTGTTACTACCGGCTCCGATAACATAAATCTGCATATATCTAAGCGGAGGAACAACTAATTCACAACGACCGTTGGCAGCTCTAAAAACAATATCTCCTTCACGTCTGTATGATCCTATATATGCCTTCAATTGCCCGCTGGAATCGTAATAACACTCCGCTACACCATGACTTTTTCTTACATTTGGACGTTTAACTTTTTTAACTCCAACTATAGGAACCATAGCCGCAACAAGAAGCGAACTTATCGTCAAACTGATAAGTATCTCAGTAATTGTAAAACCGGGTACAAATTTTTTTATATACTTATTCATTGAGGTATTCATTTTTTTTATAAGCAAACGTGCAATATTCATTAGCATTTATATCACTTTCGCCATACTTCTCTTCTGCCATACGGATATATTATTATTATATCACATTGAGCTGGTAATGTACAGACCGAATTTTGTCAGAGAAAAGACTTTTGACCGTTTAAAAGCAAAATTTTACAAGATTAAAAAATCACTTTTTGAGTATAATTTATCAATCGGCAAAAATCTTAAAAACTTTAGCAAAAATGAGCCCTAAAAAGACAAATTGTTACAAAATTTTACACTTTAATTTTTGAGGAGTTTATTTGTCGTAAAATAGAGAATATGGGTTCCGTAAAACTATTCACTAAAAGGAGTATAACTTGGGACAGATTGTTACACAGGAAGAGATTGTAAATATTGTAAGAGCAGGGCAAAAAGAGGGAAAAACATTTGCAGCAACAAACGGATGTTTTGACATCTTACATGTCGGGCATGTCAGATATTTACAAAAGACAAAAAGTTTGGCAAATTATTCTGTTGTTATGCTAAACGCAGATAAGTCCGTAAAGCTCATTAAAGGCGACTCAAGACCGATTAACAACGAATCCGACAGAGCAGAAATATTAACTGCTTTGAACTGTGTTGATTATGTGGTATTATTTGAAGAGAAGTCACCGGCAGGTTTATTGGAAAAAATCAAACCTGATATTTATACCAAGGGAGCTGATTATACTCTTGAAACATTGCCGGAGAGAGAAATTGTTGAAAGAAACGGGATAAAAGTTGAGTTTATAGAATTTGTCCAAGGCAAATCCACAACAAACATAATTAATAAAATAAACAAGTAGTTATAGTTAAATAAGGAGTTTAATATGAAAACTTTTACATTGGAACAAATTGCTCAGATAACAGGCGGAATGCTTACAAAAGCTTCTGATGTTGCAATAACAAAGATTGCCCCGCCAAAATTAGCTGATGAAAATACTCTTGCTCTTGCTTTAGGGGAAGACGAGATTGCTAATTTGTCAGAAACAAAGGCAAAAGCAGCACTTGTTCCTTTGGGTGTTAATATAGACGGATTTACAACAATTGAAGTCGAAAGACCTCGTTTAGCAATGATGAAGCTTATATCTATGTTCTACGAAGAACCAGCTATAAACAAAGGAATTCACCCGTCAGCTGTTGTTGCTTCAACCGCTAAAATCGGTCAGAATGTTTCAATCGGTCAAAACGTTGTAATTTCTGAGCACGCTGAAATCGGCGACAACACAAAAATTTTAGCTAACAGTTACATCGGCAATGGCGCAAAAATCGGTTCTGATTGTTTCTTCCATCCGGGAGTAAATATCGGTGACAGAGTTCAGGTAGGTAACAAAGTTATTCTCAATCACGGCGTTTCACTGGGTGCTGATGGTTTCAGTTTCGTAACAGAAAACCCGAACAACATCGAACAGGCTCGTAAAGATGGAGAAGTAAAAGAAGCAAATACAGAACAAGTTATATTCAAAATTCCTTCAATCGGTTCCGTTATCATTGGAAATAACGTTGAAATCGGTGCTAACTCGTGTATCGACAGAGGAACTATTGAAAATACCGTTATCGGTGACAACACAAAAATTGATGACCTCGTAATGGTAGGTCATAACTGCCGCATAGGCAAAGGCTGTATGATTGTTTCGCAGGTAGGTATTGCCGGAAGCTGTGTAATCGGCGATAGAGTTGTAATTGCAGGTCAGGCAGGTCTTGCAGACCACATTTCAATAGGCGATGACACAATTATTGCAGCTCAGGCAGGCGTAACAAAAAGTTTCCCTGCAAAATCAATAGTTGTAGGTGCTCCTGCTGTTCCGAGAAAAGAATTCATCAAGCAACTAAAAATTATGAAGGATGCAGGCGAACTTATTGCCAAATTCAAAAAATATGAACCGCTTTTAAAATCTTTTGAAGAAAGTGTAAATGAAGGCGCTCAAGAAAGAGAAGCTAAAGCATAATGGTAACCATAAAGTCAGAAATACATACAAAAGGTAAATCTTTAATGAAGAATAAAGAGTGTGAGGTTGTTATAAAACCCTCGGACTCAGGGAAAATACGTTTTTTTTCAAAGAAAGCTGACTTTTCATTTGATGCTTGTATTGAAAATCTTTACTCAACGGATCATTGTGTAACTTTATGCAGCAAAGATAAAAGAACCCTTCTGGGTGATTACAAATACAAAGTTATGCTTTGCGAGCATTTTAATGCAGCTTGTGCAATTACAGGCGTAAACTCAATAGATGTTTATCTGTCCGAAGTTGAAATGCCTATTTTTGACGGAAGTGCACGAGTTTGGGTAGATTTATTTTACCAGGCAGGCATTGAAGGAGCAAACAAAGATTTTTATACAGTAGAAGAACCTGTTTACTACCTTAACGGGAAAACAAGCCTTGTTGTTATTCCTGATAAAGAACTCAGAATAACTTATGCTGTTAATTATGACCATCCTGACCTTAAAAACAAATGGGTAACGATGGATAATAAAAATCTTGATGAGATTATTGAAGCAAGGACATTTGGTTTCTACAAAGATTTGGCTAAATTTCAGGCTTTAGGGTTTGCAAAAGGAGTTACAGTCGATAATACGGTTGGATTAAAAGACGAAGGATACACAACAGAGCTTCGTTCTGATTTGGAACCGGTTAAACATAAAATTCTGGATTTGCTGGGTGACTTTAACCTTACGGGTGTATCACCGCTTAATCTTAAAGCACAGATATTAGTAAAAGAAGCAGGACACACCGTTCACTGCAAGGTAGCACAAATTTTGAAAAACAAATTAGTAAAAATATAAATAAGGAGTATAGAGATGACAGAAGAAGTATTATCATTTGATATTCAGGGAATTATGGATATGATTCCGCATAGATATCCGTTTTTGCTGGTTGACAGAATTACCGAATGTGTGCCAAACAAATATTCAAAAGGCTACAAAAATCTTTCAATGAATGAAGAATTTTTCCAGGGACACTTCCCAGGTAATCCTATTATGCCGGGAGTATTACAGCTTGAAGCGTTGGCCCAGTGTTCAGCACCGATTTTGATGTGTTCACCGGAAAATAAAGGTAAGTTAACACTTTTTGCAGGTGTTGACAACGTTAGATTCAAAAACATCGTTCGTCCTGGCGACAGATTTGATATGTTTATCGAAATGACAAAGGCAAAAGGCCCGATAAGCAAATGCCACGCGGTAGGCTCAGTTGACGGAAAAATTTGTGTTGAAGCAGATTTGACTGTTGCTTTAAAATAGAAATTTACAATAAAAAGGGGCTTCGCAAATGCGAAGCCCCTTTTTTTGTAAGATTTTTCCAAATTTTCTTTTACTTTTACCCCCATATATGATATAATCTTTACCGTGAGAGATTTAATTAGAGTTTGTTTAGTTGGGATAGCTTTATTTTTTACTACATCAGTTATGGCTGCTGATGTACAGAGGAAAACTGTGTTAGTATTACCTGATAATATTGTCACAGAGAGCCTTGCTATTGATTCATTTATTTACAATGAAACCGCAGAATTTTTCTCAAATGAAATTATCAATCTGCTAAACAAAACTGACTATATTGTTTCTCCGACGGTTAGTGATGAAAGAACTTTACTTAAAAGCAACCCGTCATACATGGTACCCGCAAGAGATTTAACACAGAAATTTAAGAACTCTTACAACATAAATTATCCGCTTCTTAAAAAAGTTGCAAACGTTAATAAGCAACAGTACGTTTTACTTATAACTTCGACCCTGGATTCGGAAAATTATGTTTTAAGACGAACTCTGTGGGATTTTCTGAATATAGCAGGTGCAACAGTTATTGACCCTGCATATAAAATCAGCACTTATGCAGTTTTAGTTGACACTAAAACTAATGCCGTTCTTTGGTCAAACACTTTTTATAAAACAATAAGCGTAGTAGAATCAAGAATTCTCACAAGAGGAGCTTCTCCTCAAACCGAACAGCTTCAGAAAATCAGAGATTACTCAAGAATGCTTTGTCCGGAAATAGCCCAAAATGTTCAGATTAGCGTTTTAACTGATGCTGAATATAACAAAGAATCATATAAAATATATTATGATATGGCAAACTTTGATAACATCTTTACTAAAAAATACAGAAGATGGTACAAAGAAGGGCAAAAAGATTTTGACGGATTAAAATCAAATACAGGCAACAAAATTGATTCTGCGAAAGAACGTCATTATATGCGTAAGGAAGAGAAAAAAGCAAAAAAAGCAGAACAAATGAAGGTTAAGGCTGAACAGCAACAACTCAAAGATATCAAACCGGGAGAAGATAATCCTACAACAATTATTCAGCCGCTTGATTTTGAAGATCAGTCATTGTTTGAGCCGGTTAATATGCGCAGAATCTGGAGAAACAGATTATACGGAGAAGACAATCCTGATAAACCACAACTCCGCGATTATGACAAGCTATAATCTGTGTATCACTATTTAAATTTTCTGTAATCGTCCAACTCGTTTATAGCCTTCATATCTGCAATTCTGGATGCATTTTTCTGCTGTTTTGTAATAATTGTATTCATAATAATTGCCGGTATTGTACTAAGCATAACAATTCCAACATATTTCATAAGATTTTTTGTGCTGTCTGCCTTAGTTTGTGTTGCCTTGAAAAGGTATGGAGCTGCAAACGCCGTTGCTATCATTGTAAAAATAAGACTTATAGGATATGCAACCGACTGACCGAAAGCTTCTATACTTTCAGCATACTTCTGAGAGTTTTCATCTACCTTATTAAACGTTCTGAACGTATTTTTCTGTAACCGTTTTGCATCTTTTAACTGCTTTTCGCTCAGCTCAAGACTTTCTGCAGCTTTATAAAATTTGCGTTCATCTTTGCCTATTGTCTTTCTGTATTGCAAGTATTCTTTATTGTTTTTATATGCAGTCACAAGGAAAGAAAATAAGTTCAACCTTTTCTTTGGCTTTACTTCCGCATCTTTTATCTCTTCCGCCTGTTCATCATTTACATAAACAAAATTGTTCGGATTTTGCATAAGCTCCTGTTTTACCTTAAATCTTCCTACCCTTGATGCGTGTTTATTAATTTGTGCAGCAACTATAGCCATTACAGCAAAAACTGCTACCGATAAACCTTTTATGAGCATTGATATTTTGTTTTCAGATTTAATTTTTAATGCACGAAGAACTTTGTCTGTACCAAAATAAGCAAGTCCGCCCAAAGAACCTGCCAGTAGAATTCCAGCCTGAGTTGCAAGTTCAGAGTTTTCTGCATAATCCTGTGATGCAATGTCAATTTTTTCAACAAGTTTTGTTAACAACTGCTGATCTTTTTTTGCATTCAATTCTTCTTCCTCAGTTAGCTCCTGCCCAATGGATTTTTCATCTTCTTCTAGCTCAAGTTCAAACTGTTTTCTTTGTTCTTTGTACTCATCGGAGTCCATTGCCATATCTTTAATTGAATGGAATCCGCTTGATATTTTCTCAGAAACTTTTTTCTTTTTGTCTTCTTCCAGAACAATTGATTTCATTTTTGATTCTGCTTCAGCAATCTGCTCTTCTGTCAGAACAGCAAAACCTTTTGGATTATTAAGCTCACTTCTCATAGCTTCAAATCTTCCTTTACGTGATGCTCCGACTTCCGCCTTAGCTCCCCATGCCATAAGAGGAAATGCTGCTGCTGAACCGGCAAAAAATCCAATTGCACCCGGAATACCTATTCCGACATATTTTTTATACTTACTTCCTTTCGGTACAAAACGTGCAAAAAATCTTCCGATTGGTTTAATGGAACCTAAAAGGGCACCCAACCCCATTCCGGTAAAACCTGCAAATTCAAGCCCCATTTCTATAATAGGTTCTGTTGCGGCTTCCATATTTTCTGCCTTCTTCTGAGAGTGCTCATCCATTATATCTATTGCTCTAAGAAGTATTTTCCCTCTCTGAATATCGTCATTGTTAACAATCTCGGGATGCTTTTCTATATAAGCAAGACGACGTGCTTCCATCAAATCACGCTGATTTTTCCAACCGGGATAAGACGGTTCGTAAAGCCTGTAAGATTTGTAATCACCGAACATTGACATCTAAAGAAATTTCCTTTTAAGCATGTTAAACCCCCTAAAAAATAAATTTGCGGGGGTAAATATCGGGAGTAAATATCAGGGGTAAATATCAGAGTGAAGAGGGGAAATATATTCCGGCAGGCTGAACAGCTTTCTTTTTTATTGATATATAGGGAGGATAAATATAAACAATTGAGATTAATCCACTAAACGTATGATTACGGATGCCGGGATTGTATATATAATTAAATTGTGTATTGGGAGAGGTTATTATGATGAATAACAGACGTTGGTACGATTCAAATGAGCATACAGAAAGAGCTTTAGCCTTATTAAAAGACATGGATGAAGGTAAAAGAAGAGCTTTGGCACGTGACTTGACTACGTTTGTTAAGCAGGTAAAAGAGATGAAAGAAGAAGATGAAAACACGGAGATTAGTCTTGGACTTGACCGTGTAATCGGACTTTACAAACTTTCTAACTCAAGAAGATGGTACGACAAAGTAAGCATATTATCATATGCAATGAAGACAATGTCAACTCTTCCAAAAGAAGATTTCTACAACATAATGGAAGGCGTTCACTCTACTCTTTCAAAATAGTTGTTGGCAGTTTTGTCCGGATTTTTAATCAGACCTAATTACCAAGCCATTTTTTATGGATTGAGTTTATCACATTTTTTTGCTTCAAATCTGATATTGCTTCGTTAAGCTCTTCTCTGAGTTTATCGGAACCTTTACCTTTTCTGAAGCCGATACCATAGGGTTCTCTTGAATATCTTTTTGGCAAAAGTTTTACCTGATTGTCACTTGTTGCAAATCTGCTCAGAATAGTATCATCTGATGTTATAGCATCAATTTTGCCGCTTTTTAAAGCCTTATATGCATCGTTATAGGATTTAAATCCTATTATACTGGCTGAAGGCATAATATTTGTCATGTTTTTTTCAGCCGTTGTTCCCCAGATTACTCCGACGTTTAAACCTGATAAATCAGCAATTGATGTTATGCTGCTTGTACTTTTGACAAGCAAAGCCTGACCTGCAACATCATAAGGTATAGAAAATTCTACTATTTCTTTTCGCTGAGGTGTAATCGTCATTGTCGCAATAACAATATCTGCCTCGCCTGTCGATATTTTTAACAACCTGTCGCTTGGGGTAACAGGAATGTATTTTATATTATGGCTTGAGCCGACAAGATATTCTGCAATGCGTTTTGACAAATCTATATCATAACCCTCAAGTTCACCTTTTTCGTTATAAAAAGCAAACGGTTTGGAATCCGTATTTACACCGACTTTAATAATACCGGTGTGCTTTATTGTTTCGTAAACATCTTTTTGAACATACTTTTCCGGTTTAAGAACAAGTAAATAAAAAGCAACCAAAGATAAAAATATTAATGATAAAGTAATGCCTAATTTATTCATAACTCTAGCTTCGGTTTCCTTCCACAGGATTTATCTTCATCACAGAATCCTAATCTTTCGCATTTCGGAACAAGATACGGTTTCAGCCATGGTTCAACTTTAATAAGCTCGTCACACATTGCCTTAACCATAAGCCTGATTTCAGTCTGGGCCCTTGTACAAAGTCTCAGATTAGCAATATGAATAAGTTCTCTCAGGTTCAAACTTGCAACAATAGAAGTTGCGCAGGCGTTAGGAAGAACTGCTCTCGCATCCTCGGCCGGAATACCTGCTTCTACAAATTCTGTATATTTTTGTGAAATCTCACCCATAAAATCAATGAATTTTTTCTTCAACTCCTCATCTTTTTCAATAGTCGGAGGAATAAGATAATCAAACTGACCTTTTTCCTTAACATATCTCTGGGATTTTTGTGAAAAAGACATGTGCCTGTGTCTTACAAGCTGATGAGTACATGCTCTTGAAACATTAGATATTGCAAAAGTTACCTGAACATGTTCAATAGTGGAATAGTGCCCTGAACCTACAACACGCTCAATCAGTTTGAGCATCTTTTCTTCATCATCAGCACCATTATATATGTTGTAGGGAGTATCCGCACTATAACACGTACGACAAGCTGTATATATTGTTTTAAGCATATTTTCCGGTCTTGAAATAAGATGAACAACCGGTTTGTTATTATGTTCTTCCATCACTCAACTCCTTATCAGTCTTTATAATATCATAACATACTGTCTGTGTGAAAATTGTAAATTAATATAAAAATTATGCACACAAAAAACAGCACCAGTTTTGGTGTATAACTCTCTCTATAAAGACTTCAAATAAATTTATACGTTGCCTGTTGAAAAAGATGCTGCTTCTTCATACGGATTTTTAACACCCGTATCAACAGCTGCCTTATAAGCCGTTTCAAACATTTCATCTGAATTATCGGCAATTTGCGGATTTTTTAATAATGCTTTTAAGTCATTGTTTGTATTATCTGCGTCTTTTACAAGCATAGAACGTCCGAGGGCTTCTGCCTTTGGATCTGAAAAATCTTTTAATTTTGGCTCTTTTTCTTCTTTTATACCTTGCTGGGCATCAAGCGGTTGTCTCTGTGAACTGCTAAAATTAACTTGATTAACATTGAATTTAGGACCATTAATTTCACTCATTTAATATATACCTCGCTTTTACCGTCTATTATAACATTTTTTTGTGTTTATCAACCATCCGTTTATACTAAAACGTTACTATATATTTTTTTGCTAGTCATTATAAAAAATTGTTACAAAAATTTACGTTTCACTTAAAACTGTGTACAAGTTACCTATTAGCTTAAAAATCTTTGTTCATGATATAATTTTTTGTAATTGGAGAGGTTATATAATGATAAATTTTTTATTGAAGTTAATGGGTGATCCCAATGAAAAAAAAGTTAAAAAAATTATGGGGATTATCGAACATATAAACAAGTTAGAACCTGAATTTGAAAAAATGACGGATGAAGAACTGAGAGCAAAAACCGATGAGTTTAGAGAAATTCTTGCAAAACGTCCGACATCCGAAAACGAAAAAGCCGACAGATTACTGGAAAAAGAAGCTTTGGATAAAATTCTGCCGGAAGCTTTTGCAACAGTAAGAGAAGCAGGAAAACGTGTTTTAAATATGCGTCACTTTGACGTCCAGTTAATCGGCGGATATTTTCTTCATAACGGCCATATTGCAGAAATGAGAACTGGTGAAGGTAAAACACTTGTTGCAACACTCGCCGCTTATCTTAATGCGCTTACGGGTAAAGGGGTTCATGTTGTAACTGTTAACGATTACCTGGCAAAACGTGACAGCGAATGGATGGGAAAAATCTATAAATTCCTCGGTTTAACAGTTGGTGTTATTCTTTCAAACCAGCATGACTCAGAAGAATTTAACCGTAAACGCGCCGCTTATGCATGCGATATTACTTATGGTACAAACAATGAGTTTGGGTTTGACTATCTCCGTGACAATATGGCACCTTCCAAGGAAAACCTTGTTCAAAGACCGTTCAATTATGCCATAATCGACGAAGTTGACAGTATCTTAATCGACGAAGCAAGAACACCTCTTATCATAAGCGGTCGTGTTGAAAAATCTGCCGACACATATACTCTTATGGCAAAAGTTGCGCCACAACTTGAAAAAAATACAGATTACGAAGTTGATGAAAAGAATAAAAACGTAATATTTACGGAAGACGGTATCGACAGAGCTCAGGAAATTATCGGATGCAAAGACCTGTTTGATATTAATAATCAGTATGCACATGATCTCTTAAATGCTCTTAAGGCAAAAGAATTATTTATACGTGATACTGATTACGTCGTTAAAGACGGTGAAGTTATAATTGTTGACGAGTTTACAGGTCGTATGATGCCGGGACGCCGCTGGTCTGACGGATTGCATCAGGCAATTGAGGCAAAAGAAGGCGTAGTTATTCAAGATGAAACACAAACTCTTGCAAGTATTACGTTCCAAAATCTGTTCAGACTGTATCCGAAACTCTCCGGTATGACAGGTACTGCTATGACAGAAGAAGCAGAATTCGGTAAAATATACAACCTTGAAGTTACTGCAATTCCTACAAACAAACCGGATATAAGAATAAATTATCCCGATGTAATTTACAAAAATGAACGTGCAAAATACAACGCAGTTGTTGAAGACATAATTGAACAAAATAAAATCGGACGTCCTGTTCTTGTTGGAACGGTAAGTATTGAAAAATCAGAATACATCTCTTCGCTTCTCAAAAAGAGAGGTGTAAAACATAACGTCCTTAACGCTAAACAACACGAAAAAGAAGCGTATATAATTGCACAGGCTGGCCGTGTAGGAGCCGTTACAATCGCTACAAACATGGCAGGCCGAGGTACTGATATTCTCTTAGGCGGTAACGCAGAGTTCCTTGCAAAAGAAGAACTTGAAAAGAAAGGTATTACTCCTGACAGTAAAAATTATGAACAGCTTAAAAATGATGCTCTTGAAAAAGCACGTGCAATAACAGAACAGGAACATGCAAAAGTTGTTGAAATTGGCGGTCTTCACGTAATAGGAACAGAAAGACACGAATCACGCCGTATCGATAACCAGTTAAGAGGCCGTGCCGCTCGTCAGGGCGACCCCGGTTCAACAAGATTTTTCCTGTCACTGGAAGACAATCTTATGAGAATATTTGGCGGAGATAAAATTGCCGGGCTGATGGCAATGCTTAATGTTGATGAAAATATGGCAATAGAATCTTCGCTCATAACCCGTCAAATCCAGTCTGCTCAAAAGAAAGTCGAAACTTACCACTTTGATATACGTAAAAACGTGCTTCAGTACGACGATGTTATGAATATTCAGAGAGAAAAATTCTATGCTCAAAGAAGAAAAGTACTTCAGGGCAAAGATTTAAGAACAGATATTGAATATATGATAGACAAAGAAATCGACAGACTTCTAAAATCATACATAGCACCTGAGATGAACCCTGAAGAATACATAAATGAAGATTTACAAACTCTAATAAAAGAACTTCATTCCTCAATTCCTCAACTTTCGTTCATTTCGGTCGAAGATATCAGAAATTCACGTTTCCACAAAATCTACGACATGATTCGCGAAGCTGCACAAAAAGCTTACAAAGACCATGAAGAAGAAATCGTCGGGTTCTTTAACTCAATATCCGCTCAATACGACCCGACATTTGTTCCGCAGGAAATCTTTGGTGAAGATAACGTAATGCGTTCACTTGAACGTGATATCTTACTAAGAGTTGTTGATAACCAATGGATTGACCACCTTCATAATATTGATATGCTTAAAGACGGTATCGGGCTTCGTGCTTACGGACAAAAAGACCCGCTTATTGAATACAAAAAAGAAGCATATGATTTATTTAACAAAATGATGTATGAGATTCAGTCAAATACTGTTAAATACCTGTTCCGTGCTAAATTTGGAATTCAGTTTGTATCCGATGACGGTGGTGTTGAAGTTTACGAACAATAAACGACTCTCTTAACACTTTGTTACATTCTACACAAAAAAAGCAATTTTTTCGGACAAAAAAACTTTATATAAGTGTGTAGAACTTAGAAGGTGTTTTAGTATGGCATTGAACCCTTATACTTTGTATCATTTATACGAAAAGGGAATATTGGAATACGTACCGACTGATTTAGCTGTCGGTGTCCCTGTATCCCCTATGATGCAAATGAGTAATCCGTATCTTGATATGGCACAGCAAGGTGGTTTATACCAGAATCACGGAATGAGCAATGACTCTTTTCACCTTACAGCCAACCCTGTTCAGTCACAGCCCCAAATTGGTTCACTCTCACAAGCAGGCGGAATGAATACCTTTAACGGAACTGGTATAGGCGCATATTCTCAAGCCGGTGGAACTAATACATATAACGGAGTCGGTATCGGAGCGCATTCACAAGCCGGAGGTATGAATACTTTTGGCGGATTTACCGATACTCAAAATAACATTATGAACGGATATTATAAAACAAAATCTGTTATAGACAGAACACCAAAATTTGTTTTAGGACTCGCTGCCGCAGGAATCGGTATTTTGGGTCTAAAAGCAGGTTTCGGAAGACTTGGGAAAAAAGCTGCTAAAAAAACAAGTTTTTTAGCAAAACTCAATCCCTTAAACTGGAAGTTGTTTAGCAAAAAAAGTTAACTATAAATAACCTTATTAAAATACCTTATTAAATTTATAACGCTCATTCTTTGAGCGTTTTTTTTGGGGGGTAAATGTATTCCGGCTGGTTGAACGGCTTACACGTTAGGCATTATTATAGAGGGGTAAATGTATCCCGGCTGGTTGAACGGCTTACACGTTAGGCATTATTATAGAGGGGTAAATGTATCCCGGCTGGTTGAACGGCTCACAAGTTAGGCGTTATTATAGAGGGGTAAATATATAGAGGAGGAAGAGAAATGTATTTTATGATAGAATAAATTTATGATTAAATTTATTGCGACAGATATTGACGGAACAATATTACCTCTTAACGGAAAGTTCTCGGAAGGTGTTAAATCCTGCATAAGCAGCTTGCAGGAAAACGGAATTAAAGTTGTGCTTGTAACGGGAAGGATGAACAAAGCAGCGTTACTTGTAAGAGATGAACTTAATCTCAAAACTCCGGTAGTTTCATATCAGGGCGGACTTGTTAATGATGGCGGAAATATTTTGTACGAAAGATACCTGTCGGAGATTCAGGCTAGAAAAATTATAAACTGGGCAAAAGAAGAAAAAATCCACATTAACCTCTACAACAATGACACTTTATATTCAGAGCTTGATAACGAGGAAGTTCAGAAATACGCAGAGGTTCAGCGTATAGATTATGTTGTAAAACCCTTTGATGAGATTGAACTAAACAGGGTTAATAAAATTCTTGCGATTGACTATACTAACGCCGAAAGAATCAGCCAGTATGAAAAAGAACTTCCTAATATTTTTCCTGAACTTTATATAATTAAATCAACCCCGCATTTTCTTGAGTTTTCTAACCCAGAGGGTTCAAAATACTGTGCCGTTAAATTTTTACAAGAATACTGGGGAATAAAAGAGGAAGAAACTCTCACCATAGGCGACCAGAATAATGACATAGCTCTTTTACAGGCCGGCGGAGTCAAAGTTGCAATGGGAAATGCAACAGAAGAGCTTAAATCAGTTGCCGATTATATTACTGATTCCGTTTATAATGACGGATTTGTAAAAGTTATTGATAAGTTCGTACTATCCGCAAACAAGTAATTTATTGAGTTCATAAATCATTCTTATTCCTTCCAGTGTAAGAGATGGGTTTATGACATCAATTTTTCTTTCATTCATAAATTTGTTTACCAAGTTTATATTTCCGCCCGTTCCGACAACAAAAGCTTTTTCTCCGAGTTTTTGTTCACACAGTTTTAAAAGACCCTGTACAGCCTGAGCGTGAGCAACGACAACCCCAGCATAAATTGCTTCCTCTGTATCATTGGATATTATGTTTATATCGTCAGATAGTTTTTTTAAACTTAGCGAAGGCAGTTTTGATGTTTTTTCACCCAGAACTTTTAACTGAAGCTCCATGCCAGGCATAATCAAACCACCGGAAAAATCACCGTTTTTATCAATAACTTCAAATGTTGTTGCAGAACCGCTGTCAATCACAATAAGAGGTCTTTGTTCATACAATTTTGCTGCAGCATGAACATTTGCAACTCTGTCGGCACCGTATTTTTCAGGATGTTCTGATTTAAAATTAATACCGTAATTCAGTTTATGCGAAAGAACCAAAGGTGCGACAGAGAAAAACTCCGATACTACATTTTTCAGGTTTTCCGTAAGTTCATCAACAACTGATGAAATCATACAGTGTTCAACCCTGAAGTTTGTAAACCGCTCTTTTAACATTACTTCTATATCTGAACATTTTGTATTTGCAGTACATGTAACACTTTCAACGTGTTTTATCTTGTCTCCGTCAAAAAAACCAAATGTAACTTTTGTATTTCCCGCATCTACCGCTAAAAACATTTAGTTAACCCCGTAATTCTGAAGCATTTCATTTATCAGTTCCTTCATTTCTTCCCTGTAAGCGACAGGTCTGATGATTTCACACTTGTCGTCATATCTGAGTAATCTTGAAAACAACATCTCTTTTCTTTCATACTTATTTGTAACAATTAAATCTCCGTCAGGGGTAATCTCAACGCTTTCATTTGCCCTTGGTTCATATCGTTTTGCCAAACCGCCAGTTAGTTTAAACACAACTGTTTGCTCGGATGTAAACGGTTCAGCATAGCGCTGACCTGTCATTTGTATTCCGGCAAGCCTTGAAGAATCAATGCTTCTTGGATTTTTATATAATATATTGAAATAGGTTTTATCCGCTTCTTTTGTAACATCTACCGGAATACATTCTATGATGTCTCTATTTTTAAACAACAGTTTTACTTTTCGCTGTTTTGCAACAGCTCTTTCAAACAATTCAATCGACAAATCAAGCTTGTCTTTATTAACTGTTTCAATTTCTCTGTTTGAAAACCGTCTGATTTTGTCAAAAAACGAATTAATTAATGAAGCGTTTCTTGATGACATTTCATCCTGCACATAAGCACAGAGTGATTTTATTATATCCACATCAATATCAGATAACTCAAGACCAAAAGGAATTTTTGAAACGTAATATTTATTATGGATTTTATGTATATCAAAACCACAGAATCTGCATGTATTGATATACTTACTGATAACACTGTTGTTAAATACAGGATCAGACTCTTTTTCGTTAAGCTTATCTATAAGCTCATGCATTGTATAATCACCCTGAAGCAGAACTTTAAGCGTTTTAATAACCTGTATTGAAGAAGAATTAATTTTCTGTGCCAAAATATTTTTAGCCATTATAAACCTCCCTCATCTTTTTTAATATCTCAATAACATCTTGCTTAAAGTCCTCTGGCTCAAGTATTGTACACTTTGAACCAAATGAGAGTATTCTCTGCGTTGCAAAAAATTTATTATGGTATTGTCCCCTGATTATAAAACCAGTAGATTCCTCGCCGCTTTCTATTTCCTCATTATCAGTCAGCCCCATAACACCGAACTCTTTCAGCATAAATCTTACTGTTGTCGGTTTTGCTGCTTGTTTATCTTCACAGCTGTCTGTTGAAAGAATTTTTAATATACGTTTTATGTTCAGATATACGGGCTGATTTGAACCTTTATCCAAACCGTATAAATACAATTTATCGTTTTGAAGTTTTATATAATCAGCAATGATTTCTTTTTCTGATTCTTCATTAACTGTTGGGGTTTTATATATGAGTTTCACGACATTTTTATTATCGCAGACTTTTTTTAGTTCATTAAGAATTACAAGAGAATATTTTTTCAATGGTGAGATCCCGAGTAAAAACTCTTTGACTTCATTTCTTGAAATATACGGTGCTATTTTTTTAAACAAATTATCATATAAAAGCAGAAGGCTTAAATCTGCATTTTCTTTAATTCTGTTAAATGCACGTTTTACAACAGACACTTCTTCATTACTTATATCAAGCTTGAAAGGGTGTTCAATTAAAACATATTTATTATTTGTTCTGTGGTCTGCTCTTGATATAACACATCCCATTTTTCGAAGCGTATTAATATCAATCCTCAGAATATCATCAGAATTTGAAGAGTCCATTATGTTGTATTCAATAAAAGCTTTTCTTATATCCTCAAGTGACATAGGAGCCTTAACTAACAGTCCGAACAAAGCAAGAGAACGAATGCCTGTCAAAGATATCTGACACAAATCTTCTTTATCAGTTTTTTTTAACACATCATACCCTTTCAAATTTAAACTTAACTTAAATAATTATGATAGTCTCAAATATGTAATTAATTTTCACATAAATTTATTAAATATTCAATAATTGCTTCACAATAAAATCTGTCCGTTGCGCTGAACAAAAGAACATCACCGCCAAACTGTTTTTTTACGCTTTGTAATACCTTCTGGTGCTGTCCTCTCGGAATACAATCTGTTTTTGTAATTATGGTAAATATCGGGATATTATATGCCAAAACCCATTCTCTCATCTGAATATCATTTTTCTGAACTTCATGACGTGCATCAATAAACTGTATCAGAGATTTCATCTGAGTACGTTTTAAGAGATACTCTTCAAGATTTTTCTGCCATTTTGTCTGCGCTTCTTTTGAAACTTTTGCGTAACCGTATCCCGGAAGGTCTGCCAAAATAAAATTATCCGAAAAATTAAAAAAATTAATCAGCCTTGTTTTACCGGGCGTATTAGATGTTTTTGCAAGTTTTTTATTGTTTGCAATTGTATTTATAAAAGATGATTTTCCGACATTTGAACGCCCGAGCAATGGAAACTCTGGAAGCTGGAAATCGGGACATTGCGACAGCTTTTCCGCACTTATAATAAATTTTGCATTAAGCTGATTCATGCTCCTTCTCCATGTCTTTTGCTTTCATCTTTGCTCTGCGGGTTACCAAAGAAAGCAGATTATACAGTTTATCGTTATTAATTACAGTTATCTGAGTTTTATTATCAGTAAAACTTACATCTATTGAAGGTTTATTAGCAAAAATATTGCCTGTCTGCAAACCGATAATCTGTATGAAATTTTCCCGGAGAATACTCAGGGGTTCTTTTAGATATGTCTCAAATGTTTTCAATATATTCATAAATCAGCTTCTTATATTCCGGAAGTTCACAACTTACGGAAATATTGTATAATATTTGAGTGAGATTGTAAACATGGAACAAAAAGAAAAAGCTTATATAGAAGAATTCAAAACATACTTAAGCGTTGAAAAGAACTTTTCCGAACATACACTTGATGCTTACTGCTCGGATATCGTAAGTTTTATACTCTGGCTGAACGGAGAAAGCTGTGTTAACGTGAACTTTGAACGACTTAAAGAATATTTACATTTTATTCAGAGATTTGATTACAAAAAAACTACAATCGCCAGAAAAACGGCTTCCATAAGAACTTTTTACAAATTTTTATTCCGGGAAAAGTACACGGAAACAAACCCTGCAATCTCTCTTACGGCACCAAAACGCCCGAAACCGCTTCCGAAGTTTCTCACTCCGGAAGAAGTCGAACAGATTCTTAACAACGTAAAAATAGATACCCCTGCAGGATTCAGAAACAGAGTTATATTAGAACTTTTGTGGGCAACAGGCATGCGTGTTTCAGAGCTCAGTAATCTTAATTTTGGTGATATAAACCTTGAAGAAAATGAAATAAGGGTATTCGGTAAAGGCGCAAAAGAAAGAATCGTACTTATGTCAGACAGGGCAAAAAATTACCTTAAACAATATATAGACTCTGCACGCGCACTTATTGTCGGAAAAGATTATACAACACCTGATAAAAGCGATAGCTCACCATTGTTTATTAATAACACAGGATACAGACTTCAAAACAAAACAATCCGCAAAGTCATAAACGAAACTGTTGAAAAAATAGAGCTCCCCAAAAAGGTCACACCGCACGTATTCAGACATAGTTTTGCAACAAAACTCATAGAAAACGGCGCCGATTTAAGAGTAGTACAGGAGCTTTTGGGTCATGCAGGTATCTCAAATACTCAAATTTATACCCATATCTCTATGAAACACATGAAGGACGTTTATGAAACAGCGCACCCGCACGGGGGTTAACATAATAAAAAAGCTCTTATAAAAGAGCCTGAAAATTTGTGTAAGATGTAAAAGTTCTTTAACGAAATCTTTTGCGATTTTTGAAAGTGGTCTGTTGTCAATTTTGTCAAAAATAGCGTAAATCGGGTCACCGCCGTTGTTGAATCTCATTTGTCTGTCTTTTTTATTCAGGTAGTAAAAATCAAAGTCAGCAGGGATTTCTAAAGCTCCGACCGGTTTTTTGTTTCTTTCGATTGCGCTGTATAATTCTGTCATTTTATTATCTCTCTATATTTATCTCTTACATATATATAAAGTATATATCTTTTTAAAAATTGCCTTTTTTATTCTCATTTGTTAAGTTTTGTAAAGACGGAGTTAAAAAAGTCGTTTTTTCTTAACATTATTTACCATTTGTAAATAGCTTTTATTAAAGGTATAATAATTAAAAATCCGAGAGAGAGGAAAAATAATGAAAAAAGAACTTATATTTTTGGGACCGCCTGCCTGCGGAAAAGGAACACAGACAAACAAATTGTCAGAATATTTAGGTTTTCCACACATTGATACAGGCTCACTTTTAAGAGCCGAGATTGCAAAAGCTACTCCTGACGGACTTTATGCAAAGTCTTTTATAGATAAAGGTCAGCTTGTACCGCCGGAACTTGTCGGACAAATTATCGGAAACCGATTATCAGAAGATGACTGCAAAGAAGGGTACGTTCTTGACGGATACCCCAGAAGTCTAGCCCAAGCAGAACTCTTAGAAAAAATTAATGCAGGTACAGACAAAGAAAAAGCCGATTTTAAAGCAATTTACTTTGATATTGATACAGAACTGTTAATAGAAAGAATCGTTAACAGACAGTCTTGTCCTAAGTGCGGTGAGATATACAACAAAAAGTTCAAACCGTCAAAAGTGGAAAACATCTGCGACAAATGTAATGTTGAGCTTAAAACCCGCGCCGACGACAACGAAGAAATCGCACGTGCGCGTTTTGATACATATAATAAAGAAACCGCACCGCTGATTGAGTTCTATGAGCAAAAAGGTGTTTTATACAAGCTTGATGCAAATGGTTCGATAGATGATGTCTGGAACAGGTTATTAGATATAGTTAATAAATAATATTTTACAAAAACACCGTACAATGTACGGTGTTTTTTTTGAATAGTTAAAAAAAAATAAAGTTTATCCCTGTTTCGGATTTGATGTCATATAATTATCATATATAATGTTAAACAGGGGGAAAACTATGGAAAATCCGTTCAAAAAAGCAGTAAAAGACGAGGATAAAACAAAAGAAGCAGAATCTGAAATCAGCGATAATTTAAACGAAGAACAGACAGAAGATTCACAGGAAGATAACACAGAAAAGAACAGCGAAAATACTGATGATAGTACTGTTTCTGAAAGTGAAGTCAATCCTCTGCAGGAAAAATATGATACATTAAATAGTCAGTACATAAGACTTGCTGCTGATTTTGATAATTTCAGAAAACGTAATGAGCAGGAGCGTGAAGCTTTGCTTAAATACGGTGCAGAAAGCACTTTAAAGAAAATGCTTGAAGTTCTTGATAACTTTGAAAGAGGAATGAAAGCAATTGAAACAGTTGATGACTGCGAAAAAGTTAAAGAATGCTATAATCTTGCATACAAAAACTTTACGGACGTTTTGGCAAAAGCAGGACTTGAAACAATCAAGGCAGAAGGGGAAGTTTTTGATCCAAACTTCCATGAAGCTGTTATGCAGACACCTTCAAGCGATATTCCGGAACACACAATTATCGCTGAACTTCAAAAAGGGTATAAACTCGGGGATAAAGTTCTCAGACCAACTCTTGTAAACGTTGCAACTGAGGGATAAATGGTAAATATAAAATATAAATAGTTAAGGAAAAGAAAAAGATTTAAAATGAGTGATTATTATGAAATACTGGGCGTTGACAAAAACGCTACAAAAGATGAGATAAAAAGTGCCTTTAGAAAAATGGCAAGAAAATGGCACCCTGACGTTAACAAAGCACCGGAAGCGGAAGCAAAATTCAAAGAACTTGGTAAAGCATATGAAACGCTGATGGATGATGAAAAACGCGCAACATATGACCGATATGGCGAAGACGGTTTAAGAGATGCAGGATTCAATACACAAGGGCCTTTCGCAGGCGGATTCGGCGATTTGGAAGAAGTTTTCAATTCATTCTTCGGAGGCGGTTTCGGAGGAGGATTCGGTTTTGGGGGAAGCAGACAGCGTGACCCTAATGCACCGCAAAGAGGTGATGATTTAAGACTTGATATTTCAATAAATTTTGAAGAAGCCGTTTTCGGGCTTACAAGAGAAGTTAAAATTGACCACCTGGAAGAATGTCCGACCTGTAAAGGCACAGGAGCAAAAGAAGGTTCAAAGCCTGAAACATGTAAACACTGTGGAGGGCAGGGACGTATTCAGCAGACAACAAGAACTGTTTTAGGTCACTTTACACAGATTGTGACCTGTCCGCACTGTCACGGGAAAGGCACAGTCATTTCTAATCCTTGTCCTGATTGTCACGGAGAAGGAAGAAAGTCAGTTGAAAAGAAAATTGAAGTTAAAATTCCTGCCGGCGTAGATAACGGTTCAAAAATGAGACTTTCTCACGAAGGTGATGCAGGTTCAAACGGCGGTATTGCAGGAGATTTATACATTGTTATACACGTTAATCCTTCAACATACTATCAGCGTGACGGCATAAACGTAATAACAAAGTTGGATATCACACCCGCTCAGGCGGTTCTAGGGGACACGGTCAAAATAAAAACACTAGACGGCGAAAAAGCTGTTACTGTTCCTCCGGGAATACAACACGGCGAGGTTGTAAAAATCAAAGGAGCAGGAATTCCAAGCATTTCAAAACCGTCACTTAGAGGCGACCACCTTGTTGTAGTATCCGTTAAAATCCCAACAAGAATTTCAAACGACGAAAGAGTTTTATATTCAAAACTTCTTGATATTCAAAACGGAAAAAGTGCTGATGCTTCCGCTAAAGAACGCATTAAGGGAATATTTAAGTAATTGTTTTCAAATTTTTCAAAACAAAATTCTTGTGGTAAAATATATACATAATAACCCTGGAGAAAAAATGCGTAAGTTATTGTTACTAATAGGAATATTTATAATGACTGCCTCTGGAGTTTTGGCAGCTAAATTTCCTGAAGAAGTAAAAGGATATATAAAGGATAACGTTCCAAAGGCTGAAATAAGATTTGACGGAGTAATTATATTCCCTTCAAACACTTTGTATTTGCCGCTTTATCCGTCCTTGTTTTCTGATACAAAGACTTTATCAATAAAAAGAACTTATCCTGCAGGGTTGAGCTTAAGCCAGGAACCTGATATTGTTATATTCAACAACGATTTTGTTCTGATGAAAGTATTAACTGACGGTTCCGGAAAAAGAAGTGTACTCCACCTTACAGAGCCTCCGGTTGAAGTAAGAACGGCTCTGCTGCCGCAGGATATGCTTGTTCCAAGCGGACTTATTATTCCTGAAAACATTAAAAGTATTATTGGTAATCTCAAAATTGATACAAAAGGTGAAGATATTATAAGGGTTAATAACGAGGATTCTTTTGAGGAATTTTTAAATAAAAAGGAACCTTTTATTCACCAGTCTTTGATACCTGAACTCAAAAACAAAACAGTTTTTGTAACTACAAATTATTCAAAAAATATTCAGATTTGCGAGCCTTCTAATGCCGTACCAAGCTATTCTCTCGCACAAAAATCTATTCCTATTGATGTTAAGGCCGTTAATGACGGGAACTTTTTAATTGTAACTTCGTACGACAGACCCTTCATTGATATTGTTTCCGTTGCAGACTCCAGATTCATAAAGCAGATTCCTCTGGGTTCTAACCCAGAACAAATACTAGTTGATGAAAAAGGTGAAAAAGCGTACATAACATCGCCGTCAACATCTACAATTTTTGTTATGGATTTGGAGACAATGTCGCTTTGCCAGAAAATCAAAATTAACGGATATTGTGAACACATCCTTCTATGTGACGACAAACTGTTTTATGTAGACAAACTTCATAATGAAATATGGGCTATTGAAATAAAAGATAATTACAGACTGAAAGATATCGGCAGGTTCCCGAACATATCGGCACTGGCATTTTCAAACGACAAATTATTTATTGCAAGCAGAACAAAAAGCAGAATTGCAATTATTGATTATGACACTTTAAAACTGGAAGATGAGTTTACAACAGTTAACAAACCGATTTCTATGCTTTTATTTGAAAATTCACTGTACGTTCTGGGTGCACAAAATAATGAAATACAGGTTATTGATACCAAAACAAATTCTGTAACACAAACAATAAAACTCGGAACAGGCGGATACTCCACCGGTCTAACAAAGATGTTCGGAACAGATTTTGCAATAATAACGGACGTAAAAAATAATTATTATTCAATTTTAGATTTGCGTTCAGGAAAAATTCTGAAATCATATGAACTTAACATCCCGATAAAAGATGTAATTATAGCAGATAAAATCAGATTGTTTGAATAGAGATTTTGTATGGATATTATACTCGATGAAACAACAAACAATGTAATGGCAGAGCTTGAAAAAACTCAAAAAGAGTTTTGGAATATTGCGCGTGAAACAGGCGTTATGCTTAACATGTTTATTAAAATGATGGGGGTAAAAAATGCCTTAGAAATTGGAACCTCTAACGGATATTCAGGACTTTGGCTTTCAAAAGCATTAAAAGAAACCGGTGGTCACCTTACAACCATTGAATTTTATGAAAAACGTCAGAGCGTTGCCATAGAAAATTTTAAAACATGCGGAGTCTATGATATTATTACACCCGTTCAGGGTTCGGCAATTATGATATTAGAGAACCTGCCAGAAAATCAAAAATTTGATTTTGTTTTCATCGATGCAAACAAAAGTGAATATATAAAATACTTCAATTTAATAAAACCACATTTAACCGAAAAATGTATGATTACGGCTGATAATATTTTATCCCACGCACAGAAGGTTCAACCATTTGTTGATGCAATTAATGAAGATGACGAGTTTCAATATGAAATATTAAATTTACCCGCAGGACTTCTTGTTGCATACAGAAGTTAAATTTTTTAAAAATTTTTCTTAACATTTTTTAAATTTTTTCTCTTTAAGAGCAATTTCTTGTAAGAAAAAAACTTTCTCATATGTAAGGGATATTATTCTATTTTGAGAAGAGGATATTTATGACATATATTAAAAGCTTGGGACAAAATTCCGTTGAAGAATATAAAAAATTCGGTGAAAAAATACTGGCCGAAAATGAACAAATTCTTAAAAAAGCAGGAGTGACACCTACTATTTTTGATAATAATCAAACAGATAACAGCACAATACCATTACCTTCAGAAGCGTTAGATAATAAAACAGAAGATAAAAGTAAAAGCAAAAAAACAGATAATAAAAAGACTTATGAAGAAACACCTATTGAAGAAAACGGGACATTAAATGATATAAAAGCTTCAAGCGGTACATTAAACACCATTTATAAAAGAATATTGAGAAGATACAACCGCACAGAAGATGACGACTCAAAAAATAATTACCATGAATACACTTCATCATTAGAAGTGACTGATGGTAAAGATGTTAATGATGACCTTGCTGATTTTTTTGGAAAAAATTATAAAAAAGGAGTACACATAAACGGAGGAGGCTTCGCTTACCTTGAAGAAGGAAAAATCAGTTCTGTTTATTCTTTAAACGGAAATGTATCCGGTTCTTATAAAGATGAAAATGAAAAATTGACATTGCTGTATAACGGCTCATTTGAGTACGAAAACGAAAAAACAAAAGAAAACGGAACAGAAACAAGCGGAGCTCAAAAGAACGGCAGCGCACTATTTCTTGCAAAATACAAAGCAGACAAACTGACTTTCGGAGGTGGCGGAAGTGCATATTTTTATGATAACGATACTAAACTTTACAATATTTATGCAGGTGCTACTCACAATGCCAGCGGTATCACTTTAACACTTGACAGAAAAATACAAGTAGCAAAAGGGGTTGATGGAAATAATATTGTTGAAAATCAAACAGATGTGAAGGTTAATATCATTAAACCGAAAGATGCAGGAGATTTCACGAACACTGTTCCGGATATTCCGACCCCCGAAAAAACAAAAGCTGCTGACAGTCTTGTAGAATCAGAGAAAGCAGAAGTAAAGGATATTGTAACTAAAAACGCAAAGAAGGGTTTTGGCTTAGACCTTATACTATCTTCTGCAAGCAACGCTGACGAATATGGCGCAGTCGCAAAATACGCTGCTTATTACAAAAAAGATGAGAATCTAAAAATGGCTACTGAAGCATATCTTGGGTTAACTGATTATCATCCGAGTACGCATGAAGGCATAAAAATTCGTACCGGTGCGATAGGTAATCTAAGCTATACGACAGACAACAGAATGAATTTAAGTGCAACAGCTATAATTGATAACAAACGCATAATACAACCGGAAACTGGCCCGCAAAATACTTTTATGGCAACTCTTGATACAAGTGTAAACAAAGACAAAGTTGCTGTTACAGTTTCAACAGGATATATTAACTCAAATTCAGATGTTAAACATTTCTTCGTTACAGGTTCTTTGGCATACCGAATGAAGAATTCCATGGTTGCGGTTACTACCGGTTATCAGGATTGTGACATCTCTGCAGAAGAAGATAAAATCTTTTATACCGGCCTGAGATATGCAGTTAAATTTTAAGCAGAAAAAAAGAAAAGGTTAAGTATTTATGTTATAATGGGAAGAGAAAGAGGTATGAATGTACGAATTCCCGTTTGAGCTTGATGATTTTCAAAAAGAAGCGTGTGATTATATTAGTAATGGTAAAAGCGTTGTAGTTTGCGCCCCTACAGGAGCAGGTAAAACTGTTATAGCCCAGCACGCTATCCACTGTGCTCTCCGTGACGGGAAAAGAGTATTTTACACAACTCCGCTTAAAGCTCTTTCAAACCAGAAGTTCAGTGATTTTTCAGAGCAGTACGGTTCTGACAAAGTAGGTTTACTAACAGGGGATACGTCTTTTAATCGTGATGCACAAATTGTCGTAATGACAACAGAAGTATTCAGAAATATGCTTTACGGCACAAATTTCGGCTCTGTTAAAGATAATATGAAAGAAGTCAGATACGTAATTTTAGACGAAGTTCACTACATGAATGATGAACAGAGAGGAACTGTTTGGGAAGAAAGTATAATATACTGCCCGACAAATGTTCAGATTATCGCACTTTCTGCAACTGTTGCCAATGCTGACAAGTTGACAGAATGGATAAATACAGTTCACTCAAAAACAGAACTTGTAAACACTGATTTTCGTCCTGTACCGCTCAGATTTTATTATTTTGACTCCTCACAACCGCACACAATATTACCTTTACTGACTCCATCAGGAGCTTTAAACAATAAAATAAGACCTGAAAAGAAACAATTCAGCAGAGGGAAACCGGTATCAAAAAGAAACACTGTTAAAGATGTTGTAAGAGTGCTTCACGAAAAGGACATGCTCCCTGCAATTTACTTTACTTTTTCAAGAAAAAAATGCGACGAGCAAATGGAGAAATGCGCGGAGCTTTGCCTTGTAACACCTGCGGAACAAGAGGAAATCAGACAAATAGTTGATGACTATATAGCAGAAAACCCTTATCTGTATAAAAATAAACATATTGAATACTTGCTTTTAGGAGTTGCCTCTCATCACGCAGGACTTCTTCCCGGATGGAAAATCCTTGTTGAAAAACTTTTCCAGAAGGGGTTAATCAAAGTTGTATTTGCAACAGAAACACTAGCTGCCGGAATAAATATGCCTGCGCGTTCTACTGTTATAAGTTCAATAAGCAAAAGAACAGATAATGGTCACAGAATGCTTACTCCAAGCGAATTTTTGCAGATGTCTGGTCGTGCAGGCAGAAGAGGAATGGACGAAATTGGGTATGTAACAATAGTGGGTACCGCATTTCAGACCCCTGACGAAGTTGCAGAACTTGTTTTAAGTGATGCTAATCCTCTTGAAAGCAAGTTTTCACCCAGCTATTCAATGGTTTTAAACCTGCTTCAAAGATTTACGCTTGATGAAGCGAAAGAACTCGTACTAAAAAGCTTCGGGTATTTTTCATCCAATTCGCGTGTAGAACCGCTTTTGAAGCAACAGGCTGAAAATCAAAAAATGATTGATGAATGCAATTCTTTCAGATGTTTTTGCAACAGAACTAACCAGGATTTGTTAGAATACAACAAAGTTAGAGAAATATACGTTCAAAACAGAAGAACGTTTAAAACAATTCAAAAGCAGGAAAAGAAAAAGAACAGGCCGCTTAGTGACGAAGCTCGTGACTTTGGCAGGCAAAACAAAATTATGCTTGATAAAATGCATGGCTTTGAATGTGATACATGCAAGCTGTTTAAAAAACATATGAAATCAATCGAAGTTCTGAATCGATATGAAGCAAAGCAAAGACATCTTGAAAAAGAAATAGAAAAGCAAAAAGACATATTCTGGAACAGATTTATATCCCACAGAGCGGTACTTGAAGAGTATGGATTCCTTAAAGAGGATTATCCGAACGAACAAGGTGTAATTATATCCCAGCTGCGTTCTGAAAATGAACTCTTTTTGGCACTGGTTGTATTTTCGGGAGTCCTTGAAGGACTTACTCCTGCAGAGCTGGCTTCTGTTATATGTGCCTTGACAACAGAAGATATGAGAGCTGATTTATTCTCTCAGCTTCCGTTCTCACCAAACGTACGAAAAAGACTTAATAAAATTAAAGATATAAAACGTGCATTAGACAAAAAACAAAAAGCTCACGATGTTGAAGACCCGATGTATATCAACGGATTTTATTCACCTCTTATCGAAATGTGGGTAAACGGTGCAGAATGGGATTCTATTATCGATGAAGTAGAAATGGGTGAAGGCGACATTGTAAGAACATTCAAACGTGTTATAGATGTTCTGCGCCAGTTCTGTACTATTAACAATATTCCAGAAGAACTTGCATTTACCGCACGTGAAGCAATAGATTTAATCAACAGAAGCCCGATAGATGTAGATTAAGAAAATTATCAAAAAGAGTATTGAAATTTATAAAAATTTATTTTATAATGCAATCGCGAAGGTGAAAATTATGCGTGTGAACCTTATTTCTGCATCAAGCTTTAAAGCTGGAAAAATAGAGCTTAGCAATATAAATGAAAATGATTTATCCAACTATGACAACATCCAATTGCTTGCCAGACGTAATCATTGTGATATTTTGATTGAAAAAAAATCTAATATCAAACACGTTCCGGACTATGATGTATATCATATCCTTGCCAGAAGGCACGGCATTACAAAACAATATGTTTATGAACAGGATGCAACCACGATAAGCAAAAATGCTACAAGAGAAGAAGTTGCGGAAAAATTATTTGAGGCAATTAACAGGACTTCCGAATTACTTAAAAAGAAATCCTTGAATTTTGCGAAAAAATTTATAAAATAATTACGTCTGCCAGTTAATCTCTTTTTCTCCGAGATGTTTCAGGATTTCATTTGTTTTCTTAAAATTCGGAGTTGAAGTAAATGCCCCGATTTTACCGTCTTTTAATACGGAATTTTTTGCATTACCCATATTTGAAGGGTGAGATGAGCGAAGAATATAAATATTATTTTTCTTATATTGTTTTTCTTTTTCAAAAGAAAATTGCTCTATATCGTTTGCAGGATTTCCCCAAAGAATTATAACCAGCGGTTTTTTCCGTTCAAGAAGTTTGTTTATAATGACATCGATTACTGGCAGCCAAAATTTATTCCTTGAAGCAAGCGATTCTTCTTTTGAAAAAGACAATGCTCTGTTTAAAAGCAATACGCCCTGTTCTGCCCAGGGAGTTAAATTCCCTGAAACATTATTTACTCCTGTATCCTCATTAATTTTTTCAAAAATATTTTTTAAACTTGCCGGAATCTTTCCCGACAATTTTGAAAAAGCAAGTCCATGAGCATCTTCTTTGTTTGGATACGGATCCTGACCCATTATCAAAACTTTAACTTTATCAAACGGAGTAATTTTTAAGGCGTGATAAATACCGCCGTTTTCTGCCTCATAAGGCAGAATCTCCTGTGTTTTTCTTTTTTCTTCAATTGCAGAAAACTTTTCATAGAAAAGATTTCTTTCTTCTTCCGAAAAAATGTTATACCACGATTCACCTATTAAATCTTTTAACATACCGCCCCGTTTTTATTTATTATACACTATCTTTATTTCTTTTGTGTTTTTTGTTTTTGTGGTTATTTTCATCGCAGTCAAGTGCTTCATTCAGATGCTCTATCAAATCGTCAGAATGATTTATCATCGCGTGCTGTGTTTTGTGGTGAATATCAACAAGATGATAGTGCATTGCTTCTTCTAACTGAATAAGAGATTTGTTATAGAAGTATAAACTTGTGATATAGCTCTGCATAGCAGTAATATAATCTTTTCTTGCATCCTGCAGAGCAACATAATTTAATTCGCCGCTGTTATATAGTTTTTCAACAGTATTTATGTTTTCTAATGCCTTAACAGCAGTTGCCTGAGCATATGGAACATCATCTGTCGCAAATTCAACATTGTTAAAAGCCCGTTGAACTTCAAAATACAAATCTTTTTTAAACAAAGTAATTTCATTATCTGCAAGTTTTAATTGTGCATCCGCACCTTTTATAGAGTGTTTAAGCTCCATAAGATTAATACTCGTTGACAAATTTACACCGACCTGTAAACTGTTATTTGAAAATTCGTTAGAGTTATTATATCCGTACCCGACATTTGCTGACAGTTCAGGTAAATAAGTACGTTTAACATATTTTAAAGCCTGCTCCATAGCACTCTTTGTTGATTCAAGAACTCTCAAATCAGGACTGCTTGCATAAGCTATATCAACAGCATTTTCCCTTTTGAAATCAAATTTTTGCGGTTCAAATGCAGGCGGATTTTTTTGAGATAAATAACCGTAGTCATGATTATAGTTGAATGTTTTTGTGTTTACGATATTATAGCCGGGTGTATTGTCAATAAACATTGCATTACTCAAATCAACTTTTGCATTCTTCAAATTTGTTTTTGCATATGCCAACTCAAACAACGCCCTGCTTAACTGGAATTGGGCGGTCGTCTTATCCGGTGCACCTTTTGCTATTTTAAGATATTTTTTACAGATAGCAACGTTATCTTCTGCTATTGTTACAAGAGCCTGAGCCTTTAGTACATCATAATAACGTTCTTTTACTGCAAACAGAGTTGAACACAAACTGTCCATAAATTCATACTCAGCACCGATTTTATAAAACTCTTCCATTTTAATATTGGCAATAGATTTACCAAAATCAAAAACAAGCTGATTAACTGCAACCGCAACATTTGGAAGCTCTCTGTAATGACGAGAAAAGACATCTGTATTTGAGTTATTTTCATTATGGAAACCTACGCCGGCTCCTATTACGGGGAAGAAAACAGATTTTGCCCTTCCAACATTACTTTTTGCCAAATCAAGCTCATATTTTTTTCGTCTTATATTAGGACTGTTCTTGAACGCAAGTGCAACACACTTTACTATGTCTAAATCCGTACCATCTTTTACAATAACGGTCTTAAACAATTCTGCGTGTTCATCATGAACAGAGTGTGCTATTGTTTTCGTGTTTATGACGCCTAATAAAGCAACGCTTATCAGCAGGGCAGCCAGTGTTCTTTTCTTCATAATTCTATTATATCATACCCGTCAAGAGGTAAGAAGGTAAAAATGTAAAATAACCTTCGGTCTAAGTAGAAAGAACACACTTATTGATAATAATTTGGTTAAAAAACCTAAAAGTTTTAGCGTGCAGAATGCTTTTATACGTACCAAAAACAAGGTCTATTGACATATTTTGGTTGACTAAAGTCAACCAAAAATTTGAGTGCAAATTTGTACAACAATGGCGCAACTAAGTGCAAAACAAATTACTCCTGAAGCAGTTTGAGCCAACATATTTCCTACCATCATGTCCAACTGAATTTATTTCAGGGTCTTACCGGAACATAGTAAACAAGCTAAGTTGGTATGATGCTGAAACAAGTTCAGCATGACAGCTTGCTTATTTTCTTTCGAGCAAAACGAAAAAAATACAGGTGGACAGTTACACTGAGAGGGAGCCGCACGCCACAAGAGAGAAAATGAGTGTAACGAATGCAACTCGATTGTGTTCGTTAGAACCGCGTTCGGCGAATAACCCGCAAGAACAAAAAAAATAGCTGAGGATGGATTGTCTTGCTCGTTCGCGTTGAACGGCAGTTCCGTGATTTGCTCCTGTGATTACATCACATCGCAAATACACTCCAGCCTCCGCTCACTCGCGCTCGAACCGTAAAAACGGTTCTCTTCAATATCCATTGCAATAAAAAGAGGACACAACATATGTTGTATCCTCTTTTTATTAGCTGAGGATGGATTCGAACCGTCGACCTTGCGGGTATGAGCCGCACGCTCTCACCAACTGAGCTACTCAGCCAAATTTTTTAAGTTATAAAACCATTTTCACACAAACATTTTTAAATATCAAGCAATATTTACCCCCATACATTTACCCCCATACATTTACCCCTAATATTTACCCCTCTTCTTCATTTACTCACAGAAAAAAAAGGGTAAATCAAAGATTTACCCCATCCCAATAATAGTATTCAGGTTGTAGTTGATTAGTTTTAGTTGATTAGTTTTAAACATCTTATCTCTTCCCCTCAAAAGGTGCGGAAGTTGGCTGAACATTTATAGCTTTCTGGAACTCGCCTTTGTCACCTTTAAATTCTTTAATAAAATGGTGATGATGTTTATGGAACGGACACGGAGCCATTACAGGAGCCGGGCCTCTGAAACCCATCGGGCAGGGACGCATCATCGGCGGACGGTGCGTTGCTGCGAACAAGCTTAATGCTGCATACACGCCTACAAATGTTCCCAAAGCTATTACTAAAAATTTTCTGAATGTTTTGTTTTGACAAAAACATTTTGTTTCACATTTTTCTTCTTCTGACATTTTTACTCTCCTTTTATGATTAAAAGTTCCTTTTCCAGTGCCTACATAATGTAAACGAAAATGAAAATAAATTTGTTCATTTTTTGTACGAAAAACTTTAAAAAGCTATATTTTACAAGCATTTGACCTGTTACAGAAATTCGTGGTAATATGTTTTTATGGGGGAATATTCTGACAAAGCAGAAAAAAATTTTACAAACGGCTGCAACTGTTCACAATCAGTTTTATGTGCTTTTGCTGACATAATCGGACTTGATAACAAAACAGCTATGAAGCTTGCTTCTTCTTTTGGTGGCGGCATGGGAAGGATGCGTGAAGTTTGCGGTGCCGTAAGTGCCATGTTTATGATAGCAGGCATGCTTAAAGGATACGAAATTCCCGGTGATGATATAGGAAAAACCCGCCAATATCAGCTCATTCAAGAGCTTTCTAAAAAGTTTAAAAAAGAACATGGAACTATTATCTGCAGAGAGTTACTCGGCTTGGATATTGATGATAATCCGATACCTTCTGCCCGCACATCTGAATACTATGCCTCAAGACCGTGTGAAAATTTTGTACGCACTGCAGCAGAGATTATTGAACAAGAGCTTCTAAATTAACGGCAAAAACACTCTGCAGTACAAATAAATACTTACAAAAATAATCAGCCAACCGCTTATTTTTACAAGTTTGTCCGTAATATTTGAGAATTTTTTAATGTTTTTTACGGTAGAAGTAAAAATACCCGCTAAAATAAGTATCAAGCCCTGACCAATAGCGAACAGAAACAGCATTACTATGGCTGCAGCAAGATTTTTGCCCATAGCGGCAAAAACCATTATTCCGGCCAAGATTGGTGTTGAACACGGAGTTCCTGCAAGAGCAAAAGCTATACCTAAAAGAACCGGATATAATACAAGCGAGTTTGTATTATTCTGCGGCATGGATTTGATAATAACCGGAACCTCAAAATCAAGAATATCCGTAATTTTAAGTCCTATAACAAGTAAAAGCGATGCCATAATAAGTGTAAAATATCCGCCAAGAGCTGATGCAAAAACACTTCCCGTTACGGCACAGATTATCCCTATTATTGTAAAAACAACTGCCGTACCGAGAATAAAGCAGGATAGCTGAACAAGTGTTCTAAGTGGTGTTTCCTTAGAGCATCCGCCGACATATCCTATCATTAATGGAAGCATGGCAAGTGAACACGGTGAAACCGATGCTAACACTCCACCTAAAAAAGAGGCACCAAACAAAAGCAGCCAAGTTATACCACCGGTATCAGCATTCATTAGTATTTGCACAAAATTAGTCATTGATAAGCTCTACCATATATTCTTCCAAAACTTCAGGTTTCATAGAACCTTCAACCCGTTTTGTAATCTTTCCGTCCTGATTTTTAAAAACTGTCGTAGGTACAAGAGTAACCTTGTATTCTTTTATTAATGCACTTGTATCTTTATCTCTTTTTGTAACGTCAACTTTATGAAGTGTAATTTTATCCTCATATTTTGGAAATATTCCATCCATAACTTTTTCCAATTCACTGCATTCGTAACACATCGGAGAAGAGAACTTAATAATTTCATCACCGGTAATTGCAACAGCCTGATTTGAAACCGGATTATTTTTTGTCAGACCGAAATATACAGCCATAGGAACAATAAAAATAAGTAAAATCCAAATAATATTTTTGTTCATAAAAATCCTTTCCGGGGGTAAATATATAATTATTCAACCACCCTTAAAAATTACTTTATCATATTATGCCAGCTGAATAAAATATTAATTGGTACAAAAGATAATCTTTGCGGATAATTTTTCAGGCCTTACTTTCAACCTTGCCTTCTGGTGCTTCAGACTGCACTCTGTTATAAGCATTGGAAGCATGACCAAAACTTATGGTCATAAATTTTCTCTTGTCATCTCCCACAATTTTCGTATCTGAATTCTTTGCTTCCATTTTCGCATTTTGTTCACAATATCTTAAGTATTCAGTATATGAAATTTTTGAATCTTTATCTAAATCTATATCTGCATCGTAATTTCCGTCACCGTCATTTGCATATATCAAATCCAGATTGCCGGTTTCCAGTTTTTTTAAATCTGCTTTCATTAATGTATCGGCGGCATATTGTGACATTCTGTATGCCATCCTCATGTCAATCATATCCGATACATCCTTTGAAGATATATTATTTGATTTACAGTATTCCTTAAACTCGTCAAAGGAAACTATACCATCTCTGTCAGAATCCATATCTTCCTGATACATTGGTTCGCCTTTTTTGGCATAGTATGAGTTATTGGTATTTTTCTCTGCCGCTTTTCCTCCTAACAGAGTCGTCATCAGAGAATTAAACTTTGAACTCATTAAATTTTGCTCAAGTGCATTAAGTGCCATAATCATTTTCCCCAAGTTTGGAACACAATAATTCCTTATAAACTAAGTATGCCACCTTATGTACAAATCCTCAATCCTCTATTAATAGGATTTTTATAGTTAATGTAAAATTTTGTAAATATAAATGGCAAAAAAATTTTTCAGATGTTTATTAACATACATAGAATATTAATCCGTACGTTATTTCAGAGGAAAAGATAAATGCAAATTCAGAAAATTCAAACAGCAGAAACCGGCAGATTTAATACTTCGTTTGGTTATAATCCGGAGGTTAATGCATCACTAATACACCATTTTGAAAAACAAAAACAAAATAAAGGGTTTTATAAATATTTAAAAAATCTTGTAATGACAACAAATGAAGCAGAAAAAGATTTAAGACTGGCAGAAAAGAAAAACACCAAAAGGGGTATTGAATTGACATTACTTACTGCTTCTTTTATACCTTTGAAAGTTCAGATAACGGATTTGATAAACAGATTCTTCCCAAATTTTGATTACAGAAAGAAAGAACTCGAGAGCTACCAGGAAGAAATCGTAAGCAGAAACCTTGAAGAGGAACAACCTGCTCACTGGATGAACACACTTGCTGATATTTTATATGAGCAAGAAGTTCAAAATCAGGCAGAAACTGCGACTTATGTTTTACAAAACGTTATGAAAGAACAATTTCCTGATCTCAATTTTGACTTCTCCGGTTTAACAAATGCATATAAACAAAAATATCTTGAGGAGGATGAAAATTATCAGGAAGAAGAAGAAATCGACAGCAACACAGAAGCAGATTTAGAAGACATCGGCGTTGCAGACAAAAGCAGCAAAGATTTAAAAGCAAGAATAGAACTTGGCAAGAGCAAAGTTTTACACTACGAACCTAAAGATGAAAACGAATTGAAAGGTTTTGCATCGTTAGGCGGTATGGAAGAACTTAAGCAACAGCTTACCGAAGATATTATTATTCCTCTGAAGGATCCTTCCAAAGCAAAATATAACGAAAAACACTACGGTATAAAAATGCCGAATGGTATTTTGTTCTACGGACCTCCGGGATGCGGTAAAACAACCATTGTAGAAAGACTTTCTGTGGAAACAGGTTTGCCGCTTTTGGAGCTTACAACAGATTCTTTCGGTTCAGAATACATAAACGGCAGTGAGATTAATTTAGGTGCAGTTTTTGATTACGCAGCTTCAATTGCAACGGAAGAAAAACCGGTAATTTTGTTTATAGACGATGTTGACGGAATTGTAGGAAACAGAAATGGATTTATGCATGACCATAAAAAGAGTGAACTCAGTGTTTTCCTAAAACGTGTACAGGATGCACCGAAAAATAATATTATAGTTATGGCAGCAACAAACAACTATGACGGTATAGATAAAGCGTTTACTTCAAGACTAAGACAGCAGATTTATACCGGACTTCCTGATAAAGATGCAAGAAAATCAATAATAAAACTTAAACTTGAAGAAACAGATAACGGACAAAACCTGGCAAAAGACGAACAGGCTCTGGATAAAATAGCAGAACTCACTGAAAATTTCCCGATAAGAGCGTTGGAAGATTTTGCAACAGAAACAAGAAAAATGGCATTCATAAACGGTATTCGTGATATAACTCTTCAGGACTATGAAGAAGTAATATCAAAACCTGAAAGCCAAAATAAGAAAATTAAAGAAGAACTCTATAAAACAAATGCAACAAGACCGTCAATAGGTTTTGGAAAATAGAACAAGCAGGTTAGTGTTTTACACGGCCGATATTATATAGAAAAGGGTCATTATTAAACAATGCACCCTATTTTTATTTCTCTTTTCAAATAATTTCTTGTAAAAGGTCTGTCGTATTTTTTTAGGTGTTCACATCTTATTCTCAAAACTTTTCCGTCACCGCATAAAATATCTATTGTTTTATTATCAATGTTTACGTCGGTTATTGTTCCGTATTCTGTGTATTTAGTTGTATTTTCTAATATTTCACTGCCCAGCGGTAAAGCCGAAAGGCAAATTATATCATGATAAAAATATGCATTATCCCAAGGGTAAATAGAACGGATTATAGCATAATTTTCTTCCGCACTTTTTGAAAAATCAAGTTCATATCCGCACGGATGAGAATAGTATGTAGATTTTTCTTCAGCCTGAGTAAGAGGAATAATGATATCTTCGCTTAAATCTTTAAGAAGCTCACAAACAACACCACGGGCTGTTAAAACGGTTCGTTCTTTGAGAGTTTTTCCCGTATCGGATGGGTAAATTTTTATTTCTTCCTGCGCAAGGATAGCTCCTGTATCGTAGTCGCTATCCAAAAGATGAAATGATACACCCGTTGTTTGTTCCTGATTTCTTATAACCCAAAAATAAGGGTTTGGTCCTCTGTATTTTGGAAGCAAAGACGGATGCGCATTAATAGTTGCAATTTTAGGGATGTCATAAATCTCTTTTTTAATAAGTTCTCCCCAAGAGCCAACAAGAATAATATCAGGGTTTAATTTTAGAAGCTCCTTTTTGAACTTTTCCGTATTTACCCCGCACGCATGAATCTCAGGCAAATTGTAGCTTTTTATGTAATTGTAATCAAGCGAGGGGTAAATAACATCTTTAAACTTTCTGATAATCGGGCTATATTTAGCCATTTCTTTTCTCAAAACACCTACTATCTCGCAGTTTGCGTCAAGCGTTCCCGCAATCAGGTTTGTGAACATTTCGCCGTATCCGATTATTACAACTCTAAGCATTGTTTAACATCCTCACTAATTTGAGTTTTTAGTTCATCTAAGCTTGCAAATTTTTTCTCGCCTCTGATTTGTTTTAGGACTTCAATTTTAATTTTCTTTCCGTACAAATCTCCGTCAAAATCAAGAATATGCGCTTCAACAACCGGTTCTTGCGTATTATTAACGGTTGGCTTCATCCCCCAATTCATAACGGTTTTTTTGCCGTTTATAAGCGCACTATACACGCCGAAAGGCAGTTTAACAATATCTTTTGAATAATTAATATTAGCAGTCGGAAATCCTATCGTTCTGCCGATTTTTGCACCATGAATAACAGTTCCTTCCAGAATAAAACTACTTTCCAAAAGGTAATTTGCATATTCTACATTACCTTTTTTAATATATTCTTTTATAAGAGTTGAACTGATTATTTCACAATTTTCCTCAACAGGCAGAGTACAAATATATTTATATCCGTATTTGGATTCGTTTTGTTCCAAAAAGGTTGAATTACCTGCTTTATTTAATCCAAACGTATGGTTATACCCTGTGGAAATATAGTTTGGTTTATAAGTGTCAACGATATGTTCAAGATATTTTTCAGCAGTTATATCTGCAATATCCGGAAAATCGAGTTCAACAACTTCCTTAACCCCAAGTAATTTCATCTTGTTTACTGATTCCTCCCTTGAAAGGATATATTCTGCTTTATGACAAAAATAAACAGCGGGTGACTCTTTAAATGTAATCAATGTAACATCTTCCGAACAATTTAAAGCAGACTCAATAACAGCCCTGTGTGCTTTGTGTACTCCGTCAAAAAAACCTAAAATTAAACTTTTACCCATAAATTATGCAATAACATTAAGTTTCCCGCCAAGAATTCTTCTGTGGCAGAAATTTTTCCATTGATTTACGCTGTCAAAAACATAAGGAAGTTTTTCTTCCGAAGCAGTCTTTTTTGTTGAATAGGGGGTTAAAGAATTAAAAGAAGTCTCTCTGTCATAAAATCGGGTATTATATACAACCATATTATTTGTCATAATGTATCCGTTGTCACCCTGAGTATTTATAGCAGAAACTTGCATTATCACCTCTTTATTAATGTGCGCGAAACGAGAATTTTGTCCTCCGCATAACTCCCCTGCAAAATAATTTTATCATACACCCAAATTTCTTGCAATAGGATAAGAAGGCAAAATTATCAAAATAAAATCAAAAATCTCCTACGTTTATATGAGGTGAATATAAAAAACATGAGGTAAAGTAATAAAGGTACTATTTGTACTCTTGGACGAGGTAGGTAAATTGAAAAAGTTTAAATTCCGCATGCAAACGGTTTTAAACATGCGTGAAAACGAATTAGAAGCCAGGCAAATGGAATTAGCTAAAATTGTAACGGCACTCAATTCGCAAAAAGAAAAACTTCAATTGATTATACAAGCTCAGGAGGAAAACAAATCAGATTTGGAAGCACTTAGTACTCAAGAAGAACTTGATATTGTTCAGGTACAAATGCGTCAAAACTACGTAGTGAAACTGAATAATGATGCGGTAAACCAGGAAAGAATTATTGCTAACACACAAAACATCCTGAAGATAAAGCAAAAGGAAGTTCTTGAAGCTCATAAAAAAGTTGAGGTTTTGAAAAAACTCAAAGAAAAACAGGAAAAAGAATACTACAAAGAGTTTTTGCAATCCGAAACAAAAGAAATCGATGATATAACATCAGCAAGGTTCAGATTTAATGACACAGGCATTAATTAACAGCTTAAATATTGTTTCAGAAAAAGTAAATTTGACAAATAAAATGTCAAAGTCTTCAGGTATGGACTTTGGAAAAATTTTTGAAAACAAAACCGGCGAAATTAACAAAAATAATACTGACACCAAATCAATAAAAGCAGAACAAAACAATAAGAATACCGACACTAAGCCGGTAGATACAAATTCGCAAGAACAACCCGTTAACGAAAAGAATACTACAGATAATACAAATACAGATAATACTACTGACAAAACAATCAGTAACGATTCGACAGAGACAAATGAATCAAATATAACAGAAACAACTGGTAACAACACTCAGCAAACACAAGACGCAACAGAAACAGAAGAAAACAAATCAAAGACTTCAGATAATACCGATGAAAAAGAAGCTGTTACAACTGACGAAGAAGATACGAATAATACCGTAACAGAAGAAGACTCGGATTCTGAAGAAGAAATAACTGTCACAGAAGAGGAACCAACTATGTACAACGAACTTATTACCCTGGATGATACTGCGGCATTATTAATGTTCCAGTCACAAATTCAAAAAACAGTAGCCGTAAGTACGGAAAACGAACAAACTACCACCGATGAGAACAGTACAAACACAAAAAATACGGTATTACGTCAAGATCTGAACTCAACAGATACAACAACAAATAAAGATACTGAAGTTTTAAAACAATTTGATGCACAAATCAAAAAAGGTGCAGAAATCATTAACAAAACACCGGCAGAAACAACCCATTCAAAAATCGGATTAAATAAACCTTCTAATGTAGTGAACGAAAGTATTGTAAAAGAACTGAACGTTGAAGTTCTCAGTTCGCAGTCTGCAGAAACAGAAAGTTCTATGGGGGACTTAATGCAGAATCAGTCACCACAAGAACAGGCAGCAAGAGTAATGATTCAGGGTGACATAAAATATGAATCCGTTGCATCTGAAGTATCAAAAAATATAACACCTGTAAAAACAACAACCATAGCTCCGGGAAGAATAATTGAACAAATAACCAAACAGCTTGAGACTATGTTTAATAACTCAAAACTCAACATGGTATTAAATCCGGGCTCTCTCGGTAAATTAAATTTACAGTTAGTTAATACAAAAGACGGCATACTTGCACAATTTACAGTAACTACACAGGAAGCAAGGGATGCTTTAATGAAAGGGTTGAGCGGGTTAAAAGAAAGCCTGCTGGCAAACGGAGTAAATATTGATAATGTATCCGTAAAACTTGAAAACAGCGAAGGCGACACAGAAAATGATTATACTGAACAGGAAGGTTCAAGAGGCGGATACAAACGTCAGGGAGAAAAAAGACAAAAAGAAGACGGTAAGAATTTCGAAGAAATGATGTTCAGTTTAGAAAACGAAGGTAATGTATAAAAATTTGGAGAGAAGGTTATGTCAACAATAACAAGCCAGTTAACAGCAATAAAAAACGAAACAACACAGATACAGTCACAACAGGCACGTACAACCGGTATGCAAAACAATAGCAATATGTTCTTGACTTTGATGTTAAAACAATTAGAAAGTCAAGACCCAACAGAGCCGATGGATAACACCCAATGGCTGTCGCAATTAGCTCAGTATTCATCACTTGAACAAATGACTCAAATGAACAGCGGTTTGGAAAATTGCGCTAAGTACATAAATGCAATGTATGATGACATGATGTTGAACTCAGAGATCAACCAGACATTGTCAATGATAGGTAAAGATGTAACACTGCAAATACCGAACGAAAGTGATCCGAAACATCCGACAACGATTTCAGGAAATGTTACGGAAGCAAGTTTTGAAGACGGAACAGGAAAAATTAAAGTTAACGGAGAATACTACTCAATAGAAAATGTTATTTCTATAAGAGAAAAATAAAAATTACAAAAAAAACAGACTGATTGAGAGAGGAATAAAAAAGATGTCACAAGCATTACACACATCAAGCACCGGCATAAATGTCGGACAATCACAAATTAACGTTATTGCACATAACGTTGCAAACGTAAACACAGTTGCTTACAAAACAGCAAATATGACCTTTGAAACATTACATTCAAACAACTTGTCATACGGAAGCGCGGCAACAAAAGACGGCGGAGGTACAAACCCGAAGCAAATCGGACTTGGTGTTAAAATATCAGGTATTACAAGAAACTTTAACGCCGGAACATTTGTTAACACAGGTCGTGACCTTGATACAATGATTTCAGGAACAGGTTTTTATGTAGTAAAAGATGCCGGTGGACATCAATACTTTACAAGAGATGGCGTATTTAATGTTGATTCGGCAGGCAACCTTGTTACACAAAACGGCATGAAGGTTGTAGGCGCAAAATCAGTTTATTCAAACTCAGGCTCCGATAAAACGGTTAAAATACCTAAAAATATGCTTGCAATAATTGAAGGTGACCCAAACATTAGCAGTGTAAAAATAGAAGAATTGAACAATGCAAGTATCACAGCAGGGCAAGTTGCTGTTGATTTAGTACAAGGCGGAATATTAACCACTGTTACTGTTGATATTCCGAGCGGCGACCAACCCGTCTCTGCGATCGTTAATAATTTTAACAATGCATTGAGTTCATATGGCATTACTTTCACTGCAAGTAACGGTACAATTTCATATACAAACTCAGGAAGCTACGATATGAGTTTCTCTTCAAAAGGTACAACAAGTAACTTCCTCGCTGAAACAGGACTCGGAAACAGCACAACATCTGAATTATTGAATGAGGTTGTAACACTTGAAGATATGATTAACTATAACGATGTCAATGCAATTTCACTAAAAAGCACTGCAATTGATGAAAACGGTATAATCGTTGCAACATACAATGATGGTTCTGTTTTAACACAATACATAGATGATGCACAGTCTTTACAATGGAAATATACAACACCCGAGGGTGTAACTATTCAGGGTAGTGACGTTACAGCAACAGGTTCATCAATCGTAAATTCAAATTTTGCGCTTGAACTTGCAACAATGGTTAACCAGGAAGGGCTTATTTCTTTAAACAATAACCTTTGGGAATGGGGACCTGATGTTGGTGAAATCTATTACGGTATAGCGGGAGAAATGGCATTCGGCTCTATTGAATCAGGCGGTTATGAAGAATCAAACGTAGATATTGCAACAGAGCTTTCTAATATGATTATGGCTCAGAGAATGATTCAGATGAACTCTCGTGTATTTAACACCGCAAGTGAAGTAATGCAAACTCTTGCATACTTAGGACAATAATAAAATAAATGCTGAAAATTAAAGCAGAAAGCCCATAAAAAATGTTTAATCTTTCTGCTTTAAGCAATCAGCAAAAGGGATGCCAAAAGGGATGCCAAAAGGGATGCCAAAACGAATAAAAAGTTTGTCAAGTTCTTAACAAAAACAGTTAAACTTAACAAAACTTAACAAATACAACAAGGGCAAAATGCATGTTAATCATGGGTTTTAGCAGATTGAATGTGAGGGCAAAAGTTGTTACAAACTAATATTTGTAAGACTCATGATGAGTGGTATATAATAAAATAGAGGTTGAGGGGAAATGTTGATACCTTCAGAGTGTTGGGGGGAAGATATAGCAATCGATTCTTCTTTTGTAAAATCCAACCTGGACACAATAAAACAAAAAATCGCACATTATAACGTTAAAATAATCGCAGTAACAAAATATTTCGGACTAAAAGCAATTATAGCGGGATACGAAGCAGGGATAAGAGATTTTGCGGAATCAAGAGCAATTGAAGCTATTAAAAAAATAGAACAACTGCCACTGGAAGTACGTCAAAACTCAACATTCCATTTTATTGGACATTTGCAATCCAATAAGGCAGAAAAGGTTGTTAAACATTTTGATGTTATTCATTCTGTTGATTCGCTGAAAATTGCATCTGCTATATCAAAAGCTGCCTGTTCATTAAATAAGAGAGAGAAAGTTTTATTACAAATTAATAACGCAGGCGAAGAGCAGAAATCCGGATATACAAAAGATCAGTTGAGAGAAGATCTGAAAAGCATACTGTCACTTAAAGGGTTAGATGTCATTGGATTAATGAATATGGCACCGCTTAATGCAAGCCCTGAAGAACTTAACAGATTGTTTAAAGATGTGTGTACATTCAGAAACGATTTAGAAAAAAGTTATAGCGTCTCGCTCCCTGAACTATCAATGGGAATGAGTGATGATTATTTGTTTGCCGTTGAAAACGGCGCAACAATGATTAGAATTGGAAGAAAACTATTTACATAAAAATAATTGGAGGAAAAATGGCATTATCAGAAGGATTTAGAGGGTTTGTTGACATGTTAAAAGGTACATTTGTTAGCCCTGACGAAGAGACTATTGATGAAAACGGAGCATTTAATTTTGGCGGAGATGATTATCCGATTGAAGATAATTTAGCTCGTCAACCGCTTGAAGATATTTATCCTACAACATCTACTCCATCATCATTTACAGATCGCAAAAAGAACAGAGGCTCTAAGGTAGCACCGTTACCGGGAGGATATATTTCAAACGAACTTACCGTTATTGAACCACGTTCATTCTCTGAATCTGCTCAGATAGTTAAAAAATTACTTGATAAGAAAACTGTTATTTTACATTTGGATCTTTTAGACAAAGAACAATCTCAAAGAACAATAGATTTTGTTTGCGGTGCTACTCACGCACTTGAAGGCTCAGTACAAAAAATCAGCGAATCAGTTGTTATTTTCGCTCCTCATACTGTTGCCGTTTCTGTTGAGAACGCTGTAACTCAAAACAAATTTACAGAATCACTTTGGAAGCCGCTATAATAAGGTTTTGGTAGGTGATATATCCGGTGTTAATACACCAATATAGAGGAGAGATATATTTATCCCTACCCCGAAGTATGAAAATAATTTATTTAATATATTGATTTGTGATAGTTGGATTTTCAGGGTGCTTTTGCACCCTTTATTTTTTGCGAAAATATATCTGATTCAACAAAAAACCAATCCCTTTATACAAAGAATTGGTTTAATGTTTTTTATTAATTTGTAATTACTTCGACTGTATATTAGAGGCTTCTTTCACATGTTTTGAAATTATTGGTAACAACCTTTGTTTAAGCAACCTGTATTGTATTTGAGAAGGTGTCTTTAATGTCTCTTTTTCTGAAAAATTAAGACTGTAATCATTATCTAATTCAACTTTTATTCTTGCAAAGCCGTTTATTGCCTGAGCAAATTTATCTCTTATAACGTCATTTATAGAATCAATCTCACTTTTAATATTGTCACGATATTTCATCATCTCATCAATAATACCAAACATTTTATCGTTATCTATATCCTCGATAAACTTTCTGCTTTGCATATATTCTCTTTTTTCAAGAAATTCTTTTGGAACACCAAAAGAAACTCCATAATCAAATTTTGTGCTTGCCGATTTTTTTAACGCATCGACAACAACACGCGCTTCCGCGGAGTGAATTGGGTTAATTTGCATAGTGTAAACCTTTCTGTACTATTTATATTATTCTCTAAAACTCAAGTCCGGTAATGCTTTTTTAAGAACTGCTCTTAAATTAGCAATTTGTGAAGCAATAACATCATCAGTCATTGTATTATTTGCATCCTGCATTCTGATTCTGAATGCAATGGATTTAAATCCTTCCTGTACATGTTCGCCCTGGTAAACGTCAAACACTTCACAACCGTTAAAGATGTTATTTGCAACACCTTTTTTAATAATTTTTTCTAACTCATCCCAAGTAACTTTATCTGGAACGATAACTGCCAAATCTCTCTGAACCTCAGGGAACTGAGGAAGTTTTTTAAATCTTGTAATCGTTTCATTGTAAGCTTCTGTTACCATATTCAAATCTAACTTAAATAAGAATGCGTTTTGATTTAATTTTAATTTACCTCTTACTTCAGGATGTACTTCACCATAATAGCCAACAATTGCCGGCTGTTTTCCTAACAGTGTAAGTACTGCCGTTTTATACGGGTGCAGACAACCGTGCGATTCAGCAAGCGGTGAATCTGCCAGCAAAGAAAATTTAATTCTTCTGGATAACCCCAGTTCTTCAAGAAGTTTGTCAACAATACCTTTTACGGTATAGAAATCAACATCCCCGGTTTGCTGCCACAGTGAGTTCTGAACATTTCCTGTTATAACGCCGGCAAGAGTCAACGTTTCTTTTACGCCGGAGTTCTTTTCATCAGTCTCACCTGTTTTCAGGTAACTTCTTCCTATTTCATAACCCCAGAAATTTTTCTGACCGTTATCATAGTTATATTTCATACAGTTAAGGAGACTTGCCATCAGTGTTTGTCTTAACATTGTACAATCTTCTGAAGCAGGATTTTCAACAAAAATTGCTTTTTCTCTATCATAAGTCATATTGAACTGTTTAAGCAACGGGTCTCCGATTAGCGAAGATGTCTGAAGTTCGTTCAAACCTGCGCTTCTCATCAAACTGTGAACTTTTGCCATAACTTTTTCTGCAGGAGATATTTCTGCTGTACCTGCTCTGCTCGGAAGTGTCGGAGTAATCTTATCATATCCGTTAATACGAGCAATTTCTTCGATTAAGTCAATTTCACGTGTAACGTCATCCGCTCTGAAAGACGGAACTTCTATTCTGCATGCCATCTCATTTTTACCAAGCACGGTAAACCCAAGTCTTTCGAGAATAGTTAATGCTTTTTCACTGTCTATATCGCATCCTAAAATTCTTTTTATCTGCTGAAAACGAAGTGTAATAGTAATCGGTTCCGGTTCATCATTTCCGGTTTCAACATATCCTTCAAATCTTGCATCTGCATATTTGACAAGCAACTCAACTGCTCTCATCAGACCTTTGTGTACGGCTTTTATATCAATTCCTCTTTCAAATCTTGAGCACGCATCAGATTTATATCCAATACTTCTTGAACTTTTTCTGTTAGAAGGTGCAGTAAAGTATGCAGCTTCAAGGGCAAGATTTTTAGAATTATCATCTATTTCTGAGTTATGTCCGCCAAAAACACCACCCAGACAAACAGGTTCCTTTTCAGTTGCAATTACTACCGTATCTCGTGTCATAGTTCTTTCAACTTCATCCAAAGTAATAATTTTCTCTCCTTCTTCCGCTCTTCTTACACATAAATACCCGTTTAATTTATCCATATCAAAAGCATGAAGCGGAGTTCCGTATTCAAGCATTACATAGTTTGTAATGTCAACTACATTGTTGATTGCTCTTATTCCTGATGCAATTAGTCTTTTTTGCATCCAATCAGGTGAGGGGTAAATATTAATACCCTTTAAAATACCGATTGAGTAATATTTGCAGACATCATTGTCTTTAATTTCTACTTTAAAACCATTTGTTTTTGTATCTTCAACCTTAATATCTTCTACTTTCATCGGTCTGTCAAATAATGCGCTCAATTCTCTGGCAATACCTATAACAGACATCTGATCACCCCTGTTTGCGGTTGGTGCTGTATGAAGAATAAAGTCTTTTTCAAATCCCAAAACATTTTCAACATCGACACCTATACCAACATTCGGATATATTCTGTTTAAAATTAATATTCCGTCTTCTTCCTGATAATTTCTGTCAGCAACACCGAGTTCATCATCAGAACAAAGCATACCCTGAGATTCAACACCCCTGATTACGGCCGGCGTAAGCTCAAACTGTTCACCTGTTTTTCTGTCCAATACTTTACTTCCGACGGATGCATAAGGAATAATCTGACCTACTTCTATGTTTTGTCCGCCACATACAACGGTTTTCAAAGCACTGCCGATATTTACGGTTACAAGATGCAGTCTGTCTGAGTTTGGATGAGCATCGATTTTTTCTATTCTGCCGGTAATAATATTTGTAAACTGAGGTTTAACCTCTTCAATTTCTTCTACTTCCAAACCGCTCATAGTAAGCTCGTGAGCAATTTGTTCAACGCCAATATCTTGTAAATCGACTAATTCGTTCAACCAGTTTAATGAAACTTGCATATTATATCCTTCCGTTATTGTAAAATCTTTGTCATATTTACAGGTTAAACATACTTTCAAGTACATTTACCCCTTCCTTTTGATTATATTACAAAGGAACGGAAAGTAAAATCAACAAAACTTTTATAATAAAGTTGCTTAAAATTAAGCGAATACGTGACAAAAAAATATTTTTTTTGTTTTAATATAAATAAAAAGCTTCAAAAGGAGATGTGTGTATGATTAACAAAATTGGTTATATAAGTTTAATACCCGTAAATTTTAAAGCTGAAATTATAAAAAACCAACAGTCTGAATATACACAGCCAAAATACAATTCAGAAAATAAAGGTGTTGATACATTAATTTTGTCTAACTTTGCAATGACAGAAAATTATGCAAAAAAAGATAATTTTGAAATCAAACCAATAAGCCTGATTTTATCTTCTGCTGATGATATAAACAAAATCGGCGGGGAAAAAATATATACATCAGACGGAAAACTTCATTCTATTATAAAACGTGATGAAAGCACGATTACGATATTTACTCCGGATAGTAAAGATGAAAATAATTTTCCAGCTATAGAAGTTTATGATAAATCTAACCGTTTAATAAAAACCCAAACAAGTTATATTATGGACGGGAAAAAGGAATCAGTTCTCAGAGAATTTGATGCTGAGACGGGGAAAGAATTACGATATACACTATATGTTGATTCAAAACCTTATAACACAATGACAACAATATACGAAAAAGACGGTAGAACAAGATATGCAGAATATTGTTATGCTGACAATTCTTATCATATATCTGTTGATTCCCCAAAAGATAAATCACATATGTACATTGTGATGAACAAAAACAAGCAAATTCGAGAAATATCTTCAGATATCGAAAAAGGCAACACTTCCAACAGTTCATGCATTTATTTTTACAACGGAACTCCTTATCAGATAGTAAAAAACCAAACAATCAATATTCCTAACACGATAAATATAGATTTTTCAAATGACGAAGAACTCAAACCGGCTGAATACATTACAAGGCCGAAAAATTTAAAAGATATTAAAGGAGAAAAAACATATTACTCAAACGGTGATATCGAAACAAACTGTTTTGACTCTAAAAAAGGAAAAGTAACAGCTTATTTCCTCCCCGGCGGAATTTGTGACAAAATATCCTTTGAAAATAAGGAAATAACTTTTTATAAAAATACTCAAACAATAAAAGAAACTATTGGAGAAGACATAAAAACAACTTATTATAACAATTCTAAATTAGAATGGTGCAAACTTGTCAGCAAAGGATTATACAAAGAAGTGTATTTTCATGATAATGGAAAGATATATTCTTATGAAGAGGGACGTATAAAAGACAACGACGAAGAAGAATACACCAAAATTTATAATTATGACAAAAACGGTGTACTTACCTGGGCTCGTGAGTATGATTATTAACAATCATACATTTCAGCATACTTAAATAACGCATTATAAACCGCCGGCATAATCTTGCCTTCACGAACTTCTCTGTATAAAATCAATAGAGCTTCTGTACGGGACAACCTGCGTCTGTACACCCGAGCTTCTCTTAGTGCACTATACTTATCTGCTATTGATATTATCTGAACGCCTATATCAGACGCTGTATTTTCAGCAGGTAAAACAGGATATCCCGAATGCTGCAGATTCTGATGGTGATATTTAATCAATGCCAAAGTTTCATCCGACAGGTTTTGTGTTTTTAAAAGTTCATACCCCAGGGTCGAATGTATATTCATTATTTTTCGTTCTTTGTTGCTTAATTTTGCCGGCTTATTCAATATTTTTGAGGGAATAAGCACTTTTCCTAAATCGTGAAGCATAGATGCTTCTTTGAGTGCCTCTTTATCAACTTTTTCCTTAATTTCTCCTGACAGAAGAGAATACACTCCGTCTGCAATATTGCAGGTATCGTTCATATGACCGCTTGTAAGTTCATTAAGAGTTTTTGTATCAATGAGCGGTTTTATGTGGAATCTTCTTAAAATCCGTGCAATATGAGGATTTAAATCAATCATCTTCTGCACAATAGATTTATGCAGCTTTTCATCCTCACCTGTTTTTAAAAACCTTCTTCCGTTCTTATCCTCATACACCAAAAAACTACTGTGACTAATTTGCACAGCACCTATAAGGCTCAAATTTTTTTCTTCTCTCTCGGGGTTCTTAAGCAGCATAATCTATAATATTGGGATAGTAACTTAACATAAGTTTACAATTCTTTTTGTAATTTGTCAACAAATAATATTACTGATTTGACACTGTTTTATATTATCTTTCCGTAAATTATTCTGTCTATTCCTTCAAGATCTTTTTCAATCGTTACCCCATCAAAGTATTCATCCATAAAGGATTTGACCTTATCGGCTTCGCCGATTCCGAGTTCAAAAATCAGCCAACCGCCTTCTTTTAAATAATTTGGTGCTTCGGAAACAATTTTTCTGTATAGCTGCAAACCGTTTTCTTCTGCAAAAAGTGCAATTGAAGGTTCGTGTTTGAGTTCAGGTTCAAGTTCAGTTCCGATTGGAATGTATGGAGGATTTGAGATTATCATATCGAATCGTTCTTCTGCTCTTATTTTTGAAAACAAATCCGATTTTCTGAAAACAGCCCTGTTGTTTATTCCCAATCTTGTTACATTATCTAACGCAATTCTTAATGCATCTGAAGATATATCAACTCCCAAAACAGTCGAGTTTGTACGCTTTGCAATCGTGCAGGCAATACAACCGGAGCCTGTACCTATATCCAGAACCTGTTTTAAATTATTTTCTTTAATGATTTCTATCCCTTTTGTTACAAGAAGTTCTGTTTCAGGACGCGGAATCAGAACGTCGGGACTAACCTTAAAAAACTCTCCCATAAAATAAGATTCGCCGATTATATACTGAAGAGGCGTTCTGTCGGCAAGTCTTGCTTCAACTTTGCTTTTAACAACGTTCAAATGCTCTTCGGTAAGCGGATGACCAAGTATTTCGTCTTTTTCTGTATAGTTGCAGAAATGTTCAAGAAGCATTTTTATTTCACGTTTTGCTTCTCTTTCTTCTATTCCCGCATCAGTCAACATTTTTATAATCGTCTGAATGTTCATTTAATATTCTTTCTATTTCATCTCTCAAATCGAGTTTTGAAAGTTCTTCCACGTTCTTTTTTTCTATACAATATTTTTTACATAATCTGTCATAATAGTAAAGCTGTTTTTTTGTAGGAGCTTCTTTTGACATTTTTACCTCCTGCAAAAATTTTCGTTTCTTTTTTTCAAACTCTTTTTGAGCCTCGATTATCGGTTTTTGTTTTTCTTTGTATTCGTAGTATTTAATGCATTCTTTTATGTAATCTTTTGTATCGGATAAAAATTGAGCGTCATCTATTACAGTTGCAAGAAATGGAAATCTCGATGCATTAAGTTCAAGATAATATTTTTCATCCTCAATAAATTTGTCTAAAATACCGTCTGCTGAATATTCACCTGAATTTACCCCTTGTTTAACAAGAGCTCTCAAATAGTTACATATAGCAGATTTTTGTGTTTTGTCAAAATCCAAATATATACGGTTTTTAATTTGATACATAACAATATTATACAAGCAAATACAAACAAAAAAAACGAGGCATAAACCTCGTTTTTTATTCCTTTTTTATTTCTCTTTTCCTTCGGGATAAATATTCTTTTACCCCTCTTTTTCGCCTTATGATCGGAGCAGGTCTTCGACCGTAAACCGTCTGCCGCCTTCACCGTTTGTAAACCGCATAAACTGTTCTTTAAGAGATTGTCCCCGAACATTAAGCGGATTAGTCTGATAGCTCCTTGTTCGTGCCTTTTTAAAATAATCATTTGTTGCATTTTCATTACTGATTACAGTAAATCGTTGTTTTCTGTTTTCGTCTGTCATAAATATTCATTCTCTCTCTTATACTGTTATATACCTCTTATGTATATATAAAGTATTTAATATTTCAAAAATTGACTATTTTTGTTTTATTTGTTAAGAATTGTAACATTAAATTTATTAAAAATTCAATTTGTAAATATTTCGCAACAATTACGCACTATACGGGAAGATTTTTTTTCCTTATGGTACACTGAAACTATATGGGGATTTCCCTCATATAACCAACTTTAAAAAACAAGGAATAGCATTTATGGATATATTTTCAATATTTACTCTTTTGGGCGGACTGGCGTTTTTTCTTTACGGAATTTCCATTATGTCATCCGGACTGGAGAAAGTTGCAGGCGGAAGATTAGAGCAACTGCTAAAAAAAATGACATCTAATCCCGTTAAGAGCTTTGCTCTTGGTGCATTTATTACAGCGGTAATTCAGTCATCTTCAGCCGTAACGGTAATGTTAATAGGGCTGGTAAACTCAGGAATTATGACTTTATCAAGAACAGTAACGGTTATTATTGGTGCTAATTTAGGTACTACGATTACTGCCTGGATGCTGAGTTTAACGGCAATACAAGAGAGTGCGGGATTCCTGTTCAAGTTATTAAAACCTGAAACATTCTCTCCCGTTCTGGCTTTTATCGGCATTATTATGCTGATGGCGTCAAAGACAAACAAAAGAAAAAATGTCGGAACTATATTTTTAGGTTTTGCAATATTGATGTATGGCATGGGGTTAATGTCAGGAGCAATGGCACCTCTTGGCGATATGCCTAGTTTTAGAAATGCAATGGTTGCCTTCACAAATCCTCTTTTTGGATTTGCAATAGGTATGATAATAACAATGATTATACAGAGTTCCTCAGCTTCAATCGGTATATTGCAGGCATTAACACTGGCAACATGCGTGTCCTGGGAAGTTGCAATTCCTATCATTTTAGGACAGAATTTAGGAACTTGTATTTCCGCAGTATTAGCAAGTATTGGTGTAAACACTAATGCAAAAAGGGTTGCCGGTATTCATGTTATTTATAACATTTTGAGCGTAGGCGTATGCTTCCCTGCGTTTATTATAATAAATTCTTTAATTGATATTCCGCTGATGCACACAAACATTAACCCGTTCGGTATTGCCGCATTCCATACTGTATATAATATTTTCACAGCATTTATGTTATTACCGTTCTCAAGGGTTATTGAAAAGCTTTCTATTAAATTTATTCCCGAAAATAAAAATGAGCAGCAAAGACAGGTATTATTGGATGAAAGACTTATTCTTGCACCAACCTTTGCTGTATCAGAAGCATACAGACAATCCGTTAAAATGGCAGAACTTGTTGAATACAACTTCGTTTACGCATCTAAATTGCTAAAAAGCTATCACCAAAAGAAAGCAGAACAAATAAGAGAAAACGAAATTAAAATTGATACTTACGAAGACAAGTTGGATGCTTTCCTGCTTAAACTTTCCGGGAAAGAGCTTTCTGAAGAAGATAATAACAGAATCTCTCAGCTTTTGCTTGTGATAGGTGATTATGAAAGAACCGGTGACCACGCAACGAACATTCTGAAAATTGCTGAAAGATTAAAAGAAAACGAAGCAAAATTATCACCGGAAGCCGTTGAAGAGCTAAAAGTTATTGTTAATGCCGTTACTGAAATATTTACCATGTCTTTTGAAGCATACAGAACGGATAACGTTCAGCTTGCAAGAGAAGTAGAACCTCTTGAAGCCGTTATTAAAAAGATTGTACGTAAAGTTAAAAATCACCACATACAACGACTCAAAGACGGCTTATGCACAGCTGAACTGAGTTTTATGTTCTCTGATTTATTAAACGATTTCAGACGTGTAGCCGCTCACTGCGGAAACATTGCGACAAGTGTTATTCAGTTATATGACAGCTCGCTCGATAAACACGAATATAATCACAGAAATAAAGATGAAGATATAGAATTTGTTAGCAAATATCAGGATTACAAATCCCGTTATTCTGTTTCTCATAAAAATACAGAGGAAGTTAAAATATAGCATTCCCGCAAAATAATCAGAAAGGCCGAAAATGAATACAATTAATCCAATTAATAACAATACGTCTTTTAACTCAAGATATTTAAATACACATAAAGTAGAACAATTACCTAAGGAAATATCTGATGCCATATACAAAAGCGATTCAATTGATGTGTTTTTAAAAGAAGGAAAACCAAAAACATTCTGGGATAAATTCATTGATTTTTTCAAGAAAAGTGAAATATTAGATGTTGAGTATCTTGAAACTGTTGCAAAAGATTCTTCCGGAGCAATAAAAAAAGATCCTTTTTCAAAAATCAGTTTTCTGATTTTCAGATTTACCAAGAGCGACGGTGTAATAAAAACTGTTCAATTATCAACAGAACAAGAGGGGCTCAGACGTCAGGCAGGCTCAATCCCGAAACCGAATGAACATCACTTATTCAGGCCACCGCTTGAAACAGCTGAACAAAAAATGGCAAAAGCAATAGAAAATATTAAAAATTTTGAAAGTATTCTAAAATAGAAAAACGGCAGATAAAATATCTGCCGTTTTTCTATGTAAAAAATATTATTCTTCTACAAATTTATAAACAAGAGCGGCACAGGCACCTGCAATAAGGTTTACAATTGCAGTAATCAATGCTCCTAACCAGCATACACCTTTTATCAGGAACAAGCCTGTTGCGACCGCCGGGTTGAATGCACCCAGACAAAAGATTCCGCCGACAGCAAAAGCACCAACCAAAACAGTTGAACCTATTGCCAAGCCATAATAAGAATTTCCTTCCGTTTTCGGTGATGTTGCAACTAGAAGCACTACATAGCACAGTGCAAAAGTAAACAAAAATTCACCGATTATCAAAGGAACTAACGGGAATGGACACCCTACAACTTCAGGTAATATTGCAAATTTACCTGCTAAAAATGCTGCACATGCTGCACCTGCTATCTGGAAGAACCAGTAAGGAAGCAGCTGGGACCAGTTTAATGCGCCGCGGATTGCTGCTGCCAATGATACAGCAGGGTTATAGTGACCGCCTGAAATATGCCCGCCGGCATAAACCATAATCATAAGAGCAAAACCGATTGATAAAGGTGCAATTACACCGTTTGCTCCGCCAAACAATACTGCAGATGCTACTGTGAATACCAGGAAAAATGTTCCGATAAACTCTACAAGGTACTTTTTAAAATTGTCTTTCATTTTTTCTCTCCTTCTTTCCGAAATAAATTCACAGAGGTAAACAAAATTTACCTCAAAAAAGACCAAACTTATTTTATAAGAATTTTTGAAATAATACAAGGGGCAAATATACAGGAATAAAAATTTTTATAATCTTATTGTACGGAATATTGTTGAATATTTATGTCCGCCGTAATAAATAATTACACTTATAAAATAATTATCAAGGTCATTTACCTCAAGATAATTCTTTACAGGTTCTTTTCTTTTTGAACTTTTAACTTTGCCTACACTTTTCAATATACCCATATGGACCTTCTGTGAAGGCTTTAACTTTGGTTTTGGAATATGCTCGTCATAAAAGCGCGGAGGGGTATATCCTCTTTCGTACACCGGAATAATGTGAACAACTTTCCCGTTTTGTTTAAACAGGATATACCATTTCCCTTCATGTTCTCTTGGAGTAAGCAAATAATACCCCGGCTCTATCGCAATATTTTTAAAGAATATTGCAGAATTTAACCTTAAAAGAGGGTATATTGACCAGGTTGCATCTTTTACATCATAAAACTCATCCGGGTCAATCCCATGAAGATAAGAAAAATCTGCCGGTTCAAGATTATTATATATCTGAGCATAATTTTTTGTGGATTTTGCCTGTTCTGTTGGCGCTACCATTATTTCATCGTCATCAGAATATTCATGGATTGTCTGCCTTTTGTTATATGACGGATTTGTGTGAGACTGCTCTATAATTTGGTCATTGTCACCATCTGCGGCATTTGGATCAATATCATCATAAAATCCAGGCGGCGTTCCCGCATGTCCGCCCTGATTTTTTGGTTCAGCCATCAGGGGTAATGAAAATATTAATAATACCAAGATTAATAAAAACTTTTTCATAATTAATATTCTAACAATTTTTTACGTTAAATCAAGATTTTAATTGTTTGAAGACAAACAAGTTTCGAATAATATATATTTACCCACACCCACCTTTACATTTACCCCTGTTTGGGGTAAACATGTAATATAAATACGAAAATATAAATAGGGAGATAATAAATTGAAAACTAGTATGAAATCGGTTAATTGCGGCGAACTTAACCTCAATAACCTAAATGAAGAAGTCACTCTCTGCGGTTGGGTTTCCACCGTTCGTGACTTAGGCGGTATTTTATTTATAGAACTTCGTGACAGAAGCGGATTTTTCCAGCTTGTAGCTAACCCACAAATTAACCCGCAGGTTCACGAAATATTCTCAAAACTCAGAAGCGAATACGTAATTCAGGTTCACGGTAAAATTTCAAAAAGACCTGAAGAAACTTATAACGAAAAATACCCTACAGGACAAGTTGAAATGTATCCTGAGGGGGTAAATATACTTTCAGAATCTAAAGTTCTTCCGTTTGTTCTTGGTGATGAAAATGTATCAGAAGATGTAAGACTTAAATACAGATATCTTGATATAAGAAATGAAAAAATGCTTAACAACCTGAAAGTAAGACACAATATTGTTCAGGCAGTAAGAAATTATTTAAATAACAAAGAATTTTTGGAAGTTGAGACACCAATTTTGATTAAAACAACTCCAGAAGGTGCAAGAGATTATCTCGTTCCTTCTCGTGTTCAACCGGGTAAATTCTTTGCACTTCCTCAATCTCCGCAAATCTTTAAACAACTTTTGATGGTTGGCGGTATTGAAAGATATTACCAAATCGCAAAATGCTTCCGTGACGAAGACTTACGTGCTGACAGACAGCCTGAGTTTACTCAGATTGATATGGAGCTTTCTTTTGTTCAGCAGCAAGACGTTATTGAAACTGTTGAAGGTTTGCTTGTTGATGCATTCAAAGCAGCCGGAGTTGACATTAAACCTCCGTTTATCCAAATGCCTTGGCAAGAAGCAATGGACAGATACGGTTCTGATAAACCTGATACGAGATTTGGTTTAGAACTGTTTGATATAGGCGATATCATTTTAGAATCTAATTTTGATATCGTTAAAAATACTCTGCTTAACGGCGGTATCGTTCGCGGTATCAAGATTGAAGGCGGTGCTAAATACTCAAGAAAAGATATTGATGATATTACAAAACTTGCGGTATCATTCGGTGCTAAAGCATTAGCTAATATTATTTACCTTGAAGACGGAACTGCTAAATCTCCTGTATTGAAGTTTGTTACAGAAGAACAGGCTAAGGCAATTCAAGACAGAGCAGGTGCTAAAGCAGGCGATATAATCTTCTTCGTAGCAGACAAGCCGAAACTTGTTTATGATGTTATGGGCAGATTAAGACTCCACTTTGGTAAATCTTTGAACCTGATAGACGAAAGTAAACACAATTTATTGTGGGTTGTTGACTTCCCGATGTTTGAATATTCTGAAGAAGAAGGCAGATATATGGCAATGCACCACCCATTCACTTCTCCAAACTTAGATGATTTGGATAAGCTGGACAACGGTGATTTGGGCAATGTTAAATCAATCGCATATGATATCGTTTACAACGGAACAGAGTTAGGCGGCGGTTCTGTAAGAATCCACTCATCAGAAGTTCAGAAGAAAATCTTTAAAGCATTAGGCTTAACCGAAGAAGAAGCAACAGAAAAATTCGGATTTATGGTTAATGCTCTTCAATACGGTACTCCTCCGCATGCCGGTCTTGCAATCGGTTTGGATAGACTTGTTGCACTTCTTTGCAGAACGGAATCTATCCGTGATGTTATCGCATTCCCAAAAAATGCAAGTGCAAAATGCTTGATGTCAGACGCTCCTGGCGAAGCTTCTCTTCAGCAAATGAGAGAACTCCACATAAAGAGTACAGTACAAAAACAGTAACACTACTAATAAACATTAAAAAAGCCTGCTTGTTAGCAGGCTTTTTTAATATCCTATATATTTATTTATGTGCACCATTCGAAAGGTTTCATGTCATCTTCCAACATTGATTTTATTGATTCGATTTCTGTATTTGCTGCTTCAAGCTCTGTTGAGTAATCCTGTATTTCTAAATCCAGCCAGCTTTCTTTTTCATTTATTCTTTCTTTTTCTGCATTGTACCAGGCCGTAATTTCTTCTCTTACGCTTGAATCTGTTTTTTCAAGAACAAGTCCTGAAGTAATAAAATATGTTAACGAAGTATCCGGCTCATATCCGCCGAATTCATCAACCTGAGCCAATTGGAAAATCCCTGAAACAAGAGCATCACTGACATAGTTGGTATTGTGTTCCATATCATTATTATATTCTGTTGTCCAGCCATTTGCTGCAGCTGCCTTAAATATCGGTTCATAAAAATCAATTATTTTCTGATACATATCAGTTAATGTATTTGTATTATCAACAGTTGTTGTTCCGGTTTCTTCTAAAGAAAGAGTGTTTAATGAATCAGCAGTATAACTGCTTTCTATCTTTTCACCCTTTTGAACTTTTTTAATATCATCTGCAGTAAACGGTTCTCCTGCAATGGTTGCAATCAATTCAGGGATTTTATCATCTGAAAAAGTGCCGCCTCTGCCTTTACTGTCTATACACGTTGAACCAAGGACTTTTGTCATTGTACTGACATAACTGCTTCCGAGTACAACAAGCCCGCTTGCATCTGTTAAAATCATAGAGTTATCTTTTTTGAGCATTGCAGGATTATTAACCAACATATTTAACGTATTACATGTATATCCCATTAAATATCCGTAATCCATTTGATTATATTGACCGTTTGCATAATAAGCTATATTCTTGGATTTTAATTTTGTATAATACTGACGGGAAAGTTCTGACTGTTCACGCGTAAGAGCCATCTTTTCCATTGAATCAATGGAAATATTATACTCAAGGTCAGCCTTGCGCCTTGTAAGAGTTAATAATCGTATGTTATCGATAGATAAACCCATTTTTCTTTCCTTTATCAGTCCCTTTGTAATAGATTTATCGGCAAATTTTTTGAAAACTTTAGTATTTTATTCTTGTTTTATAAAAATTGTTACATTTCGTTACATAAAGGGCAATTTCGCAATACATTCTGTTTTAAACATGATAGATAGAAGTGTGTAAAGGAATATTGTGTATGAATGAAATCAGCAATTTAGCAGTTTACCCCGTAAAAAAGAATAACATTATTAATTTTCGTGCAGATAAGAATACCGAAAGACCTCCGGTTAAGAGCGCAGAAATTGACGCTTTTGTAAAAGACTATGAAAAAGCACAAAAGCAGGCAAAAAGAGAAAAAAATCTGCAAACAGCTCTATCAATATTTATAGCTGCAGTTTTTGGCGTTATTGGTTATGTAACAATAAAACAAAGTGATTTATTTGCAAAAAAAGTTCAAAAAGCTATTGCCAAAGATGTCAGCAAGGAAAAAACTTTTGAAGAACTTGCTTTAAGTAAAGAAATGATGAAAGAAGTTGAAGATATTAAAACTTTCGTAGAAAAAGAAGGTTTATTAAAAGAGCTCGGAGAAGAACAAATCCCCGGCGTATTATTCTACGGTGAACCCGGTGGCGGCAAAAACGCATATATTTATGCACTGACAAAATATATTCAGTCAAAATTTCCCGGCTCAAAATTATTTGAAGCTAATGTTTTGAAATTTAATGACAAATATTGGGGCGGTTCAGAAAATAACGTTTTAAAATATATGGAAAACGTTGTCAAAGAAGCAAAAGCAAATCCCGACAAAAAGATAATATTATTTTTAGATGAAATTGATTCTGTTGCAAGAAAAGCAACAGGCAGTAACGCTGAGATTTCCGAAAAAATACAGAACGCATTTAAAACAGCATTTAATGATGTCCTTGAAACACCGAATATAATAATTACTGCAGCAACAAACAAAGCAAGTAAAGAATCTGCAATAACAACATTACTTGATGATGCAATTATGAACAGATTTGCAAAGAAAGTTTTTGTTCCACTTCCGACAGCAGAGCAGCATATCAAGAACTTTATTGATAACTTTAAAAAATTACCTGACAAATACGTAAGCAAAGAATTACTTGACCCTAATAATGAAACACTGAAAAAACTTTGTAACTATATCTCTCAAGACGGACATCACGTATCATTCAGAGATGCTATATCAATTTTCAAAAAGACAAAATTGGAATTTGCAAAATCTTATAAAGAAGGTAACAAAATAACAATAGATAATTTAAAAGAAGCTGTTTTAGATAAGGCAAACCAGTTAAACTGGCCGCCAAGCGAAATTGAAGCATTTAAGGCTGCATTAGCATAACAAAAAGGAAAATTTATGTTAACAATATCACCAACAAATTTTAAAGCTGATTATACCCAATCAAGCTCAATGTTTAATCAAAAAAATAACATTCCTCCTGCTCCAATGGATTACGGTGATGATTCCCTTGAGCTTTTATCACTGCAAAAAAATCTGCAGAAAAAACAAAATAAACAAGAGAAGCTGAACAAATTACTTGCATACAGCAGCGTCGGAATCGCAGTCGGCTTGCTTGGTTCTCTGTTGCTCAGCATCATTACTTTTTTCAAAGGCGGAGTAGCTTTAGATAAATTATCAAAAACAGTACAAAATATAAACTTTAAAGATGTAACAAAAGAAAAGACTTTTGATGAGTTATTCCTTAGCGACGAGATGAAAAAAGTCGTTGATGATTTAAAAACAACAATTGAACGTGCCGAATGGATTAAGAAAAAAGGCGGCGAAGGCGGAAGCGGAATAATGCTTTACGGTGAACCCGGAGGCGGCAAGAATGCTTACGTTTATGCCTTAACCAAATATTTACAAACACTCTTCCCCGGTTCAGAACTTGTTATGATGGATGTTCTTAAGTTTAAAGGCATGTTTAACGGTCAGACAGAAAATAATATTATAGGTTTTGTCGAAAATGTTATAAAAGAAGCCAAAGAAAATCCGAACAAAAAGTTTGTTGTTTTCCTTGATGAGTTTGATTCAATCGCAAGAAAAGATACAAGCAGCAATGCGTCAATGACAGAAAGTTTCCAGAACGCATTTAAAACAAAACTTCTGGATTTAACAAGCGTCGAAAACATTCAGGTTGTTGCCGCAACAAACAAAGCATCAAAAGACCTGCCGCTTAACCAATTGCTTGATGATGCTATCTTAAACAGATTCCCGACAAAAATTAATGTTCCTCTGCCGACAAAAGAGCAGATGGTACAAGCTATTGTTGGACATTATTCAAAACTTCCGGCAGAATTGGTTGATAAAAGCCTTACTGATGCAAAGAACTCAAAATTAAATGATTTATGCAAATATATCACCAGAGAAAACCACCACGCTTCATTCAGAGATTATAACTACATTCTTGAAAAAGCTAGAATTATATCAGAAGCAAAAGATCGTAAACCGGGTTCGCCAATAACTTTTGCAGATTTGGAACAAGCCGTAAAACAACATGCCGATAATGAAAACTGGGATACCGTAAAGACAAATCCTTTTATTGATGATATAGAACTTAATGTTCCGAAAAACAAAATACCGAAAAAACATTTTTGGTCAGGCTGGTTTTCAGGAAAATAAATAATCAGTATATACCCCATGCATGTACCGTAAATAATGTTTTAAGTTGTGTAACAATCTAAAAAAATATTTACACCAAAAAGGCAATTTCTTAAGAGAAAAATACTTTATATATATGTAAGGCAGGGGCAAGCAAAAAGGGAACCCCGAAGGAAGATGGTAAAAATAAAATAAAAATCAAAGGTCAAAGCAGATAAGCCAGAACCTTTGTAAGACAGACTTTTTATACTCTCTCTTAATATCCTCGTGTTTATTTAATGTTGCTAACCAAAATTAGCAACTTTTCTTTTTGTTTGGGCAAAAAAAACGGGTTCTTAATTGAACCCGTTTTTATATTTTTTATTTTCATTATAAAAGTTCTTTTAAGTAGTTAGGCAGAGCAAACCTTGCATTATGATACTCTTTGTTATAAATTTTGCAGGTTTTTGTGATTGCTTCACCACGTCTTTCATCATAATATGAAAGCGGTTTAACTTCTTCCGAGCAAAATGCCCAAGCCCAGTACCCACCAGGGTATGTCGGTATATTTGAAGTGTATGTTGAAACTATTGGGAACACGCGTTTAAGCTGCGTGTACATTTTTTTGATTTCTTCCTTGTTTGTAAAAGGTGATTCCGACTGAGCAACCATTATTCCGCCTTTTTTCATAGAGCGTTTTACATTGTTATAAAACTCATCCGTGAACAGGCCTTCACCGGGTCCCATAGGGTCAGTAGAATCGATTAAAACTATATCAAACATATTTTCTTTGTCTTTAATATATTCAATAGCATCTTCAACAAGAATTTCGCACTTAGGATTATCCAGTTCGCATGAAATAGTCGGAAGATATTTCTTGCATGCTTCAATAACCATGCCGTCAATTTCGCAAAGAACAACCTTTTCAACAGTATCATGTTTAAGAACTTCTCTTACTGTTCCTCCGTCACCGCCGCCGATAACAAGAACTGTTTTTGGGCATGGGTGCTGCATCATCGGTATATGAGCTATCATTTCGTGATAATGAAACTCATCGCCCTCGGTTGTCATCATAAGCTCATCAAGAGTTAGAACTCTTCCGAGTTTAGAGTCCGTATCAAATATTTCTACTTTTTGGAACTTTGATTGTTCAGAAAAAAGAATATCCTTTGTTTTTATTGCAATCCCGTATCCTCCGGGAGTTATTTCTTTATAGATATTTTGTTCTTTATCTACGCCTTGTAAAACTACTGTTTGTGTCATTTTTACTTATCCCTTCATATTTCCGCTTAGTATATGTATGTGCAGGTGAAAAACTTCCTGTCCTGCTTCTTTTCCTGTATTGATAACCGTACGGTACGACTTAATACCGAGTTTTTTTGTTGTTTCTTTTACTGTCATCATTAATTTGCCTAACAGCGTTTCATCATCAAGTTCGTTCAGAGATTCAACATGGACTCTCGGAACAACAAGAAGATGAATATCAGCTTTTGGATTAATGTCTTTGAATACAACAGCGTTTTCGTTTTCGTAAACAAACTCTGTATTAAAATTACCGTTTATTATCTTACAAAATATGCAATCACTCATTAATATTTACCCCTTTATCCCTTTACCCCTGTTTCTTATAGTTTGTTATAATCAAATCTTTAAGAACACTGTCATTAAGCTTAAGAGTCTTTTCCATAGCTGCTTCATCGATTTTTGCTCCTGATTTTACTAACAGAGTTGAGATTTCAGAACTCTTTTTTGTCAAAGCAAGAGCAAGCAGACTTTTTCCTGCTGTTACGTCATTAACTGAGGCACCATGTTTAATCAAAACTTTTACGGTATCAAGATTCTGGGTTGATATAGCATGTGCCATTAAAGACTTCCCGTTAATCACCTGGTTCGGATCAACACCTGCACCAAGGAGTTTATCAACGATTTCAGGCTTATTCAGTTTAATCGCCCAGTATATTGCAGGCATTTTCATAATTGTTACATTAGGATCATATCCTGATGCTATAAACAAGCTTATTGCATCTTTGTCACCGTTTTTAACAGCTTTCAGAACACCCGTTGCATCATAGTTATATTTCTTTTTAAGAATTTGTTTTATAATTTGTTCTTTTGGGGTAAGATCAGCATCTGTAGTTGCTGCAACAGTTCCCAGCATAAATGCTGACATAAAAACAATAGCTAATAATTTTTTCATACACTTCCCTCCTTAATGCTGGTATTATAACATAATTGATAAGAAAAATCAGATTTTATCTAATAAATTATCCTGTTTATATGCTTCCACTCCTAGGCGATCACAACGCTCATTGTATGGATGTCCTGCATGACCTTTTACCCATTCAAATTTGTACTCATGCGGTTTCATTGCTGTTAAAAGTCTTTTCCAAAGTTCAATGTTTTTGACATTTTTCCAATTTTTTTTAGCCCAACTCTCAATCCATTTTTGATTAAACGCATCACAGACATATTTGCTGTCAGAGACAACAGTAACATCAGCAGGTCTTTTAAGTGCTTCAAAGCCGACAATTACTGCTAATAATTCCATTTGATTGTTGGTAACGTGCTTGTATCCGGCAGAAAATTCTTTTTCATGCTTAACCCCGTTTGAATCAATATAAACGAGAATTGCACCATATCCTCCCGGCCCGGGATTACCGCTGCAAGCTCCGTCTGTATATAGTGTTACTTTAGCTTTATCCATACTTCAATTAAGACATAAAAATACCCCCTTGTACATAAGAGGGTATTTTAGTTCATCAAATATATTTAAGCTTATGCAGCAACACCCTGGATTTCAGAAATAAGGTATTTAGCAACCCATTCAAAATCTTTGTTGCAGCTTGCAGCTTTTTTAAGATATTCAACAGATGCTTCACCTATTCTGATAAGTGCCATAGAAGCAACGCCTCTTTTTACACCTTTTGTTGTCTGGAGCTGGCTAACAAGTTCGGGAACAACATCAGAACCCTTGCCTACAAGAATGTTTTCAATCTGATTTTTAGTTGTGTTATCTGCTGTTTCTAACTTGTTAAGAATCTCTGCAACTGTTGACATTTCTTTCTCCTTATATATGTTATTTCTCATTTGCAATTTTATTATAGACCAATTTTTTCAAAAATTTAGATTTCTTTGCATAATCTTAATATCGTCTTAAACTCTTCTTTACATCGCTAAAATTTTGGGCTAAAATCAGGATAAGTTTAGGTAAGGAGTTTTATGAACAAAATTCAAATAAAAGCGGAAGTTTTAGCCACACTAACGGCTTTATCAACAGCTTCAAAACCGGATTCAGCACTGATAACGGATTTGCGTAAAATAGAGGATAAAAAAACAGTCCTTGATATTTTAATACGTGAACTTATTACTGCGAATGAGCAGAAAGCTATGCTGATATGCTGGCTTTTAACGGAGTTAATTGACAAAGATATGCTGAGCGACGAGCTATGGAACGTTATTAAGGCTCCTGAATACAATGATCATGTAAAAATGATTGCTTTTAACATGCTGAAAGATTTGGGTAACAAGGTTGATTATGATGTAATAAGCGGATATTTTGAACAGTTTAATGAGCTTATAAATGAAGAAACAAAGCAACTGCTTGAAACCGCTATTATGAACCCCGAAGCACAAATTGATTTTATGGATTTTTTGAACGCTCTGTCAGATAGCGATAAAATCATTTTAATAAAATCTCTTGAAGAAGACTATGACTATGACAGTCTTGCAAATATCCTTATACCTGTATTTTTGTATTATATGAATACAGAAGTCGGATTTACTGCTCTTGAGATTCTGGGAAGAACAAAATCCCAGCTTGCATATCATGCGCTTGAAAATGCAAAATCATATGCTCCGCAAAATCTGCACAGCAGAATAAACAAAGCTTTATCAGAGCTCAAAATGTCAGGCATAAGAGTTGATAAGACAGATGAGTTTTATGCAGAGATATTAAAAGAATCCAAACCATATAAAACTTATGTTTCTTTCCCTGACGGACACGGAAACATGGCAATTATATTTTCAAGAAAAAGAGAAAACGGTTCGCTTCAGTTTCTTGCAATAGTCGTTAATCCCAGATACGGAATACTTGATGCGTTTGGTTTCCATTCAATGTCAGAGCAGGATTTCTACCGCATCATAGATAAGTTTTACAATTATCAGGAAAGATACGAAGTAAAACCTGAGATTGTGAAATATATCTTAAACCAGGCAGAAGAAAATTCGCATGTTAACGGAGAATCAATTCCGTATGAATATATCTGCTGGCAGAGTATTATGCTTGATATTAATCCGGAAAAGCCGGAAATTAATCTTGAAAAAAGAGAACTCAATCAAAAAGAAATTGATAAATTATGCATGAGCGATTACGTTCAGAATTGGTTCTTCGACGAAATAACCTCCGATTCTTTCAGCGTATTTATTAACAAACTGTCAGATGAGTACAAAAAAAACAATTTTAACGTTGATGCGGATAAATTTATTGCAGACCATTTTGATGAAATTTACACTGCACCCGAGCTTGCATATAAACTTGTAACATTCAGTTTGGCAGCCTATTTGAGATACACCAAAGGCGATATTGAGCTTGCACAGGTATTTTATTCATTGGGTACAAACTACCAGTTTTTAACCAATATTGTACGTAAAAGTATTTATGAGTATTATGTTGGCTTAAGATATATTTTGAAAAACAAACAAAAAACCAAAAGCGCATTTCAGCAGAAACAATCCCGAGAAGATGAGCAATTCCAATTACTTCAGCTTGATTTGATAATCTCAAGCATTGAAGCAAGGTGGGTTGAACATGTATAAAATAATGGCGCTTGATGTCGGAACAAAACGTATTGGAGTAGCTTTAAGCGACTTTCTGCATGTTATCGCAACTCCGCATTCATGCATACAAAGGCAGCCCGAAGATAAAGCATTAGAAGAAATACAAAAAATTGCAAAAGAAAACCATGTAGAAAAAATTGTTGTAGGACTTCCCAAAAATATGGACGGTTCAGTCGGTTTTCAGGGACAGGATTGTATAGATTTTTCACAAAAAATTGTTGGTTTTGATATAATATTAGAAGATGAACGGCTAACTTCAGAAGAAGCGGAAGAACGGCTTCGCACAAAGAAGATAGATTTCAGAAAAAATAAGGGACTTGTGGATATAGAAAGTGCCTGTGTGATACTTGAACAATATTTAGGACGGTAAATTATGAGCGAAGAACAGAATGATGACATTCAGTATGTTGAAGTACTTTGGGAAGACGGAAGCGTTATAAAATGCGAAATCTATGACGTTATTGATTTTGAAAACAAAACTTATGCACTGTTAATCCCACTGGGTGAAGATGACGAAGACACTGAAGTAATCGTTATGGAATATGTTGAAGACGATGAAGATAATGCTCACTTCCAGACAATAGAAGACGAGGACGAATTCAACAGAGTCTGCGAATACGTACAATCTTTTGAAGATGAAGAAGACGACGAGGAAGAATAGTTTTGTTTGAACGATTTACGGAAAAAGCAGTTAATGTAGTGTCTGAAAGCCAAAGGTTAGCACAGGTTATGGGTTGTCGTGAAGTATCTCCTGAGCACTTGTTGCTTGCTCTTGTTAATGAAGCGCGCGGTGTTTCTTTAAAATTATTCAGAATGTTTGGAATGACAACGGAAAAGCTTCAGCCTGATGTTGCCAAACACGTCAAAACAAGCAGTAAAAGATATGAAAATATCACTTTCAGCTACGAATCAAAAGAAATTCTTAAACGTACTCTTGATTTGGCAAGCAAATCAGGAAATAACAATATTCTTTTTGAACACCTTTTTTTATCCGTAATAACCGATAAAAACTCTGACATTCAGGAAATCTTAAACAAATTTAATTTTGACATTTATGCAGCAAAAGACATTTTAACAAAACTTGTTCAAAGAAAAATGAAAAGACTTGAACATCCCGAAGAGGAAGATGTTGTTGAGAAAAACAGCTTTGAATCAATATACGAAGACGAAACATTATCAAAGATTTTTGACAGAGCTGTTTCCAAACTTTCGGCAAAAGGGTACGAAATCCTAGGTACAGAACAAATAATTGCATCACTGCTTGAAGATTCAGATTCCGATTTAATTAATACATTTAGTAAATACGGAGTTAACAGCGAGAGCTTTGAATCAAAACTTGCAGAACAGCAGTCCCGCCAGGCTGAATACGAAGGTAAGAAGATTATATTTACACCAAATGCTTTTGCTATGATGAACACAGCGCTACAAACTGCGAAAGAGCTAGGTTCTTCGGTAATTACACCAGAGCACATTGTTTTAAGCGTTCTAAAAAACAAAAGAGGTTTGGCATACGATGTTTTCAAATCTCTCGGCGTAAATGATGACAAGCTTTCTGAGGAAATATTAAAACCGATTGAAAAACAAATGCCGGAAACGTTATCCATTATGAAATATGCAAAAGAAGAAGCTCGAAGAATTGGCAGAAATGTTGTCGGAACAGAAATGTTCCTGCTCGGTATTATTGCGGAAGGGACAAGCAATGCTTTTGAAGTGCTTAACGAACTTGAGATAACCATGAAGGACGCAAGGCTTGTGGTAGAAAATCTTGTTGGATATGGTGATGAGTACTTTGATAAGGAAATCACCTTCACATCCAGAGCGAAACGAGTTCTGGAAAGAGCATGGCTTTCTGCAAAAAAATCAAACAGACAAAAAATCGAAGCATCAGACTTACTGCTTGCCATCTTGGATGAGCCGAACTCTGTTGCAATGAAAGCTCTTGATCAACTGGGTGCCGATGCCGTAGAAATTAGACACGGGATAAAAAATGATAAATAGAATCGTCGAATTTTTAAAAGAATATAACTTACAGGACAAAACCGTTATTGTTGGATTTTCGGGCGGTTTTGACTCAATGTGCCTGTTGGATATTTTATCTAAAGTCAAGGATTTGCCTGAGTTTTTTGATTTTGAAATTATTGCTGCTCACTTTAATCATAACTGGCGCGGAGAAGAGTCCTTAAAAGAGCAGGAAATATGCCGGCTTTTTGCTGCATCAAGGGGGATTGAGTTTTATACTAAAACAGCACCCTCAACATTGAGAAAAACTGAAAATGATGCAAGAATCGCCAGATACGAATTTTTTGAAGAAGCGTATGAAGAATATGATGCAGATGCAGTATTCACCGCACATAACAAAGACGATAATGCCGAAACCGTTTTATACCGAATAATTAAAGGAACTGGGGTTATCGGACTCAGAGGAATATCCGAAAAGAGAAAATATTTTTACAGACCGCTTCTAAGAACATACAGAAGTGAGATTTTGGAATACTGCAAAGAAAATAATCTTACACCTAACGAGGATTCTTCAAATAACAACACCGTATATCAGAGAAATTATTTACGGCACGATGTTTTTCCTTTTTTGGAAAAAATCAATCCTGAAGTTAAAGATGCACTCAATATATTAGCTGAAAATGCGACAAGTGATAACAAAATTATAGAAGAATATCTTTCAACAATAAGACCCAGAGTGTTTGATGTTGATAAAATTAATGTTGATGAATACAGAAAATTATCAAAACCTATCAAGAAGAGATTTGTATATGAATATATTCAGATTTTGGGTTTGGATTATGATTCAAAAAAAGTTAACGAAGTTTTCGATTTTATTGAAGCCAACATCGATAAAAGAAACGGTTCAACTCTTTCGCTTACTTCGTCATCATGGCTTTATACGGATAACAAAATTATTGAAACAATTCCGCACAAAAAACAGGTTTTGTCAGACAAGCTTACACCACTTACAATAAAAAAAGAAGGAGTTTATAAGTTTGGAAGCAACGTCTTCACAATAAAAAAATACGATGAAGAAAAACTGTTTATATTCCCTGAATCAACGGCAAAATTTGCTTATGTGGATTTGTCTGATACAGGTTTTCCGCTGACACTAAGAACCAGAAAAGACGGAGATATAATCACTCCTTTTGGAATGAAAGGTTCAATGAAACTCAAAAAATATATGAACGGAAAAGGGGTTTCAAAGCACCGCAGGGATGATATTCCGCTTCTTTGCAATGATAAAGAAGTCCTGTGGGTAACAGGCGTCGGTTTGAGCGACAAAATCGGAGTTAAAATCAAACCGTCACACGTAATTGAAGTTGAAGTTGAAGAATAGGAGTAAAGGGGTAAATTATATTATATGATTAAAGAAAACGATATAAAACCTTTATTAAACGAAGATAGAATTCAGGAAGGGATCAGAACTCTTGCTGATAAACTTAATGAAAAATATAAAGACGAAGAAGTTTATCTCGTTTGCGTATTAAAAGGCTCCGTAATGTTTATGGTTGACCTTGCAAAACACTTAACCATGCCTGTAAAAATGGAGTTTATAAGACTATCCAGCTACGGTTCGGGGACAACTTCAAGCGGAAAAGTTAACGCCGTTGATATAAAACTCCCTGACCTTAATGACAAAAACGTATTAGTAGTTGAAGATATAATTGACACGGGACATACGGCAAAATTCCTTATGGACTTTTTACGCCACAACTTTAAGTTTAAAGACTTAAAATTCTGTGCTCTTTTAGATAAAAAATGCAAACGTGTAGCAAACATAGAAGCAGATTATTATTGCTTTGAAGTTGACGATAAGTTTTTGGTCGGCTACGGACTTGATATTGATGGGAATTACCGTAACCTGACTTATATAGGATATATAGAAGTTTAGGGGTAAATATAAAAGGGGAAAGGAGTAAAAATGTACGATATAAGAAAAATCAGTGAAGATATTTTATATATAGGCTGCTCTGACAGAAGACTGGCTTTGTTTGAAAGTGCTTATCCGATACCAAACGGTGTTTCATACAACTCATATTTAATACTCGATGAAAAAACCGTATTGATGGATACCGTTGATAAAGCTTGTTCAGGACAATTTTTCCAAAATCTTGAAGCAGCTTTGGACGGAAGAGATTTGGATTATTTGTTCGTTCACCACATGGAACCCGACCACTGCGCATTATTGGAAGATGTTATTGCTCTGTATCCCGAAGTTAAAATCGTTACAACAGCAAAATCTGTCGCTTTAATCAAACAATTCTTTGATTTTGATATAGATTCGAGAGTAATGACAGTTAAGGATGGTGATGAGTTAAACACCGGAAAACATAATTTTATATTTACCCCGGCTCCAATGGTTCATTGGCCGGAAGTTATGGTAACTTATGATAAAACTGATAAAGCTCTATATTCAGCTGATGCGTTCGGTTCATTTGGAGCAATTAACGGAAACCTTTTTGATTCGGAAGTTGATTTTGAAAAAGATTACCTTGATGAAGCAAGAAGATATTATACAAACATTGTCGGTAAATACGGCCCTCAGGTTCAAATGCTTTTAAAGAAAGCTTCTGCTCTTGATATTCAAACGATTTACCCTCTTCATGGCTTGATTATAAAAGACAATATTTCAAAGTTTGTTGAAAAATATGACAGGTGGTCAAGATATGAGGCTGAAGAAAAATCCGTTTTAATCGCATACTCTTCTGTTTACGGAGGAACGGAAAATGCAGCAAATATTTTGGCAGGTAAACTTGCAGACAGAGGGGTAAAGGGAATAAAAATGTATGACGTATCTCATACGCATTCCTCATATGTTTTATCTGATGCATTTAAATATTCGCATATCGTTTTTGCGACAACGACTTATAATAACGGTATTTTTGAAACAATGGAAGAGTTTTTACACATTGTATCAGCTCACAACCTTCAAAACAGAAAAGTTGTTCTTATTCAAAACGGTTCCTGGGCACCGACTTGCGGAAACGCTATGAAAACAATTTTAGAAAATCTTAAAGGTACGGAAATTATTGATGAATCTGTTTGCATCAAATCAGCATTAAAAGAAGAACAACTCTCAGAACTTGATTCTGTTGCAGATAAAATGGTTAGTAGTTTAAATTAAAAGGAGAAAAATTATGCAAAAGTATGTATGTTCAGTGTGTGGTTATGTTTATGATCCAGCAGTAGGTGATCCTGATAACGGAATCGCAGCAGGGACAAAATTCGAAGATTTACCTGATGATTGGGCTTGCCCGCTTTGCTCAGTTGGCAAAGACATGTTCAATGAGGGATAGGGGTAAATAAAAATGCTTAGGTAAGATGGCGACTTTTATATTGTCGCCATCTTTTGTTATTATATTTACTCAAAAGACATTTACCCCCAAAGATATTTACCCCTTTACCCCTTTATGCTATAATGCAAATGTCCCTAAAAACAAGAAATAAAAAAAGGAATCAAATCTCATACAAATTAATTATTTGTGAAATAAACCGATTAAGGTATAATGTAGCTATATGGTTTGAGATAAATAAGAGAAAGGAATTATAAAATGAGCTTTGCAAGTTATGTACCAACAGTCATTGAACAATCTTCAAGAGGCGAAAGAGCTTTTGACATATTTTCAAGACTGTTAAGAGAAAGAATCATATTCTTGGGAACTGCTATTGATGATATGGTTGCAAACTTAATTGTTGCACAAATGTTATTGTTAGACAGTGAAAACCCGGAAAAAGATATTATGCTTTATATCAACTCTCCCGGAGGAAGCGTAACTGCAGGTTTAGCAATATATGATACAATGCAGCACATCAGAGCTGACGTTCAGACAATCTGTTTAGGCCAGGCTGCATCAATGGGCGCATTCTTACTTTGCTCTGGTACAAAAGGCAAAAGAATGGCTCTTCCTCATTCAAGAGTTCTTATTCACCAGCCTTTAGGCGGTGCTCAGGGCCAGGCAACAGATATCGAAATTCAGGCACAGGAAATCCTGAGAATCAAAAAGACATTGAATGAAATTATGGCATCAAACACAGGTCAATCAATCAAGAAAATTGAAAAAGATACAGACCGTGACTATATCATGACTCCTCAGGAAGCTCTTGAATACGGTATGATTGATAAAGTTATTACAAAGGAATAGGGGTAAATAGGGGTAAATATATAATGGCTTTATGTCAGCCACCCTCAATTGACATAGAAATAGAGGAGGCACTATGCCGGCAAACGAAAGACTAAAATGTTCATTCTGCGGAAAAACGCAAGATCAGGTTAAAAAGCTTATTGCAGGACCTGATGTATATATCTGCGATGAATGTGTCGAGCTTTGTAATGAGATTCTTGATGAAGAGTTCTTTGAACAAAAAGACAAAGATAAAGAACTCGACGGTAAAGAAAAAGACAAGAAAAAAGACGATATAGAAGATAAACCTATACCGAAACCGCATGAGATTAAAGCATACTTAGACCAACATATCGTGGGTCAGGATGATGCTAAGAAGGTTTTATCGGTTGCGGTATATAACCATTACAAACGTCTTAAACACAATATTAACAGTGATAAAGAAGATGTTGAAATTCAAAAATCAAATATTCTTCTTGTTGGTCCGACAGGTTCAGGTAAAACATTACTTGCTCAAACATTAGCAAAGTTACTTGATGTACCTTTTGCGGTCGCTGATGCAACAACACTTACGGAAGCAGGTTATGTCGGTGATGACGTTGAAAACATCCTTCTCAGACTTTATCAGAATGCTGACTTTGATGCAAAGAAAGCTGAAAAGGGTATTATCTATATTGACGAAATCGACAAGATTGCAAGAAAGTCAGAAAATACATCAATCACCCGTGACGTATCAGGTGAAGGTGTTCAGCAGGCATTATTAAAGCTTATTGAAGGAACAATATCAAATGTTCCTCCGCAGGGCGGAAGAAAACATCCGCAGCAGGAAGTTATTCAGATTGATACAAAGAACATTCTGTTTATCGTAGGCGGTGCGTTTGTTGATTTGGATAAAATTATTGAACACCGAGTTAAAGACGGTAACTCTATCGGATTTGGCAATGTTGCACAAACTCAGGCTGAAAAAGAACAGGCTTCTTCAAAATTATTGAAGAAACTTCAACCGGAAGACCTTTTAAAATTCGGTTTGATTCCGGAATTTATCGGCCGAGTTCCTGTTTTTGCAGTCCTTGATGCATTAGATGAAGAAACCTTAAAGATGATTCTTACAGAACCTAAGAATGCTGTTCTTAAACAGTATAAAAAACTTCTGGAAATGGATAATGTTGAGCTTGATTTTGAACCGGAAGCAGTTGATTTGATTGCCAAGAAAGCTATCAAGCGAAAAACCGGTGCAAGAGCATTGCGCTCAATCGTAGAAGAGCTTATGCTTGATATTATGTATGATATTCCTTCAAAACATGACATCAAAAAATTCACCATAACAAAAGAAATGGTTGAAGCAGAAGATGACAGGGAAAATGCAGAAGATAAGAGCGAACACGACGCAGAACTGATACAACTCCCGAACAGTAAATCAAAAGAAAGTGCATAAAACAGCATTATATAATGTAACAAAACAAAAAATTGCCTTAAAATAAGGCAATTTTTTTTGCTTAAAATACTTTATTAATATAAGTAAGGTAAGGGTTTATTATGTCTGTAGAATCAGTAAATCAGATAAAAACAATTAATGAAATATCAGCAAATGAAACGGTAAATGTTTATCCAAAAACAAAACCTTATCCGAATGATTCTGTTGAGTTATCCGACAAGCAGGAAAATAAAACAGAGAAAAAATCAAAACTGAAAAATTTTGTTATAGGCACAGGTACAGTCCTAACGGCAGCAGTTGGCACAATTATTCTTCTTGCCCGCTATCAGGGAAATAAAATTGCCAAGCTTTACGAAAACAAACTGATTATCAGCAATCTTCCGGAAAAGCTTGAGTTTAAAGAAGCAAAAACCATAGAAGAAGGAATTAAATTTGCAAAAGAAATACTTGGTATAAAAGAAGTTGATAAAAATTTTACGTTGGAAGCAATAAATACCGCAAACAGAGGTTTGGTTGATGTATCTAATGCTAATAAAGGAAAATTATTTATTCCGACAAAGCTGGGATTTCAGGCTCCAAAAAGCAAAGATGATGATTATCTGGCTTATGTCATTAAAGATATAAATTCACCGAATTTTGGAAATATGGTTATAAATAAAAATTATTTTGATGAAAAAATTTTAGATAAAGAAATAAAAGATTTTTTATATACAGAAAAAGGCAAAAGATATTTCACACTAAATGAGAAAACAGGAGATATTGCAACAGTTCTAATAGTCGGCTGTGTCAGACCGTTCCCGTCAAAAGATTTAATGATGTTGGTAGAAGAGTTTTATAAGGACTCTTCTAAACTCAGCATATATGACAAACAAAAATTATTTTACAGTTTGCAATACGGAACAGATAACGCACTAGGTGTTTTGAGAAGTCCTCTGGAGCATATTAAAAATTTGGCCTGGGCAAAACGACATCTGTTTAATGGAACTGTTAATATAGATGAAGTTTCAAAACTTTCAAATGAAAAACAGGCAGAAATATTAAAAAATATGGTTCAAAAATTAGAAGATAGCGGTTCTTTTTGGGAATTTAAATATAACATAGAGCTTCCTGAAACAACGATTTATCACGAAATGGGACATTTGCAGGATTTTGCAAGAAATTTAAAAGAACTTGATGTTAAACAGTGGTACATAAACCTGAAACAGATATGGAAAGATTCCTGGCACAAAACAAAAACAGGAGAAGATCTCAGCAGAGTACATGTTGAAGAAGTTGATAACAGGTGGGGAGCAATAAGTAAAGAATATTATAAAAAACTGTTAGATGAAAAGCCTAAGGAATTTAAAAAATTCTATCCTGATTTATATGAGTTTATTACTAATCAGAAAACACAACAAAGCGCAGGCAAAGTATCTTCGTATGCACAATCCGGTATCGGTGAGTTTATAGCAGAAACGTACAAGGATATGATAGCAGGCAAAAATCTTCCTGACGACGTTATACAATTATACAGGAAATATAAGGGGCCTGAACTTCCGTAGTCTCTTGAAAAATTTATTCTATGCGTTATACTGATAGTACGCACTTTGACAGGGTAGGAGTAAAAATAAAAACTCTCATCATAACAATTATAATTGCAAGGGGATGCACCGGCTTTGACGCCCGCACGGCGAGTGCAATGGGCAAGCCTTCTGAGCGAAAGCGAAGAAGGTGGAGTCGAGGAAACGGTGTCGTGTCACGCGAGTGATACGAGCAGGTTTCCGAGAGGAGCCGTCTCCATTTCCCAAGCTATAAAATAATATGGGGATGCACCGGCTTTGACGTTGTGATTGGTATATCCGGATTGCGAGTCCGAGAGCTGTTCTCGGTTATCAACGGGCAAAACAAATTAGATGACAACAACGTTGTTTCTATGGCTGATTTCAGAGCTAGAAGACTCGCTGCTTAATTAAGCAGTTCAGCCCGTTCATCTTAACCAGCTTGCCGTTAAGAATTGAACGACCGCATGCAAGACGCAGTACGCAAATGATGGTATGCGTATCAAGTTTACCATTGGAGGTTAGGCTTCCGTTAAAAAGTCTTTGGTCTGAATCAGGTTTTGTAACTTTCCTTTTCAGATTGAGCGAATAAGTTACTACACTCGTAGATGTCAGTTTGTATCCGCATCGGACGCGGGTTCGACTCCCGCCATCTCCACCATTTAGTCTTAAATAGAGAGATAAGACCAAACTCTCTAACAAAAAAACCCGCAAACACGGGGCAATACACAGATATAATTAAAACAGAGAATTAAAATTATGATAATTCTCTGTTTTTTAATACAAAAAATCTCCCAAATTCTCTACTTGAGCTTTACCTAGTCCAAAATGGAGCATAATTAATTTTATTTTACCTATATTATGTAATTAATTTGTTACCCTTATTAACAAAAAGCAAGTTTTTAAATTTTAAGATATAATAAAGACACAAGTTTCACTAAACTTTTAGCGAGGAAGGATATGTTTACACAAATAAAGATTAATAGATTTAGAGCTATTGAAAATCAAACTTTTAATTTAGGACAGTACGTTACGATGTTTGCCGGCTGGAATGCTACAGGTAAATCAACAATTTTAGCACTAATGGCAAACTCTACAGAATTGAAGAAAGATCAAGGTCTTACATATAATGGTAAGCGGTTCAAAGCAGAGTTTAGTGAAATATTAAAAGGTAGTTTGCAATTTGATCCATCAGAAAGTGATAAACTACAAATTACTCATGTTGATAATAATAAGACAAGAATAAAAACATTCAGAACTGCTTGGCAAGAAGGAAATACAAGATATAGAGTAATACCAAAAGAAAAACTTGAAGCTGGGGGTATAACAGAAGCAAAATTTGAGTTTCCTGTTATATATTTAGGATTATCTCGCTTATATCCAATTGGTGAAATTGATGACAAATTTATTTCAGATGAAAGTTTAAATTTTGAGAATGACCAAGATAAAGAATGGTTTACTAGTAACCATATGGAAATATTGTCAAATAATGACATCATTACCGAGGTATCAGATGTTAGTTTAAAGTCAACAAGTAAAAAAATGTCGGGAGTAAACACTGAAAAGTATGATTGGAAAACAAATTCCTCCGGTCAAGATAATTTGGGACAAATACTACTTTCTTTGCTTTCTTTTAAAAAATTAAAGAGAGATATGGGAGAAGTTTATAAGGGAGGATTATTAATAATAGATGAATTGGAAGCTTCATTGCACCCTAAAGCTCAAGAAAAATTACTTGATTTATTTATAAAAGAAGCTCGTAGTTCTAATATACAGATTCTATTTACAACTCACAGTTTAACTATAATTAGAAAATTTTGCGAAAAAAATAGTGTAAATAATCAAAATTTAAAACATTATTATTTTACAAATGTTAATAATGAGTTGATGGTTTATGAAAATTATGATTTTAAAAATATTGAAGAAGACTTATTGGTTTCTTTGTATCACCGAAACAACACTAGTAACAAAATTGTTGTGTATACAGAAGATGAAGAAAATAGGTGGTTACTAAAAAAATTAATAGAGGGCAATGTTAGAAAATTGGAATATAGAAATGTTTCCATTGGTTGCCAGTGTATAATTGATTTAATGAATTCTGAGCCAATATTTAAAGAGTATCTTGTAGTTTTTGATGGAGACTTAAAAACAACAGATGAAAAGAGAATAAAAAATTGTAAAAGTAACTATATCAAATTACCAACATACTCAGGCGCTCTATGTTCTCCAGAAAAATTATTATATGACTTTATACATTCAGATAAGTCAAAGCTTTATTTTGAAGAAGAAAACAAAAAGAATGCAAAAGTAAAAATTGAATATTTTAGAGAACATGATTTATCAAATGACGGTTCTATAAAGGAAAGAGATAAATACAAAGAGTGGTTTAAAACTCATAAAGAATTATTTGAAGATAGTAATATATACAAATATTGGAAAGCTGAAAATACTGATTTAGTAGAAAAATTTTTGCAGGATTTTAAAAAAGCCTATAATCATATTGCGAAAAGAAAAGGTATAGAAGAACTCCCTTAATAATCTGGAAAAACATCATATTCTATGTTATAGTGCAATTATGAAACATTATTCACCATTAAGATATCCAGGCGGAAAAGCTAAAATTATCAATTTTATGAAAAAATTTATAGAATTGAACTATAATGAGCCTCCCGTATATGTCGAGCCATATGCAGGAGGGGCATCTGTAGCACTTTCTTTGTTAATTGATGGTTACGCTAAAAAAATATATATAAATGATAATGATTACGGTATTTATTGTTTTTGGAAATCCATATTAGAATGTACTAATGATTTTATTGAATATATAGAACAAATGCCCATAACTATCGATTCTTGGGAACTTCAGAAAAATATTTATAATAATATGCAAAATCATTCTATAATTGATATTGGGTTTGCAACATTTTTTCTTAATAGATGTAATTATTCAGGCATTATTAAAGGTGGTCCTATTGGTGGTAAGCAACAATTAGGAAATTGGAAAATAGATGCAAGATTTAATAAGGTAGAACTCATAGAAAGAATTTTGAAAATTGCAGAATATAAAAATTCTATAAAACTTTATAATGAAGATACATTGTTATTATTAAAGAAACATAGTAAATATTTTGAAAAATGCTTACTATATCTTGATCCTCCATACTTTAATAAGGGTTATCAATTGTATAATAATCATTATAAAAAAGATGATCATGCGAAAATAGCAGATATAGTAAAAAAATTAAAAGGTCAGTGGATTGTGAGTTATGATAATGTACCAGAGATTATCAACCTGTATAATTTTGTTGAAAACCCTATAGAATTCAACATTAGTTACTCTGCCGGAAAAAATAAAAAGGGTAAAGAAATAATGTTTATTTCAAATAAATCTATTATCCCTAATTGCGCCGTATGTTAATAGCAGTTAAATCCAATTTAGTTTAGAGTATGGTGTTCGTTATCAATAAAAAAAGCATTTAGTAAATCTGCGTTGTTTCTCAAATTTTTAATGACCGGAGCAAGATTGTAGCATTCTTCAATCTCCGGCTGATTGCTAACAAAGTAATCAACAACAATTACTATGTTATAAATATCTTCTGCCCATTTGCTTAATTGCTTAAATTCTCGATTGCTAATGTTGTATCCGTCTACTTCTTTCATATTTCCTCCTTACATCAGGAAATACATTAACTTCAAAATAGACAAATAGCATTGAAAAGTTTACATAAAGATACAAAAGATTTATGTTATCATCTAAAATATATAAAAACTAACAAAAAACACTATAAAGGAGTAGATCTATGAATTTAGGATGGTTTATAGGATTATTAATAACAGAAACTCTATCTTGTTTAGCTTTAGTGGAGTTTCCTTTAGAATATAGAATTGGATTAGCAATAGGACTTGCTTTATTTTTATTTATAATATATTTAGCAAATCTTGCATATAAATTGAAAATTTCAAATAATAAAAAATCTAAAGAAATTACGCAAAAAGATGATGAACTATCTAATATAAAACAAGAAATTAAAAAACTAAACGAAAAGCAAAATGAACTTAGTAATATTAATTGTATGACTTATGAAATTATACCTGACGAACCTGATATAACTAGACAGGACAAATTAAAACTTAGGTAATTGAAAATTTGTGTGTGTAACCCCGATGTTTACTAAAAGAGAGGCACTTCCCCCATTTTGTTTTAAGACGTGTAATTGAAGCCGTTTTTTCCGTTTTCGATTACCTGAAAGTCCGCTATAAATCCGCCGGATTTTCCCTCAAACTCAAATATAGTGCGGATTATACCTGCGGATGCGAAACGGACTTTTCAATTACCTCAAAAGTTACTTCCGCCTATTTCTCGGAAGTGTTTATCTTTCAAAAATAACGATATTTTCCGCCTTATTTCCGATTAAAATGGTTCCGGAAAAATGAGGTAATTGAAAAAAAGTTGTGAAGTTTCACAAAATTTATATATTTCGTGTTAAAATACTTTTATTATGATAAAAACATCACCGATAAAAAGTGTAGAAGATATAGAAAGAATAAAGCAAAAATACAGAGAGAAAGAGCTTTATCTTGACCTTTTAATGTTTTTACTTGTTATCAACACAGGTTTAAAGATGACAACTTTATTTGAGATGAAAGTTTCACAAGTAAAAAATAAAAAATATATTCAAGTAGCAAAAGGCATTACATACTTACTGTCAGATGAGATGATTGATTTAATCTCAATAGTAACCAAAGATAAAGAACCAACTGACCTAGCTTTCTCAAGAAAGAACAAAGGAAAAACATCAAGATATTATTTTTATGTAAACTTTAAAGATGTAGCAGCAGAACTAGGTCTTTACAGTATTTCAGTAGAATCATGGAGAAGAACATTTGGTTATCACCACTATATGAAATATAAAGATTTATTATTTTTACAATGGTATTTCAACCAAAATACAGTTGAACAAACTATGGACTTTATTGAAATTAACGAACCTATAAGTTCTCGTTTCCAACAAGGTTTGAATTTCTAATTATATTCCTTTTTTTAAAACTACTCTACACTTTTTTAATTTTGTCTGTTAATGATATCTGTTTGTATAAAAATAGGGTAGGAGGAAGCTCTTTTTAATATCTTTGTTTTCTTATTGCCTTTTTCTGTAAAGTTGTGTGTCGAGGTAATTGAAAATTCATTTTTGAGGTAATTGAAAGTAATAAATTTTTTATTTTCAATTACTTCTTCAGACACAAAACGACACACTTCCTCCTAAAAAGCGACACTTTTTAAAAATACGAGTTAACATTGAGTAGCGACATAGGAGAATTGGCAATGAGCAAGGCAAAAATAGACCTAAATGACATTAAGACGGAAGAAATATGGGTGGATGTTGAAACTGTTGCACGTTTAAAAAACGTATCTAAAAGAGCAGTTAGAATGTCATTAAACAATGATAAGTACGAATGTAAAACTGAAAAGTGCAGAGGCGGATACAGTTATAAAATAAGATTAAGCACGTTAGAGGTAGAGCTACAAAAGAAATATATTGAAGAATATCTGGAAGAGATAAACGCATCAGATTCCGAGGTAATTGAATTAAGTAATTTAAAAATCAAACAAGACAAGCTGATATCAGAAAGTCAGAAAGAGCAAGCACTCGCCAAATATGATTTAGTTAACTTCTGGCTCGATTTTAGAAGAGAATGCAAAAAGAACAAGTTTGATGAATCAGGTCAAACAATAAATCAGAAATTTGTTGAAATGTATAATTCGGGAATGTTGTATGAAAACATTTTTAATGTAATTGGAAAAGTTTGTGAAGGATCCTTATACCGATGGAAAAGACTACTCGGATACAATCGTGATTGGACTGCCCTTGTTCCGCAGTATAAATACACAACAAGAAAAGAATATAGCACTTCGCTAAATGAAGAACAGATTAAAATCTTTTTAAACATACTTTTATCCCCGAATAACTTCTCGGTCGGAAAAGCAATTAGTTTAACAAAACATATATTAAAAGAAAGAGGATATGACATTCTCCCCAAAGATGTCACATTCAGAAGATATGCTTATTGGTTCAGGGATACGAATTTTGATAAATGGACTCTTGCCAGAGAAGGTCAAAAAGCATTAAAGGATAAAGTCGAACCATTTATTGTAAGAAACGCATCACTTTTAGAACCTGGGCAAGTATTAATCGCAGATGGTCATACACTAAACTTTCAAGTAATTAATCCGTTCACTGGTAAACCCTGCCGAGCTACATTGCTCGGTTTTTTAGATTGGAAATCAGGCGGACTTGTCGGATATGATATTATGCTCGAAGAATGTACGCAAAATATTGCATCAGCTCTTCGTAACGCAATTTTAAATCTAGACCACATTCCAGATTACATTTACCAAGATAACGGCAGAGCTTTCAAAAGTAAGTTCTTTAACGGAGATAAAAAGTTTGAAGAACTTGGCTTTACCGGTATCTACGAGAAACTGGGTATAAGACCAGTTTATGCGACTCCTTATAACGCTCGTGCTAAAGTCATCGAGCGTTTCTTTTTAGATTTTCAAGAGGGATTTGAAAAACTAATGCCAAGCTATATCGGTACAAGTATAGAGAAAAAGCCGGCATGGATGAAACGAAATGAAAAACTACATTCTCAAATCCACGAAAAATACGAATTTACCCCAACAATAGAACAAGCAATAACATTAATTAATAAATGGCTTGAATACAAACACGCACAACCCTGTCCCAATGATGAAGGTAAAACAATTCAAGAAGTAATTAATGAAACATCAAGACAAAAAATTGATGAAAATGAACTCGATGACCTGATGATGGCACAGGAAGTAAAAACAATAGGAAGAAACGGAATCCACTTCCTGAAAGCTGACTATTTTGACGAAGCTTTATACGGATTAAAAGAAAAAGCCATCATTAAATACAATTTATTCGATTTAACCTATATCAAGGTTTACACAATGAAAGGTGAGTTTTTATGCCGAGCAGACAGAGTTACCCCAACTCATCCGCTTGCCGTTCAAATGGGAGATATTAAAGATATAGAAGACTACAAGCACAAAATTGAAAAACAAGCTCGGTTAAGAAGAAAAACAATAAAAGCTGTTAAGCAGCACTTCAATTTAAATGACATAGATTTAATAGAAAGAGAATTAATTGAGGTCGAATTACCGAATAAAAACGATGAAATTATTGAAACAAATGAAGTAACTGTTAAACCACAGGAAGAAAAAGAACAATTATTCAGACCGAAAATCAAAACTTCAATCGTAAATCGACCAACATTTGCTAATAACTACGAACGATACGAATGGCATATGCAGAATGGCTGCATAAATAATGATGATCGTGAGTGGCTGAAAAATTACATTCAATCAAGTGAATACAAGACAATATACGGATAGAAAGGAGTAACATGAAAAAAGTATTCGTAAAAACAAATAACGTCAAGCGATTTATAAGTATGTATAATAATCTGCTTGAACGAGCAGAGGGAGTGCCAGGGCTAGGTTTAGTCTATGGGGAGCCGGGATTAGGTAAAACACAAACAATTAACTGGTGGGCTTTTAAAAATGATATTTATCTTGTAAGGTGTAACAACCTGATGTCTACAAAATGGCTGCTTTCAGAAATATTAGAGGCAATGGGCGAATATGCACCAAGAAGAATTTTCGATTGCTTTAATATAATAATTAAAAATTTGATGATGGATCCAAAACCGATAATTGTAGACGAAATTGATTACCTGATGATGGATGCAAAGGCAGTCGAAACAATAAGGGACATTCACGATAGAACGAATGTCCCTATTATTTTGGTTGGTATGAATAGTGCAAACTCTAAACTCAAAAAATACAAACACCTTTATGACAGAATTTCTGAAATTGTGCGGTTTGAACCATTTAGTAAAGGGGATATTAAAACTATTGTTGGAGAACTATCAGAAATAGAGTTTACCGACTGTGCAATGCAATGTCTTTACAAGAGTGTAAACCGATTCAGGCAGCTTGTAAAAATAATTAATAAGGCAGAAAACTTTGCAAAATCAAACGGATTAAATTCAATAGATGAAACAACTCTAAAAGAAATTATAGCTGTAGAAAAGGATTTAACAGAACCGAATCAGACAAAGGAGAAAAATATTTAAGTGGAAAAGAAAATTTTAAAAATAGCAAGCATTTTAAAAAATTTCTCTATAGATGATTTATCAACATATATGGAGTGCGATGCAAGTGAAATTACTCCTTATCTTAAAGACCTTGAGGAGAATGCTGCTATAACTAAATTGCCTAACAATAATTATTTATATGAGAATGTCAATCGAGTAAAACCCCGAAGAAGAATAAGAAGAAAAAAAGAAGATAACGAAAAAAAATATTTTAATTATTCAGTATTAGGAAATCAGTTATTTAATCTTGAAAATTTCAGGAATTTTCCTGCCGAGCAAGTTTTTCTTCAGAAGGAAGATTTGGAGTATTATAACAACTCCGATGAGAGAATGAAAAAGTATTTGATTAAAAATGTGGTTCTATTCAGCTTGGTTGGTCGCAGGTCTGAGGCGGAAACTAAATTGTATCTTAATAAAATTGCAGAGGAACATCCTGAATATAAAATTAACGATAAATGGTACATGGAAAAATATAAACGATATCGTGAAGGTGGTTTGTGTAGTTTGTATCAAAACAGACTCTGTAGTGTTGATAATGCAGCATACGAAGAATTTAAAAAAATGTATTTAACTCCTAAACGATATTCCGCTACTGTAGTTTATGAATTATTAAAAATGAAAGGTTTTGACAGTGATTTACTGCCGAGTCTTATGGCATTTATGCATCGTCTTAATAGTGAATTTTCTAAGGAAGCTATTGAAAGATTTAGATCCGAAATCAAAAAAGAGGAATATTCTGATGATGTAGTGACTCTTAAGTATGTAGAATGTGCTAAAGATACGTTATTTAAAAATGCTGTAAAAGAGTATTTACATATAATTGCTCTAAATAAAATACAAATTAGACCAGAGAAAAAACGAAATATCTCAAATCTGAATAAATATTTCGGGAAATATGAACTAAGAGATATATCGATAGAGGAAATTGTAGAATACAGAAAGAAACTTATTGCAGAGGGATGGTGTATTAGTACAGTAAGAGGAATCATTCTTTTATTACTAGAGATTCTTAAAATAAATAGAGTTAATCTTGATGCAAGTATTTTTGATATTGTTCTAACATCTTATAAAATTTATTCGTATGAGGAAATAAAAGATATAGTTAAACAATGTGGTCCAGAAGCTTGGATAATAGCTCTCGGATTAAAACTAACAGAACTTCAGGTATTACAGTATGAAGATATAGACCACGAAAAAAAGGTAGTTTTAATCAATAAACGCTACCAAAGGGGAAGAATAATAAAATACAATGTTAAGTCTGTTAAATCAATTAAAATCCCCAATCTATTACTAAACAATATTGATAAGAACAAAACAGGACTTATATTTGGGCAAGTAGAAATGCCTACATACGAAAGTTGCCTATGTACCCATATAAAATTATTGCAAGACCAAAATGTACCATTCCATCTAATTGCAAAGGAAATGAGGTATAAGGACTTAAAAACATTTTATTCTCAATTCCATCAACTTTTTCCTAAAGAGATGGATGATAATTTTGATATTTTTAAACCTCTTGGCATTGTTGAAAAACCAACTAAAACAAAAGAAAGGAATATTTAAATGGAACAAAAAATTTTAAAAATTATGAACATCTTGAAAAGATTTTCACTAGAAGATTTATCAACTTATATGGAATGTGACACATCAGAGCTTATTCCGTATGTTGAAAAATTTGTAGATGAGCAAGTTGTTCATAAGATATCAAAAGATGAGTATTTGTACGAAAAAACAAACAGCAACAAACTAAAAAGAAAACTAAACACTCAAAAAGTAAAAGTAGAAACCAATTTTACTTTATCCGAAAATCAGTTATTCAACTTAGATAATTTTAGAGAATTCCCTGCCGAGCAAGTTTTCACTAAAAAGAGGGACTTGGATTATTACAATAAATGTGATGAAAGAATGAAACAATTATTAATTAAACACGTTGTTTTATTCAACCTCGCAGGAGATATGTCACACGCCGAAGCAAAAATATTTCTCGGCAGAATTGCAAAAGATTTCCCTGAATATAAAATGAATGCTCAATGGTATAAAATAAAATACAAACGATACATTGAAGAAGGTCTTCCTGGTTTATATCAAAGTAAACTCTGTACAATTGATAATAAAGTCTATGAAGATTTCAAAAAGATTTATTTATCACCAAAACAATATACTCAAGAGCAAGCCTATGAATTATTAAAACTGAAAGGTTACGAGAGTGATTCTATTCCGACACTTCCAACTTTTATACATAGGTTAAAACACGAATATTCAAAAGAGGCTATTAAAAAATTCAGAACACCTATAACACAGGAGGCGTCATCTGAAACAACAACTCGCAAACGCAAACAAAAACCTCAGAATATATTATTTGAAGATGCTGCGAACAAATATTGGAAAATGATAGTCGACAATGATATAAGTTATACAGTAGCAAATAATAAAAAGCGAAACATTGAAAAGCTGAAAGAGTATTTTAAAGGATATAAATTAGGTGAAATAATCCAAGAGGAAATAGTTAAATTTAGAAAGTACCTTATGACAAAGGGTGTGTGCTTTGCTACAGTTAAAGCACTTGTCGGGTTATTAATAATAATACTTAGGGTGTGCGGTTTTCAATTACAATATGACATATATGAAAACTTAACTAATTCGGCTACAATTTACACTTTAAAAGAGGTTAAAGAGTTAATAAAAAAAGATGGTCCTGAAGTTTGGGTTATAGCATTAGGATTAAAATTAACTGAACTACAAGCTATACAGTATGAAGATATTGATTTTGAACAATCAACAATTTCAATAAACAGACGATATATGCATGGCAAGTTGGCATATTTTAAACGTAAGCAAGTTAAAGTAGTAAAGATGCCTCAATATCTACTAAATAAAGTCGATAGAAACAAGACAGGCTTTATATTTGGACAAATAAAAATGCCTAACTTTGAGAGCTGTTTATACGCACATATTATGCTCTTACAAAGCCAACACGTGCCAATGAACCTTATTGCAAAGGAAATGGGGTATAGTAGTATCCACACTTTTTATGTTCAATTCCACCACTTATTCCCTCAAAATTTAGAGAACGATTTTGATCTATTTAAACCTCTCGGTTTTATTTAAAAAGTAGACTTAAATCCTCACCTTTATATTCTTTAAATTTACCACTTTGCATATCTGACTTAAAACTTTTAAAGCATTTCTCACAAACGTAAAATGTATTTTTATCTGAGTGTTGCATCTTTTTTACAAAGACAATATTTGACTCATTGCCACATACCATACAAGGAACTTCCATTGATTCCTTTAACTTTGAATATTTAATCATTGTTCTCTCCCAAAACGATTTCTTACATGATATATGCGTGAAAAAATTTTTGCAAAACTTTAGTTGCTTTCATGATAACATTAGAATTATCGACACAGGAGTATTTAATGAGACAAGCTGTTATATTAGCAGGTGGCTTCGGGACAAGACTATCACATATTGTTTCTGATGTTCCAAAACCTCTTGCACCAATAGGTAGAGAACAAAAGCCTTTCTTGGAGTTTGTTATTAAAACTTTGAAGAAACAAGGTTTTGATAATTTTGTTTTCTTGACGGGATACAAAGCGGAGCAGATAGAAAAGCAATTTAAACGATTAAAAAATACAACATTTATCAAAGAAGAGACAGCACTTGGGACTGGTGGTGCAATTCTTAATGCCTTTGATAAATTACAAGATGAGTTCTTTGTAATCAATGGAGATACGTTCTTTGATATTGATTACAATATACTTGAGAGATTTGGGAAAGACAAACCAATTACACTAGCCTTAAGATACACAAACAATATTGAGAGATATGGATTTGTTGAAATAGATGATAAATATGTAATTAAGTCGTTTGTAGAAAAGGGTAGCTTGCCTGAGAATAGGATTGATGGTTACATAAATGGTGGCATTTATTATATTCATAAATCAGCTTTAAAACCTTATGCCAAAAAGTTTAACGGAGAGTTTATCTCTCTTGAAACAGAGATATTCCCTAAACTTCTAGCAAATGACGAATTGAACGGACTACCACTTGGAGGGTGTTTTATTGATATAGGAATACCGGAGGATTATTACAGAGCACAAGATTTAGTTCCTAATTGGATTGCTAAAGAAATGAAACCGGCTTTATTTGTAGATAAAGATGGAACATTAATTGAAAATACAGAATATCCACATGGCAAAGACTTTAAAATTATAGAGGACACTGTTGATATAGTAAAACAATATGCTGCACTAGACTATCATATAGTTATGATAACTAATCAAGCAGGAATCGGAAAAGGGAAATTCACAAAAGAGGAAATGCAAGAAGGATTTGACGGAATAAGAGAGTATTACAAAAAAGTCGATGTTGACTTTCACGACATAGAATATTGTCCTTACCATAAAGACTCTATAATAAAAGAGTATGCCTACGATACACTATTAAGGAAACCGAATCCCGGTATGATATTAAAGGCTTGTGAAAAATTAAAAATAGATCTTAAACGTTCTATTATGGTGGGTGATAATCCAGATATAGACAAGATACGATTACCTTACTTGAACTGTAAAATAATAAAAGAAGGAGAACATCAATGGATATAAGACAATACATTCAAGATTCTATAACAACAAAACAAAGTATATTAGATAACGAGAACATTTTAGAAACAATAAAAAAAATAGCAGATAGAATTGTCGAAGCATACAGACTCGATAAAAAAGTTCTGACTGCTGGTAATGGTGGTTCAGCTGGAGATGCTCAACACATAGCAGGAGAGCTGGTTTCTAGGTTCTTTTTTGACAGACCAGGATTGACAGCCTTCTCGCTTGCGACAGACACCTCAATTTTGACGGCTATCGGTAACGACTATGGTTATGAAAAGTCTTTTTCAAGACAGATTCAAGCTAATGCAAAAGAGGGTGACGTTTTCATTGGAATTTCAACTTCGGGTAACTCAAAAAACATTGTTTTAGCTTTAGAAGAAGCAAAGAAAAAAGGAGTTGTAACAGTTGGTTTTGTCGGACAAAAGGAATGCGAAATGGATAAATGGTGTGACTATATAATCCATGTACCATCAGCTTCTACACCAACAATTCAAGAGTCTCACATAATGATAGGTCATATAATTTGTGCATTAGTAGAAGAAGCAATTTTTAGTAAAGTAGGAGTTTAAGATGATAATAAGAGCAAAAGCACCCTTAAGAATTGGTTTGGCAGGTGGCGGAACAGATGTAAGTCCATATTGTGATTTATATGGCGGTTGCATTCTAAATGCTTGTATAACAATGTATGCCTATGCAACAATTGAACCTCGTGACGATGGTAAAATTGAATTTCATTGTGCTGATAGAAATGAAAGAGGAGTTTTTGACTCAAAAGAATATCTTGAGATAGATGGTAAGTTTGACCTTTTAAAAGGTGTTTATAACAGACTCGTAAAAGACTTTATTAAAAAACCTCTTGGTTTTACTTTAACAACTTACGTTGATGCACCGGCAGGAAGTGGTTTGGGTTCATCTTCAACTCTTGTTGTTGCAATAGTTAAAGCATTTCAAGAGTGGCTTAATTTACCTCTTGGAGATTATGATTTAGCTCATCTTGCTTGGAGTATTGAAAGAGAAGATTTAAAAATGGCAGGTGGTAGACAAGACCAATATGCAGCTGCTTTTGGTGGTTTTAATTTTATGGAATTTAAAGGAGATAAAGTTCTTGTTAATCCTTTGAGAATAAGAAAAGAATATACCAATGAGTTAGAACTAAATATGCTGCTTTACTACACAGGAACAAGCCGATTATCAGCCGAGATTATTAAATCACAGGCAGAAAATGCTAAAAATAAAAATGAAAAAGCAATAGAAGCAATGCATAAGATTAAACAGTATTCTTATGATATGAAAGAAGCACTTCTTACAGGCAATTTATACAGAATGGGTGACTTATTGAATGACGGCTGGAAATACAAAAAGCAAATGTCATCATCTATCTCTAATCCTGTTATAGATAATATTTATGAAACCGCAATAAAAGCAGGAGCATCGGGTGGCAAAATATCAGGTGCTGGTGGTGGCGGTTTCTTTATGTTCTATTGTCCAGATAACACAAGATACACAGTAACTCAAGAATTATTAAAGCTTGGTGGCGAGTTCAGAAGATTTAGATTTACAAATCTTGGTGCTGAAAGTTGGGTTGTTAAATAGTTTAATCATCAATTGGAGATATATCATCCATTGGTGTGTTATAAACTTTACCATCAATATCAACACATTTAGCAAATGGAACATCTCCATCGGCATATGTATTTGTCCAAGTATAAAGCAAAATCCCTGTTTTATCTGTTTTGTAATTATAAATTTTCGTTCCAAACATTGTTGTGTCTTTGTCTTTTAGTGCCATAATTAACCCCTTTCTACAATTAAATTTGAGTAAATATCATCAGGTTTTTCAGGATCGATTAAAAAATCTTTCATAAAAAGGTATAGTATTCCGGCATCTTCACCATTTAGTTTTTTACAAATAACAGTATCCTTTTCAGAAAATCCAATTACCTGATAGTCACTTGTGTCATTACATTTTATGTTTCTTATAAGTTTGAGTTTATAAATACCATTTAATTCAATCATTGCTACCCTTTCTATTTTTCGTTATCTAATACAATTAATTTCCAACTTTTTGTTTCGCCATCATTATCAAATCTAAATTGATATTCATATTCATTGAATTTTACTAATATGTAATCGTAAACTCCGTATGCTGAACCGCATTCTAGTGGAGTAATATCTTCAGGTTTTGCGTTTACATATCCAAAACAATTTAATAATAATGCTGCTTTGTTTTTTAATAATTCTGCTTCTGTACTCATTTTTACCGCCTTTCGTTTACATACACATTAATGTCTCTGAATGTCATATATCTCAAGTTGTTTTGATAGTTTTGTATCATTCAGACACAATGTGAAAGAGGATTTGAGACTTACCTCAAACCCTCATAATATTTATATTTGTTTTTCTATGTAATAATTTGTCGGTGCGTGATTGTTAAAGTTCCACCGCAAGTCTTGATAAAAGTCGTGTGTATAATCGGTGTTTAGGCGCATAAACGGAGGTTTTAATAAATCCTTTTGTTCCTGCTGATGCGTGTATGAATTAATTGCTGTTGTAAGTTCGTTCCTGAACTTTGCTTTAAATTCCTCTAATGTTAATTCATACTTTTCATTATTATTTCGTCTGTTTTTTACAATTATCTTCATTTTTTTATCCTATCAAAAAATAATATTTAAATACTTCACAATTTTTATGAATTAATTTATAGGTATTTATGTGCAATATTTTTGAGTTCTGCACCGAGTTCAATTAATTTTGTAACTGCTTTTTTATGATTTTTTGAATTAAATACATCTATTGAATAAACTTTTCTAATTTTTACAGTCGCATTTCTTTCGTTATCATCCCAGATCAATTCGCCTACTTCTTTTTCAATTTCATCTTTATGTTCTTTTAGCTTTGCAAATATTTCTCTATTACGCATACTTAATTCTGATGCGACATATCCATTCTGAGTATTTATTGTTTGAATCATTTGCATTCCACTTACCTGAATTGTTATATACTGATAATGTTGATATTGTGCCTCTTTTATTTGCATATCAGGATATTCGCTTCCGTCACAGACTTCCTGATATAACTCCCACAGTTGATATTGGAGCATTTTTGTTTTTGTTCTTGTATTTACCGGAGGGCGTTTTGAAAGTTCAGGTTTTAAAAGGCATTTAAACTCTGTTTTACCATCATTTAAACAGGGCTTAAAAATAAAAATTCCGCAGATTTTTGAAAATCTTGTATTTAAACTTTCTGCTAATTTTAGAATTTCAACTTTTTCATTGTTAATAAACCAAAATACATAGCACTTTTGATTATCATTAAAAGCACCGAGTCCGTTACATAATCCATCAGCTGTTGGTGTCATCTGTGGAATAATGATGTGTAGTTCACGTTGAGAATAGCCTTTGAGTGCTGCTTTTATACACTCTTCATTATTCTCTTCAATAAATTTGGTGAAGTTGTCTTTTGATTTAACAGCTTCTTCTAATGTAATTTTTTCTGTCATAAAGACCTCCTTTATTTTGTTACAGTCACATTCATCGAATGGAAGCGAAGCAAAATAAAGTCTTTTTTGTTATTTCGTATCATTCGGACACAATTACCAGCCCTTGCCATCAAGTCCACGTTTATATCGTTCTTCATTTGCACTTAAAAAATTATTATCGTGTTCTTTAAATAATTTGAGATATTTTTCTCTTGTTTTAGGATTTTTTGTTTTTTCAATTTGTCTTTGTGCTTTGTGTAATTCATTGTAGGAACGATTATAAAAACTGTTTAATTGTCCGTCAGTCATACTTTTTATGTCTTTTGTTGTTTGTTTGCCTCTGACATTATGCTTTTCATTAATTCCTAGATAATATGCTTGAGACCTGATATCCAATCGAGAACGTGCATCATTCAGAACAGCAGTTTGCTTATCAATAGCTTCCCATTTTTCATTAACTTTGGGATCCGTATCTTTCATTGCTTTAAATTCATCCACCATTTTTGAAAGTTTTTGTTGTTCATACAAAACTTTTGCTTGTTCTTTATTTAATTGATTTTTAGCACTAATTAATGCCCGATTTAATTCTTCATCAGTCATTTTAGAATATTTTTCCTGATAGATATCATTTATGCTGCGAAGTCTAACTTCATTATTTTTTATGGAAGCACCACCGCCTCCGCCAGATTTGCCACCGCCTGAACCACGACCGCCCATTTATTAGTCTCCTTTCATTTTAGGGATATCAATATCAATCCAATTCTTTTCGCTTGCACCCCAAGAGATTTTTCTGCCGGATTGTTTTGATAATTTCTTAACTACTTTGTCTATTTGTTTTCGACTTGAGGAACGAAGTTCTTGCCAATCGTAATCTTCCTCATAACGTGCATTAGATGGATTTTTCCATTTACCTAAATATCTAATTTGAACACTGACGGAATTTCCGTAATCTTCAACCCTGAAATCCGAACTTGAAATATATCCGTCTGATTCAACACCTCGCCTTAAATTATATTTAAGGTCTGAGACTGTGCTATCCATAGACATCTTCGCTTTTTTCTGTCTCGGTTTCTTTTCTTTCTTTTCGGGTTTTATTCCATTTTTAAGATTCTCGGCACGTTTTGCACGTGCTTTAGCAAGAGCATCAAGTCTTTTTTGTTTTGTATCTTCTGCATTTTTGGCATCGAGATCCTTTATTCTTTCTTCAATATCGTGCATTGTTTTTACACGTTGCTCAACAGTATAAGCAGGATTTCCTGAGATACTGTTATAAAGATTTACTAATTCTTCTTTGTTCATTCCATCTCTAATTGGAGTTTTGGCAGCACCACCGCCACCGCCACGACTTCCGCCAGAACCACGACCACCCATGTTACACTCCTTTCTTGTTAAATTTGTTCATGTACGGCTCAAACCAACGAATATTTTTATACCCGTCTAAGTCAGCCAACTT
>CACZFL010000004.1 GCA_902780525.1 uncultured bacterium | reverse complement strand
AAAGAACATTCGGTATTTTCTCGTAAATGTAAGATGAAGATTTCCCTTTTTAATCCCTTTTCCCTTTTTCGCCTGAGTTACTACTCAGGCTTTATTTTTGCGCGAGTGAGTAAAGCTGAATATATTTACTTTACAAGACCGCCCAGTGCAACAACATCTTCATAAGCAGCACCGGCTTCAAGCATTTCTTCTGCAGAAAAACCAAACAAGGTTATAGTATCAATAACTTTAGATTTATTATTAATATTATTTATCACGGAACAAAGTGCAGACTCCCTTGTCATATAAGGGAATTTATCATTTATACCGTTATTAAAACTTCTCTTTTTAGCTTTACCCATTTATACTTCCTGTGAAAGTGCAAGCAATGATACGCCTATCATACCTGCATAATTACCGGCAGTTGCCGTTTTGATTTTAGTTGGAGTTGTAACTATATCAGAATTAACTTCATTTTCGATTTTAGCGTTGTCAACAAACTGAGCCATTGAACCTGACAAAACTACACAATCCGGGTCAAATATATTTACCAAACCCTTGATACCAATAGTAATATCATTTTGCCATTTATTCAATACATCAATCATAATTTTGTTACCTTGCTTAACACCATTTATAACATCATAAGTAGTAACATTTTTATCATTAAGCATTTCTTCGGCATCTATTTTAAGTGCAGTACCAGATGCATAAATTTCAAAACAATCCCAGCTTCCGCAAGAACATTTTCTGCGTTTATCAGGATACATTTTAAAATGCATCTCACCTGCTGCACCGGATTTTCCTTTCAGAAGCCTGTCATTGATAATAATACCTCCGCCGACACCAGTTCCAAGAGTGAGCATTACTGAAACAGACGAACCTTTTGAAGAACCTATTTTATATTCTGCCCAGGCTGCAGCATTTGCATCATTTTCCAAAAACACTTTCTTTTTACTTAAACTTTGAAAATCGAGTGTACTGTACCCATTAACCAAATTCCCTGTTGAACCGATTACTGCCGTGTTTGAATTATTAACGGCTCCGGCTGTGGCAATTGCAATAGCATCGACCTCATTTTCATATTTATTGATTTGTTCAGATAAAATATTTTTAATCTCATCTAATGATTTAGGAGTAGAAAATTTATCAATATCAGACAATATATTACCTGACTCATCGATAATCGTACTATAAATTTTTGTACCACCAATATCAAATGCTAAAGCTTTTTTCATATACACATCCTATTTTATTTATGGTTAATAAATCTTTTTGTAATAAGCTGCGGACGAGTTATGGCAGAGCCAATTACAACACTGTGTGCTCCAAGTTCAAATGCTTTTGCAACTTCATCAGGTTCCCACACTCTTCCTTCTAATATAACAGGTATATTAACCGTTTTGACAAGATTTCTCAAAAGTTCAAAATCCGGTCTATCAGAGTCTGATTCAGACTCTTTTGTATATCCTGATAGAGTAGTAGAAACAATATCTGCGCCAAGTTCTGAACAATTTATCCCCTCATCTAAAGTAGATATATCAGCCATTGCAAGTTTATTTGCAGAGTGTATTCTATCAATAATCTCTTTTAGATTACAGCCATTTGGTCTAACTCTTGAAGTACCGTCAAAAGCAATAATATCAGCATCCGCATCAATAAGTTCATTTACTTCCTTAATAGTTGGAGTAATATAAACAACTTCTTTCCAGTTATCAGGTAACTTATCAGGTTTTGTAATACCGATAACAGTAACACCAAAGGTCTTGGCATTCTTAACATCACGAACACCTGCAACACGCAGAGCAGTTGCACCTCCATTAATGACAGATGCCATCATACTTTTCAAACAAACCTCATCATAAAGCGGCTCACCTGGCATAGCTTGTACAGATACTATAATTTTTCCCGCAAGTTTTCCTAAAATATCCATACAAAAATTTTATCACAAAAAATATTGATAAATACATGGAAAATGATTATAATCTAATTAAGGATATGGGGTTTTAATTATGGACAAAAAAAAGGTTTTAATTTGTGCTTCAGCAATTATAATTGCAGGACTGATAATATCTGTAGAATTTTTAAAAAAAGATGATAATAATCAGTCGCAGGATAAGATAAAGAAATCTGAACAGCAGGAAACCACTGTTACAGAAAATAGCGGGAAAAACAGCAATAATTCCTTGTCTAAAACGAATGAAAATAATAAAAGCCTAAAAGGCGGAATAGTAGAAGAAAAAGGATTTTTTCACGATAAAAACGAATCCGTAATACAAACAAATTTATACGATGATCTGCCGTCTTCCGCTCTGCCTTTATCCGCAATAACAGAAATCTCAAACGTACCTGATAACATACGTGAAACTGTTACAGATATTAGTAAAAATAGCAATATCTACATGATACAGAAACAGAAAGACAAGTTACTTATAATTTCAGATAATTCTGAAAATATCAGACATGGTATTGAATTTACTGAGCTGAATATTTTAAACGGTCATCAAATTAGGACAACGCTCGGTTATAATGACAAAATAAAAGATTCTCAAAACGACATCTGGGCTTATGATAAAGATACAAACCAGCCTATAAAACACACTAAGTACGATTCAAATGGTGATGTTGAATTTGTTGAAGAATGGAATTACGACTCTGATAATCCGGTAAAATATGAAATGAAAGATTCTGAAGGTAAGGTCATTTCAATTCGTAAAGAAACACTTAGTAACGGTACTGATTTAAGAATTGAGCACCTTCTATACGACAAAAACGGGAATACAAAAATTAATGTGTCAACAACGTTTGAAGATGCCGATATAAAACGTTTTACATACTACAATGCCGACAAAACAAATGAGAGCTGCTCAATTTTCAGCGATTATTCTGATGGACAAAAAACAAAGGAAACTATTTATACTTCTGACCTGAAACTTAAAAACACGTATTCTTCTGACTACAAAGACGGAAACCGTGAAAATATAATCATTTACGACAATAAGAACCACGAAGTAAAGAAATTTATTCCCGAAGGAAATCAATTATAATCAACCGGCTTCGGTCTGGTAAAATGGTCCATAACTTTTCTTGACGCATATACTGCGAGTCCGCCCAGAACGGCACGACCCCCGTATGTTGCAAGTGCTTTTGCATAAAGTTTTTTCATATTCTTTATTAATGGTTCAGGAAGATCAATTTTTTTATCTCTTGCGAGATTTACACCACGAATACTTGCGATTGCTTCTTCTGCTACAACGGGAAGCATAGCGAAAAATGCTAATTTTCCACAATTATCCTCTATAACATCTGTAAAACTTCTTGGTGCACATTTTGGCTTTGTTCTCGAAAATATTGCAAAATATTCCATTAAGCCTGCTAAAACATATCCCGGACCACGCATTTTTGCAAGATATTTTACTCCGTATTTGCTTTTAAGGGCATTAAGTGCATGTCCCAGTTCATGGAAACCTGCTACAGAAATTTTATCTGTATTAATCAAAACCTGTTTGGATTTAGGTATAAAACAAGCGTTATACCCTAATTTATAATCATTAAAGCCCGGTAAGTTTTGAGCAGGAATTACTCTTACTCCTTCTTTATGAAGTCCTGAAACATATACGGCTTTTTGGAGTGCATCTTTATATATATAATTATTTGGCTCTTCTTTGCGCAATTGATTTAAAAACGGTTTATGCAAATAAGCAAGAGGAGATAAAATTGCACTTGATACCGCTGTCGCAAGAAGAAAGCCCTCAGCTTGAGTCATCGGAGCTCTATTCTGAAATTCCTGTCCGTTGTAATACTGCACACTAGTCATATTCTACACCTGATTAATAAAAAACAATTCGAACATAAAAATTGCCAAAATATTACAAAAATTTACATTAAAGGGAATATTAATACATACCCCTCGACATTTTATTATGTTTTCAGTATTATAATAGTAAACTAGCCAGATATTAATATAAGGAGAAAAAGGAAAATGCAAGTAATATTAAAGAAAGAAGTACAAAATATTGGTGAAGCAGGTGATTTGGTAAACGTTAAAGACGGTTATGCAAGAAATTACCTTATACCGAAAAATTATGCTGAAGCAGCAACTGAAGGTGCTTTAAAGAACAGAGAACAAAATATTGCTAGAATTAAAGCAAAACAGGAAAAACTTCATCAAGAAGCTCTTGCAAAAGCTGCTGAAATTGAAAAATTAGGTTCAATTGAACTTTCAGCAAAAGCAGGTGAAAGCGGAAAATTATTTGGTACTATCACAACTAAAAAACTTTGTGAAGAACTTAAAGAAAGAGCAAACATTGAAATTGACAGAAAGACTGTTTCTCTCAGTTCTCCGATTAATAAAATCGGTGAATATACAATGCTTATTAAACTGACTTCTAAAGTTAAAACTGAATTAAAAGTTATTATCAGTGCATCTGAAGTAGTTAAAGAATCTATTGAAGAAGTAACTGAAGAAGCTGAAGCATAGAACAAAATTACGGCGTACAAATTCTGCAATTTGTACGCCATTTTATACGGAGTTTAGATGAACCTTAATTTTTACAACTTACCAGTTGGAGATTTACCATACGAAGATATTCAGTTATGCAAACAAATGATGCTTCGTCTTTATGAAAGCGTTCCTTTTTTACCCGAAATGCCCCTAATTAATAGTAATGACGATATTTTTCATAAAACAATTGAAAAATTCCCTTGCATTAAATTTAAAGAAGATAAGATTTTTATTGCCGACAGCAATAACGAAAAGTTGATACAAACTGTAAATTTAATGGAAAATATATATAACTCTGCGCCACCATATGACATAGACATGTTTTCAACTGATACGCCGTTTTTCTTTATGTATAATGAAATATTAAAACGCCTCAAGCCTAAACATACAATAATAAATTTGGTAGGTCCGTTTACACTTGCGAACTCAATATTTAACAAAAATGCAGGGATTATTTTATCAGATAAAATATACAGAAAATTTTTAACCTACCTTATTACGATTAAAGCACTCTGGTATATTGCAAAAATTAAGCAAGCATCACCTGAAACAAAACCGATAATAATGTTTGATGAGAGAAAGCTTATAAGATTCGGCACATTAAAACGCACGAATGAAAACATTAGTAATGAAACTGTTATTACAATGTTTACAAAGGCTTTTTCAAAGCTTCGCAAAGAAGGTGTTTATATCGGAGTACAGTCATTTGAAAAATGCAACTGGCAGTTAATTTTTGACACAAATTGCGTAGATATGATATCGTTTGATGCATACAACAATCCAACAAATCTAAACATTCTTGCGCCAAGCGTAAATAAGTTTATCGCAAAAGGCGGGTATATAAACTGGGGAATTGTACCAGTTATGAACGAAAATGCCATACGTTCATTGAATGTAGATACAATTTGTGACAGACTTAAATCAACAATGGAAGCGCTTTCATCAGAAGGTGTGTCAATGGATATGCTCATTAAACATTCTACAATATCAGTTCAGGGTAATTTAAGCAAATACCCGATACTATATGCAGAAAAAGCAATTCTAACGGCAAACAATCTTGCTAACAAATTCTATGCTAAACATAAATAAATATTAATCTTCTTCTGTTTTTTCCGTAATTGCATTTGAATCAAAGTATATTGTATTTCTGATAAAAGCGTGTGCTATTAACAAAAGATACGGATTCAACTCATTTGTTGCAGAAAGATTAACTTTTGCTGATGGCTTTTCAGCCTTTTCGGTATTTTTAGGTTCGACAGCCTCAACATCTATATTCGTAGACATAGAATGCGAACTGCTTTCCTCCATTAAACTTTTTTGCAGCAAAGTTTTTGGGAAATCTTCCGAACATACAATTAAAATATCAACAGAGTTTGTAGTTGTAAGAGTAAAAACGCCCTTAACATTACCAAAATTCTTAGTCTGAATAAGCACAGTTAATTTTGAATCATTCGATTCATTTTCACCGTTATCAGTTTCAACCTCAAGGTCAAAACCGACACCTTCATTTAGAGGAAGCCAAGGCAAATATAATAACATAAGGCTTTTTAAAGTTTGTGCCGAGTTGCCTGATTCAGCCATAGATATACAAGAGTTTATAATGCCCAAAGTTTGGCTGATTTGTTCATTTGTCATACCGTTTTTAGAAGCGGATGACATAGCCGCAATTAAAGCAGCAACAGCTTGTTTGCTGTTCTTTAATATCATATCGGAAACAGCAGGTAAATGAATCATTCCTGTAAACATTAATGCAACAGCATCCTTTTGAGCAGCAGCCTGTTGCTGAACAATTTGCTGTGACAGGCGATTTTGAACTTTATCCGGAGTTATCTGCTCATCATTAAAAATTTTTGCCAATGCTTTTTGATTCGTGAGCATTGATTCATCAAATCCAGGCGGGATTATAGGACCCATTGTTAATGGTGTTTTGCCTTGACAGACTAATAAAATAGAAGATAATGTCTGTGGAAGTCCCAAAAGATTCTTAATATACACAGCTCTGTCCATTGCGGCAATCTGGTTCATCGGCAGCATGTTATTCAAAGCAAGGCCGTTAAGAGGATTTTGTGGTGAATTCGGGCGAGCCTGCGAAAAGGCTGAGTTAAAAGTTTGCTCACCCTGGATGCCTTCCTGTTTAATTTTACGTAAATACAGTTCAGGGTTATTTAAACCTGCAAGTATTCTGCCGACATTAAATCCGTCCATAGTCATATTATAACAATTTTTAAAGCTAAATCAACAGTGGGGAAATAATGAGGGATAAAGATTAGAAAAAGTTAATCCATTACTCATTCAGATATTCTTTAACAAGATTAACCGGAGTTGCAAAGCCTATACCTATATTGGATATATTATTATCGGGGTTATATATAGCCTGATTAATACCTATAATTTCACCATGTGTATTAAGAAGAGGTCCGCCAGATGAACCGGGATTAATTGCAGCATCCGTTTGAATACGGTTAGAAAAATAATCGATTCTTGATATTATGCCTTTTGTTAATGTACCGTTAAATCCGAATGGGTTACCGATAGCATATACAGAATCTCCAACTTTTATCTTTGCCGAATCTCCGAATTTAACAGTTTTAAGTTTATAAGGAGCATTAATTTTTAAAACTGCAATATCTTTATTATCACCAATTTTTTTAATAATCTTTGCTTTATAGTCTTGACCGTTACTCATAGTAACAACTATATCGTTTCCGTCTTCAAGAATATGTGCGCTTGTTAATATTGTACCGTTATCATCAATTACACACCCTGTACCACATGAAACACCGCCTTTAAAATGAGAATCAATCGATACAATTGCAGGGTTAATTTTATTATACAAATCAGATGCATTACCATATTTTATATCAAATGAAAATACAGGCAGAATAACAATAAAAGATAGAAGCAACACAATTTTTTTCATCACTGAACCTCCGATAAATAAAATTATTTATAAGAGCAGAACAATATCATCAGCCATTACCGTTAGTATGCGGTAAATATTGCATAGAGTAAAATTTTAATGTATAATTTCTTATAAAGTAGAAAAGTACAAATCGACACAAAAAGGAGATTATTATGTCAAGAGTTGAAAGTTTTAAAAGAGCTTTAGATGAAAAAAGAGCTGTGAAAATTATTGCAGGTATTGATAATTTTGATACAGAAAAAGTTAAAAAAGTAGTTATAGCTGCATCTAACTCAGGTGCAAGTGCAATTGACATTTGTGCAGACCCTGATATTATTGCAATGGCAAGAACAATGACAGACTTACCATTATTTGTATCTTCTATTGACCCTGAAGAACTTGCTCACGCAGTAGCTTTAGGAGCAGATGCAGTTGAACTCGGAAACTTTGATGCACTTTACAAAAAAGGCATCTCTTTCTCTGCAGAACAGGTATTAAATCTTGCAAAGAGAACAAAAGAACTTGTTGAAGACACATTTATTTGTATTACGATTCCGGGCGAACTTGAAATCGCTGAACAGGTTGAACTTGCAAGAGAACTTGAAGCATTAGGAATTGACTTAATTCAAACAGAAGGTCACTTTACTAATGAAGCTCCTTCTAATGGGGTAAGAGGCTTAATCGAAAGAGCAGAACTTACAATTTCAAACACAATTGAACTTTCAAGAAATGTTGAACTTCCGATTATGACAGCTACCGGTATAAACCCGACTACAGCTTCATTAGCATTTGCGGCAGGTGCTTCTGCAATCGGCTGCGGTTCTTGTGTTAACAAACTTGATTCAGAAATCTCTATGATGGCTGTTTCAAGAAGTTTGGTTGAAATTGCTGAAAGAAGTGCTCACTATTCAATGGAACTTGTTTAGAGTAAACTTTTTAAAATCATAAATTAACGGTCAGATTTTAGATAAAATCTGACCGTTTAATATTTTTATGATGTATAATTAAATTATCAACATTTAAGAGAGATATTATGAAAAGAAAAATAAGTATTTTAGGCTCAACAGGTTCTATAGGAAGGCAAGCACTTGAGGTTATTGAAAAACTAAACGATAAATTTGAAATAATTGCACTAACAGGCGGAAGCAACACCGACCTTTTAAATCAGCAGATTGAAAATTTTAAACCAAAATACGCATATGCAAATGACATAAATGCTATTAAAGGTGCTCAGATATTATCTTTAGAAGAGATTTGCGCAAATAAAGAAAATGATATTATTCTTGTAGCAGTATCAGGGAAAATAGGATTAAGACCGACACTAACAGCAATAAATAACGGAATAGATATTGCGCTTGCAAATAAAGAAACACTTGTTATGGCAGGCGATATTGTTATGAAAGCAGCTAAAGATAATGGCGTTAATATCATTCCGGTTGACAGCGAACACTGTGCAATTCATCAATGCATAAAAGACATTTCACAAGTTGAAGAACTTATAATTACAGCTTCAGGCGGGCCTTTTCTTCATAAATCAACAGAGGATATGAAAAATGCAACAGTAGAACAGGCTCTTGCTCACCCGAGATGGAACATGGGCAGAAAAATTACTGTTGACAGTGCAACGCTTATGAATAAAGGTTTAGAAGTTATTGAAGCACACCATTTATTCAACATGAGCTATGACAGGATTAAAGTGGTTGTGCACCCTCAAAGCATTGTTCACTCAGCTATAGAATACGTTGACGGAAGTGTAATTGCACAACTCGGGCTTCCGAGTATGCATATTCCGATACAATATGCTATTACATACCCGGAAAGGTATAAAGGGATTAAGTCAAAAAGCTTCAGTTTCTCTGAGATTGCAAGACTTGACTTTGAAAAACCTGACTGGGAAAAATTTAAAGCTTTGAATCTTGCTTACGAAGCCGGAAAACAAGGTGGTTCAGCCACAGTTTGTCTTAACGCCGCAAACGAAGAGGCAGTATTTGAGTTTTTAAACGGGCAAATTAAACTTTTTGATATCATTTATGCAACAGAAAAAATGCTGAGCAATCATACCGTAGTACAAAATCCGTCGATAGACGAGATTTTTGAAATTGATAAAGAGATTCGATTAAAAACAAGGGAATTGCTTAAGTTTACATCAGTATAAAAATACCGCCTGACAAATTGTCAGGCGGTATTAAAATTAAAATCTTAAACTTCAACAGTCATCTCTTCATTATCAGTTGCAAGTTCCAGTAATCTGTACGATAAATATGCACCCAAAGCTACAGCTTTTAAATCAATATTCTCGTCATATTTTGCAACTTCAAGTATAGCAGTATTAATCTCAGGATTTTCTTCTTTCATATACTGAACCATATTTTTACGCCAAGAATGGACATCCTGAAATGCTTCTGTAAAAACTTCAGATGACATTTCTTCTGTTATGATTGGTAACATGTTCTTCTCTCCTATAATTTTATATAACAGATTATATAATATTTTTTTAAATAATACAATACTTTTTATATAACAATGCGGATTATTATTGAATTAATATTTCATCTTGAGGTAAATTACGACCAATTGTTTTTTCAAGATAAGCTCTGGCAGAATTTAATTCGTATAGAGTCTTATAATATACAAGCTTAGAGTTTTTAAATTGTACTTGTGCATCATTAAGTTCAATAGGATCACCTACACCTACTTTGTATCTGCCTGCAGATAAATCATAGTTTTGTTTTGCCTGTTTCATCCCAAGGTATGCAACAGGAATTTTATTTTTCTTTTCATCAAGAGTATAATAAGCATTCTGAACTTCATAATACACATTATTTTTTGTATTTTTTTCATTTGCCTGAGCTTTTGCATATAAAATTAAAGCCTCTCTTAATTGATATTTTAGCTCCATACCGTTAATAGTCGGGAAATTAATGTACGCTCCGAATGTATAACCATAATTTGAATCAGGATGGCGACCACCGACTTCAAACTGTCCCTGAGTAATAAATTGCGGTAACCAGGATTTTTTTATAAGCTTATAGTTTTGAAGCGACTGTTCAACTTTTACATGCGCAAGTTCAAACTCGGGGCGTGATTTTTCACATATTTCAATAGATTTATCAAGATTTATATCACATGGAACAAAGCATAACTTCTCTGATGTATTATGCCTAATATAATAAGGAATTCCTATTGCATTATTAAGTTTTGCCATAGCTATATACACATCATGGTTTGTCTGAATCAGAGCCAGTTTAGCATTACTTAAATTAACTTCTGCAATTGTAACATCAACTTTTGGTTTCATCCCTGCAGCATAAAAACCTTTTGCCTGTTCATAAAACTTCTCATACTCTTTAACATTTTCTTCCGTAATTTTTTTTGATTCGTATGCGTATAAAAGGTTATAATACGCATCTTTAACCAAGTAAACAACATCGTTAACAGTTCCTGTCAAAATAATCTTATACCCCAGTTTATCCAGTTTGCTTATTGTAGCCTGATTCTGAGTAACACCAAAATCGTAAAGAAGCTGCGTCCCACTAATTTGACCCAAAACCCAGAAATTATAAATAAGATTCTCGCGGAATACGTCAGATAATTGCAGCTGTCTTATTCTGCTATAACCTGACTGCCAGCTGAACTCAGGAAAATAATTTGACCAGACTTGTTTTATTCTTGTATCTGAGGCAAAAACATCCTGCATTGCCGACTGTATTCTTGGATTATTTCCAAGGGCAAGCCTTATACAATCATCAAGATTTACATTAATAGTATTTTCTACTCCTGCCTCAAGAGTAGCCATATTATTAATTTTAGGCTCAACATCACTGCTCACAGGATACTCAGACAGATTAATTTTATTACCATAATTTCCATTCTGTCCTGCAGCAGTTTGAATATTGCAATATAGACAGAAAATTGACAAAATAATAATCTTAGCTAATAACTTCATAATAAATTAGCATAATTAAAAAGAATATCAAGATTAATTACACATTCGGATATAATTTTAATTGATTTTATAAATTAATGAAAAATACTCATTAACAAAATAATTAAAATAAATACCAAAGAAATTAAACCGAGCTCTTTTAATAAAGAAACTCTCTTGTCAGGTTCATTTTTAATTGTATTTAGCAGTACAAAAAATGCAGGAACGAGAATGCTTCCAAAGAAAGCAACAGCAAGCATACCGCCAAATACGGAAACACCTATTGAATGTCTGCTGCCGGCACCGGCACCTTTTGCAAATACAAGAGGAAGTAACCCTAGAATAAAGGCAATATTTGTCATCATAACGGCTCTGAAGCGGAGTTTTGCTGCCTGCATTGCAGCCTGAATATAATGCATACCGTCTTTTTCCATTGCATCTTTTGCGAACTCAACAATAAGAATAGCCTGTTTGGTTGACAGACCCAACAACATAACCAATCCGACCTGTGCATATATATCTAGTGAAAGTCCCCAGACATATTGCAGGAACAGAGCTCCTGAAATTGCAATCGGAGATATTAACATAACAGAAATTGGCAAAGTCCAGCTTTCGTATAAAGCGACAAGGAACAAATATACAAATGCAAAAGCCATTGATAAAATCATTAGCAACTGACCGGACGACTGCTGCTCCAGGAATGATTTTCCTGACCAGGCATAGTCCATATCTTTCGGAAGAACTCTGTCAGCTATTTCTTCCATAGCTTTCATACCGGAGCCGGAGCTCATACCTGATACAACTTCGGCGTTAACTGTAATTGAAGGATAAAGGTTAAACCTTGTAAGTTCAAATGGCGCAATTATATGCTCAATATTTACAACAGAAGTAAGCGGAACCATTTTCCCGGTATTACTCTTTACAAATACCTTGTATAAATCATCTATAGTATCTCTGTATTTGGAATCAGCCTGCATAAATACACGGTAAACACGACCAAACTTATTAAAGTCATTAATGTAAGTAGATGCATACTGAGCAGCGAGTGTTGAATAAACTTCTGATATCGGAACACCTTGTGCAAGTGCCTTTTCTTCATTAATTCTTACAACAACCTGTGGTAATGATGCGGTAAACGAAGTATAAACGCTTGAAAATGCAGGTGATACTCTTGCTTCCCGCATAAGTTTCTGTGCTTCAATAAACATTTCCTCAGGAGTCCTGTCGCCTTTATCAAGAACTTGGAACTCAATACCGTTAAACATACCTAAACCGACAATTGCAGGCGGTTGAGAAACAAATGTAATTGCTTCAGTATATTTTGAAGAGATTTGACTAGCCTGAGACATAATATTATTTATAGAAAGTTTTCGAGATTTTCTTTCATGCCATGGTTTAAGTTTTACAATTACAAGTGCGGTATTTTCACCATTAAAACCATTAATTGACAACGTTGAAGCAACACCTTCAACATTCAGGATTTCTTTACACATATTATTAACAACTTCTGCCGAACGGGTTAGCGTAGCTCCGTCCTGAAGCTGAACCTGCATAAACATTGCACCCCTGTCTTCATCAGGGAGAAATCCTGAAGGAACAATTTTAAACATGATAACAATGAAAAGCAGCACACCCATAACAGTACGAAGTGTTTTATGAGGCTGTTTAACGAAGTAGTCAACAACACCAAGATACTTATCCCTTACTCGGTTAAACCAGTTATCAAACTTTTCAATAAACCCATAGTCTGATTTCTCATCACCTGATTTTAAAATAATAGAACAGAGAGCCGGAGAAAGTGTGAGCGCAACAACAGTAGATAAACCGACAGAAGTTGCAATACATACGGCGAACTGCCTGAATATTTGTCCTGTAATTCCACCCAGGAAAGATACCGGAACAAAAACCGCCATTAAAACCAAGGATGTGGCAACAACTGCACCAAATACTTCTTCCATAGAGATGTTTGTTGCTTCCCTCTGTGATTTACCTTCCTGGATATGACGCTGCGTATTTTCAAGTACAACAATAGCATCGTCAACAACAAGACCTACCGCCAAAACAAGACCAAATAAAATAAGAAGGTTGATAGAGAACCCTATACTCGATAAAAATATAAATACACCTATTAAAGAAACAGGGATTGCACAGAAAGGAATAAATGCAGCTCTTGCTGTTCCCAAGAACAAATACGTAACTGCCGATACAAGAAGAATAGCCAGTATAATTGCATGAACAACTTCTTTTATAGATTCTCTAACAAACTGAGTTACATCATATTGTATATGATATTCCATATCTTTAGGAAATTTTTTGGATAATATTTCCATTTTTTTATTAACTTTATTTACAAGATCAATTGTATTAGCATCAGGGAGCTGAGTAACAGCAATAATTGCAGAATCACCACCATCTACCTTTGAACGGACTGAATAACTTTCTGCCCCGAGTTCAACCCTTGCAACATCTTTAACTCTGACATTAGAACCGTTTTTATTTGCTTTAATTATAATATTTTCAAACTCTTCAACAGATTTTAAACGACCTTTTGTCTTAAGCGTGAATTTCATCATTTGAGGAACTTCCATCGGTTCCGTACCAATGTTACCTGCAGGTGTCTGAACGTTTTGAGATTGTATTGCATTGCTAATATCGGTTGTAGATATCCCCAGGCTTGACATTTTATCTGGTTTTAGCCATATCCTCATTGAATAATCACCCGCACCATACACGGCAACACCTGCAGAACCTTTTGTTCTGGCAAGTTCGTCTTTAATATTCATAGATGCGTAGTTAGCAAGATACAGCGCATCATAAGTTTTATTTGGAGATGTTAAACCGATAAATAAACAACCACCACCGCCAGTTGATTTACGTACAGTTAAACCGTAACGCCGCACTTCTTCCGGAAGACGTGGAGTAACAAGCTGTAACTGGTTTTGAACGTTTACCAAGTTCATATCAGGATCAGAACCAACTTCAAAATAAATAGTTAGTTTATACGAACCATTACTTGACTCTGAAGTCATATACAACATATTTTCAACACCGTTAAGCTGAAGTTCGACAGGAGCCGCAATCGTCGATGTAATTACATCAGCATTTGCACCTGAATATGTAGCATTAACGATAACCTGAGGTGGTGTAATTGAAGGATATTCCTCTAAAGGCAAAGTCGTTAAACAAAGTAAACCGGCAAGCATAATTACAAGAGAAATTACGATAGCAAATTTTGGACGCTTTACAAAAAAGTTTTCTGCCATTATATTATTCCCCCGATAATTCTTTTTAACTTATTAAATAATCTGGTAAAAATACCGGGTTTCTTTGCTTGTTTGGTATCATCCTGCACAGAAGTTTTAACAATCTTCACCGGAGAACCGGGGACAACCTTCTGCATACCTGTTGTGATAATTACATCACCTTTCTTAACACCTTCATAAACAACCCAGTCTGTCCCTACTTGCCCCATAGTTTTTATGTAAGTTAGTTTTGGATTATTATCGGCATCCATAACATACACATATAAACCTTCCTGGTTCTCCATAGTAGCAGACTGCGGAACGATAGGCATTTCATCATCATTGTTTGAATAAATTTTAATTTTACCGAAATCACCTTGAAGCAAAACAGAGTCGGGATTAGGGAAAGTAGCACGCAAAGTGATTGTACCGGTTGATTCATCTATATTATTATCATAAAAATCCTGCACACCTTTATAATCATATTTTTGTCCGGAACTAAATGTAAATTCAACATCTCTTTTTACATTCGGAGAGCCGTCTATTCTGTTTAACTCGGCATAGTCTTTTGATTCAAGAGGGAAAGTAACATACATCGGGTCTGAACTGTTAATTGTTGTGAGCGGACCGCTGTTCATTGAAACATAGTTTCCGACTGTAACATCAATAATACCGACTCTGCCGTCAACAGGAGCTTTTACGTGAGTATAGTTCAAATTTCTCTGTGCATCACGATAAACATTTTCCATACTCTGTACCTGAGCTCTGTATGAGTTTCTTTGAGCAAGAACATTATCATAATCTGCTCTTGCAACAAAATCATTATCCACGAGTTCTTTATAACGTGCTAGCTGCTTATTATAATATTCCTGCTGTGCCCTGGCATGTTCAAGGTTACCTTTTGCCTGACCGACGGCATTTGAATATTGCTGGGGTTCAATCTCAAACAACAATTGACCGGCTTTTACAAAATCACCTTCTTTAAAATAACTTTTTGTAAGATAGCCGTCGATACGTGCAAGAACTTCAACCCTGTATTTTGCCATAACCCTTGCAGGAGCTTCAAACTCTCTTCTTACTGATGCGGATTTAACCGTATCAACAGTAACTGAAGGTGCCCCCATAGCCCTTTTTTGTTTTGCAGAACTTGATTTACTAATGTTAGAAGATATCATTCTTACAAGTATCAAAGCAAAAACTATTGCTAAAATTATAATTATATTTTTTCTCATTCTCTCTCCAAATTACATATCCGAATATTAAAATTACAAATACAATTCTAACAAAAACATTAATTATAAACAATATCAATAAGGTAATATAAAATGGGACAAAAGGATAATAAAAAATTGAACTTTTTGTTTAACGAAAATTACTTTCTGATAACCTTTAACCTTCTGTTAGGTTCGTCACCAATGGAAATACTTCTCAAATTATACTGTTCAACAAGTTCGTGCTGCAATTTTCTTATATGGTTATTCTGAGGGGCAAGTTCAATTTCAGGAGCACCTTCCATAACCTTCTTTATAGCATTTTTAGCTTCATCCAGAGCCAGATCAGTTTCATCTTTATAATCCTGGGTAGCTGCAACGTCACCCGGCTGAATATCAAGAGCTTCTTTTAACACTTTCTGAATATGAGCCATCGAGTTTGTTTTTACATAAAATACACGAACTCTTAACTCTTGTGCGCTGTTTAAAATTTTTGCACCACCCTTCGCAAAATTTTTGTGCGCAATAACAATATCTGAATCTTCAATATTTCTGGTAATCTCGACATTAAAATCAAGTGTTTCTATAATTTTTTCAACAATAGTTCTTGAAACAGCGTACAGATAAACCTTTTTAAGCGGTTTAATTTTTTCAACATAGTCTTGACGTGAGAACGAGAAATTCATCTTATTATCTTTAGGTGTTTCAACATCTTTAACTTGTTTGACATCAAAAGCTTGTTCATGCTGAACGTCAGCTACTTTATCAGTAATACTTGAGTCAACTTTTCTTATTTCAGGTCTTATCGGCCAGCCCCTCAGAATGTAATCAACAGCTTCAGATGTGTTTTTATATACAGCAAGTGTATTCCTGTCCTGAATCTCAATAACAATATCAAACGTAGGCTGTTTTTCACGTTCAAGAACAGTTTTTTGAGAAGCACGACGTTTCGCTTCATCATCACCTAAGGTAACAGACTGAATACCACCTACCAGGTCAGAAAGTGTTGGGTTTTTAATCAGACTTTCAAGGCAATTTCCGTGAGCAGTTGCAATAAGCATAACACCACGTTCAGCAATTGTTCTTGCTGCGTGTGCTTCAGCCTCAGTACCGATTTCATCAACAACTATAACTTCAGGAGTATGGTTCTCGACCGCTTCAATCATAATGTCTTTTTGAAGCTCAGGCTGAGCAACCTGCATTCTCCTGGAAGAACCGACTGCAGGATGAGGTACATCGCCGTCACCTGCGATTTCGTTTGATGTATCAACTATAACGACACGTTTACCAAGTTCATCAGCCACCAAACGTGAGATTTCTCTTAATTTGGTTGTTTTTCCAACCCCTGGAGGACCGAGGAACAAAATACTTTTACCCATCATGCAAAAATCTTTTATGCAGGCTATTGTACCTGTAACAACACGTCCTATTCTGCAAGTAAGTCCGACAACTTTACCCTGTCTGTTTCGGATCGCACTAATACGATGAAGGGTACCGGGAATCCCAGAACGATTATCATGAGTAAAATTCTGAATTCTGGTTATTACAAAATTAATATCGTCATCATTAACAATTTCCTGACCTAGTTTTTCAATCTTCCCGCCGGAATGTCTCACCTCAGGGACTCTGCCGATATCCAAAACTATTTCTATAACGTCATTAAGGCTTTCAAGCGTAATAAATGATATAACTTTTGGGGGCATTACTGCTAAAAGTTTATCGAGGTCATTTTCAAATTCCATACTGCTCATCATTATATCTAAAAAAGCCTTTCTCAATTAGGAAATGACGTGTGCTCCTAACTATATTATAACATATTCTCTCATACAACGGCGGGTTTTGTCACCTATTTTAAGAAATATTAAGAGATATTAAATGTGTTAAAAGTACACTAAATACTAAATCCCAGCCTATCAAAATAAAAAGCAAAACCAAAGGTTTTGCTTTAAATACGTTATTAAAATTATAACTCTTTTCTTTATTAAGCCGCACCGGCACCGCTTTTATCTTTCACTTTATTCTTTTCTTCTTTCTCTTTTTCGGCATCTTTTTCGTCTGCCTTTTTCTCTTGTTCTTCTACATACATTGTAGCGAACTGAGCATACAAATCATCATTATCAAGAATTTCATCTAATTCAAGATAATTGTTATCATTTTCATTTGCTTCAGCAAATTCATTTTTATCAATTCCAAAGCTCTGCGCTTTATTATGTGCAAGTTTATCTGCTCCGATAGTTTTTACTATAAAGTTTTTCAAGATATTTGCGTTAATTTGTGCTGACATAATGCTGCTCCTTGTGTTATATTCATCTTACATATATATAAAGTATATATAAATTCTTCAATTTCATAAGTGGAAAAAATTGTTACAAAACTTTACAATAAATGCAAAAAAATACACCTAACAAATAATTAGGTGTATTTTTATTAAACTTTTTGATTATATAGCTTTTTGAACTTTTCCTGCTCTCAAACAAGAAGTACAAACACATTTTTTAACAGCGTGACCATTGTTATCAAGAACTCTGAGTTCTTGAAGATTAGGTGATTGTCTTTTTACAATTTGTTTATGAGAGAAAGTAAGCTTAGCAGCCTTTAAATCGCCTTTTCCACATATTTCACATTTTTTACCCATAATTATATTCCTTCTTTCTAATCTAGTGTAATATTAGTCTAACCCAAACCATTTTTTTTAGCAAGGGGGGAAAATAATACATACATTAATAGTCACTCGGTTCATAGTCATCTTCATCTTTAAGAGAAGATAAATCAGATGAATAAGCGGTATCAAAGTCCTCAGGTAAATATTCATTATCAGGCCAAACGGTATCTTCATCAAATCTGCATGCATTCAAATTAACGGCAGTAGTAAAGTCAGAGTTTGTTAAATCAGCACTCTGAAAAATAGCTCCAGCCATATCCGCATCAGAAAAATTACCATAATCAACAGTTGCATAACTAAAATCAGAACCGTTAAGCACAGATTCGGTAAAAGAACACTCAACTAAATTTGCACGAGTAAAATCAACAGATGTCAAATCGCAGCCGTCAAAGGTAACATTAACAAGGTGTGAATCAGCAAATGAGGTTGATGTCAAATCAGCATTATAAAAAACAGCACCTTCTAAATTTATATTTGAGAAGTCAGTTTCTGACAAATCTGCACCGCCCTTAACATTTTTAATTTCTGTATTAAACTCTTCAATATCTGAAGACAGAAGTTCAATTAATTCTTCCTTTGTTAGCATGTTTATCTCCTAATTTAATAAATTAATTTCCAAAGCAAGTAAAACAGCCTGAGTTCTGTTTGACACCTTCAGCTTTTTAAAAATGCTGTTAAGGTGGGTTTTTACTGTAACATCCTGTACACAAAGAGTATCGGCAATTTCCTGATTACTTGCACCTTTAGCAACAAGTGAAAGCACTTCTTTTTCCTTAGGTGTAAGTGCATCAATATTTACATCTTTGTTTACTTTCTTTTCTGATTTCGCCGTTTCAACCTGCCATTTGCTGCGACGGAGAACAGCTTCTATCCTTGCAAGAAGGTTTGGTAATACGAACGGTTTTACGATATAATCATCAGCACCTATCTTAAGACCTGACACAACCTTCTGATCTTCGCTTACTGCAGTAATCATTATAACGGGAATATATTGTGTTTTTGGGTTTTTCCTTATGGCCTTCAATGTATCCCAACCATCCATGTTCGGCATCATGACATCAAGTAAAACCAAGTCAAAATTATTTTTTTCGTCAGACAAAATTTTTAATGCTTCAATTCCGTCCTCTGCAGTTTTTATATCATAACCATACATCGGAAGAGCGTCATTTAAAAACTTCGGGTTATCATCTACCACCAATATTGATGCTATACCATCCATACTATACCAATCTTTCTTTTAAAGCCTTTAATGCGGCCTGAAGTCTGTCATCAACTTCAAGCTTCTGCAGAATACTTGCCACATGGGCTTTTGTAGTATTGATACTTACAAATAACTCATTAGCAATTTCATTATTACTGTACCCTTCGGTAATTAATTTTAATATCTGAGATTCACGAGAAGTAAGTCCGTAGTCTTTTATAGGCTTCTGAATCTCAACAAGCTGAGATTTTGTTGCAGCACTCAAAACAATATGTGAAATAGCAGGATCAAACCAGGCAGCGCCATCAAGCACAGACTGAATAACCTGAATAAGCCTTTTGGGATTAATTTCCTTTGAGCAATACGCATTAGCACCTGCCTTAAGGCTGTTTAATACTTCCTGTTCATCATTATGAGAAGTTAAAATTACTATTTTTATATCTTTATTAATCTCTTTAATTCTTTGAGTTGCTTCGATACCATTCATTCCGGGCAGACCTAAATCCATAATTATCAAGTCAACAGGAGATTGTTCGGTTATTTCGATAGCTCTTTCTGCTGATTCTGCTTCATATATATTTTTAACAAAATCATATGCTTCAAAAGCGGTCTTTAAACCGAATCTTGTAAGTTCATGATCCTCTACAATTAAAATATTAATTTCCATAATAATCACTATATCCCGAATTTATGGCAGATTGATAATCTGCGTTAATGTCTGCACACCTTAGTAATAAGCGGTCAGCAGATTCCGTATCACCTTTTGCCCTTAAAACAAGACTTAAATAATAATAATATTTAAAGTTATTTTCGTCAATATAATAAGAATTGTTTAGATATGTAGATGCCATAGTATAGTTACCATCTTTAATAGCAAGATTTGCAAGCCCTAACCATATATCATTATTTGCCAAATCAATTGATGCAACTCTTGGGAGATAATAATCGACGCGCTGAGGAATAATTTTTAAAGACTCAACGAGCAAATCCTCGTTCATTTTATTATCTTTAAGCAATTTTTCATATATCTTTTTTGCTTTATCAGGCTTTGAAAGTGCAAGGTATGACTTTGCTACACCAACCTCAGAAGCCGTTGTATGAGAAAGCCTCTTTGCTCTTTTATAATATGCCAATGAGTCATTATATTTTTTCTCATCATATTTTACGTCTGCTATTGTTAAAGCCGCAATATAATTATGTTTATCTTCTTTATACGCTTTTGATGCAAACTCATAAGCCTTTATAGATTCATTGTTTTCATAATATACCCTTCCCATAAGCGCATATATATCGGAAGAATACTGTTTTGCAGACAGTAACGCCGACTGAAGGACCTTAGTTGCAAGAGAACTCTTATCTATCAAATGATAATAGTATGCAAGGTGATAATCCTTTAAAGTTTCATTTTTTGATGTTTTATACAACACATATTCTTCTGTTGCACGAACTTTTTTCTGGAAATCCGTTGTATAGAACGGTGTCTTTTTAATTTCTTTTAATACTTTTAATGCCTGAGAAGTTTTCTTTGAATCAGCAAGAATTTTTGCTTTTAAAGATAAATAGTTTACGTTTGTACCATTTTCTTTAATAGCATAATTTATATATTTAAGAGCCATGGGCATATTATTTGATTTGTAGTATCCAAGTGATATCAGATAGTTTTTATAATCACTTTCACTTGTACAAGACGGATTTAAAAGCTCAGTAGTTGTTTCAAGAGCCATGTTATTATAAACAATGTTTGAGTATGCATCAGCAAAAATTACTACATCTTTAGTATCCATCATACCTGAAGGATAATAATACCTGCGCATATCCTTTACATAGGCACCAGTAAAATGATTGTTATCAAGCCTATCAATAAGTTTGTCTGATAAATCAAACATTCCGTACTCAGCCATTTTAATACCGTACAGAAGAAATACATAATCATCGTGGTCAGCTTTGTTAACAAGATCTGCAAAATCATCATACGAAGCCTTTACATTGCTTTGTATAAAACGGTTTTCTGCAGAAGCATATTTTGCTTTAATAAAATTATCTTTTGCTGCCATAGCAGAGTTTACAGCTTCAGAAGAACCTTTAATCTGAGCAGGAAGCAATACAGGTTCAGCCGCAACTGATAACAACCCTGATAATAAAAGACAAACAAAAATTGTTAATTTAGCTCTATTCATTCTCTAAGTCCACACCTACGTAATATTTATTAAATACATGCAATAATCTGTTACTACAATTATTTACTATTGAGTAATATAAATCAAGTAAATTATACTTTTCTAATGTTTCAAGATCATTTGCATCAATGGTCAAACAGTTCTCGGTACAAAAAACACGGACTATTTCACTGAGTTTAATTGAAAGGAATTTTTCAACAACAAGAGGATCAAAATGTGAACCGGAACCTTCTTTGATAATATTGATAACTTTATCAATAGGCATCTTGTCACGATAATGCCTTTTTGAAGTAATCGCATCAAACACATCAGAAACAGCCAGAATCCTGCCGCCAAAAGGAATATCTTCACCTTTCAGATGACGGTAGTAACCTGAACCGTCAAATTTTTCGTGATGAGAACATGCAATTTCCATAATTTGCTGGAAATCTTTAGACATGTGAATTTTTTCCAGAATATGATGAGTGATCTCTACGTGCTGCTGGATATGTTTATACTCTTCCGGAGTTAATTTTCCCTCTTTTTGAAGAACAGCATCTCTGATACCAATTTTACCGATATCATGCAATGCGGCAGCTTTCTCTAAAATATACAAATCATTCTGTTCCATCCCAAATTCTTTTGCAATAAGAACAGAATACATTTTAACCCTTGTTGAATGACCAGATGTAATCTTGTCTCTTGCGTCTATAGATGTTGCAAGCGTTTCAATAAAACTATCCAGAACGATTTTCTGTTCTTCAAGAAGTTTTCTCTGACGTTCAAACAACTGAGCATTCTCTAACGATATACCAGCATTAGAAGCAATCGCAACAAGTAAATCTTCGTCATCCGGAGTAAAGTATTCATCGAATTTATTTAAAACCTGAAATACACCGATAATTTCCTGATTAAAATTCTTGATAGGCATACACAACATATTTTTTGTTCTGTAACCTGTTTCTTTATCAACAGATGAATTAAAGCGTTTATCACTGTATGCGTCTTTAATATTAATCGTTTCACCTGTTTTAAGAACATGACCTGCAAGCCCTTTATCTGCCGGAATCCGTAACTCTTTTATATCAAGCCCAGTAGCAACTTTGGAATAAAGTTCATCATTTTCTTTGTCATAAAGATAAACAGTACATCTGTCAGCGTTAAGTGCTGTTTTCGTTTCTTCAGCAATAGTTTTAATCAATAAATCAATATTTTTTTCAGCAGCAACGGCCTGACCGATTTTTACAAGTGCAATAAGCGGATCTTTTGTCTGACCGCCATGATTCGGAGTAAAGTGTGTTATAGGCGGACACTTGAGCATTGAGTTTACTTTTTCAAAAAAATCAGTATGCTGATATTTGATAGAAAGTTTACGGGCTTTATTATAGTTAATTGAATACAAAGTTGTATTTTTTTCTGTAAAGTTTACAAACCCCAATACAAGCTCATGAAAGATTTTGGTAATAGGTTCTTTCGACTGATCTACCATAAAAGAAGCATCGTTCATGAACTGATAAAAATGTTCAAAATCATTATGTAGAAATGCGGACAGGGATAACAGGCTAAAACAAATCGCCGTATCATCATGATATAAATCTTTATGTTTTTCTATCCGCTCATTTACTTCTTCATATTTATTGTCAAGCAAATCAGAAACAGATTCATATACAAAGTTGTCCAAGCTCATAATTCTTCTCTCGCTATTATGAATATAATATAATAAAACTTCATTTTTAGCAAAAAATATTAATATGTTAACGATTTTAAATTATGTAATTTGCATATTATATCTGTTTATAGTAGTGTTAAATTATTGAGTTTATTAGAAAAGAGGATAAATAAATGAACACAACTATTGAAAAACAAAACAACAATGTCGTTAAAGTCGATATTGAAATTCCTGCAAAAGATGCTGCAGCATATTACAACAATGCAGCAAGAAAACTTGCACAATATGTAAACATACCGGGCTTCAGAAAAGGTAAAGCTCCAAGAAATATTGTAGAACAAAATATCGGAGAAGACAGAATTAAGAACGAAGCATTAGAAACAGCACTTCCTGGAATATTTGCAGAAGTCATAAAAGAAAATAATTTTGATATCGTAGCTCAGCCATACGTAGAATCATTTGATTACAATCTTGGTGACGGACTTAAAATCACAGCAAAAATCGAACTCAGACCGGAAGTAACACTTGGAAAGTACAAAGGATTGACACTTGAAATAGACGAATACAAAACGCCTGAAGACGCATTGGATAAAGCAGTTAACGAAATGCTTGAACAGTATGCCGAGCTTTCTGTTGTAACTGACAGAAAGACAGTTAATACAGATATTATTGTATTTGATTTTGAAGGTTTCTCAAACGGTGAAAAAATTGAACACGGTGATGCTAAAAACTTCACTTTAGACCTCGGTAATTCAACTTTCATCCCGGGATTTGCGGAACAGCTTGTTGACAGAGAACTCGGAAAGGAATTTGAAATTGAAGTTAAATTCCCTGAAACATACCACGAGAAAAAACTTGCAGGTCAGCCGGCAACATTCAAATGCACAATTAACGAAATTAAAACAAGAGTTTTACCTGAGCTCAATGATGAATTTGCTCAAAAAGTCAGTCAGTTTAAAACAGTTGATGAACTGAAAGCAGATGTTCAGGAATATTTAAATACAAAAAAAGCTGATACAGACAGAGTAAACTCAGAAAAAGCAATTTTTGAAAGAGTTACATCTGATGCAAAAGTTGATATTCAACCTTCAATGATTGAACGTGAAACAGATGAGCTTGTTAATGAATACAAACAGAAGTTAGCTGCTCAGGGATTTACCTGGGAACAAGCACTTGAAGCTCACGGCGAAGAAGATATAATGAAACAGCTCAGAGAAGATGCTGAAATTAGGGTTAAAAACTCTCTTGTTATAGACAAAATTGCAAAACTTGAAAATATCAGCATTACACAGGAAGATTTTACTTCAAAACTTGTTGAGCTAAGCCAAATGTATCAAATCGACCCGCAAACAATGGCTAAACAGCTCACTCAGACACCTGGAGTTCTTAATGCACTTTCTCAGCAGGCTTTAAACGAAAAAGTTACAAAATTCCTGGCTGAAAATAATACTGTAAAACTTAAATAATCGACTTAAAATAACCAGAAAATTAAAAAGTCCCGTCATAAGCGGGACTTTTTAATTATGCGGCAAAAAGATAATTACATATAGCTTAATGCAACAGAATCCGGATGCTCAATTACTTTTCTTACGTAATTATAGTAATCATTTTTGTATCCGAATTTTTCTATCTTTTCTAATAAATCCGATTTTGATATAAAGCCCTGATTAAATGCAATCTCCTCAAGACAGGATATTTTAACACCTTTATTTAACTCCATTGCCTGAACAAAGTTACTTGCCTGAAGCATAGAATCATGGGTACCGGTATCAAGCCATGCAAATCCTCTGCCCAGAATTTCAACATTAAGCTTTCCTTTGGATAAATAAATCTTATTCAAATCAGTAATTTCAAGCTCGCCGCGTGCAGACGGAACGAGTTGTTTAGCATAATCACAAACATTACCGTCATAAAAATACAAGCCTGTAACAGCATAATTAGATTTCGGATTTAATGGTTTTTCTTCCAGAGAGATAGCTTTTTTATTAGAATCAAACTCAACAACACCAAAACGTTCCGGATCTTTAACCGTATAGCCGAAAACAGTTGCACCGGCATTATTTTTTATTGCGTGCTTCATTATTGTAGAAAATCCGTGACCGTGGAATATGTTATCACCTAACACAAGAGCAACATCATCTCCTGCTATAAAGTCTTCTGCTATAATAAACGCATCTGAAATACCTCTTTGTACATACTGAATTTTATACTTAAGATTAATACCGAACTGAGAACCGTCACCAAGAAGCTTGATAAAATTATCATAATCATTTTCATTAGTTATAATTAACATATCTTTAATTCCGGCAAGCATAAGAGTTGACATCGGATAATAAATCATCGGTTTATCATATATCGGTAATAATATCTTAGATATCGGTAATGATGCCGGATATAATCTGGTACCTGCCCCTGCTGCTAAAATAATTCCTTTCATACATTCTCCTTTTTATAAAATTATAAAATACATTTACCCGTTAAAACTTTTCATTGCACGCATTAGGCATACATCACTCATCACACAAGTATGATTTACCGTAACACTCTTTTTTGTCTTAGAATCAGATAAAATTATAAAAGGTACATATCTGCCTTTAAATTTTAAAAATAAATGTGTTCCATATGGAGTATCTACATTAATTTTAACATACCCATATCCCAATTTTTTTGATTTTAAAGAATCAAAAGTAGTGTCAAATGCTTTGCAGGTTGAACAATAAGGAGTATAAAAATACAACAATACTTTATCGTTATTTTTAAGAGCATCCTCATAACTTCCGGCATAGACAATATTTGCTGTAAAAAGTAAAAAAACTATAAGTATATTCTTCAACATAAAAAGATAGTAACACTATCAGATGAGTATTGCAATAGACAGAAGGGCAGTAAAATTTATATTCTGATTAACGTTGACTTTTATATTTACATCATTAAACATCATATATGACTAATATGACTAAAGATTACTATAAAATTCTAGGAGTAACAACAGAAAGCACAGAACAGGAAATAAAATGTGCTTACAGAAAGCTTGCAAGGAAATGGCATCCGGATGTTGCTGGCAATTCAAGTGATGTTGTATCAAGATTTAAAGATATAAATGAAGCATACGAAATACTTTCGGACAAATCAAAAAAAGCAGAGTATGACACTCTTAACAGATATTATAACTACTCAAGTACAAAGACTGAAAAAAAAGAAAATAAAGAATACACTACAAGTCCGAATTTTAAAAATTATAAAAAAGAAGAAAACAAAGATAATAAAACTTCGGGATTTAATTTTAACTGGGAAGATTTTCTGACTAAATATAAAGACTACATGAATAAATACAATGCCTCACATAACAACGATGAAAAATCATCAAAAAACACCAGCAGCAAAACCTCAAAAAGAGGCAAAGATATAAATACCGATGTAGAAATAACAATCGGAGAATCCATTAACGGTGCAACAAAAGTAATAAATATGATAACTACATCCGAATGTAAATACTGTAACGGAAGAAAATTTATCAACGGCACGCTTTGCAAACACTGCAAAGGTTCCGGTGAAGTATCAGAATATAAACGTTTTACGGTAAAAATTCCTGCAGGCATAAAAGATAACTCAAAAATCAGATTGGCTGGCGAAGGGGAAAAAGGAATTAACGGCGGGAAAAACGGCGATTTATATATTACCTTGCATATTAAATCACCTATTGACTACAAAACGGAAGGAAACAACATAATTAAACATATTACTCTTGCTCCTTATGAGGCTGTGCTCGGCGGAAATATCTCAGTAAAAACATTCGACGGAAATATAAATGTAAAACTTTCACCGAACACACAAAACGGACAAAAAATCAGACTTAACGGCTGTGGAATCAGCTCTAACGGAAAAACAGGAGATATGATTTTAATAGTTGATATACAGATTCCAAATAGCTTATCAAAAGAAGAAATTGACTTATACAAAAAATTACGTGAAATCTCAAGCCAAAATGTAAGATAATATTTTTCCATGATAAAGTAATTATATTATGGTAAAAATAAAAGAAATATTTAAATCAATACAGGGTGAAGGTCCGTATGTCGGATACAAACAGCTGTTTATAAGACTCTGCGGCTGTAATTTAAACTGTTCTTATTGTGACACAGACTATAACCAAAATGATGCAAAAGAGTATTCCATACAAGAACTTATTGAAATTTGTAACGAAAGTGCAGATTGTCATTCTGTATCATTAACTGGTGGTGAGCCATTGCTGCATACTGATTTTATAAAAGAATTTGGAGGTAAATGTAATTTACCCCTATATTTAGAAACAAACGGAACCTTAACTAATAAATTAATTGAAGTTTTTGAGTTTATTACATTTATTGCCGCAGATATTAAAATACCTTCCGCAACCGGATTAAATCCTTTGTGGGAAGAACAGGAAGAGTTTCTGAAAATTGCCTGCCAAAAGGATGCGTTCGCAAAAGTTGTATTTGATGACAAAATAACAGATTTTGAAATACACAAAATTTCGCACTTATGCAAAAAATTCTGTATTGAGCTTATTTTACAACCAATGATGAGGGGTAAATGTACCAGCGTTGACTCAAACTTTATGCAGAAAGTTTTGGATAAATGTCTTAAAGTCCACCCTAATACAAGACTTATACCTCAGGTACACAAATTTATAGACGCACAATAATAAATCCATTATTTTTGTAGTATGATATAAATATGAATTTAGATGCCGCAATAGATAGCTTATTATCACCAATAGCAGATAAGGTTTCAGGTTTTATATTCTCTTATATTACTGTTGGTAACGTAAAAGTGGAGTTTTTAATTGCACTGCTGATTTTTTCTGCTGTATTTTTTACAATAAGAACACGCTTTATCGGTCTATGGGGCTTTAAACACGCTGTAAAATTAATTACGGATAATTTTGAACACAACAACCCAAACGGATATCAAAGGAAGAAAAAAGGAGAACTTTCCTCTTTTCAGGCATTAAGTGCAACAATATCAGCCTCTGCCGGAATCGGAAATGTTGCAGGTTCAGCGGCAGCTGTATCCATAGGAGGACCGGGGGTGATATTCTGGATGATAGTTGCAGGCTGTTTTTCTATGGCATTAAAATTTTCGGAGGTATTGCTTGGAGTAAAATTCAGACAAACAAACCCTGACGGAACGGTGTCAGGCGGACCGATGTATTATATTCCGGTTGCATTCAAAAACAAAGGTAAAATTGCTGAAAAATTCGGCAATGGGCTTGCTAAAACTTATGCAATTTGTGCGGTATTTGCAATGATAGGTGGTTGGAATTTGTTCCAGATTAACGCTATGACAGCCCAAATAACAGAAGTAACGGGCGGCAACAACAGTATTTTTGCAGATAACGGCTGGATACTCGGAACAATAGTTGCCGTAATAACATGGTTTACAGTAATAGGCGGCATAAAAGCTATCGGAAAATTTACTTCAAAAGTTACACCGGTTATGTGTTCTTTATATGTTGCAAGTGCATTTATTGTATGTTTATTAAATATTCATCACTTACCCGAAACAATAGTTTTAATAATTAAAGAAGCTTTTTCTCCTAAAGCTATGGCAGGCGGAGCATTCGCTTGCATGTTATGGGGTTTCCGCAGAGCCATGTTTGCAAATGAATCAGGCTTAGGCACTGCACCAATTGCATTTTCAGCAGTAAACACAAACAAGCCAGTTGTACAAGCGTTTATATCAATGCTTCAGCCGTTTGTTGACACCGTCATAGTAGGTGTTTCAACTGCTTTTGTAATTGTAGTTTCAAAAGCATATTTGACTGTTGACGGTATAGCAGGAATTGAACTGACGTCAAAAGCATTCGGAACTATTTGCCCATTCTTCCCGATATTACTTACAATTATGGCAAGCTGTTTTGTATTATCAACTATGTTATGCGGTTCATATTACGGAGTTAAAGCGTGGAACTTCCTGTTCGGGGAAGGGAAAAATAAAACAAGAACGTTTCAGATTATATATTGTATTTGTATCATCGCAGGATCAGCAATGAATTTTCAGAGCATTATCAACTTATCAGATGCGGTAACATTATTCCTTGCCGTTCCGAATTTAATAGCGGTATTTATGTTATCCGGTGTTGTAATTAAGGAGTTAAAACGATATTGCGAAAGATATGAGGTCAGAATTAATCTTGTAAAATATTTAAGATAATAGTATATTAATTATCTATATGAGGGGAAAATAATGTCAAAGATATATTTTGTAGATGTAACAAACAGAGACGGAGTACAAACTTCACGTTTAGGACTTGCAAAACTCCAAAAAACAATAATTAATCTAATGCTTGATGATATGGGAATTACTCAGTCAGAATTCGGGTTCCCTACAACAATGCACGAACTCAATTACCTTAATGCGAACTTAGAGCTTGTAAAAAGAGGTGTTATATCAAAAACAAAATTATCGGGCTGGATGAGAGCAATATCTAGCGATGTTGAACTTTCATTTGCGAATTGTCCTTTGCTTGAAAATTGCAACCTGTCACAATCTACCTCTGATCAGATGATTCAGGGCAAATATCTTGGCAAAAAAACAAAAGATGATATATTAAGAATGACTTGTGAAGCTGTTGAATGTGCAAAAGATAAAGGTGCAAAAATAATAGGCGTAAACGCAGAAGATGCTTCAAGAAGTGATTTGGAGTTCCTGATAAAACTTGCAAAAGAAGCAAAAAAATGTGGTGCTTATCGTTTCCGTTACTGTGATACATTAGGATACGAAGACCCGCATACAACTTACCACAGGATTTATACAATCGCAAAAGAAACTCAAATGCCTATAGAAATGCACTTCCATAACGATTTAGGAATGGCTGTTGCGTGTTCTGTTCAGGGTGCCTTAGCAGCGGTAGAAGCAGGTCAGGATGCGTATATTAATACCGCCATTAACGGTATGGGCGAAAGAGCAGGTAACGCAGATTTAGTATCTTGTCTGCTTGCTTGCACAAAATCAGCAGGATTTAAAGGTAAAAATCTTGTAGATGAAAACATCGATTTGTCAAAATCGTGGAAGTTAGCTAAATACACAGCATACGCATTCGGTTTGCCAATTCCTATTAACCAGCCGGCAGTTGGAGACAATGCGTTCGCTCATGAATCCGGTATTCACGCAGACGGAGCATTAAAAGACAGAAGAAACTATGAGTTGTATGATTTTGAAGAACTCGGAAGGGGCGAACCTGAAATTATCGAAACCGGAAGAATGATTACAACAGGTGAATACGGCGGAATTAAAGGGTTCAGAAACGTATATAACAAATTAGAGATTGAATTTAAAGACGAAAACGAAGCAAGAAACATCCTTGAACTTGCCCGTTACGCAAACGTACATACACAAAAACCGTTAACAGAAAGTGAACTGAAGTTTATTTATCACTATCCTGATATTGCGGCAAGACTAATGACAGTAACACCATACTATGAACCGTCAGGCGAGTTGCAAAAACGTCTGGATAAAGGTACAACAGCTATGCCTCAGCATATTATATAAGCAGGAATTTTCCAAGTGGTATTATCAATATTTAAACTTGTTAAATTTTAAGTGTGTATAAATATATTTACCCCTTGCAATATTTACCCCTTGCAATTTAATTATGTTTATTTTAGTATTAGACCATACGCCGAATTAATAGAATGTGTTAAGTTCACATTCTATTTTAAATAGGTTAAAAATTAAGAAAATAAAGGATAGAACAATGGGTATCAAAGGTAAAAACGACAGAATGGTAGTTCTTGCATGTGAAGATTGCAAAGAAAGAAACTATACAACAGTAAAAAATAAAAAAAATTCAAAAGACAGAATGGAGCTTTCTAAATACTGTCCAACTTGCAAAAAACATACAACTCACAAGGAAACAAAATAGCGCGAGTGAGCAGGGGGCGGCTCCGGTGATGGCTTGTTAAAGAACAAGACGAGCAGGGCGCAGACCCGTTTAATGCGAACGAGCAAAACATAACCGAGGTAAAACCTCGATTTTGCGTCCTTAGTTCAGTTGGTAGAACGTCGGTCTCCAAAACCGGATGTCGAGGGTTCGAGTCCTTCAGGGCGCGAATTATATAAATCAATAGGTAATATAATTATGATGAACAGTTCTTCAGACAAATTTAAACAAGATATAGTAAATTACTTCAGAGGCGTAAGAACAGAGTGGGGTAAAATTACTTGGCCTGAAAAAAATCAGGTTGTTGTAGAAACTTGTTTTGTCGTTGCAATTGTATTCGTATTTACTGTATTTATTTATGTTGTTGATATAATTTTTAATGCATTACTTGCTAATGTATAACAAAATAACTTTATAAAGGGTAAGAATAATGAGTGAAAAAGACGAAAACATAGTAAATGAAGATTTTAATGAAGCTCCTGAATCAGAAACATCTGAAGCAGTGTCAAATAAATCTTCTGAAAAGAACCAAAAACGCTGGTACATAGTTCATACATACTCAGGATATGAAAACAAGGTAAAAAGCAACCTCGAAAAACGTATTGAATATATGAACATGGCTGATAAAATTTTCAGAGTAGAAGTTCCTCAAAAAACTGTTACCCAGATTAAAGGCGGAAGAAAATTAGAAAAAGAAGAAAAAATCTTCCCCGGATACGTGCTTGTTGAAATGATTATGGATGAAGACAGCTGGTACGTAGTACGCCATACAGCAGGTGTTACAAAATTTGTAGGCTCAGCTAAAAAGCCTATTCCGGCAAAAGAATCTGAAATCAAAAAAATCATTCACCGTTCAACAGCTACAACCCAGAAGATTGAAATGGATATTAAAGTCGGCGAAAAAGTCAGAATCGTTTCCGGACCGTTTGCTGAATTTGTCGGAGATATTATGGAAGTTTATCCTGATAAGGCAAAACTAAGAGCAATGGTTTCAATTTTCGGTCGTGAAACTCCGGTTGAACTTGAATACAAACAAATACAAAAATTATAGGGGTAAATATAGTTGGTTCACAGCTAATTAAAACCCTTAGTAATAACTAGCAATAACGTGGAAGGGGATGCCCCCCGTCAGCACCACGAAAGGAGAAAAAAATGGCAAAAAAAGTAGTAGGAAAAATTAAGCTTCAGATTGAAGCAGGAAAAGCAAATCCGTCACCGCCGGTTGGTCCTGCATTAGGTCAGCACGGTGTTAACATCATGGATTTTTGTAAACAATTCAACGCTAAAACAGAATCACAAGCAGGTTACATTATCCCTGTTATTATTGATGTTTATGAAGACAGAAGTTTTACTTTTGTTATCAAATCACCTCCGGCACCTGTTCTTATTAAGAAAGCTTTGAACATACCTAAAGGTTCAGCTGTTCCTAACAAGACTAAAGTTGCTGAAATTACCAGAGCTCAGTTAGAAGAAATCGCTAAAATTAAAATGAACGATTTGAATGCAACTACAATGGATGCTGCAGTAAAAATGATTGCAGGTTCTTGCAGAGCTATGGGTGTAACAGTAAAAGAGGGGTAAATATATATAGTTAGTCAAAACGACTTTACTCCATGATAGAAGTAGAACGATGGAAGGATATGGGTAATCATTTACTCTAATCCGCTAACACCATGAAAGGAAAATAAAATGTCTAAAATAACTAAAAAACAAAAGAAGCTTCAGGAAATGCTCGAAGGTTTTGAACAACCTACAAACGGCAAAGAAGCATTAACAAAATTACAAGAAATTTCTAAAGAAGTATCTAAATTTAATGAAACAGTTGAATGTCACATGAGATTAGGTATTGATGTAAAACACGCAGAACAACAAATCAGATCAACCGTAGTTCTTCCTGCCGGTTTAGGTAAGGAAGTAAGAGTTTGTGTTATTGCAAAAGGCCCTAAGGTTAACGAAGCAAAAGACGCAGGTGCTGACTTCTACGGAACTGAAGATATCATCGATAAAATTTCAGGCGGCTGGTTTGAATTTGATACATTAATTGCAACTCCTGACTGTATGGGTATGCTTGGTAAATTAGGTAGAGTTTTAGGTCCTAAAGGTTTGATGCCGAACCCTAAAACAGGTACAGTTACTCTCGATATCGCAAAAGCAGTTAAAGATGCTAAAGCAGGTAAAGTTGAATTCCGTGCTGATAAGCAAGGTATGATTCACTGCCCGATAGGAAAAGTTCAGTTTGCTAATGACGATTTGGTTAAAAACTACGGAACATTAGTTGACGCAGTCTTGAAGGCAAAACCATCTGCTGCAAAGGGAACATATGTTAAATCAATTTATTTGACAACAACAATGGGACCGAGCATCAAGATTGACTCTAAAAACCTTCAGGCAGAAGTTAAAGAAATTGTTGGTTGATATTTACGGCTGGTCTTACGACCGGCCTTTTTTTTATAAAAAATACGCTATTTTAATAGCGTATTTTTTTAATAGCAAATTTTATTTTTACACGTTTAATATTATAATGTAATACTAGGAGTAAGAAAGGAATATTATGCAAAACAACATAAACAACGTATCATTTCAAGCAAATCTTAAACCATTAACGAAAATTCAAAACAAAATTGCTTTTACGAAAGCAAAGGAATTATTTACAAATGCAACAAAAAATTACCCTAACGACAGCGTATATATAAACAGAAATACACTGGGTGAAACAATAATTAATTTGAGCAATGATAGAACCAACAGTTTGTATTCTTGGAAAGAAATAGGCACAAAAAATATTGATAAACAAATTGAAGAAATGGGTGCAGATAAATTCGCAGAAAAGCTCATAAACATGTTTAAAGCACTCAAATTACAAGAAAAAGCATCTGCTAAAATAGCATCTATGAACTCAGAGCTTATAAGACTGACAAAAGTAATGGAAATTAACAAAAATGCCGCACATAACTGGAAATTAGAAGGCAAAGACAGTATAGCTAACAGATATAATGTATTGGCACAAAATAACAAAGGCAGAATCAACCAAATAAAATCTGCACAACAAGAATATAAAAATGAATATAACCAGAAAATTGAAGATTTAAGCAAACAATACAAAGAAATTATCCAGTTAAAAATCAAATAAATTTGTAAATTTTTATTACTTAATGCTGAAATTGATATCTAAATGATATATAATATTAATATATGGATATCGTCAAAAATTTAAAGGATTATCAATTATCCCCAAAACAAAGGATATTCGCGGGATACTTGAAGGATAATGTGGATTCGTTTGTTTGTTATGAAAAAATAACAAACCGTGCTGCGCTGCGCCAATATTTTGCCCCTAATATAACATATATAGAATACAGCACAGCAATAGGAGAACCTGCAGAATTGCTCGCAAGAGCATACGCATAACTTATTTCAAAAGTTGTACAAATAATTTTGTATATGATATTCTCATATTAGGGAGAATAGCTATGAAAAAGATATTTGTACTTCTTTTGTTATTAATACTTAATGTTAGTATGGTATATGCCGAAAAAGATTACAGCGTTCACTTTAACGGTAAAAAATTTAATTTATTGTACAGCATAAAAAATAAAGACTTTGGCGGATATTTAAACGAATATTATAAAAAAGGAGAGACATACAACATTTGGTCAGAAATGGTTGCAGTACACCATTTTCCAAATGCTTATTCTCCAATTGACAGAATTAAAGATTTCAAAGACTATCTTGGCAGTATGCACGTACCCAGTTCACTGACTTTTGATGACAAAAAAAATACAGCAATGATTGATTTTGTAATGATTAACGACCACAGTGTACCTGTAGTTATAGAATTTAACATTTTTAAATATGAAAAGTCGAAAAAATGCGGTTCAATTGCAATACAATATGCAAGAAGATATACGGCAACTACAACAATGCAAATTGAATATATTAAAAAAGATATTGAAAAGAACAGAAAAAATCTTATTACAAAAGTTAAAAACTTTGGAATTCCGGAAATTGTTACAAAAGACATTGATAAATGCATAAGTGCAGCAGATATTATTAATGATGACAAGCCAAAAGCAACAGAAGATATTACAGCCTCTACACAAAATACAGGAATAACGACAAAGGAAGAAGTCGTATCTGAACAAAACACAGAAAGTGCTTCAGGCGAAGAAGCTAAAAATAATACAGCAGAAGAGAATAAACCTACTGAAGAAACTCAGACTGTACAAGAAGAAAGAATATTAACCAAGTCATCAGAAGATAATAATAGTATAACAGATGAAAATTCAAAAGAAGAGCCTTCAAAGTCTCCTGAACTGGAAAATACAATAAGCGAAAAAATAAAATCAGATGAAACTCCACAAAAAGCGGAAGAAAAACAAGATGTATTAGCAGCACCTGTACCTGCAACAGATTACACTAATAAAAACAAAACAATCAAGAAGAATAAAAATGATATTTATGAAGTATCAAATAATAAAAATGAATATATAGCAGTACCTAGAACAAAAAAAGAACTAAAAGAAGAAATTAAAGCTAAAAGGCAAAAACAAAAGGATAATGCAAAACAAGCCAAAATTCAGGCAAAAGCAAGCAAAAAAGCTGCAAAAATTGAAGCAATCAATAACAAAAAGCAGGAAAAAATTGAAAAAAATATCGCAAAAAGCAATTTAAAACAGCAGAAAAAACAAGATAAAATCAATAAAAAAGAAGCAAAAAAAGCAGAAAAAACAGCGAAAAAGCCATATACGGTTTCAAACAATAATTCTGATTTAATTGCAAATCCAAGAACGAAAAAAGAAATTAAAGCAAACAATAAAATAAAGCGAAAAAAATCAAAAGAGCGTGTAAAACAGGCGAAAAAAAAACTTAACTCATAACATCGAACAACGCCTTTGTTCCTTATAAAAACTTTACAATAACAACAAATTTGCCATGATGAAAGTAAATTTGTTAGTATATACGTGGGAGAGAGTAAAATTTTCAAATAAGGAACTTTTCATGAATATAAAAAAATACGGAATAACCGGTTTGTTCATATCATTTCTTGGATTATTCACACCTGTACAGGCTGCAATGACATTTCCTAACATAAATATAGAAATGCAGACACTGAACACTCCGCAGGACTTTTCAAACGGTCTGCAAATATTAATTTGGCTGACAATCTTAACATTGGCACCAAGTATATTTATAATGGCAACCAGCTTTATACGACTTGTTGTCGTATTGTCATTAACAAGACAGGCAATAGGTGCCGGCAACCTGCCGCCTAACCAGGTTATTACTGGTTTGGCACTAATTTTAACCTTCTTTATAATGGCACCTGTATTTAATGAAATTAATGATACAGCACTGCAGCCATACATGAAGAATCAAATTACGCAACAAGCCGCACTCGACAGGGGCATTATACCTATAAGAAAATTTATGTTTAAGCAGACTCACGAAAAAGAGCTTGCACTGTTCGTAAGAATGGCAAAAATTGAAAAGCCTAAAACAAAAGACGATGTACCAATGTATATACTGCTTCCTTCGTTTATACTTAGTGAACTAAAGACAGCATTTACAATAGGTTTTGTAGTATATTTACCGTTTTTGGTTATTGACATAGTTGTTTCATCGGTATTGGTATCAATGGGTATGATGTTCCTGCCTCCAACAATGATTGCGCTGCCGTTTAAACTGATTATGTTTGTAATGGTTGACGGCTGGTATCTGGTTGTTAAATCACTGGTGGAAAGTTTTGTGACATGATTCAATGCAACACAGTTATAGATAAAATTTTGGAGAAAATAATTTAATGAATCAGGATGTAGTAATTACTCTTTTACAAAAAATGTTTATATTAACACTGGAAATATCTGTACCTATACTGTTGATCGGTGTAATACTCGGTCTCATGGTCAGTATATTTCAAACAGTTACACAAATACAGGAATCAACATTAACATTTGTACCTAAAATTGTTGGTTGTGTTATTCTTCTGATATTTCTATTACCATGGATTTTCGGGATTGTAACAACAACTACAAACGAATTTTTTGATATGATTCCGCAATTAATCGGCGGTGCATAATGTTAAATCTTGATATATTATTTTCCGTAAACAATATAATACTGTTTATGGCAATATTAACAAGACTCAGCGGTTTGTTATCATCGGCACCGTTATTTTCAACATATCCTATTCCGATGCAAGGTAAAGTTTGGCTGGCTGCTTTAATTGCTTTTATATTATTTCCGATAGTCCAGTACCATACAAATTTTGTTACACCAACAAATGTACCTGCACTAACGATAATTTTATTTAAAGAGTTCCTAATTGGATATACTATAGGCTTTTGCGCAAACATAATTTTTATAGGAATTGAATTCGGTGTAAATATGTTTGCAATACAAATGGGGTTATCGATTTCACAGGCCTTAAACCCTGTATCAGGAAGTACCTCTCCTGTTATAACAAGAGCATACACATATCTGGCAAGCATGATATTTTTGATATTAGGTGCACATCAGTGGTTATTTGCCGCACTTTACAACAGTTTTAAATCAATGCCTATCGGATACACTTTTGCTTTTTCACCAGAACTTGCGGAACAGATAATACACATAACAAGCAATTTATTCAGCATAAGTTTAAGCATAGCACTGCCTATATTCGGCGTACTATTTATTACTGATGTATTGCTGGGTTTTACATCAAAAATGATGCCGCAAATGAATATATTTATGGTATCCATGCCGCTTAAAATATACCTTGGATTATTATTATCACTTATATTTATGCGTCCGATGGCAGAATATATAGCAGTATTAACAGAAAACTTCCTGACACATATAGCTCAGATATTTTGATATATAATAATATTAGTCACAAATCATAAAGGAACAAATATAAATGGGGAATGAAGCCGCAGAAAGAACGGAAGAAGCCACCCCGCGAAGAAGGCAAAAAGAACGGGAAAAAGGTAACGTATCAAAAAGCAGAGATATGGATGCCGCTCTTGTTATGGTTACAGGGATTGGACTCATGGCAATTTTTGCAAAATATATGGGAGAATCCATCCTAAACCTGATGCGTGAAACATTTTCACATCTAAATAATTACAGAGATGCGGACCCGACAAATGCGATAGGAATATTATTTCCATATTTTCAACAGCTGGGAATGATATTGTTACCATTTTTTGTGCTCCTTGTAATTTTTACTGTAATCATTATCAGAATGGATGTAGGCCCCGTTTTTTCTCTTCAAAAAATAAAAATCGACCCCACTAATATTTCTCCAAGAAGAATGATTCAGAATGCAAAAAGATTACTTAATCCGTTTGCTCCAAGAACACTGGTAGAACTTGCAAAATCAATATTAAAAATTGTTGTGGTCACAGCCTGCGGTTATTCGGCAATTAATGCCAGAAAAGCTGATTTGATGGGGCTAATCGGTCTTGAACCGTTTACGGCTATACATATAATCGTTTCAATTATGATTAACATGATTATTAACATGTGTCTTGCAATGCTAATTTTGGGTTTTATTGATAAAAAATATCAAACTTACGAATTTGAGAAATCAATTAAGATGACAAAACAGGAAGTTAAAGATGAGCAGAAAGACATTGAAGGGGATCCAAAAATCAAAGCTAAAATAAAATCAATACAGATGCAAATGGCTCGTCAGAGAATGATGTCATCAGTACCGCAATCAGATGTTGTTGTTACAAACCCGACGCACTATGCAGTTGCTATCAAATACGACAAAACAAAAGCTCCGGCACCGATTGTTACAGCAAAAGGTGTTGATTATTTAGCATTTCAAATCAGAGAAATTGCAAAAGAAAATAAAGTGCCAATTGTTGAAAACAGACCCGTCGCAAGAGCTTTGTATAACAATGTCCCGCTTGATGCAATGATTCCAAGCGATTTATACGTTGCAGTATCAGAAATTCTTGCTTATGTTTACAGACTTAAAAATGGTAATAATTAAAACTCTGCTACTTATATGAAAATATCGTTACAACTTGTAATTTTGTCTAAAATAATGATATTATGTAATAGGTGGAGAGATGGAATTAGGTAAGTTATCTAAAATATTGAAAAATAACGATATTGTCCTTGCCATAGGCTTGGTCATTATTGTCGTAATGATGGTTATTCCAATTCCTGCCCCACTATTGGATTTACTATTAACAGTTAATATATCACTTGCAGTAGTAATTTTACTTGTCTGCTTATATACACAAGAGCCACTGGATTATTCATCTTTTCCTACAGTTTTACTTATTGCAACACTGTTCCGTCTTGGCTTAAACGTCAGCTCCACCAGACTAATTCTGCTAAACGGACAGGCGGGAAACGTAATTAGTTCGTTCGGGCAATTTGTAGTCGGAGGTAACTACGTTGTCGGTGCGGTAATATTCTGTATCCTTGTTTTAATTAACTTTATGGTTATCACAGGCGGTGCAACCCGTGTTGCTGAAGTATCAGCACGTTTTACATTAGACAAAATGCCAGGTAAACAATTAAGTATTGACGCAGATTTAAACTCAGGTCTGATAAACGAAGACCAGGCTAAAGAAAGACGTAAAAAGCTTGAGAGAGAAACGGACTTCTACGGTACCATGGATGGTGCCTCCAAGTTTGTTAAGGGTGATGCGACAGCAGGTATTGTTATTACTGTAATCAACATAGTCGGCGGTTTGATTATCGGTGTAATTCAGCTTCATATGGATATCACACAGGCATTAGGAACGTACACAATCCTTACTGTCGGAGACGGTCTGGTATCACAGATTCCGGCACTTTTAATATCAACTGCAACAGGTTTAATCGTTTCACGTGCATCAGGCAAAGAAGATTCTTTGTCTGTCGATATTAAAAATGAAATGTTCAGCGACCCGAGAGTTTTAGGAGTTGTATCAGGCTTACTGGGTGTAATGGGTATAGTCCCGGGGATGCCGACAATACCATTTTTAACAATAGCATTTATTGCCGGAATGTTAGCACTCAGAAAAAGTAAAGAAAAAGTAGAGGAAGTTCAAACTCAGGAAGCTGAAGCACAAGAACAGGCTATTCAGGAAAAAGTCGGCAAAAAAGAAAAGCGGGCAAAAGCTACCAGAGAAAGTGTTATGGAGCTTCTTAACATTGACACAATAGAAATTGAAGTAGGTTACCGACTTGTTCAGCTGCTTAACGTCGAGATGGGCGGCGATTTGCTTGAACGTATAGCGCAAATCAGAAGACAAACTGCGCTTGATTTGGGTATCATTTTGCCATCTATAAGGGTACGTGATAATTTACAGCTTTCGCCAAATTCTTACCAAATTAAGCTAAAAGGCGTTGCAATGGAAAGCGGTGAAGTATATCCTGAACGATATTTAGCAATGACAGCGGGCGACCCTGTTGGGAACTTGTCTATTAACGGAATCCATGCTATTGAACCTGCATTCGGCTTACCTGCCATATGGATAGAAGCTAAAGATAAAGATTTGGCTGAAATGTCAGGTTATACTGTAGTTTCAGCTTCAGCAGTAATTTCTACACACATCACTGAAGTAATTAAAAAATGCGCTTCTGAGATTCTTTCAAGATTTGATGTACAACAACTTATTGATAATCTTAAAAAAGAAGTTTCTGAAGATTACGTTGATGACATAATGAAAGATATTACGGTAGGTGATGTTCAGGTTGTTATGCAGGGACTATTGAAAGAAGGTGTTGCTGTTAGAGACTTAAAGACAATATTGGAAACAATAAGTCTGCACGCAAAAGTCAGCAAACAGCCTAATTTTCTGACAGAACACGTACGTGTTGCATTATCAAGAAATATCTGTCAGCAGAACCTTGCTGATACAGGAGAGTTGTTTGCAATTACACTTTCTCCTGATATAGAACAAACTATAGCAAGAGGAGCAAGTCCTGACGGTCAAAGCGTTTCTATTGACCCGACATTTACAAAGAAGCTGCTTGACCAGATGAATGTTGAACTTGAAAAAGCTATATCATCAACTGGCAATCAGCCGGTTATTCTTTGCCAGGCTCCTATAAGATACTTGTTCAGGAGACTGATAGAACGTGCATATCCGCAAATTGCAGTAATGTCATATGCGGAACTTAACCCAAGCGTAAAAGTAAGACCTTTGGGTATGGTAAAATTATAAAAGAATATTTTATTAACTAATACAGGAAGGAAAAAACATGAGAGAGTTATTAAAGAACGAGCAAAAAGTAACAATAGTTCCTCAGGATTTCAAAATGACAAACAGAGGAACTGTTATAGATGTTTCAATGGACGGATTCAAAATGGCACTCCAATACAAACCTGAAGGTTTAATCGTTAATCATATATGTGATTTTTATTCACTTACAGATAACGGCTATTTATATTTTGAATCTTATATACAAGGCTTGGAAAATAATGTAATAACAATCGCAAACCCGGTTAAACACAGATTTTTACAAAGAAGAAAATTTACACGTATTAAATTCATGGAAGATTTGGTTCTAACCTGTGATAATATATCTCATAATGTCAGAACAATGGACATATCAGCAGGTGGCATGAAAGTTACGACAACAGACAATATTGATATTGAAAAAGAGTATAAGGTTAAAATAAACCTGAGCAATGAGCAGGAAATTTCCTGCAGGTATCAGTTAATAAGAGTAGAGAAAAATGACAACGGGAAGTACATCATATCAGGAAGATTCACTCACCTTAACAATATAGATAAAATGACTCTTGTTCAGTTCTGTATGAAAAAAGATATGGAATCCGTAAATAAAAAATAAAGGAAAATACAAATATGATTTATTCAGATATCATAAAAAAAATGTATATATCAATAACAATCATAGTGCTTGGTACATTTTGTATGGTCAGAATCGGGACTGTTGATATGCACATGATATGGGCAACAGCAAGCATTTTAGTGCCGGCTGTTATAATAATGGGTTACATAGGGCAACGTATCGGCGATATTGTTGATCATCCCAAAAACAAAGCTGATGCGGATTACAAAATTGCAGTTTTGAATGCATTAAAGAAAATGGATAAATCTATTACACTGGAAGAACTTAATGAGAAATTATCAAGACAGGCAGAAGAACCGGACATTCCGGACAAAAAAGATGATGTTGATGAATAGCTGATTGTCTTTATGTTATGATTAATCTTAACAATAAGGGATATACCCCGAGAGGAGAATAAATGAAAGAAGCATACTATCCGCAAGAAATAGAAAAAAGATGGCAAAAAGTCTGGGAAGATAATAACACTTTCCATACGCCTGACGAAAGTGATAAACCGAAATACTATGCATTATCAATGTTCCCATATCCGTCAGGGAAGCTGCATATGGGACATGTTAGAAACTACACTATTACAGACGTAATAGCAAGATTCAAAAAAATGCAGGGATTTAATGTTCTTCATCCAATTGGCTGGGACAGCTTTGGATTACCTGCAGAAAATGCCGCAATGCAGCACGGTGCAGACCCTGCGAAGTGGACAGATGAAAATATTGCATATATGACAAAGCAGCTTAAAATGCTTGGACTTTCTTATGACTGGCAGAGAGAAGTAACTACATGCAAACCGGAATATTACAAATGGACACAGTGGTTATTCCTTCAACTTTACAAAAAAGGACTTGCTTATAAGAAAGAAGCTGCGGTTAATTGGTGTGACAAGTGTGGTACAGTTCTTGCAAACGAACAGGTAATTGACGGCAAGTGCTGGAGATGTGATTCAGTTGTCGGAAAAAAATTCCTATCACAATGGTTCTTTAAAATTACTGAATACGCGGACCAGCTGCTTGAAGATTTAGATAAACTTCCTGGCTGGGGAGATAACGTTAAAACAATGCAGGCAAACTGGATTGGAAAATCTCACGGTGCTATTTTCAGATTTAAAGTTAAAGAGATTGAAGGAATGGAAGTTCCTGTTTATACAACAAGACCAGACACAGTTCACGGTATAACGTATCTTGTAGTGGCTCCCGAATACAAAGATATTGAAAAGCTTACTACACCTGAAAACAAACAGGCGGTTGAAGAATACAGAGCAAATGCCCGTAAAATGACAGAGATTGAAAGACTGTCCACAGAAAGAGTAAAAACAGGTGTTCCTTTGGGTACTCATTGTATAAATCCATTTACCGGAGAAGAATTCCCACTGTGGACAGCTGATTACGCACTAGTAGAGTACGGAACAGGAGCTGTAATGGCAGTTCCTACTCACGACACACGTGACTTTGATTTCGCAAAAAAATATAATCTGCCGATGAAGGTTGTTATACAAGACCCGAAAAATCCTTCGGACTGCAAAGACGGAGCATACACAGAAGAAGGCATTTTGATTAACTCGAATGAGTTTAACGGAATGAAAAATACGGAAGCAAAAAAAGCTATTACCCAAAAAGCTGTTGACGGTGGATTTGGGGAGTTTAAAACACAATACAGACTTCGTGATTGGTTAATCTCACGTCAAAGATACTGGGGAGCACCTATCCCTGTTGTTTATTGTGACAAATGCGGTATCGTTCCTGAAAAAGAAGAAAATCTTCCGGTAATGTTGCCGACTGATGTAGATTTTTCTGTTGTCGGGAAATCTCCTATTACAACCTCCAAAACATTTAAAGATACAACTTGTCCGATTTGTGGCGGTCACGCAACAAGAGAGATGGACACAATGGACACCTTCGTTTGTTCAAGCTGGTACTACCTGAGATACTCAGATGCAAGAAACAGTAAAAAATGTTTTGACAAAGACCTTGTTAATAAATGGCTTCCTGTTGACCAATACGTAGGCGGCATTGAACACGCAATTTTACACTTGTTATACTCAAGATTCTTTACTAAGGCTCTCCGAGACTGCGGACTTCTTGATTTTGATGAACCATTTAAAAACCTGTTAACACAAGGCATGGTGCTGAAAGATGGCTCAAAAATGTCAAAATCAAAGGGTAATACAGTAGATCCTGATGAAATATTTGAAAACTTCGGAGCTGATACAGCAAGATTATTCATTCTTTCAGACTCTCCACCGGCACGCGACTTTGACTGGTCTGATGCAGGTGTTGAAGGTTGTTACAAATTCCTCAACCGTGTATGGAGACTTGTTTCGGAAGGTGTAAACAGGAGTGATATCCTAAAAGATTACAGCCTGAACTTCCCGCTTGCAAGAGAAAATGATGACCTTGTAAGAATTGTTAATATAGCTATGAAAGGTATTACTAACGATATATCAAACGATTTTCAGTTTAATACCGTTATCTCAAAATACAGAGAACTTACAAATGCTATATATGAATGGCGTGGCAAAAAACGTGAACTGAACGGAGAAGATAAAAATGTATTCAGCTTTGCAGTTGAGTCACTTGTAAAACTAATGTCACCGGTTACAGTTCACATGTCGGAAGAAATCTGGAAAGAGCTCGGACACGCAAACTCCATTCATGATGAAAAATGGTGCGAGTGGGATGAAAATCTGGCAAAAGCAAGTAAAATCACTCTCGTTGTCCAGATTAACGGTAAAGTAAAAGATAAAGTAGAAGTCGATGAAGGCGTAAGCGACGATGAACTTAAACAAATCGCACTTTCTACGGACAAAATAAAAGAACTGACGGCAGGAATGACTATTATTAAGACTATTGTTGTTCCGAAAAAGTTAGTTAATATAGTTGTAAAATAAATTTTCAGCATACTATATAAAATAAAAACTCTCTTTTATAAAAGAGAGTTTTTATTTGTTTATTTCAAACACATTAGACACCTTAGTTTCATAAAATCCATATTTTCTCAATATTCTGTCAATATTGTATTGTTTATCAAAATCACCAATAACAAGCGTAGATGAATTACTCATCCTGTGCGACAAAATCATTGATAGTTTATCAATATCCTCATCATCAAGATAATGCCAGAAATTTCTTGCAAATAATACAGTATTATTAAAATCAATATTCTTTACGTCATCCAATATATCTGATTGAGAAAAATTAACACACTCCTTTAATATTTTTGATACATTAATTAAATTCGGATTTAATAATTTGAAATATTGAGTAAAATTTTCACCTAGATAAAAATCAATGGCACCTGTTTCATAAGATTTTAAATAATATTGTCCTTTTTTAGCAATTTCAATAAATGATTTGTTAACATCTCTGGCATCAACAGGTAAGTATTTTTTAGAGTTTTTATATCCTAATGAGTCAATCATCTTTGAAATGAAAGAAAATATCTCTTCACCATCAGAACAAGCGTGAGCAATTATATTTACATTATCAGTATCACGATATTTATACTCTAAAAAATTAACTAAATAATCAAAATCTAAATCATTTCTGAATAAACATGTATCACCACGATTTATAACACGCCCTGATTTATCAAGAATTTCTTGTCTGAAGTGCTTGAAGTTAATATTGTTATACGCCGGGTTAAAAGTTATCATATCAAAACTAAAACAGCTAAAAAAATAATTTGACAAAATAAAAAAGAGGTCTAAACCTCTTTAAAATGGTGGGCGTTACAGGACTTGAACCTGTGACCCTCTGAATGTCGTTCAGATGCGCTACCAACTGCGCCAAACGCCCTTATTTAATTTTCAAACATTGTAGCGCATCTACGATGCTACCTCTCCTCGAACGTGACATTTAGTCACATTCTCGTCGGCAGAGTCAACTGCGCCAAACACCCTTATTAACTGTTATATAAATTATATTACAATAAAAAACGATTATTGCAACATTAAGCTTGGTTAAATGCCTGAAATTTAAGAATCTTAAGTATTGTAAACATTTCAAAAAATGCTTGCAATTATAATTAATATGTGTATAATGTATAGCAAGAGGGTATGAAAACTTGTAAATATGGGGAAAGAGAAGGGCTTTGAGCTATTCCGATTACCACAAATCAAGTATTTTACTCCAAGTAGTAGAAAAGTGTATAGGAGATTTATCATGAACAAAGAAGAATTAGTAAAAGAAATTTCAAAGAAAACAAAACTTTCTCAAAAAATTTCATCTGATGTATTATCAGCTACATTAGACATCATTCAAAAAACAGTTGCTAAAGGCAAAAAAGTTACATTAGTTGGCTTTGGTACTTGGGAAGCTCGTAAGAGAGCTGCTAGAATCGGCAGAAACCCACAAACTGGTAAAGAACTTAAAATTGCTGCTAAGACAGTTCCTGCTTGGTCAGCTGGTAAATCATTCAAAGAACTTGTAAAATAGTTCATTGCTTTGATTTATACAAAAAATTTTAACGGCGCGTATATAATACACGCCGTTTCTTTATACAAAAAACTAAAGAAATCATAGATTATAAGTTAAATATTAATTATGCAATGTTGAGTTTGCTCCAATCTAATTCTGGATTCGCTTGTTTTATAAATTTCATCGCAAGGATTGCATTTTTTTGAGTAACTACAGTTTCCTTATTCTCAGAGCCACTATTGTTAAATGCATTTATTAAATTATCAGCATCATCTTGTGTTGCACCGGTTTTAGGAAAAGATTTTAATGCGGTATTAAATCGGCTTAAATCTTTTGTTTCCTGCTCAACATTATAATTTACATCATGTGTAAGGCTTTTACCTTTTAATTGAAGAATTTCATTTTCTAAATTTTCTGCTTGTGCTGCTACACCAGCTAATTTTGCAAACTCTGTTTGTTTTATATTTAATTCATTTTGTTTTTTTTCAAGTTGAGCTCTTTTTGTACTGAGTTCATTATTTGCGGCTTGAATTTTTGATTCAAGCTCACGCAATTTATTATTTAAAAGATTCAATTGGTTAATATAATTTGTATCATTTGCATTTGCAGATTCGGATTTTTTCAGGTCATTAATTTGTGTTGTGACATTACTATATTGAGTGTTTAAACTTGATAAATTTTGATTAATAATTTGTAGCGAAGCGCTTAATGAATTCACTTCGTTACTTAAATTTATAACCATATCAGATTGTTTTTTTACCTTTTTATACAAATCTTTTTCATTTTTTACATCAATTGTAGAATATAAATTTTTTAACTCGTATTCCTTTGCATCAATTTTTTTCTGGGTTTCAGAATCAATTTTGCCACCTTTTGTAGTCTGATTATCAATACCTCCTTTGCCGTCACACATGTTCGTCAATAGACCAAATACACTATTAACGGCAGACATACTAAAAGAAGCATAGTCAATATTATTTACCTGTGCAGTTTGAAACTGTGCAGTATTAGACTGTTTAACAGGCAAATCGTTATAGTTTGAATGATTCTTAATAAATAAACCCATCTTATGCTCTCGTTTTATATCTTACATATATATAAAGTATAAAAAATTCAAGCAATTTCAATTAATTAAATATTTGTTACAAATGTTAATATAAAATATTAAATGAATTCAGAAAAACTAACTCCTGAGGCGTAAGTATAGAAAAATCAATTAATTTACCTTCATAACCCATATTTACAAATGAATGAATTTTGCCGCCTTTTCTGTAGCAGGAATTTTCTAACCTTACTCCGAAATATTCAGGATTATAAAGTCCGGGTTCAATTGTGAAACACATTCCGTCAACAATTTCAGATTTTGCAATTTCATTCTGGGAAAGATTTGGCGGAGCTTCATGAACATTAATGCCAATTCCGTGTCCAAGCCCGTGATTAAATTTAAAACCTTCAATTTTGTTATCTAATATATTGTGAGCGTAAGAATCTATCTCAAATCCTGTTACATCGGCATTATTATAAGAGCCGAAACAATTTAAAAAAGCTTTTAGTACAAGAGTATAAACTCTCTTCTGAAGTTCAGAGGGTTTTCCTTTAACAAACACCCTTGTAATATCAGTTGCCAAACCGCTCTCATAATAAGCTCCGCTGTCTATTAATACCAAATCACCTTCTTTGAGAAAAACTTCCTTAGAGCTCTTTGAATAATGAGCTTGGGCAGAGTTTTGATTTATCGCTACAATAGATTTAAAACTGAGATTTTTTGCCCCGAATCTTATATATTCTTGTTTTAATTTTTCAGATATATCATATTCAGATATATTATCATTTTGTTCAATATACTCTCTGATTGACATAAGAGCTTTATCAGTACGCTCAAAAGCATATTTGTATGCTTCTAATTCACTATCAGTTTTAACTGATTTCATCAATTTGATTCTTGAAGGTTTGTGAATAGGATGCTTAATAAGTGCGTAATCATGAGCATTTATAGAAGATTTATCGACTACAAGCTCAGATTCATACTCTGACAGAAATTTGTCACATTCATCATCATTATTAAACAATATTTGTTTATCAGGTGAAATAAATAATTTTGACCAAATTTTAGACGAGTAATCAATCGAAAAATCTCTTAAACCAGTAAGATAAGATACTTCTTCTAGATTAGTAACAAACTGAGGTTCCGAGATATATGAAACGGATTCAAATGCTTTTTCATATAATGTATTATGAGGACATGAATAATTATTAATCGGGTCCTTGTCCAAAAGTTTAATCTTAAATCCGTCAAATTTTTCAAGCCTCATCTGAGATACTTTTTGGGACACGATACCTAGTATCTTATTTTTATCAACAAGCTTTTTTATCTCATCATCCTGGTATTGTCCTGCCTGAAGTTTGATAACGGTGACATTGTCATACGCTTCTAAATCAGCCTGTATATGATATCTGCCGTCAACAAAAAGATATATATTATCAGGGGTGATTAAAGCATCACCGGTTGAGCCAGAAAAACCCGTTAAAGAATAACGAGCATTTTCAGACAAATTAGAATACTCTGACAAATATTTGTTTGTAGAGTTAACAAGTAAATAATCAATTCCAAGTTGTTCCAGAAGATTATTCATCAACATCCGTCAATTTTATCAAATGCCAGCCAAACTGCGTTTCAACAGGTTGAGATACTTCTCCTTTTTTAAGAGAGAATGCAGCATCTTCAAAAGGCTTAACCATCATACCTTTTCCAAACCAGCGTAAATCACCGCCGTCACGACCGGATGGGCATTTAGAATACTGTTTTGCCAAATCTTCAAATGCTACACCATTATTAATATCAATTAATAAATTTTCAGCTTGTTCTTTAGTTTCAACGAGAATATGGCTTGCTCTGATTTTCATATTAACACTCCTTATAAAATACTCTAATATTTTATCGTTAAAAGCTGATAAAGTAAATAAAAAATCAAAACTAATACTTTAGGATTAGTTCTAAAGGTTGACAAGTTTTCTTAAAAATGATATAATAAGTATATAAGGTGAGTCACATTATGAAGAGAAAGATTAAGGTTTTTTGCAGTATATGGCAAAAAGCCTTTTTTATATTTCGCATTATTATCAAGTATTAAGCCAAATTATAAAGTTTTGTAAAATTAATTATATTGAATAGGCAATTTTTTAACATTTATATACTTAATATATACAAGAGACAAATAAGAGAGTTTATCACAAAACGTAATAGTGCTTTTCGTATTGTTATAAACACATTATTTAAAACAGAACACAAGATTATTATAAGGAGTATTTATTATGACAATTGGCGCAAGAGAGTTTATTGACAAATTATTAGTTGAAAAGTATTCAAATACACAGGTAGAAAACCACAATCAAGATGCATTAGTTTCAAAAGTTAATGCCGATGATATGATGTATGCAATGAACACATCTGCGGCAAATTTTAAAACTATGCTTGCATTAAATAAACGACTTACAAGTGTATGCTATGGAGTAGTATCCAAATCTGCAAAATATGTCACAACGGAAAGCTTTGCACAAGTGTAAAAATTTCATCATAAAAATTATTACAAATTATGCCCAAATACTATTTTGGGCATTTTGTTATATTTAGTGTATAATCAGTTTATGGCAGTATATTTTATTTACGGGGAAGACGATTATAATATTGACTTAAAACTGGGAGAACTTCGTTCAAAGTTAAACCCTGATTTTTTGTCAATGAGTTATAAATCAGTTAAAAAACCTGATTTTAACACATTAATAAATATTCTTCGTTCTACTCCAATGATGTTTGGCTCATCATTATACATAATTGATATTGCCGATTACTTTTTTGAAAACAACTATAACTTTGAAGACAAAGAGATTGCTGAAATTGAAAGTGCATTGAATGATAATCAGGAAGGTGTTGACATAGCTTTTGTAGTCAGAACCTCATACGGTGACGGCAAAAAAATAGATTCAAGACGCAAACTTTATAAAGTTCTTTCAAAATTCAACAAACTGGAATACCAGTATCTGCCCTCTTATAAAACAGCAGAGATTTCAGCCTGGATTAAAGACAGGGCAAAAGAGAAGAAAATTAAAATCAACGATGATGCAATAACGGTTTTAACAGAACAAATAGGCACAAACTATCTTCAGCTAAACAATGAGCTGGACAAATTAAAACTTGCAGCTTATCCGGACAATACAATTACAAAAAAACTTGCCGAGGACAATTGTTTCTCAAACGAAGATTTATTCAATATAACGGATTATTTAATGAGAAACGAAAAAGGTAAAGCTGTATCAGAGTTCAAGCAACTGCTTGATAAAAAGCATCCGCTTGAAATATTATCGGCACTTCAGACAATGCTCCGTCAATGGATAATCATCAAATCCAAAACATCAATACAGGAAATTATGGACATAACAGGTATTCGCAGTGATTATAAAATCAAATTAATGAAGAATGACCTGAAATCAATTCCTTTGAAAGAGCTGGTAAAACTAAAAGAAAACTTGTTTGATGTAGAATACAGAATTAAGGCAGGCAAAGTTTTAGATATGGAATCGGAGGTAGAGATTGCTCTTATCAGATAAATATCCGTTCTTAACTAATTATTTTACCGAAGCACTGTCAAACAAAAACAGAGCTCTGCCTCAGAGTATTCTTTTTTACGGAAATGACCTGGCATCACAATACACACTTGCGACAGAAATTGCAAGATTGTTAAATTGCAAAAAAAACAAAGCTGATGACTGTGACTGTCTGAACTGCAAATGGATTAGGGAAGAAAGTCATCCTGCAGTATTAACGATTTCAAGACTTGATAACAAACCGGAAGATGACGGAGCAAAGACGGTAATTTCAGCAAAACAGTCACAAATGATTAAAGAAATGCTTGTTAACTCCTCAGAATTCCATAGAGTTTTCATATTTTGCGACAGAGATAGTGACGGAAATATTTCGGGGCTAAATCCGCTAAATTTTCAGGATGTAACGGCAAATTCTCTGCTTAAGATTATAGAAGAGCCCCAACCCGGAGTAACATTTATTTTTCTCACTCGATACATTGATGATGTTTTATCAACAATTGTTTCACGTTCACAATGCTTTTTTGTGCCGTCAAAAGGGGTAAATACAGGGGGGGTAAATACAGGGGGAGTAAATTATGATTATTCCTGCATAGAAGGTATTTTTACAGACTATTTTAATTTTGAAAGAAAAGATGTTTTTGATATATCAAAGCAATTGCAGGATTTATCAAAAACTGTATCAGTAACAAATATAATTAACGGAATACAGAACTATATTCTTGCCGTTTTAAAAACTAACCCAAACAGAACAGAGTTAATAAAAGACATATCAGTACTTGAAAACGCAAGACGACAGGCTGATTTGGGCATGAGAGCCGTAAACATATTTGATGATTTATGCTTAAAATTAATTAAATAGCAATATATACCGCCACAATATATACCCTCATATTATTTGTACTTATAACATTTACCCCCCTTGAAATTTAAAATCTCTTGTTTTACAATACTTTTAGTTACACAATTGCTATAAAGGTGGTGAAAATATAAATGGCAGAAGTTAAAGTAGGCGAAAACGAAAGTATCGAAAGCGCTTTAAGAAGATTCAAAAAGAAAATCCAAAAAGCAGGAATCTTATCAGAAGTAAAAAAACGCGAAAGATATGAAAAGCCAAGCGTAAAGAGAAAACGCAAATCTGAAGCAGCTCGCAAACGCAAGGTATAAGGATAATATTATAAACGTGGCGGTCAGATTTTCTGACCGCCACGTTTTATTATTTCACTTCACAAACTTTATTCTTCTGGTTTTTTCTTGTTATTGTCATCTTTTTCGTTTTCTTTTGTTCCGTTTATACTATTATCATTGTTTACTTTTGGTGATTCGTCTTGCTTTTGGGTACCCATCGGAGTTGTCTGACCCTTTTCATCATTACCATTCTGTGCTGCCATAGACATCATAGAAGTGGCTGCACCACCCTGTTCAGCAGGCGTTTCCATATCCTCAGGAATTTCCAGTTCAAGGTCTTCTACTGTTTCTATATTCCCTGCAAAATTATCGAGCTCTTCATCATACATATCAGTAGTTTGGCTTCCGATGTCTTGCACTTCACGGCGGACATCAATTTCATCGCCCACATTTTTTGCCCATCTCATTTGTTCACTAGCTCCCTTGGTGCTAAATGCAGCACCAGCTGTTCCCATAGCAGCAAATGCCCAAGCCCAAGCAGTAAACCAACCTCCACTGGCAGCAAATCGGCCAGCTTTAAAAGCTGAATAACCTGACATACCGGCATTAATTCCTTGTGCAACACCCTCTACATAGCACATTGTTCTTGTATTTTCATCAAAATTTTCAGCATAATCAGTAACACCTTCAACTTCAGCAATTGTTTCAGCTGACTCATCAAATACTTCCTGATATTCACCGATTTCATCATTCAAATCATTTACCTGTCCGGATGTATTTTCAGTTATTGAGGTAATATCTTCATTCATATCTTCCATCATCGGAGCAAGCTGTTTCATTAATGCCTGTTCGTCAGGTGTAAGCTGTTCACCGCGTTCTTTTTTCGCTTTTAATGCTTCGTACTGCATTTTGTAAAAATCAAATATAGTTTTGTCTTCTTCTATTTTTTGGTTTGCATCTTCATTAATACTTTCCGCTTCTTCTGTGAGTTCAGTAACTTCTTCTGATGCATCTGCCATCATACCCTGAGCCTCACTTAACGATGCCATTGATTCCGGCAGTTCATTTGTCAGCAAATGGTTTGCAGCATCAACTTGCTCTTCATTTGGTTTTTCTGCCATATATCTGATTCCTTCAGCTAAACCCATAGTACAACCTACAATAAAAGAAGCTTCTCCTGTTGGATCGCATTTTACATTTTTTCCAGCTTGTTGAGCTTTATCAATCGCCCCAGTAGCAAGCTTATCGACAAGTGGAGCAGCGACGTTTTTCAAAACTGTTTGTCCTGCAACGTGAGCACCAACTGTTACTACTGCATCTTTAACGGAAGCATAACTTTTACCCCCGTCATATCCTGTTGAATCTTTAGCGGCATCTTTTCCGGCATCTTTTGCAGCATCGTAACTTACGTCATCAATTTCATATTTTGTACTGTCAACAGATATCCATTTATTTACATTATCTGCGCCCCATTTTGCAGCAAGCTGTCCTTTTTGTTCTGCTGAAACATTGCCGCTTCTCAAAACCTGTTGCGCATAAGCTTGTGATGTTAACGCTCTGTCCATATCTACTGATTCAATCGACATAATGAACTCCTTATTCCTTTTTATCCCATTTGTTTAAATCAGAGCCAGGGAAGGGGATTATCATCCCTGTTATTTAGTAGTTTTCACTATATATATCGGCATTTTCATATAAAACTTTAGGGAATATATTTAAACTGTTACAAAAATTTACAATAAATTTTTATACTGTCTTTTTCTTTTCGTCTTCGTCCTTATTTTGTTTGAATTTTTCATCATCTTCTTCTTTGTCATTTGTCATCAGATTGTCTTCTTCTTTTGACTTTGAAGCAATAGTAATTATAGACGCATTCTCATTTTCTTCAGGTAATTCCATATCCTCAGGAATTTCGAGTTCTAAATCTTCAACTGTTTCAACATTTCCGGCATAATTATCAAGTTCTTCATCGTACATATCAGTTGTAAGAGAATTTAAGTCCTGTGTCTCTTGACGAAGATCAATCTCTTCACTAACTTCTTTTGCTCTTGAGAACTGCTGACCCGCTGCCACAGTACTTGAAGCCGCTGCTACGCCCGTAGCAATCGCAAGTGCCCATTGCCATGGACCTCCTGCCATTAGTTTTGCAGATGCCCAACCACCTGTTACGGCGTTTAATGTTTGAGCTGTACCTTCTACATAACACATAGTTCTTGTGTGTTCATCAAAGTTTTCTGCGTACTCAGTAACACCTTCAACTTCTGCAATTGTTTCTGCTGATTCATCGAACACTTCCTGATATTCACCTATATCATCATTCAAATCATTAACCTGTTCAGAAGTGTCTTCGCTCAATGTTGTTATACCTTCATTTAAATCTTCCATCATCGGAGCGAGCTGTTTCATTAATGCCTGTTCGTCAGGAGTAAGTTGTTCACCTCTCTCTTTTTTAGCTTTCAATGCATCATACTGCTGTTTATAAAAATCAAACATTGTTTTATCTTCTTCAATTTTTTTATTTGCATCTTCATTTATATCTTCGGCTTCTTCAGTAAGTTCTGTAACTTCTTCTGAGGCTTCTTCCATAATACCCTGTGCTTCATTCAAAGATGCCATTGCCTGAGGAAGATCATTATTTTTCAAATCATTTGCAGCATTAACCTGTTCTTTATTAGGATTTTCAAGCCAGTACTTTGTTGCATTTGCTATACAAAGAGCAGCCGCAGTGTACATACATACTCCTGAAAAACCCAAAGAACCTTGACCGGACATTGATACTGCTCCGGTTAGACCTGTTGCAGCCATTTCTACTCCTGCTGCAGCAGTCGAAACAACAGCCATACCTGCGGAACCGACAGAACTATAATTTTTACCACCATCATATCCCGTTGAATCTTTTGCAGCATTTTTCCCTGCGTCTTTAGCTGCATCGTAGCTTACATCGTCAATTTCATATTTCGTACTGTCAACAGATAACCATTGATTTACATTATCTGATCCCCATTTTGCAGCAAGCTGTCCTTTTTGTTCGGCTGAAACTTTGCCGCTTCTGAGTACCTGTTGTGCATAAGATGCTGAGGTTAATGCTCTGTCCATGTCTACTGATTCGATTGACATAAAATACTCATAATTCCTTTTTCTCTATTTAAAATCATACAGTTAGATTGATTACCATCCCGTTTTTAGTAGCTTTTATTATATATATCGGCATTTTATGTTTAAAACTTTAGTAATTACGGTAAAATTGTTACATAAATTAATATAATTTGTATGCTAAAATTGATTTGGAAAGAACGGATTATGACACAAAAAATTACAAGCGTAAATAACGATATAGTCAAAGAAACAGTAAAACTTCAGCAAAGAAAATACAGGGCTGAAAGCGGTCTTTTTCTGCTTGAGGGAGAAAAGTGTATTGAGGAAGCCATAGAATACGGCATTAAGCTGGAGCATATATTTGTAGCGGAAGGATACGACAAATTTTCCGCATACAACCCAACAGAAGTAACAGAAGCCGTTATTTCAAAGATATCAACAACAACTTCTGCACCAAAGTGCGTCGCTGTCGGACATCAGTTAAAAAGAGATTGGAGCAACAAATTTAAACGGATAGTATTACTTGAAGACATAAAAGATGCGGGCAATCTCGGCACAATAATCAGAACTTCCTGCGCTTTTAGTGTTGACGGAATAATCCTATACGGAGATACGGTTGACTTATACAACCCCAAATGTGTCAGAGCATCAGTAGGGAATTTGTGGAAGCTCCCGGTTTTTAGCATTAAGAATTTCAGCGAACTGGAAAATCTCACCAAAGATTTTATACCGGTATCAACACTTCCCAAAAGTGATAACACAACATATTTAAACAATTTTTCATCAGAAGGAAAACTGCTTTTAATGTTCGGTACGGAATCCTGCGGACTGAGTGATGAACTAAAAGATTTCGCACAAAAAAACGGAAGGGCAATAACAATAGAGATGGCTGAATCGGTTGAATCGCTTAATTTAAGTATCTCAGTCGGTGTAATATTATACAAACTTTTTGCAAATCAGAGGTAATCTCATAAACGCAATATTATATCATTACACATAAAGAGAGAACTCCATATACGGAGTTCTCTAATATTACCTTTACAGGTACAGATTTTGAAAAAAGGAGGAGGAATTATAATCTTTGAGTTAAACTTATTAGCCTGAGAATGTTTTGAAACCTCTGTCAATAGAATCCTGAATAACTTTTTTAACAGCTTCAAGTTCTGTATTGAGAGCATTTCTTTCACTATCAAGACGTGTAAGTTTAAGCTCTAACATTTTATCTTGTCTTTCGTAAATTTCAGTCTGATGATTGAGTCTGTTTTGTTCCTGGTCGTAAAGAGCTTTATCGTTGCTGAATTTTGCGACTGCATCATCATATTTATTTTCATCGAATTCTTTTTCTGCAGTAAGCTTAACTACGTTACCATTAATTTTAGCTGAATCTAAATATCCGGTAGTCCGGTCAACATGAATATCATCATTTGAAAGTTCTGCAATCGGTTCTTCATATTCGCCGTGTGTGTATTCGTAAACAGTAGTTTTGCCGTCACCTTTACCTTCGGCATCATTCTTCATATCTTCTGTTTTACAAAAACTGAATGTCTTTGTGCCGGTTTTTTCCGTGGTTACAATTACGGTAAAATCAGTATTATAAGTATCAGGGAATGAATGTTGTAATGCATTATAAGAGTTCATAAATGCGTCGCTACGTTCTTTACCCTGATCACCGTACAAACTGACAGCAGCTTCCATACTCATAGTCGGATCACCGCCAACTGTGATTTGGGAATCACCAACTTTTATATCAACTAATGCTTTATCAAAACTTGCTTCCTGTTCAGCTGAAAGTTCATAAACAGGATTAGTGATTTTTGACGAAAGTTGTGAACCTTTTAGTTTTTCATAAGAATTACCACCTTTATCAACAACATAAGTTTTGTTTTGCATAGCAGCAGCTTTTTCGTTATGAGCAATAGCGTCACTACCTGATATAGTAGCAGGATGAGCATTCACATTTTTAGCAACATATGTTAAGCCCGGCGCAAAACTACCGTCAGAAGAAACTTTTTTATTATCTTTATATGCATCATAGTCATTTGGATTAAGAGTTACTGCATCAGAAGGATTTACAACAGTTCCAAGGAAATTACTTGGGTTAACTTTAACGCTGACATCTTTAGTACCTGTCGGAGCAACAATTTCTCCGTTAGATATTACACGTGTAGCAATATATATACCGCTTGCTTCAGGACGTACGGTAATATTTTTATCAGCACCAGAACCTTTATAAATAATCTGACTAAACTCAGGATCTTTTTTGGAAGGCGGTGTAGGAACTTCCATATCACAGAGTGCTTCATACACTGCGTTCATTTGGTTTGATAATGTTAACCTTTGCTGGTTAATTTGTTGACATTCATATTCAGTGTCGCTCATTCGAGCTGTCAAGATTGTGTATCTTGCTTGTGATGCTGACATTCCCATAATGTGTTCTCCTTTTTCCTTTTATTTATCTTTTCTATATATATCGGCATATTTAATGCAAAACTTTAGGAAATAAGATAAAATTGTTACAAATATTTACAATAAATTTTGAACAAAGCTTGAAAGTGTATATATTAAATGGTTTCAAACTTTAGGCAAGTATAAAACGTTATAAATACAATACTTAACAAAAGTTAACATTTATAACAACTTGTTTTTAAAAATAGTGCATGTTACGATTTATCTAAATCCGGCTATACGTGAGGAGTACATATCGTGAAAATAAATAGTTTATTAACAACACTGGCTATATTTGTTGTGCTTACAGTATTTCAGACAAACATCATTTGCGCTGCAGAATATGGCGAATATATTAACCGTGCGTCCGACAGATTTAGTGAAAATAATTTTCTGGGTGCTATATCAGTTCTTAATGAAGGCATAGATGCATTTCCAAATAATGCTTTACTATACTTAAACAGAGGTTTTGTAGAACATTTTTTACGCGACTATGAAGGTGCAATGGCTGATTACAACAAGGCTATAGAAATCAATCCAAATTTTGCATTTGCATATAATAACAGAGGAGCGTTAAGAGTATCAATAAATGATATTAGCGGTGCCTTTGAAGACTACGATAAGGCATTAAGCATAAATCCGAAATACTCTGATGCATACTATAACAGAGCAAACCTCAAATATATGCTTGATGATAATAACGGTGCTCTTCAGGATTACGACAAAGCTATCACATTGAATCCGAAAGATTCTGATGCATACAATAACAGAGGCGTTGTAAAAAAGAGAATGAATTATAATGTAGGTGCACTGAGTGACTATTCACAGGCAATTGCTATTAACCCAAACGACAGTATTGCATACGGTAACAGAGGAAGACTAAAAAAATTATATTTTGATAACGAAGGAGCTACAACTGACTTAAACAGGGCAGTTGCACTTGCTGAAAATCAGGTTTTTATTAAAAATGTTAAGCCGCTGCTTTCTAATCAGCACTACATTGCTGCAATACCTGCAGTAAATACACAAAACAAAAAAAAGCTGAATACAGTTGATAGTATCAATCAGGAAAAGATTGCAATGTACAGTCCGAATACGAATAATCAAATCAAACAAAAACCGGCAGAAATACCTGCAAAAAAAATATCAGAACCTATTAAGATAACTCAGAAAATCGAAAAAGATTCAAATCGTGAACAAACGTTAAAATCAAAACAAAATACGTTAAATGCCGGTGTCGGAAAAGTTGTTGTTGCAGAAGCTCCTGACATCAGAGCAACAGCTGTTACAAAAGAAGCAACAACAAACGTTAAACTTGCTGAAAGCTACTACATAAGAGGATTACAAAAATGTATTCTTCACGACCTGGAAGGTGCGGTAGCAGATTTGGATAAAGCCATTGCAAATAACTCAAAATATGCTGACGCATATTTCTATCGTGCAGCAATAAAAAAAGAACTTGGTGACAGCGACGGTTTCAAAAAAGATTATGCATCAGCTATTCAAATTAAACCATCGTTACAGACTTTTAACGACACAGATGCTCCGAGTCTGATTGCAGGTTAAATATTTAATCAAAATTTATAAATTATATACTCTTAAATACTGTTATATATACAGTTTTAAGTACTGTAAAAATTATAAAAAATTTTACCCCAAAAAGGCAATTTTTCCTTAGACAAAAACTTTATATATATGTAAGGCGTAAGCGGGATAAATAAAACAAAAAATAAAAACCAAAGGAATTTACGGATAAGCTAAAATCCTTTGTAAGCATGATTTTTATACTCTCTCTTAATATCCTCGTGTTTATTTAATGTTGCAGCTTTTATAACTGCAACTTTTTATTTTGCAATAAATATACAAGGTTGTAATTCATCCGTTTTTTAAGTAAGCTAAAAGTGTACGCGTATTTAAGGAGTATGAAGAATGTATAACGTTGCAATTATTGGCGCAGGACCGGCAGGAATTTTTTCCGCATTGGAAATTGTAAAATTAAAACCTGACTGGAAAGTAATTTTAATAGAAAAAGGACAGAAAATCGAAAAAAGAAAATGTCCGATTAGAGAAGGTTCGCCAAAGTGTGTTAATTGCAAACGATGCGGTTTACTCTGCGGCTGGGGTGGTGCAGGTGCTTTTTCAGATGGTAAACTCACTCTAACTCCGGATGTAGGTGGTCACCTAGTCGATTATATGCCGAGAGAAAAAGTTGAAGAACTCATTAAATACGCAGATGATATGTACCTTGAACATGGAGCAACAGATGAAGTGTTCGGTACAAATATGGAAACTTTCAGAGAAATTGAACGTCAGGCGGTTCTTGCAGAACTAAAACTCGTTCATTCACCTGTCAGACACCTCGGTACGGAAAGAAGCCTTGATGTTTTAAAACACATGCAGGATTATCTTGATGAAAGAATTACAATTTTAAATAACGTACGTGCTGAAAGCCTTATTGTTGAATGCGAACAGGTTAAAGGTATTGTACTTGATAACGGTGATACTATCAAAGCGGAATATACAATTATTGCACCGGGAAGAGAAGGTGCTGACTGGCTTACGCACGAGTTTGCAAAAAACAAAATCGGTATGGTAAATAATGCCGTTGACGTAGGTGTCCGTGTTGAGCTTCCTGCTCCTGTTTTTGCACCATTAACAGATAAACTATACGAATCAAAACTCGTTTATCACTCACCTACTTTTGGTGACGAAGTTCGTACATTCTGTATGAACCCGAACGGTGAAGTTGTTCAGGAAAATTATAACGGAATTGCAACGGTTAACGGTCACAGTTACGCTAACATTAAAACAAATAACACAAACTTTGCACTTCTTGTAAGTAAAAAGTTCACAGAACCGTTTAAAGAACCTATCGCATACGGTCAGCATATAGCAAGCCTTGCAAATATGTTAGCAGGGGGTATTCTTGTTCAGAGATTTGGCGATTTGCTTGAAGGACGTCGTTCAACTCCTGATAGAATAAAATCAAGCATAATCACTCCGACACTTACATGTGCAACTCCGGGGGATTTGAGCCTTGTAATTCCTTACCGCCAAATGAAAAGCATTATTGAAATGTTGTTTGCTCTTGATAAAATTGCTCCGGGCACCGCTTCAAGATACACACTTCTATATGGTATCGAAGTTAAGTTCTACTCTGCTCGTGTAAAACTCACTAACGAGCTTGAAACAGAAGGAGTTAAAAACCTGTTTACAATCGGTGATGGAGCAGGTGTAACAAGAGGACTTATTCAGGCTTCAGCATCAGGCGTTTATGTTGCTCAAACAATCTGTAACAGAGGCTAAAGGTAATTATAAAAACATTATAAAAATGACGGATAAAATCCGTCATTTTTATTTATTTCTCAATTTATTTACAAACCTTGAGAGTCTTATCATTGCTTCTTTCAAGTTTTCTATTGAATAAGCGTAGGATATTCTTAAATATCCTTCCCCGCTTTCTCCAAACGCACTACCCGGAACCGCCGCAACACGTTCTTCTTCTAAAAATTTCGTCGCAAACTCTTCTGATGTCATTCCAAACTCTTTTATACAAGGGAATACATAGAATGCACCATAAGGTTCAAAACACTCCAAATTCATTTCATTAAAAGCGTTCATCAAAAATCTTCTGCGCTGATTATACGCTCCTCGCATAAGTCTTACATCATCATCACCATTTTTAAGCGCTTCAACAGCAGCATACTGGCTTGTGGTCGGAGCACACATAATTGCAAACTGGTGTATTTTAGTCATCTGTTTAACAATCTCAGCAGGACCGCATGCATACCCGAGTCGCCAGCCTGTCATAGCATAAGCTTTTGAAAAACCATTTATAAGTATTGTTCTTTCTTTCATACCCTCTATTGAAGCAATAGAAACATGTTTTCCCTTATATGTAAGCGCCGAATATATCTCATCAGACATTACGTAAATATCTTTTTCAACACATATTTTTGCAATTTTTTCCAAATCATCTCTTTCCATAATTGCGCCGGTAGGATTATTTGGAAACGGAAGAATCAAAACTTTTGTCTTTGGTGTAATTGCATTTAACAATTCCTCTGCAGTAAGTCTAAACTCATTTTCCGATTTTAAGTCTATAATAACAGGTCTCGCACCTGTTAAAAGTGCGCAAGGATAATACGAAACGTAAGCAGGCTGAGGAATAATAACTTCATCACCCGGATTAATCATTGCACGTAATCCGATATCAATGGCCTCAGAACCGCCAACAGTAACAAGAACCTCTGTCATAGGATTATATTCAATCCCCTGTGTTCTTTTTAAATAATTACGTATTTCTTCTCTGAGCTCTTTTAACCCGGCATTTGAAGTGTAGAAAGTTTTCCCCTGTTCTAACGCATAAATACCTTCATCCCGGATATGCCATGGAGTATCAAAATCAGGCTCACCAACACCAAGAGATATAACATCCTTCATTTCAGAAACAAGGTCAAAAAATTTTCTTATTCCGGATGGTTTAATATTAAGTATGGTTTCATTAAGAGGTGCGCTCATGGAGTAATAACCTCTCTTTCATCCCTTATATGCTCATCAATAATTGTACCGTGGTCTTTGTATTTTTTAAGAATAAAATGTGTACCCGTACTAATTATACTATCAAGCGTAGAAAGTTTTTCAGAAACAAACATTGCAATATCTTTTAAAGATTTTTCTTCTAATATAACGAGAAGATCAAATCCGCCGGACATCAAATAAACATCACGTACTTCCGGATAGTTATATATTCTTGAAGCAATCCTGTCAAACCCTTTGCCTCTTTGTGGTGTAACTTTTACTTCTATAAGTGCAGTAACCTTATCAATAGAAGTTTTTTCCCAATTTATAAGTGTATGATACCCGCATATTATTCTTTCGTCTTCAAGTTTTTGAAGCTCATTTACTACATCAATTTCATCCTTACCGAGTCTTACCGCAAGTTCTTTCAAATCGATTCTGCTGTTTTTTTCAATTATTGATAAAAGCTCTTCTCTCATTTATTCTACCTCTGTTATCTGATAAAATTCGTTTTAATTTTAGTTTCCGGTTCGGGGTGTACAAATCCCGCACTTCTGCCTGCTTCAATACATTTCAGAATCCAAGCCATATTGTAACCAAGCTGACGCATTGTTTGTAAGCCTTCATCATCCTGACGAGCCTGCTCCATTCCGTTTCCGTATATATTGTTCCAGTATTGAGAAGTTACAATCGGCATATTACAAACTGCAAAATACTTATTTAACACATCAAAACTGGCTGTTGTTCCAGAACGTCTTGCGGCAGCAACAGCTGCAGCAGGCTTGTATGCAAATGCCGATGGAGCAGAATAAAATGCTCTGTCCAGAAAAGAAAGTATTCTGCCTGAAGGATGTGCATAATAAACCGGCGAGCCAAAAACAAAAGCGTTTGCCTGGCGAGCTTTTCTTACAAACTCGTTTACTATATCATCGTATGCACATTTGCCAAGTCTTCTGCAGGCACAACAACCTGAACAATCACGCAGTTCAGGATTCCCAAGCTGAAAAATCTCAGTTTCTATCTGTTCTTTATTTAATGCAATAGAAATTTCTTCTAAAGCAGTAAAAGTTGTTCCGTTCTTACGTGAACTTCCGTTTAATAATAACACTTTCATCAAAAAAACCTCAATATTTAAACTAAATACAACTAAGATACTACTTATTTTATGGAGTTTATGCCTCCGTATCAACCATTGTCAAACTACAAGATTTGCCGATGGGGAGACTGTCTTACTCGTTCGCATAAACATTAGCACTTCGCCTTGCTGCGCCTCGCATTAAACGGCACCGCTTGCACTTGCATCGGGAACCAGCATTCCCGATGACGCGTGCTGCGTCTTTCCCTAACGGTCTTGCCTTTGCTCGGCTTGCTCGAACTCTGACAAGACTTCCGTCTTGTGGAGTTCTCGTCTCCTTATCATCCTTTGTCAATTTTCAAGAATTGCCGATGGGGAGACTGTCTTGCTCGTTCGCATTAAACGTGTCTTCGCATTTCTTTTTGTATGCTTTGCATACATTAAAGAAAATGCTCCGCACTCTGCTCACTCGCGTTCGAACTCTGACAAGACTTCCGTCTTGTGGAGTTCTCGTCTCCTTATCATCCTTTGTCAATTTTCAAGAATTGCCGATGGGGAGACTCGAACTCCCGACCCACGCATTACGAATGCGTTGCTCTACCAACTGAGCCACATCGGCATAAACCTAAGATATCATAAATTTAGCATGGTGTAAATGTTTTATTTTCCAAATAATATGAAAAATCAGGTTTCCAACGATTTCTAAACCTTTACTTTAAAAATGTTTTTATGGTACAATAGTGTAAAAGACAGATACATACTGTCATTTGAACTTAAACAGACCAGGGATAGAGGAGAAAGATTTTGAGTCAGCAAAATATATTTTCAGACGGTAAAATTGTTCCTGTAAACATCAGGGATGAAATGAAAAAATGCTACATTGACTATGCTATGTCAGTTATTGTAGGACGTGCATTACCCGATGTCAGAGATGGTTTAAAACCTGTTCACAGACGTATTTTATACGCAATGAATGAACTCGGAATGACACCTGATAAACCGTTCAAAAAGTGCGCAAGAATTGTTGGTGAAGTATTAGGTAAATATCACCCTCACGGCGATAGTTCTGTTTATGAAGCACTTGTACGTTTGGCTCAGGATTTTAACACGAGATATCTTTGTGTTGACGGGCATGGTAACTTCGGTTCTGTTGACGGTGACGGAGCTGCTGCAATGCGTTATACTGAAGCTCGTATGCACAAAATTACAACCTCAATGCTCGCAGATATCGATTGTGAAACAGTTGATTTTGAGCCGAACTTCGACGGTTCACTGGAAGAACCCTCAGTTCTTCCGGTAAGATTACCGATGTTATTATTAAACGGTTCATCAGGTATTGCAGTAGGTATGGCAACAAACGTACCACCGCACAACTTGAGAGAAGTCGTTGACGGAACAATAGCATTAATCGATAACCCAAATATTACTGTTGAAGGGTTAATGGAATACATAAAAGGTCCTGACTTCCCGACTGCTGCAACAATTGTAGGCTTAAATGACATTAAACAAGCTTATGAAACTGGCAGAGGTTCAATAAAAATGTCCGCAGTTGCAACAATTGAAGAAATCCCGGGCGGTGCAGGCAGACAATCCAGAACTGCAATCATAGTCACAGAAATTCCTTACCAGGTTAATAAAGCAATGCTTATTCAAAAAATTGCAGATTTGGTTAAGGAAAACAAAATTAACGGCATCTCTGACCTTCGTGACGAATCAGACAGAGAAGGTATGAGAATCGTTATCGAGCTTAAACGTGATGCTAAACCGGAAGTTGTTAAAAACAACTTATTCAAATATACTCAGCTTTGCACAACATTCGGATACAACATGGTTACGCTCTGTGGCAAGCAGCCAAGACTTTTGAATCTGTATGAAGTTCTTAACGAGTTTGTTGAACACAGGGTTGAAATTGTTACAAGAAGAACAATATACTACCTCAAAAAAGCAAAAATCCGTGCACATATTTTAGCAGGTTTATTAATTGCATTAGGTTCATTAGATGATGTTATTGAACTTATCAAAAAATCCAAAACAACAGATGACGCAAGAAATGGTTTAATGAGCAGATACGGACTTGACGTAGACCAGGCAAATGCAATTTTAGAAATGCAATTAAGACGTTTGACAGGTTTGGAACAAGATAAAATCAAAACAGAATATGATGAGCTTTTGAAGAAAATTGAAGAGTATGAAGGAATTTTGGCTGACCGCCAGAAAGTTCTTGATATCATAAAGGGTGAACTTCTTGAAGACAGAGAAAAATACGGTGACGACAGACGTACACAGATTGTTCCTGAACAGGGTGAAGTTACAATTGAAGACTTAACTCCTAATACTCCGATGGCAGTCTTTATTACGCATCAGGGATACTTAAAAAGAATCTCTCTTGACACATTTGAACGTCAGAACCGTGCAACAAGAGGAAAATCAGGTATAAAGACAAAAGATGATGATGATATTCAGCACTTCTTTACTGCTATGATGCACGACAAAGTACTGTTCTTCTCATCAAAGGGTATTGTTTACAGCCTGAATGTTTACGACTTCCCTGAAGGAGGACGCCAGTCAAAAGGACTTCCGATAATTAATGTTCTGCCAATTGAACAGGGAGAACAAATTACTGCGGTAGTTCCTGTAAGTAATTTCTCTCACGACCTGAACCTAATTATGTTGACACAAAAAGGTTACATTAAGAGAATTGAACTTGACAACTTTGCTTCTATAAGAAGAAGCGGTATTATTGCAATATCACTGGAAGAAAATGACAGACTTAACTGGGTTAAACTTGCAAAAGGAAATGATGAAATAATCATTGGTACTTCCTGCGGTATGGCAATAAGATTCCCGATTGAAGATCTAAGGCCTTTAGGTAGAAGCGCAAGAGGTGTAACTTCTATGAAACTCAGAAGCGCTGATACAATTATCGGCTGCGATATCGTTCCTCGTGACTATGATGCAGACCTGCTTGTTGTAACATCTGACGGATTTGGCAAGAGAACAAAATTATCAGAATTCCGTACTCAAAACAGAGGCGGTATCGGACTTATCGCAACAAAATTTAAATCAACATCATCAAGACTTGTTGCATTAACAATCGTTGAAGAAAAAGACGAGATTATGCTTGTTACATCAAACGGTATTGTAACCCGTATCAAAGCCGGTGATATATCTTGTCAGGGAAGACCTGCTACAGGTGTAAGAGCACAAAACTTGATTGATAACGACACAGTTGCTTCAGTTAACAAAATTGTGAATACTGATGATGACGATGAGGACATACCTGTAAGCAGTTCTGAAACAGAAAACATAAGCGCAGGAGAGCAAACCTCATTGATTGATACTGATATAACAGAAGAATAAACAGATGTAATATGCAAATAAAAAGAGTATGCTTAAAAACATGCTCTTTTTTTATGCCAATCTTGAAAAAGTTGAAATTTCGCTGTTAATAGGTGTATTGTGTTCAAGGTCAATATTTGGAAGCACCATCTCTTCCAGCTTCCTGGTAAATATATTATAATACTTGTTTACAGACGTTTTTTGCTGTGCGCCACTGCCTGCAAAATTAGTTCCTAAATAATTCTTTCCAAGTTTATATCCTGTCTCGTTTATCATTTTAAAAACCTTTTTCTCGTACAATGTACTTAACGACACTTTTGTTTAAAACTTTAGTAAAATCAGAAGTATTGTTACAAATATTTACAAAAAATTTTAATGCTATTGATTTGAAGTAAAATAAAATAAGTAAGAGGAGCGTTTTATGGAAAGTTTAAAAATTTATACAGACAAAGACATAGATACAAATTTAATAAAATCAAAAAAAATTGCGATAATCGGCTTTGGTTCACAAGGATACGGACAGGGGTTAAACCTTGTAGATTCAGGTTGTGAGGTTGTTTTCGGGTTAAGAGAGGGCGGCGCTTCTTACATTAAAGCAAAAGACTACGGCTTAAAAGTAATGTCTATACCTGAAGCTGTTAAATATGCTGACATAGTTCAGATACTTATACCTGATGAAGTTCAGGCAAAAGTTTATGAAAACGAAATCAGACCTAATTTAAGGGCAGAACAATATTTAATGTTCTCACACGGATTTAATATTCATTACGGATACATAAAAGCACCTGAAGGTGTAAATGTTATTATGGTTGCACCAAAAGCCCCAGGACATACCGTAAGAAGCGAATATGTTAAAGGTATGGGCGTTCCGTCACTTGTTGCCGTACACGGAGAAAATAAAGAACCACATTTACAGCTTGCATTATCATATGCGTCTGCGATAGGCTCAGGAAGAACAGGAATAATTGAAACAACATTCAGAGAAGAAACAGAAACAGACTTGTTTGGAGAACAAACAGTAATCTGCGGCGGAGTTGACCAGTTAATCAAAAGCGGATTTGAAACACTCGTAGAAGCTGGGTACTCTCCTTATATGGCTTATTTTGAAGTCTGCCATGAGCTAAAATTGATTGTTGATTTGATTTATCAGGGCGGTATTGAAGATATGCACTATTCAATCTCAAATAATGCAGAATACGGAGATTATACAAGCGGAAGCAAAGTAATAGGTCCTGATGTAAAAACAAGAATGCAAGAAATCTTGAAAAGAATTCAGGACGGAAGCTACGCAAAAGAGTTTATGACAGAGATGGGCGAAAATGAAAGCAGGCGATTTAAAGAACTAAGAGATCAGTCAAAAACTCACTTAATTGAAACAATCGGTTCCGAGATTCGTTCATCATTTACATGGGGACATAAAGACAAATTAATCGACAAGGCTAAAAACTAATTTGCCCGACTTAACAATATGAAAAAATCTTATATTCCTTAAAATAATAATGTATTTAAAAATACGATACATAAAAAAAGGAGTAAGAGATGAAAAAAACATTATCAGTTTTAGCCGTTATAGGGATTTTATCAGCAGGAGTTCAGAGCGCAAACGCTTTTTCCTGGTCAAAATTAAATCCGTGGAGCAAATGTAACAAATGTCAAGAAACACAGCCTTGTCCGACAGGATACGCAGCACCAAGTTCCCCATGTGAAAAGAAAATTCCGTGTGACCCTTGTAACAAGCAAATCAAAAAGCCGGAACCGTGTGATGCTTGTGACAGATTGCAGCAAGAGATGAAGGATAAATAAGCTACAGATTAGCGCTGCCTTCATTTTTAATTTTGGTTAATGCCTGCTTTGCTCCTTCATAACTTCGGCAGAGATTAACAACAAACTCTATAGACGCTTTATCCTGACGGATGGCGTCTTTTAGTTTGAATATTTCTGAAAGCTGAAGTTCACGAGTATCAGCAGGTGAAAATAAATACTTTTTAAGAAGTTCCTGAGACTCGGTATCCATTCCAGCAATATTATGCTTAAATGCAAACCAGTTATAAAAATGATAAATAAAGTAATATTTATTAATTTCTCCTGGGGAAAGAACAAACATATCATCTGTCTTTAAGGAAAACGCTCTTTTTACACCAAGTGATAAATAAAGTGCTTTTGCACCAATTTGCGGATATATAAATCCCTCATTTTCACCTATCGGGTTCAGAATTTTCTTTGCATCATTAAGGAATATAACCTCTGTTCCTTGAGATTGTACATACTCTAACACTCTTACCGGATTATAATCGTATGTTTTCAGTACGTTTGTAATTTTAGTTTCAAGTTCCTGCTTCTCAGCCTCAGCCATAGTATTCAGGTCTAAAGTACAACCTTTGTAGAAATGGCTTTTTCGCTTAGATTTCGATTTAGCACCAAGCGTTTTTGATAACTGTAAACGCAATACCTTTTCCTGAAGTTCAAGAACCCGGTATAATATATCTTTAAGCAACTTCATTTGCCCTGTTTTCCTCTACTATTTCTTCACCTAACTTTCTTGCAGCATAGCATTTTTCGCCTTTTGATAAATCATACAAACGACCGGCTTTATCAGGTGAAATATTTCTCAATACGAAAAGAAACATTTCAGTACTGCAGCCTTTTGTCAGATTACTTAAATTATCAGCTGATAATGATTTTATATATCCTACGATATTTTGTTTGTGATTTTTGAGTTTCGGATTATGCAGAACAACCTCAGCAAAATCTCTGTCAGAATTCATTGAATATTGCCTGCGTACTTCATCATACGGATATGTAACCAAAGCACGTTCTAATTGTTGTGAAGTAGCTTTTCCAGTCTGTTTATCAGATTTTTTTGATAAATTTTTTTCATTTTTGCTTTCAATAGATACAACACCTTCATAACGTTTTTTGGCAACTCGTGGTATGTCAGGGTTGTCACCATATTGTTCTCTGTATTTTGTTTTAATATCTTCTATTCCCTGTTTTGCTTCAGGATGTTTTGTCAAATATTCTTTGACTGCGGTATAGAATTTTTCTCTTACACTGTCATAGTCAGAAAATTGTTGTGCATGTTCATTCCATACTCTCATAAATGCAGCTTTTTCACTTGCCGACATATTCTTGTTTAAAGCTACACCAACAGCTAAAGCTGCAGTTTCATTTGTTAAATGTTCTTCAGAAATAAATTTATATTTGCCCGGATTTTTATAGTATTCTTGTTTAAATTTATATGCATCAGCTTCATATTGTTCTGCATCAGCTTTGTTCATATACTGAGTTACAACCTCTGTAGCTGCGCCAAAAGTGGTTGCTGAGATAGGATCACCTAACTCTGCATATCTTTGTGCCTGTTTAATTCTGTTGTCGTGAGTAAATGTTCCGGCAGCTGTGCATCTTGCTTCGTGTGAAAATGATTTTACAGCCCTTTCATAACCATTTACCATATCGTCACTTTTTCTTAAATGTGTTGATATAAATGCATTATTGGGACTGCCGTTATCTGCGATAAAATGTGTTTGTATATATCCTTCAAAAGCTTCTATCCTTTTATCATATTTACGGTTAACTTCAGCTCTTTCTTCTACAGTTTTACAATAAGCCAGCTCAACAGTTCTCTGCTTGTTAACATCTGCTTCAAATGCTAGCCTGTTGTTTATTAACACCTCAATTTTTTCATCTTCTGATTTGGCAGATTTGAACTCTTTGTTAATTTTCGCGATATATGGCTTAACAGCTTTATCAAACTCTCTAAACGTTCCAACTCCGCCTTCCATATTTGCCTTTTTAAAATCAGCAGCTGCATCAGCAATTATATCCGTCATATTTATATCTGGATTATCTTTATATTTATCAAGAGCAAATAATTTCATAGCACCGCTAATAATGTCAAGTACCCTCATTTTATCGTTATTGTTTAATCTGCGGAATTCATTTCTTGTATAACCTACCCTTGGCAGTATTATTTCATAATACTCTTCATCTGATATTTCATATTCTTTTTTAAATTTATCAATTTCTTTTCCTTTTTTGACTATATCTTCATCAGTAACAACATTAGTGTATCTTCGTTCAGATTTATTATGTTTAGCTGGTATTGTGATATTTTTATCGGTTTTTGTATTCTTTTTACTATCATTAACTGGCTGTTTTACAAACTTATCTATAGGTTTATCGACAGTTTTATTTTCAGGGTTATGAACACAATTTGGGGCACCCTTTTTAGAAGACTGAGCAGGTTTAGTTTCATTGTCACTACCGACAATGGAACTGATATATTCCTTTGCATCTCTTGCAAACTGCTTTGCTCTTTCTAATATTTCAAACATTAATATACCTCGATATATATATAAAGTATTTATAGGACGAGAAATTGACATATTAATTAAGTTATGTAACAAAAAAGACCTTGTAATTTATAAGGTCTTTTTGATTATGCCAAATCATTTTCAAGCTTTTTCTGATGGTTAAAATCTAATTTTACATTATTTTTAAGATCTTGGTATTTAATTTTACAATCTTCAATAACTGAAGTAACGACTCCAAAAGCAGGCAGCATATTTAGATAGAAAGCTTTTGTTGAATCACTTGCATTATCAACGACTTCTGTTACAAAATCATAAACAGCACCTTTCGTTTCATCACACTTCCGTATTATCTTTCCGACAGTAATAGTACCTGTTTTTAAATACTCTCTAATTTGGGATTTGTTAGTAAAAGTAGATAAAAGTAATGTACTATCTGGGGTTTCAGATTTAGGCTCCAAAGTAATCTTAGCGGGTTTTTCCTCAGTCATATCAACTTGATTTGCAATATATTGTACATTTTCGTAAGCTCTTGCAAATTCTTCCTGTGTTGTTCTTTGTTCTAACCCGATACCGGTTGTGTTGTTTGTCTTTTTTGCGGTGATTTCAGAATCGTCAGGGCAGTACAGATTATCAGGGTTTTTGTCACCGACAGCCTGACTGTATTTATTATCAGTAAGTTTATTTAATACCTTTGCCAAATCATCATGAGTCTTGCAGTTTTCGAATAATTCAGGGAATTGATTAAATAAATTCTGAATATTTGAATATATAAATAAATCTAATTTAGTTCCATCTAACAATTCTTGGATTTTGTTAAATAATTCTTCATGCCCTTTAATTAACTCAGGGTTATTTGCAACTGCGCCAATAACAGAGATAAGATCATCCAGTTGTGCTTTATTTTTATTCAACACTTTTAACTGTTCTTCGGTAAGTTCTTTACCCTGTAAACAACAATCCAATGCCTCCAGCAAAATAGTAAGCTCAGCTGGTTCAATATTTTGTAAAAACTTTAAGCAGCCGATCATCAATTCTTCTATATTATCGGCATTAACATTCTTCATAAGTCCGAATTGCTTTAGTTTTTCAATTGAAGCAGGTTCAAAACCTAATCTTAATAATATTTTATCTAAATCAACAGTCAAAAATTGATTTAATTTTCCGGTTTTGTCATTTTTTAAATTCTCGCATAATTCACTAATAAGAGCAGGAACGTGTTCTGCAATGTCTTCATCCTGAAGAAGCATAACAAAAGCCTCAAAAAGTAAATTAAGTTCTTCAGCTTTACAATTATTCAACATTGTACCAAAAAGTGATTTAATTGCATTTTTCGAGGACTCAGGCACTTTTTTCATTTGTTCCAGTTTTTCAGGAGTAAAACTGTGCTTAATAAATATTTTTAAAGAATCCTTCACATCTTTAGCAGATAAATCTTTTTTCCCTTTTAACGCCGGATTAAATGCAGTTACAAATTGAACTAAACTCATATTCATAACTTTTCTTGCTTCATCACAGGAAATCTGTTTCTTGTCAGGAGTCATAGTCATAAGAACATAGCAGCCAAAGACTTTTTGTAACTTATCTTTATCCAGCTTGCCATTTAATGTACAATCTTCAATAGCATATTTTAAACAATTTAATGATTGTTTTAATTTATCATTATCACAGATTTTATTATTATTTAATTCATAAAGCATTTTTTTAGCTTCTGCGAGTGATAAACCTGTACCCTTAATAACATCAAGAATAGCTTTATCAATAGTTTTTTGCTTAGAATCATCAATTTTTGACTTAATTTCGTTAGAGATAGGTTCAACTTCAGTTATACCGGCAGTACCGTTAGCTAAATGGTTACCAACAACAGAATTTGCTGCAGACACATTTTGCGCTGAATCAACATACATTTTTTGTTTGTTTTGTATTGATAAATCTGCTGTCATCTTACTATACCTCATGTATTAAAAGTATTTAAAGAATTACTGATTTCAGCAGTTAGAATTATTGTTACAAAAATTAATATTGTAAACAAATGTAACAATATCAAATAAAACCCTAAAGTTTTTAAAAATTGTGCCGATATACAAATTGTAGATAGGTAAAATATAAGGAGCAACTATTATGTATTCAATGTGGCCGGGCTGTTACAGTTTTACAGATGAATTAAAACTATTTGCATTGTGGTTAAAGGAACAAACAGAAGCTCTTGTGTTAAAGATATATGAATTGGACAGAATGCTACACGCATAACATTCTCTCTGATATACGGTAAGTATAATAAGATTTAATAGATTTCTCTCTTTCTCTTAAAAATGTTAAACACCTCTGAAAAACAAGGTGTTTTTTTTTTGCCTCATAAATACAGCCACCCCTCAGGTTATACCTTCGGGGTGGCTTCAATCAATATACTTTTTATATTTCCTGTGTATTTTAATGAGATGCTACTCTCACAATTTATTTAGTATATTATAACAAGTTCAATGCAATACTTGGTGTTTGGTTAGCTGTTGCAAGAAGTGTTGCAGAAGATTGTTGAAGAATCTGATACTTAATGTAGTTAGAAGATTCAGTAGCAACATCCGCATCCTTGATTGAAGAGTTAGCTGATACTATGTTCTCCTTCTGTACACTGATTGCATCAACAGCTGATTCAACACGGTTCATGTAAGCACCAATTAATGATGTTCTGCTTGACACGTTTTCAATCGCATCATCAATGAAAGTTAAGAATTCACGTGCGGTAGCATCATCTGTATAAACAGCATCACATATAGCTGTAATACAAGATATGTTCGCACTCATAGTCCTGTTATCTTTCCAGTCATATTCCATACTTTCGATTTTTGTATAACCTTTTTCTTCGTAGTTATATTTACGGTTGTCTCCAGACGTTTTAGTACCGCCTTCTACTCTTGCTGTTAAAGCAGCTGTGTCAACACCATCTCTTTCATACCATTTTTTACCAGGGCCTGTTTCTCCAGTATGTTCAGAATGCTGGTTATTTGTAATTAACAACGCTGTGATTGTAGCAGCTTCAAACAACGTATATTTTAAGTTAATAATGTTGTTTTTACCTGAGTTGTTACTTACCTGTAAGTTGATACCGTTTTTAGAAGTAGCAGCAATACTTGTACCGTCTAACAACTTAACACCGTTGAAGTCAATTACCGTACACAAACGGTTAATTTCTTCCATTCTTTGCTGAACTTCAGTTCTGATTGCAGTAATTGATTGAGTACCGTAAGTTCCGTTTGCTGCCTGTTCGGTCAGGTCTCTGATACGTTGGAGATAATCACCGACAATATCAAGAACACCTTCTGCTGTGTCTAACAGAGATAAACCCATTGCTGCGTTTGCTTCAGCTACGTCATAACCAGAGATTTGCGCTTCCATAATCGTTGATACTGATGATCCGGCAGCGTCGTCTTTACCTGAGTTAATTCTGTAACCGGTTGTCAACCTTTCCATTGCAGTATTCATGCCTTTGGTAGCTTGTGACAAGTTGTGCTGCGCCGTCAATGACGCAAGGTTTGTGTTGATTGTGATTGAAGCCATAATTGATTTCCTTTCTTTCTTTTTGTCTTCCTTGATTTGGCATTACGCACACAATTAACGCAATGCCTCTCTTTGAGTATGCTTTTGCAGCACACTTAAAAGGGTAATTTCGTAAAATTAGCCTTTTTTTGTGTAATTGGGTAAATGAATATTACATTCCTTTACACTAACATACTACACGACTATTTATATTTTTGTAATTCTAAATTAGTTAGATTTTTCTCATACTTTGGTTGGATTTATAAATTTATCAACCATCACTATATAACCCTTTGCAAAAATAGCATGTATATTGTAGAATTTAATTTATAAATCAGAGGATATCTTTTTAATATATGAATTTGACGGACATATTTGTTAATATATTTATAATAGCATTTTTACTATTTGTTAACGGATTTTTTGTATCAGCGGAGTTTGCCCTAGTAAAAGTCAGAAAAACAAGACTTGAACAGTTATGTAACGACGGTAACTCGAATGCCAAAACAGCACTCAGACTGGTTAATGATGTCAATAAAATGCTTGCAGCAGCACAGCTCGGTGTAACATTTGCGAGTATTGCATTAGGTTGGGTTGCAGAATCAACAATCGTTCAGCTGGTAAGTCCGATTATAGGTTATCTGCCGCACGGACAAATAACGGTTCATGCTATTGCTGTTCCTATATCATTCCTGCTGGTAACATATTTTCACGTATTACTGGGCGAGCAGCTTCCTAAGTGTCTTGCACTTAAACATACAGAAGACCTGGCTTTGGTTATAGCTTCTCCCATGAGCATGTTCATAACACTATTTAAGCCTTTGGTTTGGATATTGCAGGTCTCCGGAGACGGCTTATTAAAACTGCTTCATGCCGACCAGGAAGATGCTCTTGTTCATTCTACGGAAGAACTTGATATGCTTGTTGATGCAAGTTATAACGAAGGTGTTTTAAACGAAACCGAAGCTGAAATGCTTCACAATATGTTCAAATTTTCCGACTTAATGGCAAAACAGGTTATGATACCAAGAACGGACATGATTTGTGTACCTGAGGATATCTCATACGAAGAAATAAATAAACTTGCATTGGAAAACGGATACACAAGATATCCTGTATATGAAAAAGAAAACATAGATAAAATTATAGGCTTTTTGCACGTAAAAGATTTATATGCAATAGCAATGACAAAAGAGGAATACTCTGTTCCGACACTTTTACGTCCGATTTTACTTGTTCCTGAAACAATGACTCTGGATAACCTGATGCTTGAGTTTAAAAAGACTCATATTCAAATGGCTGTTGTTGTTGACGAATACGGAGGAACAGCCGGATTAATCACTTTGGAAGATGTTCTTGAAGAAATCATCGGTGAAGTTCAGGATGAGTTTGACGAAGAAGAGGAAGAGGTAAATATTCAGGAACTTGGCGATAATAAATATATTGCAAATGCAATGATGAGAACAGATGAGCTTGCCGAATATTTTGAAATGGATACAAATATTTTTGAGGAAGATGATGTTGAAACAATAGGCGGTCTAGTAGTTAAACTCCTGGGAAGAATTGCTGAAATAAACGACTCTGTAACATTTAAAGGACTGACATTTACCGTAAAGGAAGTTGATGGAGCAAGAATTACTCAATTAGAAATTGTAAAATTACCAGCTGATGACCATATTGAGAACGAAGAAGCATAAAATATTAACTTTTGTAACGAAAAATATCGTTCGTGAAATTGTACATTTTTAAAATACTTTTAATATATACAGAGAGTAAACAACAGACATTAACAAAGTTAGAGAAAGAAGAGAAATGAAGAAAAAAAAACTTCCCAGAAGGGAAGTTTTTTAATGACAAATTATTTTAACAATTTTACCAAACCATCAAGAGCTAATAAATAGCTTTGCTCCTTGAAACCAACAACTTGTGCAACACACACGCCTGATATCAGAGATGTATGACGAAATTCTTCCCTGGCATGAATATTCGTCATATGAATTTCAACAGTCGGTATCTGTACAGAGGCAATCGCATCACGGATAACAACACTCGTATGAGTATATCCTCCGGCATTAATCAATATCCCATCATAGATACCCTTTGCTGACTGAATTTTATCAACAATCTCGCCTTCGTGGTTTGACTGCCAAGTATCAACATCAACACCAAGTTCATTTCCACGGCATTTTACAGACTTTTCTATATCTTTAAGAGTTGTACTTCCATACTTTTCAGGTTCTCTTGTGCCCAACATATTAAGGTTTGCACCATTTATAAGTAAAAATTTCATAAAACCCCCATATACATTTATACAAAGTTATTATACAATAGAAATAGAACGAGAGGAATAAATATTATGGTTAACAAACGCTGGTATGATTCAGACCCTATTTTAAAAGAAGCTTTGGAATTGTTGAGACTTTCACCTGAGGATACTCAAAATGAAGCAGCAGAATTTATGCTCAAGCTTCAGGAACAGGTAGCAGGTGAAGTTATTGAACACGTTTACGAAATAATCAACACATACCAAGGTAAAGGGAACCGTTGGTATGACAATGACCCAATGATGCTTAAAGGTGTTGAACTTTTAAGAAATGCACCTGCAAAAATTCAGAGAGTTGCGGCTCTTAAACTTCTCATCGCACTTGAACAAAAATCTTTTGAGGGAGTTGAACCTGTTTAATGAAAGACATTCAGAACCAAGCCGACACAAGAGGAATAGAAATCCAGAAAGTAGGCGTAAAAGGGGTTGAACTGCCAATAAAAGTACAGAGGAAAAATGCTGAAGATATAACAATATATTCTGCAGCTACTGTTGGTGTTACCCTGCCCGCGCATTACAAAGGAACCCACATGTCACGATTTATTGAGATTCTCAACGAATGGAGTGACAAACATCTTTTGGGGATGGATATAAAAGGCTGTCTTGAAGAAATTGTTAAAAAACTAAACGCAAAAAGCGGATATTTAAGGCTTGAGTTCAAGTATTTTATAGATAAAGAGTCTCCCGTTACAAATATATCAGCCCCGATGTGTTATGACTGCTCTTTTGAAGGAGTATTGGAAAATTACGGAGAAGAGGACGAAGATTATAAATTTTATCTGGGGACTGATGTACCTGTTACAACACTTTGTCCTTGCTCAAAAGAAATATCAAAATACGGTGCACATAACCAAAGAGCACTGGTATCAGTAAACGTTACATACCCTGAGGATGAACATATATGGCTTGAAGATTTGATAAATGATATTGAAAGCTGTGCCTCATCACCTCTTTACCCGATATTAAAAAGGGAAGATGAAAAATTTGTAACTGAACGTGCGTACGAAAATCCGAAATTTGTTGAGGATGTGTTGCGTGATGTTGTATTAAAGCTGAGAGAAAACAAAATTATAGACTCATTTGAAGTCGAATGCGAATCAATAGAAAGCATCCATAACCACTCAGCCTGGGCTTATCAAGTTGAGGGATAGCTCGTTTTAATCAAACATTCTTTCAAGCCATGATTTTTTAGGCGGTTCTATTTTAGAAGCTCCGGGAGCATATACAACATAAGCAGATTTACTGATAATATCAGAGCCGATTTTTTCACCTTCATCAGTAAAATATACCTGCCCATTATAATATGAGGCATATGAAGGGCTGTGGTAATCAAGACTTAAGCTGCCCATATTACCTTCTGCTACTCTTGAATCTGCGACATAATGATCCGAATTTCTGATAGCAATTTCTATTGCGGATGACTTATCTTTACCAAAACACCAGTGATCAAATTTATTATCAAGTACAGCGTCCCAGCCAATTCGTTCTCCACCTGCAGTAACTTCTTTTACTTTCCTAAGACCAAGTTCCCAGTACACTTGTTGTGCTTGATAAAAAGGAGCGTGTTTTGAACAAAGTCTCAATTTCACAAATTTTCCTTGAAATGATACTCCCTTACCAATTTTTGTTAACTCCTGATTACTGTTTATTTTACAGCTAAAAGCAGAATTAATCTTATTGATACGCATTGTACACTCCTTTTCATGTTTATTTAATTATAAAATCACTAATTATATTTTTTGCTATTTAAATGTAATTATATTTACAAATTTTTACAATCAACATAAATTTAGCCAGCGTAAAACTTTAACCGGCATAAAAATAATTTAAAATTCAACTTTTTTATTTATTAATATTTACTTATTTAACTTTATATAACGTATAATCCCTTCGGCAATACCTTTTGCGGCTTTATTAATCCACTTGTCATTTGTATAAAGCATTGAATCATAAGGGTTCGTCATATAAGCGGCTTCAACAAGAACCGCAGCGTAATCTGAAGGTCTGATAACAGCAAAGCTGCCTGCCTGAACGCCACTATCACGAGTACCGGCATAATGAGTAACTTCCTGCTGAAGAATATCCGCAAGTATTTTCGAATTGTTATTATAATAATAAACGCTGGTACCTTTATTTTTATGAATATCCATTGGTATATCACCGATTGAGTTCAGATGAATACTTACAAAGATATCTGCAGAATTTTCTTTAGATATATTAACTCTGTCCTCAAGAGAAACATTTGCGTCAACATCTCTGGTCATAATGACGTTAATATCGCGTTTTTCCAGGTATTCTGCAACTTTTTGAGCTATTTTTAAATTAATATTTTTTTCTTCATCACCAAGACAACCGATTGCACCTCTTTCAGAGCCACCGTGACCGGCATCTATTACAACTGTAATGTCCTTAATATTTTCAGACAGCTTTCGTACCTTAAAAGTATATTCACCTTCATTGAGAGCAACATTATATGCATACTTTACAGGTTTTGGAATACTTAAGTTATACACGGATTCCTCTGAAAGTTCAGGATTATATACTCTGAAAATAATTTCTTTTTCACAGTCCTCTATTGTATATGGAATTTTTTTAGAAAAAGATATTGACTGCACCATAGCATTTTTAAACCGTTCGCTATCCATATTTATAAACTCAGCAGGATAAAACTCTTCATCAGTAAGTGTCACGTCTTTTTTTGCTATCCAGCCTTCTTTATCTTTTGACAAATAAACTCTGTAAAAAGAACCCTTTGAGCCGTTAACCATAATATGCGTTCCTCCGAACAGGTGTGATATTCTGTTTAAGCCTGCATCAACAGGAGTACTTCTTAGCGGCGTATTATCGGCATTAACATACGCCTTAACGGGTTCAAACTCCTCTACTTGAAGTTCAACGCTTTGAGGTGAAGTTTTGTAATACTTATACAATGTTAAGCCCCCGTAAAGAGTCCTTATAATAACTCTGTTTTCGCCGTCGTGTAATTTTACGGAATGTGCAAAAGCACCATTTGGAGCAACATAAACACTCTTATCATTTATTGTAAGAGTATCAGCATTACTTGCTTTACCATATATAAACGCATAATCTTTTGTTGTAACAGTCTTTTTATCAGCAGGCATAACAACTTCTAATGCATTAACCCGCGATATAACGACAAAAAATAATATAAAAAAAATCAGTGCTCTTCTCATACAAAAATTTTAATATAAAATGTAACTCATTGCAATTTTATGGTAAACTGATTTTATGGGTGAAAAATACGTACCGTTATACAGAAAATATCGTCCTCAGACATTGGATACACTTATTGGTCAGGAGCATATAAAAAAGACTCTGGCAAGTGCAATTGAGCTGGGTAAAATTTCACACGCATTTTTATTTACAGGTCCCAGAGGTACGGGTAAAACTTCAACAGCAAGAATTCTTGCAAAATCTTTGAATTGTAAAAACGGCCCGACGCTGCATCCATGCGGTGAATGTGAGAGCTGTAAAGACATAACAAACTCAATTCCGATTGACGTAATAGAAATCGACGCAGCTTCAAACCGTAAAGTTGAAGACACACAAAATATTCTGGAAAAAATACAGTATGTACCCGTTCTCGGAAAGTACAAAATATACATTATAGACGAAGTCCATATGCTGACAAATCACGCATTTAATGCACTTCTGAAAACATTAGAGGAACCGCCCGAAAATGTTATATTTATACTTGCGACAACCGAAGTCCATAAAGTATTGGACACTATTAAAAGCAGATGCCAAAGATTTGACTTCAGACGCATAACAACAGAAGATATCGTAAAGCATTTGAGATATATTGCGGATAAAGAGAAAATCAAAATTACAGATGACGCACTTCTTTCTATTGCAAAAAACTCAGCCGGAGGTATGCGTGACAGTATATCGCTTCTTGACCAGTTAAGTCTGCTCGGAACATCAAAAGAAGTCACAACTGAAGACGTAAACTCTGTGCTTGGACGAATAGCGTTTGACGTTTTATATAAACTAAGCGAAAAAATTATCAGCTCATCTCCAAATGAAGCTATTGAGATAATAAATGACATCTACAACTCAGGTAATGAACCTCTTCAGATTTTAACTAATTTATCGGAATATTTTAAAAATCTACTTATGGTAAAAAACTGTAAAAAAGAATTACTTCCGGACCTTACAGGTTTAAATGCACTTCAAACCGATGAACTTATCAAACAAAAAGATAAACTCGAAACGCAACAAATTGTATTCCTCCTTGAAAGATTAACTTATTATATAAAAGAAGTTAAAATGGCAGCAAATCAGCACCTTTGGCTTGAAGTCTGCATTATTGATTTAGCTAATATGACAGAAAACACATCACTTTTGGAGCTGCAAAACAGGGTGAGAGCTTTGGAAGGCGGAGTTGTTCAAGAAAGAGTAAGCTCTGCACCTATCAATCCGCCAAAAGTACAGGTTATTGCCGAACCGAAAGTTCACAATGAGCCTAAGGAAATGACGAAAACAGAACAAAAGCCGACAGAGAAAAAAATCAGCAAAGATGAAGAAACAGCAGACAATAGTGAAGATTTTACGCCGCCACCAATGTCAAAAAAAGCAGATGGCATGGATATTTTATCACTATGGGCTGCTCTTTTAAGTAACATAAACAGCGTTCCCGCGAGAGCTCTTTTGAAACAGATGGGTACACCGGTTAAAATTACAAAAGAAGAAATTATTATAACATTTAAAACAGAAAATTTTGTATCACAGTATTCTAATACCAACAAAAAAGATATGTTAGTTGATGCGGCAAAAATTTTATTCAACAACTCAAATACAAAAATTACGGTAAGACTTCCGCAATCTGGTGATGAAAAAATAAGCGGTTCTAATAATGCATCAGCAGAACTTGTAAAAAAAGCTGAAGATGAAGAAAAAAAAAAGCTGATTGAACAAACTAAACCTAAGTCAACAATAGCGGAAAATGACTTAAAACCGAGAGAAAAAAGTACAAAAAATGAAAATGACACTCATTCAGAATCTGACCAGGAAAAAATGATTCTGGAACTTTTTGACGGTCAGTATGTTGAATAAATGATTTTATATACTTTTTCAATATTTACAAACATTCCATTCATGTTAGAATGAGTTAAGAAGGAAAAGATTATGGCATATTTTTACGCAAAACATCATCAAACTCATTTAAACCCGAAAGGGCTCAGAGTTTTGCGTTTTCTCTAAAAACTCTTTTTAATCGGCTCTTTCGGGATATTTAAGAGAAAGCAGAGTACGATTAAAGGAGATAAAAATTAAATGTCATTAATAAATATAATATCAGCAGTCGGAAATAACAGAGGAATAGCCCCTCTATTTGTTCGTGACTGCTGCATAGAAATCCCTGCAAAACTCGGTTTAACGTACAACCAAAACCTTAAAGATTCAAAACAAATGGCAAATAATGCAGTCAGAGAAAGGTTTATTGATGAGTACGGTACATCTGCAATCTGGATGGGCGGTCCGGTTGTTTTGGGAAGCTTATGCAACAAAGTTATAAAAAAATGCGGATATAATGCCGGTGTAAATATGAGCCTGTTCAAAGAACGCAAAGACCAGGGAATAAAATATAATATTGAAAAATTTAAAGAAAAAGCCCCCGAAGCAGTTAAAGATTTGGAAAAAGCTTCAAAGAACAAGAGTAAATATCAGAATTTACAGGCAGGTAAATTTGCTGTTACAACGCTTATTCCAATAGCACTAATGGGGTTTATTCTTCCTAAACTGAATTTTAAACTGACAGAAAAAATAAAAAAACAACAGGAAGCAAATAAAAAAACTGAGGTCAAGAATAATATCTCATTCAAAGGTCTTGCATCAACAATGGCAAATATGTCAAACGTAAACAAAATGGCTGTTACAGACGGCGGTTTGACTATAGGGCGAGTATGGACAGGAAGAAACAGATATGAACAAATGGAACTTGGATTTAAAAATTCTATGATGATGTTTTTAAACTTCGTTTTTCCGATTTATCTTGCGAAAGGACTTGATAAACTCTCTATGAAGCTTTTTAACACAGACGTAAACCTTGATCCGAAATTAATGAATGACAGCGAATTTCTTAAAGCAATAAAAAACGGTGCAATAGAAATGCCAAAATCAAGAGAAGATGTTATTAAGTTTTTAGACAAAAATCCTAACAACAGATTTTCAAAACTCTGCGAAGAATACTGCGGAGTAAAGTATTTAAAAAACAGAGTTCGCGACCCGAGAGAATTTGTTGATACAAGAAAAATTAATGATTTTACAAAAGAAATTGAAAAATTTTCAGCAGAAGTCAGAAAAAGCAACGACATAAGCAAATACGCAAAAAGAGCGGTCAGAATTAAATCTGCAAATATTGCAGCAAATGTAGGGATAAGCAGCTTCTTGCTGGCGGTTGCATTACCTGAACTTATATTCTTCCTCAGAGAAAAAATCACCGGCTCAAAAGCTGAGCCGGGACTTTTGCAATAAAAAATATTAAAGTTTTATGCCTCAACAGTTTTGTCTTTTACACGTATTGCGATTAAAGATGCTGCTACGAGGCACGCTGCTCCTATAACAAATGTGTATTCCCAGTGATAATTTACACCGTCTAATACGTTAAACGAACATTTATTAATAAACCAGGAAACTAGCGTACATACAAATACCTGAGGACCTGCTATAAATATATTAAATATACCCATTACAGAACCTTCCGTGCCCGGTTTGATATACTGCGAAAGCATTGCAAACGGAAGTGCACAAATACTTGCCCAGCCTAATCCTGACAAACCCATTAATGCTGCAACGACTTTAGGTTCATGACAAAACGCCATACCCAGAAATGCTAAAGCCATCGAAATCATTGAGATAACATGAACTTTTTTGTTACCGTATTTAACAGCCATTACACCAATAGGAATTGCTACAATAAAACAAACAAGATTGAATATTGCAAAACAGATTGATGAGAAGTTAGTACCGTTCAGAACTGCATGATCATATGATGATTTAACAACTTCATTTACAGCAGACAAGTCAGGAACTCCAAAAACAGTATGTACAGCATACTGAGTAAAGTAAATCATCATACACATATTACCGATCCAAGTAAAGAATTGCATCCAGCAAATTTTACCGACTTCAGGTGATAATGCAAAAAAGTCTTTTAAACTCTGCATAAAATTGAACTTCACTTTTTGTTCTTCTTCTTTTGGCTCATATTTGCGTTCCTTAATCATTATACATGTCCAGGTCATACCGAGAAGAAATGCGATAGCCGCCATAATAAACTGAGCATTTATAGACATCTGATAACCAAACGCCCATTTTAAAAACGGTGATGTTCCTGCAGCTACAACAGAACCAAGTCCTATTGCAAGACTAATGTAAGAGTTAGCAACAGAGTGCTGTTCCGGAGGAACAACGTCAGGGACTAACGCTCTGTATGGTCCTTGAGCAATATTAACACAAGCATCCAAAATCCAAATCATAACTGCCGCAAAACAAAGTGCTGCAAGCGGATGAATTGAAAATCCGAAAGCAGATCCTAATGTATTAGTAATGAGTTCTGAGTTAGGAAGCGCCCAGAGAGCTAGAGCAGATAACAAAGCTCCACCCAATAAATATGGTCTGCGCCTGCCAAAACTTGATGTTGTTTTATCGGACAAAGCACCGATTATTGGCTGAACAACCATTCCCGTAAAAGGGCCTGCGAGCCAAATTAGACCAAAAATAAATGGTGATGCGCCAAGATTTTCTGTTACAGGACCCGATAAAATTATTCTCATCTGCCAGGCAAACTGCAAGCCGAAAAAGCCAAGCGCAAAGCTCAAAAACTTAGCTGTATTAAACTTTTTTAATTCCTCCATATAATTTACCCCTATAAACTCTTCTTATAAACTGTCTTATTTAAGTTTAGCGGTAAAACAACACCCCGTCAATAGAAAAATATAAATGGCAAAAATTTTTTTTATGATATTTATATCTAATATGAGTCCAATAGCAATTCATCCAATAAATACTCAAATACTCAAAATAAAAAAGAGCAAACTGTCTAATTATGCCCAGAGATTTATGTTATCGCAGGTCAAAGGGATATCTTATGTTTTAGAAAACTTTTTTCATGATATCGGTTTACAGGATTTATCAGTAATAGAACAAAAATTAAAAAAAATCGGTATCCTACAAATCGGCAGAAACATAGAAGAAGGGATTGTTATTTCAGGTAGCAAACAAAATTATCACGTATATTCACCAAACAGCAGCACCGTAAGTTTTAATATACTCAAACAGGATAGCAATGAAGTTATAAGCCATTTTAGCTTGGATAATAGAAGCAGTGAATATGTTTATTCAAAAAATATTGAGAATAACATAGAAGACGACATGAGTGAAATTCTTGATTATATTGACAAAATATTATATGAAGCAAAAAACAAATATATGCCGGCAAAAACACCACAAGGATATATACAAAAACCTTCAACTTCGAAAATTATTGAAGAACTGAACAGAACAATGCGTTGCGCACCTAAAAATCTTGCAATAAAAGATTTTGGTATCATTAATTTTGCTGAAAAAGAACTAACAAGGGCTATTATCAATAAAATTAATACAGCAGAAGAAATTTATAAACAGGTGCAGGAAGTATATACAAGGTCAAGAATAAGAACCTTATATAAAAAATACATAGCACAGGCCGGAAAACACAGAATCGGGTTTCATAATGCGGGGCCTAAAGGAGAAGACTTAAATATATACCACATAGTACATAATAGTGATACATTCCTTGAAATAACCATAACAAATGCAGAAAAAAATGAACAAAAATTTATTATTAATCAAAAACTCGGCACTGTACAAAGGAACATGCCATACAGATTTTCCTTAAGCGGTGACAAAGAAAAACGTATATATGCAATTCCCGATTACTATACACAAAATGAAATTGAACAGTCAAATTTATTCTCATATCTTAAATGTGCAAATCAGGAATTAGAATCATTCCTTGATTTTTCAAGAGAAAGAATAAACGAATATACAGAACTGAATAATATCAAAGCCAATACTAATACGGCAAATCTTGAACAATACAAAGGAATTTTAGACGATATACACAAAGACTTTATAGACTACAAAGTAAAAATAAGAAAGTTACTACAAAAAAATCCTAAACGCGACATATTTAAAAAGGAGAATAATATTTCAACCCAATACGCAACAACTGCTGTAAAATTTAACAATATTACACCTGACGGAAAAGATTTAAGACTGAGCTGTCCTAAAGTTCGCAAGACAATCGCAACGCAAATTTTAGTTATGAAAGGCGATAAAATCGAAAAATCTTTTTTCATATTTAAAAACAAACTGCTAAGGTTCAATATAACAGATTTAAATGATAAAATTCAAAGTACCAGTCAGATGAAATATTTTTACGATGAAAAATATCTTCATGAATCGAACCTGGAAGAATACTTGTATTTACTCAGAAATAAACTGCACGATGTTAATAAAAAACTTGATGATGTAAAAAAGAAATAATTGTTATGTTACAATTATCAACAAATGTTAAAATTTTACAATATATTATAAATATGAGTAAAATTATATTGAGGAAAAGATTATGGGTGAAATGAAAATATGCAGACATTGCGGAAATGAGATAAAAATAGACGCAAAAAAATGCAAATATTGTAAGAAAGAGCTTAATATACCTGATACACCTGAGTTATTTTGCACAAAATGTAAGGCTCCTGTAAATATTGATGACAACTTTTGTCAGCGATGCGGTGCTATTTTTAACATCCCGGACTTTGAGCCACCTGCAAAACACAATGTACACGAAATCCCCTACAATATCGGAATCCTGTTAAAAGCATTAGCAGCAGGTTTTGCTATAACAGTTTTTGCAACCACAGGCAAAGATGTAACTGCAGGAGGAATGATTGTATATTATATTGCAGCGTTTATTATCTCAGAGATTTTTCTTTATATATATTTCTTGCCGACAATCCTTGCTATTGAAAATAATAAAGATAATGCACTTATTTTATACATCTGTAACCTAATTCTCGGATTTACGGTAATTGGCTGGATTGTCACATTAATAATGTCATTACCGTCAGACAAAGACTAAGTTAAGAATATTTTTTATAATTTAAAATATCTCGGGCAATTTTTCTTTAGTAATGGTTTTTATATATATAGTGTGAGATAAATTTGTGTCTGCAAAAAAGAAGGTCTGAATGAAAAATGTTTATCTGAATCTGGTAAATACACTCAGCAACTATCCGAAGTTGGCAACAATCGGCAATAAAACGATTACAAAAACCAAAAGTGAGAATTTTGCTTTTGGAACTAAATTATATGCTACTTCAGGGGAAATTAACCATTTACCAAATAATGTATTACAGCTAAAATTTATAGAAGAATACTACGGAAAATATAAAGACGATTATTATTTTCAAAAATCACCATTTTTTAAGAAAATAACAGAAACGGTACCTTTCAATGGAGAAAAAGGAGTACTTATTACAAGAGCCGACGGAAAAGGATTAATTACTGAAACAAAGGTAAATGCTGATGGAATACGTCAGTATAAAATAGAAAAACAAATAAGTAAAGACGGCAAAAACATTGATTGTACTAAATATGTTTACAATAATAACGGAACGAAACCGACAATAATTTCCGGCTGGATAAAACCAATAGGCTAATGGATTCATAACACCATGGCAATTTTTGTGAAGGAAATTACTTTATATAAACAGTAAGAAAGTAAGTATCGGAGAATTATATGTTTATAAAAGGCATAATCTATCATCTTCCAAACGCGGAAAAAATAAGAAAATGTGCAAATGGCACTATCATAGAATATGCAAAAGACGGACACAGAATATATACATTCGGAACAGACAGTAAACCCTACAAAGCAGGATTTAACCAGTTGGAAGTAATAAAAGTTAAAGCGCAAAATTTTCTCAGCATATGCATGATTAGAGATGGTGACAATATTATGCAGGCAAGCAGAATGTATTCTAAAGCAAATAATACAATTATTTATAGTAATAGAAAAGGAAATCCGTTTAAAATAATAGCGGATTTAATAAGAGAACGAAAGTCAAAATAATATTATGATACAATAAAACCATAATATATAAGAATAGGTTTTAAGGATTATGATTAGAGTTCTGTTTGTATGCCTGGGAAATATCTGCCGATCACCAATGGCTCAGTTTGTATTTAAACAAATTGTAAGTGAGTACGGCATGTCGGATAATTTTGAAATTGATTCAGCTGCAACAGAGAGTTATAACGAGATGTGTCATGCAGGCATTTATTACGGAACAAGAAACTTGCTAAATGCAAAAAGAATACCGTTTGAAGAACATTATTCACGACAAATCAGAAAATGTGACTATGAATATTATGATTATATTATAGCAATGGACAACAGTAATATCAGAGATATAGAGTCGATAGTCGGTCAAGATACAAAACATAAAATCTTCAGATTATTAGATTTTACAGAACAGCCGCGAAATATAAAAGACCCATGGTACACAGGGAATTTTGAAGAAGCTTATCAGGATATTGCGGAAGGATGCCAGGCTTTTCTGGGATTCCTCAACAATTCTGTTACAAAAAATATCAGGGTATAACATAAGTTTTAGATTATCTAAAAACATTAGAAAAAATTTATTTCAAAGTCTTATCAACTTAAAATTTTAATTCCAGATGAGTAATATGTTAAACAAACACAGCATTACAGAACATTATTATAAGCATAAATGCCGTATGCAAATCCACTCGAACTATGAACTACTCCGCGCCTGGGAGTTCTCGAACATCGTTCAAACAAAGTTATAGCCTCTTTGGAAGTTTTCCAAAGAGGCTATAACTGGACATGAAGAGACTGTCTTGACTTGCTCGCGTGAAACGTGTCTGCGTGTTTTGCCAGCGTGATTTTATCACTTGGCAAAAGCACTCCACACTCTGCTCGCAAGTCGCTCGGACTCCAGAAAGAGCTTCTCATCTCACTCAAAACAAAGATTAAGCCTCAATGGAATTAATCCATTGAGGCTTAATCTGGGCATGAAGAGACTCGAACTCCCACGCTTGCGCACTAGTTCCTAAGACTAGCGTGTCTACCATTCCACCACATGCCCTTGTATTTATTTCGCTGAGTATAAACAATCTATAATCATTTACCCCTGCCATTATTCAGTTGTCAAAAGGTCTTACGACCTTGAGCGTGTCTACCCCTCTCCTCAGACGTGACGTTTAGTCACCTCTTCGTCGGCAGAGTACCACATGCCCTTGAACTCATTTTGCTAAGTGTAAACAATCTAAAATCATTTACCCCTGCCCATATTTAATTGTCAACAAAATGAATATATCAAGACCAAACTTCTTTGTCAAATAAAGTCATTCATAAACCTGAAAACTATGTTTACATATTGCACTTAGTAACATAATTATATATAATATATCTATTAAAATTAGTGTTTAGTATTCACTAAAGAAGGAGAGATATATGCTAAAGAAAATGTTTATGTCATTAATGGCATTAATCGTGTCTGCTCCTGTTTTCGCAGGAGAAGCATCTCTTGTTGTTCCAAACATTAAAGAAGCGTCAGAGCTTAGTTACAATCTGCTTCTCGCAGGTATTGTTGTATCTGTTCTGGGTGTTTTCTGGGGGCTTTGGGCTTACACAAGAGTCAAAAAAGTTGAAGTTCATGAAGCAATGGCTCAGGTTGGTAACACAATTTTTGAGACCTGCAAAACCTATCTTGTTCAGCAAGGTAAATTCCTTATTATGCTTGAAGTATTGATAGGCTTGTGTATTGCGTTCTACTTCTGGTATCTTCAGGGTATGGAACTAAAATCAGTTCTTATAATCCTGGGGTGGTCAGTTCTGGGTATCCTTGGTTCATACATGGTAGCCTGGTTCGGTATCAGAATGAACACACTTGCAAACTCAAGAACTGCATTTACCGCCCTTAAAGGCAACCCGCTTAATATTTTAAACATTCCGCTCAAAGCAGGTATGAGTATCGGTGTTTTACTCGTATCAATTGAGTTAATCATGATGCTAATCATCTTGCTTTTTGTTCCCGGAAATCTTGCAGGCGCTTGCTTCATCGGTTTCGCTATCGGTGAATCTTTGGGTGCATCAGCACTCCGTGTTGCCGGCGGTATATTTACAAAAATTGCCGATATCGGTTCTGACTTAATGAAAATTCAGTTCGGTATCAAAGAAGATGACCCGCGTAACCCCGGCGTTATTGCTGACTGTACAGGTGACAACGCAGGCGACTCAATCGGACCGACTGCTGACGGTTTTGAAACTTACGGTGTTACAGGTGTTGCTCTTGTAAGCTTTATCCTGTTAGGCGTTTTCCACGATTATCAGGTTCAATTACTTGCGTGGATCTTCACAATGAGATTTTTAATGATTATCACTTCAGTTGTTGCATACTGGATTAACGGCGTTTACACAAAATTATTCTTGGCAAAAGCTGAACATTTTGATTTTGAAGCACCTTTGACATCATTAGTTTGGATTACATCAGTCCTTTCTATCGGTATGACATTCGGTGTAAGTAATTACTTACTGAAAGATTTACCTGCTAACCTTTGGTTAGTTCTTTCAATAATCATTTCATGCGGTACTTTGGGCGCAGCATTAATACCTGAAGCAACGAAAATCTTTACAAGTCCGAAAGCTAAACATACTCATGAAGTCGTTGTAGCATCTAAAGAAGGCGGGGCATCACTTACAATACTTTCAGGTATCGTATCAGGGAATTTCTCAGGCTTCTGGATTGGTACAATCGTTGTATTACTGATGGGACTTGCATACTTTGCAAGCTTAAACATCCCGACAGATGTAATGATTTATCCGTCTGTATTTGCATTCGGTTTAGTTGCCTTTGGTTTCTTGGGTATGGGACCCGTCACAATCGCTGTTGACTCATACGGTCCTGTAACAGATAACGCTCAGTCAGTATATGAATTATCTCTGATTGAAGAAATTGATGGTGTAAAAGAAGGGATTGAAAAATACTACAACTTTACACCTGATTTTGAAAACGCAAAGAAATACTTAGAAGAAAATGATGGTGCAGGTAACACCTTCAAAGCAACATCAAAACCGGTTCTTATCGGTACTGCGGTAGTTGGTGCAACCACAATGATTTTCTCATTAATCTTAGTAATCAAAGAAACATTAGGTATTCAGCCTGAAATGATACTTAACCTGCTGAACCCATACACACTTCTCGGTTTCATTGCCGGCGGTGCAGTAATTTACTGGTTCTCGGGAGCTTCTATGCAGGCTGTTACAACAGGTGCATACAGAGCAGTTGAATACATTAAAGACAACATCAAGTTAGGCGAAGCTGATGAAAAGAGCGCAAACCTTGCTAACTCAAAAGAAGTTGTTAAGATTTGTACTCAATATGCTCAAAAAGGTATGTATAATATCTTTATCGCATTGTTTGGTTTTGCTCTTGCTCTTGCATGCTTATCAGCACCTATGGGCGATGATAACGCACCTGTATCATTCTTTGTAAGCTACCTGATTGCAATTGCCGTATTCGGTCTGTTCCAGGCTGTATTTATGGCTAACGCAGGCGGCTGCTGGGATAACGCAAAGAAAATTGTTGAAGTTGATATGGCTGAAAAAGGAACATCACTTCACGAAGCAACTGTTGTTGGTGATACGGTAGGTGACCCGTTCAAAGATACTTCATCAGTTGCAATGAACCCGATTATCAAGTTTACAACCCTGTTCGGATTACTGGCAATGGAAATTGCTATTGCTCCGGCATTCAAAGAAAATGCTAAAATCTGGGGTATCGTAATTCTGATTATCGCTTTAATTTTTGTTATCCGTTCTTTCTATGCAATGAGAATTCCTAACAAAGAACAAAAATAACAAATTTATAGTTAATTAGGAAAGAGGCTTGAATAATATTCAAGCCTCTTTTTTTTATCAAAAATATAAACTTTTGTAACAATTTTTTTAAATTTTGTTACAAATTATATAAAAAGGGGTACATAAAAATATATTGGTGATATAATGCATATGGATAATGCATATCTCATTCGATTAATTTAAGAAGTATGGAAACACAAATCAGCAACAACAGGTTGTCTTTTGCTACGCAAAAGATGAACATAACTTATTCTATTGCACCGGCTCTAGAAATAAAAAGGCTAGGTGCGTGTTGTAGTGCGGTTTTGCGGACCATACTTCTCACCATACTTCAATTATTTTTATCAACCAGCTTCGAACGGGGGAGAATACATTATCCAAGAGGGAAAGACGGATTAAGCCTTGTATTGCAAAGGCTGATACTCTATCAAAGGGGTAACCAGCGGCGCAAACGAAGGAAGGTCGGACTAAATTCGCCACCTCGAACCAGCCCGTGGGTATCAGAAAAAACAGTTTCGTTCTCAACAAAAAGGACAGTTGAGAACGCTTTGTGCTGTTTAAATTGCGGGAGGGTGTGCGTATGATAAGCATTAACACAAACCTCTCGGCAGCAATAGTTAAGCAGAGTTTAAACAACTCTTCGCTTGACCTGAACAAAACTCTGGAACGCCTTACAACCGGGTTCAAAATAAACCATGCTTCTGATAATGCTGCAAATTATTCAATATCGAATAATTATCAGTCGAAGTTAAGTTCATACGACATAGCCTCTGATAATATCGCAGAAGGTATGGATATGATGGCAACTGCAGAAGATACACTATCCTTAATGGAAAAACTTGGTTCAAGACTACACGCACTAATAACTCAGGCACAAAATGGTACTTACGGAGATCGTTCGTTAGAAACATTAAATCAGGAAGCAGCCGCTATTATTGCTGAAATCGACAGATTATATAATAGCGCTGAATACAACGGGATTAAATTATTCAGTACCGCAGGAGAAAGCCCGGTACAAGAGCTTCCGAAATGGGTTGATGATTTAACTGCTGAATTAAATCCGGCAAACCATGGCGGATTTATATCTAATCCAAAAACAAAGAGCGACAGTTATGTAAACACATTACAACACGTTTCAGAAGTATCAACTTTTGAGAAGAATAAAGAATATCAGGTATCAACAAAAGAAGACCTGCAAAAGCTGGCACAACTTGTAAACAGCAACGTGGATACAACAAATGTAACTTTCTACATGGGTGCAGATATTGACCTTAATGGTATAAACTGGACTCCGATAGGCAACAAGTCAGCTAACAGCAATTACGAGTTTAAAGGAACATTTGATGGTAACGGACATGTAGTTAAAAACTTTAGTATTAACTCAAACAAAAATTATGCCGGCTTATTTGGATATACAAATGGCAGCGCAACAATCAAAAATTTAGGAGTTGAAAATGCTAATGTAAAAGGCGTTGACTTCACAGCATTACTGGTAGGCTCTTCTGACGGAAATATCGTAAATTGCTACGCAAAAGGTAGTGTCGAAGGAAGAGAAAAATTTGGTGCTCTTGCGGGAAATGTAACAAAAGATATAACCGATTCTTACACTGATGCAACAGTTAAAGGTATAAAATATGGCGGCGTACTGGTCGGATACGCGACAAAATCAATAAACAGATGTTTTGTACAGGGCTCTATTACATTAAATGGTGACTATGCTGCAGGTATAGCAGGCTGTACCGACGGCAAAATTGAAAATTGCTACTCTAATGCAAATATAAAAGGTAAAAATATTGTCGGAGGTATTGCAGGAAGAACTGCAGATACAATCATAAATTCTTATGCAACCGGAACGGCAGAAGGCTATGAATTTGTAGGCGGTGTAGCCGGTATTATCAAAAAAACAGAAGGGTCATTAAATCTTAACAACATTTTATCATTAGGCCAGGTTACAGCAGTACAAAAATCAGGAGCATTATTGGGCGGTATCGAAAATACCAGCAAAACTTCATCACCATATTACTTCGCAAATGTTACAATTACAAACGGTTATGTAACAGAGCAGGAATTACCTAAATTAGGCGGTGCATTCACGACAGCATACGGAAATGCTCCGGTTCCGTATGATACTACAGAGTGGCTTAATAATATCACCTATGTACAGGATGTTAAACCAAGCAAAAAAGATATATCATTACAGGTTGGAATACATAACAATCTTAATTCCAAAATTTTTGTAAATACAGGCTTTGAGTATGATTTATCATATCTCCTTGAGGAAGGCATACAGGGAGATAACGCTTACAGTGTTGTAAACAGTTTCTTACAGACAGTGACTTCGCACGCAACTTCAATAGGAGCTGTATATAATCAGCTTGAAAGTGCTCTGGATACCGTAAGCACACATGTTACTAATTTGACATCATCGTTATCTACAATCAAAGATTCAGATATAGATAAGATCTCTTCTAAATATGTACAACAACAAATTTTACAACAGGCAAGTGCAACACTCTTTGCTGCTGCTAACCAGTCACCAAGCATTGCTTTGCAGTTAATTTAGCAATCAATTCCGCTCGCATAAATAATTAACCTGCTTATTATATTTATTAATCTTAATGAATTATTAATTTTTCTTTTTAAAAATCCCTTGCTTTACCCCTTTGTTTGAATTACGATTAAATAGTTAAGAGAAAGTTTTACTAATAAGAAGGAGTAAAAATTATGGTAAACGTAGCAATTAACGGATTCGGAAGAATCGGTAGAAACACATTAAGAGCAGC
>CACZFL010000003.1 GCA_902780525.1 uncultured bacterium | reverse complement strand
ATTACAAAAGAAATTATGGAGCAGATAATATGAACATAGAAAAATTGGTACGACACTTAAAAGAATTTACATTAGATGAAATAGAGATGATTGCAGAATACGATTGTAAAACAGAACTTGAACGACTTTTGAACGAGGGTAAATTGGTATTTGAACAGGGAATGTATAAATATATTGAAAAAGAGAGTGCTCTAGAGTATGGAATTTTTGCAACACAAGAGAATTATAATTCACAGTTGAAATTTAAAGATGCAGTAATCAGTTTTATTGAAAATTATGCTAAAAAACATTGTAAACAAAGGACTTACGAAACTTATGAATCAATATTCAGAGTAAATATCATTCCTTATTTTAGGAATATGCCAATCCAGAATATCAATTCGGGCACAATTATCAGGTTTTATAAATGCTGCCGAAGAAGGTGTCTTGGTGAAAGACGGCTCAAAAACACGATGGCTCTTTTAAATCAACTTATAAAATATTATCAAAATCTTGGTGTTATTGAGAAAACCTGCAATTTCCAAGTTAAAAGACTTACAGATAAAAACAAATTCAGTATTAACAGAATAATTTTCGAGGTATAAAATGACAAAATACAACCAACAAAAACAAGCTGAACATATGTATATTTACGACAAAAAATCTCTGGCAGATATTGGAGTGGAACTCGGACTTTCCCGCAGGATTTTATTCTATTGGAAAAAGGAATACAAATGGGATGAAAAGCGATTTGAGGTTGAACATACGAAATACCGCTTTAGCGAAGAGCTTTTAGATTTCGCAAGAAAAATGATGAATAAAATATCAACAGATATTGACAAAAATCAAAAAACTCCACCGCCGGAAATTTATTCATTGATAAATATTCTAAAAAACATTCCGCTTGTAAAACAATATACGAACTCTCTACAACAAGAACAAGCTTCCAAACAAAAACCAACAGGCTGCTTATCTCCGGATATAATCCGCCAAATTGAAAGAGAAATTCTGGGAATGGAATAAATGCGCAAAATACTTGCAATTATGTTAAGAAATATTAAGCCTAGAAATCGTTATTTTTTCCTGTGTTTTCAATAATTTTTAAAAATCAAAGAAGAAAATACTTAAAAATTTACTTGTAATATACTTGACAATACTTACATTTACTTATACAATAAACGTATAAAGTAAAACAAGTATTTTGAAAGGACAAATTATGAGTGAATGTCATAGTAAACAAAGAGCGGAAGAACGATACGCTATCGGTTACTTCAATCCGTGTGATATTTTAAAAGATATTTGGGCAGACAGATGTGAATTAATTAAGTCTGATCAAGAAAAATACTCACATGTATTTCTTGTTAGATATTGCAATAAATACATGAGAGTTGTTACTGATTACGATATAAGATACGTTAAAACAGTTTTGCCCTTGAAAGATGATTTTGATTTAATAAACAGGCTGATTCAAAAACTTGCATTAGTCGCATAAATGGAAAGGAATTCTAAAAATGGATAATCATATTGAGTATAGTGAAATTTTAAAAGAACTAGAAAAAATTGATGCTGAAATTGAAGAGTTATTGTCAGACCAATGGATGGTTGCTCTTAAAGAGGATGAATGTTGTATCTTTTTTAATGGAGAAGAAAGCAGAATTATTACAGCAGATTATATTGATGCTTTATTTCAGAAATAATTTACTTGTAAATACTTATAAAACATGATATAAGTATTTATAGTAAATACTTATATATGAAAGGAAAAACAAAATGAATAACGATACTAAACTTACAGAAAATGACGTGATAAAAAAAGCTATATTAATGCTAAAGGAAAATTTATTGGACATAAAAAGTTATATAAACAATCCTATGTCATCAAATTTAAAGCTTCAAAAGGTCAAAGTAGAAATTTTAAAGGCTAATGATAGACTAAATGATATTTATAATGTTTTAAATGCAAATGATGAAACTAAATTAATTGAAGTGAAAAAATTATGTAACATATTGCAAGATGAAGCAAGAGCTATTTTAGAAGAAAAAGAATACAATAAATTAATGTTAGAACTAGCAGAAAGTGACAAGTATTATACTAAAACAGGAAAAAGTTATCAAAATAATATGGAGTTAAACAAGCAAGAATATGAAGAATATATTGCATCATTAGAAAAAGAAGAATTAGAATATGAAATATACTGCGAGCAAGCTTATAAAGAACAACGCGAAAAAGAAAAGAAAATGGAAGAACAAATTGATATAGAACAAAAACAAGATGAAAAATTGTACGGAAAAGAATATGCCAAGTGGCATTCATTTCCTAAGTTAGTTGAATTATATGGTGGAAAAGGACCTTATGGGCAATCAATTAAAGAACTTAAAGAAGATATTAAACTATATGGAGATAAAACTGGCCCTTTGGGTACGAGTCGCAGAGAAGTTATTAAACAAAAAAACTATTGTAAATTCTTTATTAAAGCCTATAAACCTGAATTATTTTTAGATAATGTATCAAAAAGGAAATTACCTGCTGAAATATTTAAATATTTATTTTCAAACGGATATTTAAAAGAAGAAAATATTATTGAATATTCTACTAATCAATTTGGAAGAAAATTTGAAGCTAAACGTGGTGATATACAAACAGAAGAAGATATGACAGATAATCAAAAAAATCTTCACAGATATAATAAAATTGATTTTTCAAAAATCAAAAATTCAAAATTTAATAAAGTACTTTATATCTCTTGCGAATGGGATTATGACAGTATTACAAAATTTATTGCATATATAAATGAACAATTCAAAGGAATTATTTTTTCTGATGAAGAAAGAATAAAAAAATCCGTTTACAATATAGAAAATTAATTTATCTGATTTATTAAAACAAATATAATGTGCTACATTCAATAAGCTTATAATTAATTTTTAAATACAAGTGAATAGTATGAACTACGATAAGAAAAAATTAAATAAAGTCATAAAAGATATCAAAAATGATTTAGTTATTTTTTGTGACAACAAAAAACTGTTAATACAAAATATGAAAAAATATGAAAATATTAAGTTTTTTGTTGAAACACATAAAAGAAAGAAATATGACTATTCAGATTTATTAAAACTTGCCGAATTGGAATTTTATATCGCCGAAATTGAAATAAAAACAGCACTCTCGAATAAACAATTCAGGGAAGCTTCTTCTATATATAACAACTATTTCCAGAATTCATCGCAAAAGATTTACTTATTACAATATATCCAAAATAGTGAAAAACAGTATGTAATTAATGTAGTATTACCTCAATTATTAAATGAAAGTAATTTCGACTATCGTTATAAAAGAATTAATAAATTGCGTAATAATATAACGGATGATGTTTATAATGATTTGGTATCATATGTAGATGAATTAAATATTAAAGAATCTGAAAATCAAATAACAAAGCTGTCGCATAGTAATAATTATAAACTTGCTTTTAAGTATGCTCAACTTATCAAAAACAAGGAAATAAAAGCACGTTGTATAAAAATTATTTTGGATAACACAAAAGAATATATTAAAAAATTATATAATAACCCCGGCTATCCAAAATGTAAGTCTAATATAGATGAATTGTTAAATAAATATAGTACTGAACATAAAGAAGAAATTGTTCAGTATAGTGATGAATTAAAAAAGATTGCTATTTTAAAAAATAAAATATATTCAAAATTGAGAAGTTTTGATTTTCTAGAAGCTGATAACATATATCGAAAAAACCGTGAATTTTTAGAAGAAAATATTTATAAAAATAAAAAATCAGCAGCTATAAAACAATATTTTAAAACTTTGGATATTGATATTAATGATGAACAAGCAATGTCATTATCCGGTTTATCTCAAAATACTCTTGTTACTGCACGTGCCGGTTCTGGGAAAACAAGAACTATTGCGTGTAAAGCTATTTATGCAATAGAGAAAGAACATATTAAGCCTGAAGAAATTTTACTTCTTTCTTTTAATGGAAATGCTGCTACAGAAATGAAACAAAGAATTGTAAATGATTTCAAGTATAATAAATTTGACAAAGATAGTGCAAAAACTTTTCATAGCTTGGCATACAATATTGTAAAACCACAAGAAGAGCTGTTATATGATGATAGTGATAAAGAAGTAAAGCAAAATCTAACAAAGTTCATCGATAAAATTTATTCTTCTAAAGAAATTTTGACAGAATCTTTTAAAAATAATCTTTACGAGTATTATCGTTGGACTCCAGATAATAGAGACGATTTCATCAAATATTGGGCATTTAAAAACGACGATGAAAAATATACATATTTGCGTAATAAAAAACGCGTTACACTCAACAGAGAAAAAGTAAAATCTAATGGGGAAAAATGGATTGCGGATTTTCTTTTTGAACATGACATAAAGTATAAATATGAAAAAATATTAACTTGTCGCAAGTATTTTGAAAATTATAACAACCAAGGTCTAAAAATGTACCATCCGGATTTTACAATATGGAATAATAAGGATCAAACAACTTACATTATTGAACATTGGGGAATTGATGAAAATGATCAATATAAGAAAGTTCCAAAATATTGGAAAAAGACCTGGGATGAATATTATAAAGAAATGCTATGGAAACGTAACATTATAAATAACGCTCCAAATATAAAACTTATAGAAACATCGATTTGTGACTTAGAATGTGGTAGAACAAACTTTGAAAAAATATTAAAAAATAAATTAGAATTATCTGGCATATCATGTAATAAATTATCAAAAGAAGAAATTTTTGAACGAATAGAAGATAATTTTTCAAATGATATGGCAAAGAAATTTGCTCAGTTTATTTTGTACGCACAGAAAGAAAATTTTACACCGGATGATATCGATAAAAAATTGAAAAATGATGTATTTAAAGGCAATAAAAGGTGTGAATCTTTTGTAATTATGGCAAATGAAATTTACAAAAGGTATAATTCCAAATTAGATGAAGAGCATAGAACAGACTTTGATCACATATTGCTAAAGGCCACAGAAAAAATTATAAGCAGTCATGGAAACTGCGAAATCTTGTTGCAGAATAAAAGACAAAAAATAAAAGATATCAAAATGATTTTAATAGATGAATATCAAGATTTTTCTCAATTGTTTTTTGACATGATTAATGCAATTCTAAAATTTAATCCTGATATAAAACTATATTGTGTAGGAGATGACTGGCAAGCAATAAATGCATTTGCCGGTTCTAATTTGAAATTTTTTAATGACTTTGAAAAATATTTTCCGAATTCTGATTTTGCTAATCTTTCTTGCAATTACAGAAGCTATAAAAATATTGTAGAGTCAGGGAATCAGCTTATGAAAGGGATGGGAGTCCCTTCAAATTATATTAATCATAATGAAGGAAAAATAGAGCTTTATTACGTTGATGATGTAAATATTTATAAAGATGGTGGTAAAGATATAGACATTGAATTTATCTATGATAATGAAACAACACCAGACCAAAAACCATTTTTTGGTATAAAACACAGATATTTTAAAAAATGTATAGAAATTATTTCTCAAAATCCAGAGCAAAGCTATATTATAATGCATAGAAAAACAACGCTTTGTAATTATGAAGAACTTCAGAAATTTGAAAATGCTATAAGAAAGTATTTTAGGAAATATAATATTGTTATAGATATTAAAGTTGATACTATACATAAGTTTAAAGGAATGGAAGCAGAAAATATTATTATTCTTGAGGCTACTGACAGTGAATTTCCTCTGATACATCCTGATTCTGAAATATATCTGATTTTTAACAGAACACCTCAAATGATATTGGATGATGAAAAAAGATTATTTTATGTAGCACTCACCCGAGCTAGAAAAAATATTTATATATTAGCTGAAAAATCATGTTGTAGTGAATACGTAATGGCGATAAAAGATTCTATAAATAACCAGAAACAAATATCCTACGATAAAGAATTCGAAGAAATAATGCAAATTTTAGACCTCTTTTAATAAACTTTATTAACTATTTTTCAAAATTATTTTCAAAGCCTCTGATATCATAAAGTTCGATGTTGTATCGTTTATATAAAAGACACCTTATATATCATAAATAAGCAAAATATAGAATTTTAATTATTACAATAATGGAAAAAATTATATGCAAAAATTTTTAATTACAATTTTATTATTATCAATTCTTCCAGCACAAGCAAAGCACTTGTACAAAGAATCAGTATACCAAGATTATTGGTGTAATAAACGTGGTGGGATTTTAGAGTACGAACTAAACGACAAATCTCGTGTGGATTGTTTGCTACCGGATATGGCGGTAGAATTTGATTTTGCACGCAAGCGTGATGAGTGTTTGGGCCAAGCATTAAGATATAGTGCATATACAAATAAACCTCCGGCATGCGTACTTATTGTTGAACGCAAAAAAGATTACAAGTACTATTATCAGTTACGATACACCATTCAGAAAAAAGACTTGAACGTAAAATTATTCACAGTAACGCCGTCTGCATTGATTAAAGCAGGAATTCTTTCTGATGAAATACAATAACTATTTACAATGTTTATAATTTTTCAATAAACCAATTATGGTTTCCAAAATGATTAAAGTTCCACTGTAAATCGCAATAAAAATCGGTTTCGGAGTTTTTATTAATTTTGAAATATGGTTTTGCGTTTTCGGTTTTAATATAACTTTCAAGCGCTGTTTGAATTTCTTTGGCAAACTTTACTTGAAACTCTGTATAGGGTAATCGTACGCGTTCTCTGGTTCTTTTATTTTTCAAAATCATCTTCAAATCCTCTGATATTATCAAGTTCAATATTGTATCGTTTGCCGGTTTTATCCACGCAAGTCGCAAAATCTACTGTTTTGTCAGCAAACATGTTTTTCCACAGGCATATTAATAGTCCTATTTCTTGTGTTTTTAAGTTAAGAATCTTCGTTCCATATAGCATATAATTTTTTTCAACCATATAATATTCCTTTCATCAGGAACATTAATTGATTATGTTTGGGGAAATCTCAAGTGTATTGTTAGAATTTTGTATCATTCCGACACAAATTTTAAATGCCGTTTAAAAGGGTTTTAAACCTGTTTTAAACACAGTTTAAACTTCAATATCTTTTTCATGGTCGATAAAAAATGCATTCAACAAATCTGCTTCCTGATGCAAATACTTTACAACCGGTGCTAGATTATAGCATTCTTCTTTATCCGGCTGTGTTTCACAGAAATAATCCACAACAACCGATATGTTATAAACTTCTTCTGCCCATTTGCTTAACTGCTTAAACTCTTTTGGAGAAATATTCAATCCAACTTTTTCCATACACAACCTCCTTCTAGGTGTTGTATTCATCACTCTATTGTAATAATTTGTCAAGAGAATAAAATGTAAACATTTGTGAATTTTATTCACAAATAGAGAAAAAACTATTGACTTTGCTTTTTATTGATGATTTAATTGACTTATGAGAGTCAAAGGCTCCAAAATGACGAAAACCAGAAATGGTTTGTGAACTTTGAAATATCGGTTCAAACACCGGGCCCAATAATTAATTAAATTATAAATGATACCTTATTATACTTATATAAGTAACATGTACATTTATGATCAGTTATATTATTAGGTACCACTCACCAGCGGGAGCAATCGCTGGTGATGAATAAGGGGAAGAAATTGCCGTACTTTGGTAATCACTCTCATATCTTTCATAAAAAGGAGCAAGCCTGAATGTGTCAGGTAAATTTATGAAAGGAGGTCGCAAAATGGGCGATTTTAAAACACCAAAGTGGTTTATTCTCATTATCAGACTCGTTCTAATTATTGCAGAATTACTAGGCTAAAACATTCTTCCCCCTTTTTCAAAAAAAGGAATTTATCATGGCGCAATTAAACGAAGCATTAAGACTCATTAGAGTTTTTCATGACAAAAAAATTAAAGATGTAGCTGATGCTATAAATGTGTCTTCTGGTTATATTTCTGATATTGAGAAAGGCAACAAAACTCCTTCTGTGGATATTATTGAAAAATATGCTGAATATTTTAAAACAACAGCATCAGCATTAATGTTTTTTTCAGAAGAATTAGATGATAAAAAGGGACCATTCAAAGTTTCTATTCGTAACAAAATGCTCTCATTATTAAAAGCAATTGAGGATAGAACGCTTGGAGAGAAAAAGTAAAACATATCAAATAGAAAAAAGTCCACTTTATAAGCTTAATAGCCGTAAAAAATTGTTGGATTTATTTTATATCAAGAATTATAAAATTCTGGAAATTTTGTCTACTGATTCAGGTAATTATAAGGTCTATGATATTTTAAATAAAAATAAACCGACAAAAAGAACTATTGAAGAACCAAAAGAAATTCTTAAAAGAGTACATAAGCAGTTTAATAATCTTTTGCAAAGGATAGATCTTCCTGATTTTGTTAAAGCTGGTAGAAAAGGAAGTTGCTATGTAGACAACGGAAAAGCTCATATTAATGGGAAATATTTTTATTGCACAGATGTAGAAAAATTTTTTCCACATGCAAAACAAGAAAAGGTTTTGCAATTTTTATTATATGATTTAAAAATTTCACCAGATATTGCTCAATTATTATCAAATTTGTTAACATACAACCATCATCTACCAACAGGTTCTCCTTCAAGTCAAATACTAACTTATTGGGCATATAAACAAACTATGTGCAAAATATATGAAAAAGCTTGTAAACTTGGCATAAATATGACATTGTTTGTCGATGACCTAACTTTTTCTTCTTCAAAGCCGATTCCGGAATCTTTTAAAACTTTTGTAAAAGTAAGATTAGAAAAAGAAGGTTTAACAATTAATAAAAAGAAAAGTAAGTCTTATAATAGTAATAAGTATAAAAAAGTTACAGGAACAGTTATTAGCCCTAATAACCGATTGCTTATTCCAAATAAGTTGCAGCATAAAATTTACTTATTAAAAAATAAGGAACAAAAATCTGATAAAGAAATTTTAAGCTTAAAAGGAATGTTAAATTCTGCAAGACAAATCCAACCCAAGTTTATGGATAATTACTATAAAGAACTTATGGAAATAAATATCTAGCAGATTTTTGTCAATATTCCATCTTCCAAATCTTGAATATTATAAACTGTATCTAATACATCAAAAGTTTCTTCAAGATTATGTTTTGCACTATTCCAACCACACCCGTCAGTAAACCAAATAAAAGTAACTCCATTTATAGTGGCAACTTCTTGTGCAAGAGTTTTATAGCTTCTTGCTGTTTCATTGAGTTTCGAGCCACCGCTAGAATAAAAATTAGTTTCAATCACATAAATTTGCTTATCGGTTTTGATTACAAAATCAAAGCGTTTTTCCATTTTACCCTGATTAGAAATTGCAGATAAATTGACGCTCCATTTTTGCTCAATTTCATGAATATACATTTCTTTGAAATAGTTTTTATTCTTTATAAACCCTGCTTTTTGAATGTAGCTTTCAACAAGATTTTCCATCAAGTGTCCGCCACGGTTTTTACGACCATTGCTATCCAATCCTGTTTCAACACCGGTTGCATAATCAACTAAATTACTGACAATATGATGTTCAAGAAGGTCAAATAACTTTGTCTTACGCATAAACATCTTGTATTCATCAATGCTGTAATTGCATTTGTTAAAAGAAAAATTATATTCACCATCAGCATCAGTTACGGAGATATCTTTGGCTCTTACTGCCAAAAGCAGTGGAATACATTTTAAGGTTTCAGGATACTTCTTGATAATATCTTCAAAATCTTTTTCAATATTTTTTGAACCAACCAAAGTATTTAAAATATTAAGCTCAACCTTAATGTCATCAACATTTTTGTTAATTTTATCAAAATCCGCATAGTAGCAATAATCAGCAATACATGCCCTAAACGTTGATAACCATTCCTTAAAGTCTCTTTTCATTATTATTTCCTCTATTTAAAAAGTCTATTAAAATCACTATAAACGTATTTTAAGTATTGTTCTTTTGTATATTCTTCTTTTTGACCAGTTAAAGGATTTTTTTTATTTCCGTTGAACTTAATACATTTTTTACCTTTATTTTTGCCACTTTTATTAGTTCTGGCTTCTTTTAAAAATTCTTCTGATGATAATATCCAATAAAAAGGCTTATTGGAATCTTTTTGCATTCTTTCAGAATAAAATACAAAAAAATAATTTTCTCTTTTTTGGCAATGTTGTAATGCCGAGAACAATGCAGCATTACCGTCTTTTACATCATTTGATCTTGCTTTGATTTGAACCATGATAAAATTATTATCATCTTTACGAATAACTACATCAACCCCGTCATCATCAACTATCGGAATATAGCAATCTAAACCTTCTTGTAACATGTGAGAAATAACAAAGTATTCTGACCTTTTACCAAATCGTACTGAACTGTCTTTTGTCATTAATAGTTCCTCACCAAAACTTCCGTAATTTTGCCTCTGCCGTCTGCATTTGCATTTATCTGACGAGAAGCAAAAACTTTTTTAATATTGTAATTTTCATATAAATCATTAACTAATTTCGTATCAGAATTTGATAGCAAGAATTTTACCCCCATTGAGTCCAGTTCATCACAAACATCACGGAGCTTAAATTGCATATCTAAATCAAATCCGTCTTTAGTGTATGATGTGAAACTTGATGTTTCACTCAAAGGTACATAAGGTGGATCAAAATATACAAAATCACCTTTTTTAACTTTTTTCAAAATATCAGAAAAATCTGCGTGTTTAATTTCTGTTCTCTGTAACAGGTTTGAACAATTTATTAAATTGTTTTCATCAACAATTCTTGGATTTTTATAATGTCCGAACGGAACATTAAATTCCCCTTTTGAATTTACACGGTACATTCCGTTAAAACAAGTTCTGTTTAGATAAATAAAACGGCTTGCCTTTTTGACATCAGACCAATTTTCATATTCTTCTGTGCGGTCAATATTTCTGATTTCCATAAAATATTCTTTTGAAATATCGTGCTTTTGCAAGTCAGTAATGAGTTCGTCAACATTATCTCTAACAACTTGATAAAGATTAATTAATTCTTCGTTCATATCGGAAATATAGGCATTATCAGGTTGAAGTTCAAAGAACAATGCACCACCACCAATAAAAGGTTCAAAATATCTGTTGAAATCTTCAGGCATGTTTTTTAGCAGTTCAAACATAAGCTGACGCTTTCCACCAACCCATTTGACTATCGGATAAGTTTCTTCTCTTAATTTTTCCAGAACTACTGCCATTGCAATTCCTTATCTACAAACTCTTGCTCAAACCTTTTGATTGAAAGATCTAAATACTCTTTTTCCAAGTCTATACCGATAAATTTTCTCCCTAACTCTAATGCCATTATACCAGTTGTTGAACTGCCTGTAAACGGATCAAGAATTAAATCTCCTTTGTTTGTTGATGCAAGAATTATTCGTCTTAACAATTCTAAAGGTTTTTGTGTTGGGTGTTTTCCAAAAGTTTTTTCGTAAGATTTTGGAGTGTCAATTTGCCAAACTGAACGCATTTGTTTATTTGGTTTTTTAATAGTATCATCACCCCAATCGCCATTTTTCATTGTTTCATAGTTGAAAGTATGCTTGCCTTTTGGATCTTTTCTTGCCCAAAGCAGAGTTTCATGGCTTGCTGTAAAATACCTGCAACTCATATTTGGCGAAGCATTTGGTTTGAACCAACAAATATCATTCAATATTTTAAATCCGGATTTCTGTAAAGCAAATCCACAGGCATAAATTGAGTGATAAGTTCCTGAAATCCATATAGTTCCGTTAGGTTTTAATACTCTTTTACAGGCATTAATCCACTTCTGGTGGAACGCAAAATCTTCGTCTAATCCTTTGCTTTCATCCCATTTGCCTTTATTAACACAGACAACTTTGCCAGCTTGGCAGCTTATTCCACCATTAGATAACATATAAGGTGGATCTGCGAAAATCATATCAACCGATTCCGGAGCAGCTTTCTCTAAAATCTCAATACAATCACCTAAATATAATTGAATATCTCCTTTATCATAATATAGTTGCATGAGTCGATTATATTATAAACAAACCGACAAATCTTTTAATATGAAGTATTGTATTTATTTAATAAAATATTTTTTATAAAATAAAGTGGCTAATTTATTCTTAAATATAATTTTTACAAGTTCAACACCATCAATACAATTTATTCCCATGAGTTTCGCATATTTTTTTGCATCATCATGAAATGTGGCTGATGTTATGTATAATAAAGATTTAGTAAAATACTTTCCACATTTTTCATCTTTACTATAATATTCATGGCAGATACAAGATATCCCACCTACAAAATTTCTTAAATCACTCAAATTAATTTGTGCATTAGAATCTTTTTTCCATTTTATTTGAGAAAAAATATAGCCATTAATAAAATGATGATTATATCTAGCATCTATATCTACACATAGTGCATCTTCATCTTTACCGTTATTATGAGGGGTTATATCTTTAAAACCCAATGCAATAAACAAATTCTTAACTAAATCTTCAAATTTCTTGCCATCTAAATCACATAATTTTTCAGCATATGCATAAATATTATTTTTATAAATTGTTATTTTTAGAGGCTCTTCATTTAAAATACAAAATGTAATATTTAAATCTTTATGATTACATATTAAATTTTCTAGTGCTTCTTCATTCCTCTCAATATGTTCATTTATTTCATCATCGCTGAATGTACTGTAGTAGTCATCCTTTTGCATAATAAATTTAGCTAGTTCTGTTACAAATCCCGTGCTAGGATTAGCTAAAATTTTGTTTACCAATTTATTTGCAGGAGGCAATTTTATAGTCATTACTTCCTCAATTTTTCTACATTATCAATAGTACATTCAATCTTATTTTTTAAAGATTTTAATAGTTCAAGTTCTTCCTCTGGCATATTGATGAGTATATTTTGAGTTAAATTATCGATAGTATCTATTGTATTGATGACATCATCTTTCCATTGTGTAGATATGTTTATAGATTCTAGTTTCGATAAAGCTATAGTTAAAGAGCCTTCTTTAGATAGAAAATAGTTAATTATCCTTTTATCATTTGATTCAATAATTTTAGCAAAATTTCTTATTTGTATTGCCGCACTAATTTTAGGTTCTGATTCATCATCTTTTACTACAAACAAGCTAAGTAAAGTATTTAAATTATCTTTATTTAATATCTCTTTTGTTTTATCATCCCAACTTAGCCAATCTTTTAATGCTTTTTGCTTTATCGTTTCTTCTGCGAAACTGAACATCCTTGCATTGATTAAATCCCCATATTCTTCATCTTCTGTCATTTGTGTAAAAACTTTATAAGAACGATATAAATTATTTGCTTTAAGAATACTTAAGCCCATTGCTTCTGCAGATTCTTGAGACGATAAATTTTGTATTTCTCTTAATTCGTATATTAGTTTTGACTTTTGATAAGGTCCCCAATCTTTAATACCGGATACGTGACGCAATCCTGGAATTAAAGTTGTTAGAAATGGTTCTTTATCTGCATCTCGTAATAATAAGACATTAATATTTGAAAAATTATCAATTTGTTCATCTGTCAAATCTATAATGCCAGTTTCATATTGTTCCATTATATTTTTTAAAGCAGTAATTCTTCTATTACCCTCAATAACAACATATTTAGGAATATCACATTCTTTACCATATGACCATTCTCTAATTATAATTTTATCTATAGGAAGAAAACCTATTTCTTTTATTGTATTTACAAGAACATCAACATCAAAATTCTGTTTCATTTTTTTTATAGCCGCATCTTGTATTTTTGGTTCAGCAAAACGGCGCTCATTAACAAAGATATTGTTTGATTCAATATCAGCAAAACGTGGATTATTAGGATCTAACAGAATATTATCAATATTCACTTTTAGTGGTTCTAATTTTTCAATTATATTAAACTTCAAACTTAGACCTCCTTTATAAATACTATTTTATAATAGCATAAATTATAGTTTAATCTCCATCTCACAGTTAATTTAATCTTGTTCTGTATGTTAAATTACACTCTGCCATAACAGTCTTCGTACCTTATTATATCGTCCTCTGCAAGATAATCTCCTTTTTGAACCTCAATTATTTTAAGTTCTTCTTCATAAGGATTCTGGAGTGAATGAATCGCCTTGAGCGGAATATCTATGCTTCCGCCAGCATCTATGTTATAAGATTTCCCATCTAATAACACAAGAGCCTTACCTTCTAAGACGACCCAGTGTTCTGAACGGTGGTTATGTGACTGTACAGACAGTTTTTGTCCGGGTAAAACACAGATTGTTTTTGTTAAATACCCCTTTCCTTCATTCATACAAGTATAGTATCCCCAAGGTCTGAATACTGTTTTATGGAGTTTAGTTGTATCGCTTTCCTGGGCTTTAAGTTTTTCATAAAGTCTTTTTACATTTTGTGACTCTTTCATTTTACAAGCCATTATTGCATCTTCTGTTTCTACCAGAATAATATTTTCCAAGCCCGAAGCGGCAACAATTTCTTTTTGCGAATAAATCAAAGAGTTTTTAACGTTGTCAACAACAACTTTTCCGGTTAAAACATTACCGTCTTCGTCTTTTTCTTTAACATTATATATAGACTGCCAAGAGCCTAAATCATTCCAGTCTGACAAAAGTTCTACAAGAGCAATTTTATCTGATTTTTCCATTACAGCATAATCTATCGATATTGACGGCATTTTATCATATAGCATGTACGGAATAGTTAATTCTTTTGAAAAATCCAGTGATGACAGGTTTTTGTATATTTCAGGAGCGTATTTTTGAATTTCTGCAAGAAAAGTTGAAATTTTACCCATGAAAATTCCGCCGTTCCAATAATACTCTCCGCTTGCAAGATATTTTTTTGCAGTATCCAAGTTCGGTTTTTCGACAAACGTTTCTACTTTATATCCCGCAGATAATTTTTCTTTTACTTTTATGTAACCATAACCCGTTTCAGGATAATTTGGTTTTATACCAAAAGTAACAATATAACCCTGTTCTGCTAGGATTCTGCCCTGTTCCACAGTTTTATTAAAATCCTCAATATTCATTATCAAATGGTCTGAAGGAACTATCAAAACGACATCATCAGAAGCTCCGTTTTGTTTAAAATATTCAAGAGTTGATGCTATTGCTGGAGCTGTGTTTTTTCCCAATGGCTCACCAAGAACAATATTACCTTTATCAATATTATTAAGCTGCAGCTTGATATTCTGAAAGTGTTTTACATTTGTTATTGTGACTACGTCTGTCGGTTTAGAAAAATAACAAAGTCTTTTAAATGTTTTTTGCAGCAAGCTTTCTTTTTCGTCAAAAGACAATAATTGTTTTGGGTATTCGTCTCTTGATAACGGCCACAGTCTGCTCCCGCTTCCTCCTGCCAAAATTATACTTTTCATTTCATATCCTCACATAACAAATTTTTATCACACCATTCGGATTATCAACCTGAGTTTCTTTGGTATTAAATATATTATAATACAAAAATGCAAAATTTTTAATTAAAAATATAAAAGATTGTAATTAAAAAAATCAACATATTGTTTTTCATGCCATTTTTTAGTGATATAATGTAAAAAAAGGAGTATAGTAACCAAATGCCATTTGAATTTGAACCGCAAAAAATCAAAGATGTTATTTTAGTAAAGCCCAAAGTTTTTGGAGATAACAGAGGGTTTTTCTTAGAAAGTTATAAAAAATCCGACTTTGCTGCACACGGCATAACGGTCGAATTTAATCAGGATAACCACTCAAAATCAACTGCTCATGTTTTAAGAGGTTTGCATTATCAAGCAAAACCGTACGGACAAGCAAAACTTGTGAGATGTGCAAGAGGGAGAATCTACGATGTTGCTGTTGACATAAGACCAAACTCAAAAACTTTTGGTCAATATGTAAAGGTTGAGCTTTCGGAAGAAAACAAACAAATGCTTTTTATTCCCGAAGGGTTTGCTCACGGATTTGTAGTTTTATCTAACGAAGCGGAACTGCTTTATAAAGCTAGCGGAGAGTATGCTCCACAGGCAGACAGAGGTGTTTTGTGGTCAGACAAAGATATAAATATTGACTGGGAAATAGATTTTGAACCGATTTTATCAGAAAAAGACAAGGTTCAGCCGAAGTTAAGCGAAATAAATAAAGAGGAGTTAATATAATGACAACATTATTAGTAACAGGCGGTGCAGGGTTTATCGGAAGCTGTTTTGTAAGACACGAACTCAAAAAACATCCTGATTACAAAATAATTAACCTTGATGCACTAACATATTGCGGAAATATCGAAAACTTAAAAGATGTTGAAAATAACCCAAATTATACATTTGTTCACGGCAATATATGTGACAGAGATTTGGTCAGAGAACTCATTAGAGAATCTGATTGTGTAGTTAACTTCGCTGCAGAATCTCATGTTGATAACTCTATTAAACACCCTGAAATCTTTATCGAAACAAACGTTCAGGGAACTTTGAATCTTTTGCAGGCATCAAAAGAAATCGGTGTTGAAAGATATTTACAGGTTTCAACAGACGAAGTTTACGGTACTTTAGGAAAAACAGGATATTTCTATGAAACAACTCCGCTTGCTCCGAATAGTCCGTATTCTGCAAGTAAAGCAAGTGCTGATATGCTGGTTAGAGCTTACAGAGAAACATACGGACTGCCTACTTTGAATACTCGTTGTTCAAACAATTATGGTCCTTATCAATATCCTGAAAAACTTATTCCTTTCTTTATTTCACAACTTCTTAAAGGCGAAAAGGTTCCCGTTTATGGTGATGGCTTAAACGTTCGTGACTGGTTATACGTTTATGACCACTGCGAGGCTATTGATGTTGTTCTCCACAAAGGCAAAATAGGTGAAGTCTATAACATCGGCGGGCACAATGAAAAAACTAATATGGAGATTACTCATTTAATATTAGATGCTATGGGTAAAGATGAATCTTCAATTAAGTATGTTGAAGACAGGCTCGGCCACGACAGACGTTACGCAATCTCAAATGATAAAATTACGGCAGAGCTTGGCTGGAAACCATCAATCACTTTTGAAGAAGGTATAAAAATAACAATAGATTGGTACTTAAATAATCAGGATTGGATTAAATCTATAGAAAATAAGAAAGCTGGGGTAGTTGCGTAATGGCTAAAGTTCTTGTAACAGGTGCGAACGGTATGCTGGGACAAGATTTGTGTCCCATATTGGAAGATAACGGATATGACGTAATTGAAACAGATGTTCAAAATATGGATATTACAAACCCTCAGAATATTGATGAAGTTTTTTCCGAAGAAAAGCCTGATTTTGTAATCCACTGTGCTGCATACACAAATGTTGACAAAGCAGAAGAAGACATTGAAACGGCAAGACTTATAAACTCAAAAGGTACGGAAAATATAGCTAAAGCCTGCAAAAAACATAATGCCACGATGGTTTATATTTCTACTGATTATGTTTTTGACGGAGGGGTAAAAGAAAAAAGAACAGAGCCATACAAACCACTTGATAAAACAGCACCGCTTAATAATTATGGTTTGACAAAATGGGAAGGCGAAGAAGCTGTTAGAAAAAATCTTGAAAAATACTATATTTGCAGAACAAGCTGGCTATATGGTCATCATGGTAAAAACTTTGTTGAAACAATGCTTTCTCTTGCTGATAAACCGGAGTTGAAAGTAGTTGATGATCAAGTTGGCTGCCCGACATGGACTGTAGATTTAGCAAACGCCATTGTCAAAATTCTTGAAGTTAAACCTTTTGGAACTTATCACACCTGCGGAGGCGGAAGCACATCTTGGTATGGGTTTGCTAAAGAAATATTTAATAAAGCAGGGGTAGAGGTTAACTTAAAACCATGTACAACAAACGAATTTCCCAGACCTGCCACGCGCCCGGCTTATTCAATTATGGATAATGATGGTTTACTAAGAGATTGGAAAGATGCGTTAAAAGATTATATGTCATTAAGGATTGAGGTGTAAGATGAAAGGAATTGTACTGGCCGGAGGAAGCGGAACAAGATTATACCCAAGCACAATAGGTGTATCAAAACAGTTGCTACCTATTTACGATAAACCGATGATTTATTATCCGATATCGGTACTGATGCTTGCAGGGATTAAGGAAATCCTAATAATATCTACACCTGTTGATTTACCGCATTTTAAAAAACTACTGGGAACCGGTGAACAATTCGGTTTAAAATTTGATTACGTTGAGCAGCCTTCACCCGACGGACTTGCTCAGGCATTTATACTCGGCGAAAAGTTTATAGGACATGATTCCGCCGCTCTTGTACTTGGCGACAACATTTTCTATGGCCCGGGATTTTCCGGAATGTTAAAAAAGGCTGTTAAAACTGCTGAAGAAAATGGCGAAGCTACCGTTTTCGGATACTATGTTAAGGATCCGGAAAGATTTGGTGTTGTAGAATTTGATAAAAACGGAAAAGCAATTTCTATAGAAGAAAAGCCGAAAGAACCTAAATCAAATTATGCAGTAACTGGTCTGTATTTCTATGATAACAGCGTCGTTGAATATGCAAAAAATCTAAAGCCGTCTGCTCGCGGTGAGCTTGAGATAACGGACTTAAACAAAATTTACTTAGAAAAAAATAAATTAAATGTTGAATTATTAGGCCGCGGTTTTGCTTGGCTTGATACCGGCACTCACCGTTCGCTTTTACAGGCAGGACAGTACGTTCAGACAATAGAAGAAAACCAGGGTATCAAAATTGCCTGCCTCGAAGAAGTTGCATACAGAATGGGTTTCCTGACAAAAGAACAGATTTTTGCGGATGCAAGTAAATATAAAAAGAATGAATACTATTCTTATGTTCGTTCTTTGCGTTAAAACCTATTGTCCGAATTTGTCGTACCCTTTGATTAGAATAAAAATATCAGAACTATCCCGTTATTCAAAAGAAAAGAGGTTACGATGATTTACACTATTATTCTTATTTTATTTGTTATCAGCCGAATTAACAAAGCGCTGAGCAATTTAGAACACAAGCAGAAAATCCTTTGCTACGATATGCTGATTCTATCCGAAAGAATGCGCGAAGATGAAAATAGGCTTTTAAGTTAAAACATCTCTGCATAAGATATGCAGAGACGTTTTATCAGCGGTATGAAATTGCTGACAGTGTATAATTTAACCGATTACTGGCTGTACAAAAGTTCTTGTCGCAAGGTCTTTGTCAAGCATTAATAAAGCCTTCTTATCATCACCTATAAGCTTTAGAGTTGCCAAAAGACCGCCAACATTTGCTTCTTCTTCAACCTGTTCTTTAATGTACCAGTCAAGAAGGTGTAAAGCAGCTCTGTCTTTTACTTCTTCCGCAACATCAGCTACATGGTTAATGCTTGATGTAACGAATTGTTCGTGTTTAAGGACTTCTTCAAAAATTTCCAAAGGTGTTGTACCGTGGAATTCAGGTTTTGCAATGGTTTCAAGTTTAATATTTCCGCCGCGTTCATCAAGATAGTCAAACATGCCCATTCCGTGAGCGTGTTCTTCCTGAACCTGAACATCAAACCAGTTTACAAAACCTTGTAGGTTCCATTCCATAAATTTAACCTTCATTGCAAGATACAAATACTCAGAATAAAATTCTTTGTTTATCTGTTCGTTAAAAGCTGCTTCTAATTTTTCGCTAATCATATTAAATCCTCCTATACTATTAAATCCGTATATTCCAAAAGCTTTGACAAATCTTTTAAATTAATTGCTTCATCAATCTTTTCCTTAAAATCTTCTGCGCCCATAGTTTTTAAACCTCTAGGAAGTTGTATATCAGTATTTTTCTTTGTGTTTACAAAACCTTTGTTTATAATTAAAAATTCTTTATATGCGTCAAGTATTTTATGCACACCTTCATCAAACTCAAAAGATGTACTCATAAAATACCTCATATCTTTCGGAAATAATCTGACAAAATTAATCATATAATCTGTTTCTATTGTATTTTCTTCCTCATTATACTTACCGCCCAAACAATGATTATTAATTATTTCCTGTTCTTCCCGTGTTCTTATGTATGCTGCCCACATCAAACACCCGACATAAAAACCAAGGTTATTGTTAAAAACTTCAAGAATTTTTTTATAATATTGTCTGAATTTTGCTTTTTTCTGCGAAAATACCCTAAACTTATTAATATCAGTGTACAGATAATTTACCGTACCCTGAAACGCCAGTATATATGGTGCAAAACCCGGATCAAACTCTAAACCTTCAGCCATATAATATCTCCATTAGACATGCATATATTAACACAATTAAAGCCCTAAGTAAACGTACACTAAGAAAGTTTCTTTACTATATCCTCGGCCGTGATATTCAGACAACTTAATTTTTCACAGGTTGTCTGTCTGTGTTCCCAAAGACATGGACAAATATCACAGTCACAATTCTCAGCCTTTATCGGTATAACTTTACCGTTTTGCGGAATAAGTTTTTTATCATCCGTCGGTCCAAAAACAACGTATGTAGGAACTTCAAGAGCCGTTCCGATATGAAGAGGAGCCGAATCTGAGCATAGGAACTTCTCTGCGCTTGATATAAGTTCTGCCAGCTCTTTCAGATTTTTTGTTTTACCGTACATATTGGTGTACTTTTCAGCAGAAACCGTATTTGTTATCACATCTATAACATCTTTGTCATCCGGTCCGCCTGCCAATATGACATTTTTACCCATATCTGAAAGTTTTTCAACAACTTCCGCCCAAATGACCGCCGGAACGGTTTTCACCATACCTTTCCTTATGCTCATAAGACTGACGCCGGGATGTATTACGACAGAGTTTGGAACAACATCTCTCTTTGTAATTTTTATCTGCGGAAGCTCTGTGTTTATACCTGTAATATCTCTTACCAAATCGTGATACATATTTGCAGCGTATTGATTTTTATACAAAGAAACGGCCTTTGTTAGCAGAAGCTCACTCAGTTTCCCTGTGTTATATCCGTATTTTCTTTTTATAAAAGTAAGAAATAAGAATAAAGATATAAACTTATTTCCGCCCGAGGATACAACAATATCAAAATTTTTAAACCAAATTTTAAACAGAAGCTTTATAAGTGCAAAATATTTACCTAAGCCTTTAGTTTTAATATCAGCGCACAAAGTTTCATCTATAATATCAGTTAGTGCCGTTATACCTTTGCTTCTGGGCTCAAGTGCAAGTGTAATTTTTGAATCAGGAAACTCTTTTTTTACGGAAATAATCGCAGGCAAAAAAAGGATTTCATCACCCAAACCGCCAAAATTTATAAACAGAATATTTTTTCTTTTTTCTTCCATAAGAAAGTTTTAGCGAAAAAACAGGTTAAGTTCAAGGCTTAACATACAATTGATTTTACTTTTTGCTTAAAATATAATCTAATTATACAGAGAGAAATTCAATGAAACTGGCTAATAATCATCAGCAGGAAGAATATAAAGCATTATTACATCAAATAAGGAAAGAAAGACAGGATTCATCTCCGTTTGCCAAATTCTTATTTACCTTTATTTTGGCTGTATTTTTTGCTGTTGTTTGTGTAATTATAATTGAAAATACAATTTTGCTGGATAAAATTCCTTTTGAACAGGCAGATGCGTCGGGCGGTTTTTTCAAGTTTTCCAGAAATAAAAAGGATTTCCAGATTCCGTTTTCACCCAGAAAACAAAACATTTTACTTCTTGGAGTTGATTCTAACGGAGAAGGCTCTGACTTGTGGGAAGGGACCCGTTCGGATACAATTATGGTTGTTAACATTGACCCGAGAACACACACTGTTAAGGCTATCTCTATTCCGCGTGACAGCAAGGTCTTTTTGCCAGAGAACAAAGGTGTTTCAAAAATCAACTCTGCACACGCAATAGGCGGTGTTAACCTCGTTAAGAAAACATTAAAAGAAACTTTTGGTATCAAAATTGACCACTATATAATAATTCACGATGAAGCCGTTGAACACATTGTTGATGCACTCGGCGGAATCCCGATTTATGTTGAAAAACCAATGAAATATCACGATTGGGCAGGACATCTGCACATTGATTTGGAAAAAGGAAATACCGTGCTTGGCGGAAAACAGGCTGTCGGATACCTCAGATACCGCAAAGACGGATTGGGAGATATAGGAAGAACTCAACGTCAGCAATGGTTTATCAGAAGCCTGTTTGAAAAAATGAAATCATTAGATGCGATTACAAAACTACCTGAAGTTTTAAACATCTGCAAAACATACATAAAAACAGATATGAGCATTTATGAGCTTTCGCAATACGCCGGCTTTATTAAGGGTGTAGATGAAAATAAAATTGAAATTGCAACTCTTCCGGGAGCTCCGAACCAAAAAGGATATATAAGTTACTGGATACTTGACCCGAAAAAGACTCAAGAAGTAATTGACAGAATGATTTATCGTGACAAAGTTGAAGCTGACTTTTCAAAATTTAAAGCGGGAATTATGTATTCACCATTAAAAGAAAAAGAAGCAACAATTATTCAGGACCAGCTTAAAGAACTTGGATTTGAAGTTAACATGTTAAAAATTACGCATCTTTCACACACAAGGTTTGTTGCAAATAAGAATGAGGTAACTGTTGATTTTTATAACTGGCTTCAAAAGAAAGTTCCCGAACTTCACAAAGTTCAGTTTGTTTATGACCCGACAGAAAACTTCTCTGTCGGAAGCGACTTTACAATTGTTCTTGCAGAAGGATAATTTTTAAAAAGGAGTTTTATATGTTAGATTTAATCAAAACAAGAAAAAGTGTAAGAAAATATTCGGAAAAACATATTCCGGATAGCGATTTAAGAAAAATTTTGGAAGCCGGAAGACTTGCTCCTTCATGGATGAACGTGCAATCCTGGAAGTTTATTTTGGTTAAATCAGAAGAAAACAAATCGCTTTTGAGCGAGCTGTCTATCGGACAACCGCACGTTAAAAACGCGGATGCTCTGATTGTTTGTATTGCAGACCTTGATACATGGACAAAAGCCGGCATTACAAAGATAGAAAACCCCACGATTAACCCCGCTCTTCAGGGAGAAAACGGACTTTTAATAAGAACAATGGAACAAATAGTTTACCCGATATCATATATGATGCTTATGGCGGAATCTTTAGGCATAAGCTCTTGCATAATTGGAGCTTTGGGTAATGAGATTACTGGTACAAATCCTGATTTGTACAAAAAAGTTAAAGAAACTCTCGGATTAAATGATAACCAGATTTTATCAACAATTATAACTCTGGGATACGAAAAAGAACCAATTAATATACCAAAAACACGCAAAGACTTTGACGACGTAATAAGTCTGGAAAAAATTGGAAATAAATTTTAGAAAATATTATTCTAAGAATCGTCTTCAGGTTCGCCGTTCATCAGCTTAAGAATCTGAACAATTTTTGGCATTTGACAGGTGAATGAATAGTGAGCCTGTTTGATAGAGCACTCTGCACAGTTGCCATTAAGTCTGTAACATTCAACAGCCTGAGGTGTCCAGTTTTTTGTAATTGATGTCGAAATCTCGTTTTCCGGCAGTTCTAAAGCCGTATTTAACATCTTTTTCTCTCCCGATTTTGAGGTTACACTACCCCTTAATTATCAGAATAAAGGATGTTTTAGAAGTTGGCATCATCTGTTTGATGTATTTTATCTCTTGTATTTTACCCCCGACTGCGTTATTATTCTGTTTAAGGGAGAAATATAAATGAAAGCACAATTAGAAAATATTTATAACTCAGCAAAATCAGATATTGAAAAAGCAGTATCTATTGCCGATATTGACGATATAAGACTTAAGTACCTGAGCAGAAAAGGGGAATTTAACTCAATTAAAAAAGGGTTAAAAGATTTATCCGACGAAGAAAAAAGAACAGTCGGTGCTTTTGCTAACCAAATTACTCAGGAATTAGAAGAACTTTTAAAAGCAAAACACGATGCTTTTTATCAAAAAGAGCTGAATGAAAAACTGCAAAAAGACCGAATTGATATCACTTTAAGCGGTAAATATACTCCACAGGGAAAAGTTCACCCGCTAACCTCTACAACTGATGAGATTGTTTCAATTTTCCAAAACCTCGGTTTTTCTGTTGTTGCCCCTGAGCTTTCTCCTGAAGTTGAAACAGAATACTATAACTTTGATATGCTGAATGTTCCTAAAGACCACCCTGCTCGTGATGTACAGGATACTTTCTACGTTAAAGACCTTGCCGGTGTTGTTTTAAGAAGCCAGACTTCAGGCGCACAGATTCACGTAATGGAAAATCAAAAACCGCCAATCAAGGTTATTGCACCGGGAAGAGTTTACAGAAACGAAAATATTAACGCAAGAAAAAACAATTTCTTCCACCAGATTGAAGGTCTGTATGTTGATAAAAACATCACTTTCGGTGATTTGAAGGGTGTTTTAAACGAGTTTATCAGATTATATTTTGGTTCAGCCCGTCCGACAAGATTCAGAAGCAGTTTCTTCCCTTTTACAGAACCTTCTGCAGAAGTTGACGTTCAGTGCATTATGTGTCAGGGAAAAGGCTGCCGTACATGTTCAGGAACAGGCTGGCTCGAAGTCCTGGGCTGCGGTATGGTTGATACAAATGTACTCAGAGGTGTAGGCATTGACCCTGATATTTACACAGGTTTTGCGTTCGGCATGGGTGTTGAAAGACTTGCAATGCTCAAATACGCAATCGACGACATCCGTTTGTTCTTCAATAACGACAAGAGATTTTTAGAACAATTCTAGGAGGTAAATATTTTTTAGTTCAAAAAGTGGATTATAATAATCCACTTTTTTATTTCTCAAATAAAAATTTTAGGCTTCGCTTTCGGCAGGAAGCTGGTGTTTTGGGATATACTCTTCAGGCTCTTCGGTTTTGGGGTTAATAGGAAGGCGGAAGCCGAAAGTTGAACCTTCACCCTCTTTAGAGTTTACAAAAACCTGACCCTGGTGGTGTTTTTCTATTGTAACTTTTACCAAATGTAAGCCAAGACCTGTACCCTTAACGCTGTGCGTAGCATTTTCTACACGATAAAATCTGTCAAACACACGCTTTTGGTCTTTTTCTGAAATCCCCGGTCCCTGATCTTCTACGCTTACTTCTACATATTCGCCGTCACGTGAACGTTCAGCTCTGATTTTAATACGTTTTCCGTCAGGTGAATATTTAATAGCGTTTGACAGAATATTCATGAATGCACGTGAAATACTGTCAACATTTAACGGGATTTCAGGCAGATCAGGCTCTTTCATAATAGAAATAGTCAAATCGTGTTCTTTAGCCAAAACGTGAACCTGATTAACAGCATCTTCTATAATCTCAACAATATCTTGTTTTGTTTTTTCAAGATGCAAGTTTTGAGCCTCATAACGTGAAAAATCAAGAATATCATTAACCATCCTGTTAAGCCTGATTATTTCCTGATTCATAACCCCTATGAACTCTCTTTGGGTATTAAAATCGAAATCGTTACCAAAGTTATAGAGTGTATCAATATAGCTTCTCAAAACAGTTACCGGAGTTCTAAGTTCGTGAGAAACATTTGATATGAAGTTAGAACGGAGCTGATCCATCTCGTGTTCTTTTGTAACATCAATAATAATGATAATATATCCGACATAAGAGTTTGATTTTGTAAACATTGGAGAAATTAAGCATTTTAAAATTCTCTGGTCAATCTCAATAGTAAAGTTAATCGGACTTCCGTCTTCGTCAAGCGGAGTGTCTTTGTATTTTGCAATCTTATCCGCAAAACAGAATTCACCTGTTGAATCGCAGAAATCCTGAATCTGAGAGTTCAGAATATCGTCTTCATCTACTTCAAGAAGGCGTTTTGCATAGTTGTTTACCATAATAACTTTATCGTGGTTATCGCAAACAACAACACCGTTTACAATACTCATCAATACAGATTCAAGTTTATTACGTTCAAAAGTAAGGCTTTCTATTGTCTGTTCATTATATCTGCTTAAACGTTCCGACATATCGTTAAATGCGGAATACAGTTCCTGGATTTCCTTATCCGTATCTTTATCATCAAGAGTATAACCAAATTCGCCGGATGAAATTTTCTTAACTCCCTGATGAAGTTTGCGAAGCTCTCTTGTAATTATTGATGAGTTCATGTATATAATACCCGCGATTACAAGCCACGCAAGAATGAATACAACAGCAAGCGAGCTTTGTGACGTCGCAGTAACCTTATCCATAATAGTTCCGGAAAGACCGACTGTTACGGAACCTGCGTTTGAAACAGCCGTTCCTAACTTAACCATCATTGGTGAACTTACTGTTATTCTTGCCTTGTCAGCCTGTTCCGGATAATCGTCTTTGCTGCTGTATATAATTTTTGAGTTTGCGTCTTTAAATATAATAAACGCAATATCGTCATTGCTTTTTAAAACCGAAACGGAGTTTGTACGCAAAGCATCATATTTTGCAAGATCAGGGAGCTCTTTCGTAACCTCAACACCCTCAATAGCAAGAGTTTTTGAAAGCACCTGTGCAAAATTTTTGTACGCCTTATTCATATTCTGACTAATACTGTATGTTGCGAAGCAAGCTGCAAGGAATATAAATAAAGTGCTCACAAACAAACCGGCAATAATAAGTCTGGTTTGTGCCGCCATTTTGTTTTTCTTTTTCTTAGGTTTTTCTTTGAACTCTTCTCCAGCCATAGCAAGATTATATCACGTTTAAAGGTAAATATTCAAGGGGTAAGGGGTAAATACACAGGGGTAAATACACAGGGGTAAATCCTCAGGGGTAAATCCTCAGGTTAAATAAACGAGGAATAAATAAGCAGAGATAAATGAGTGGGCACGTAAGCAAAAGAAGTTACTCTTCTTTTTAACATATTTCTTTAAATATTACAAAATATTGTCATTTTTAAAATGTTTGAGCCTTCTCTGTATTCGTAGCTGATTTCATCAACCGTATTCTTAACAATATAAATACCCAATCCGCCTATATCACGAGTCTCCGGAGGAAGCGTAACATCCGGGTCAGGTCTTTCAAGAGGATTATAAGGAATTCCCCAATCTCTGAAAACACAAGTTAATGCATTCGCTTCTCTCATCAAACCAACCTCAACCAAACCTTCTTTTTCCGGATATGCATAAGAAAAAATGTTTGTATAAAGTTCTTCGGATACGAGTCTGAGCCTGTCTGTTGTGTCATTGCTAAGGCTCCAAACTTCGATTACTTTATTAAGCCAGGAGGAAAAATCTTTGTAATTTTCTTTTGTGGCAATATTCTTATATAACTGTATTTTTTCGTTACCAAGCTGATACATTTCTTCTGAACTGTCACCGTTATTATTTTTTACGGCACCGTTATACTTGAATACAAGCATTGTCATATCATCACTCTGTGCAACACCCTGTGCAAATTCTTTTACTTTTGCTTTTATACCGAGCTGTGTTGTTTTTACATCATAATCTTTAAATATATTGATAGTTTCAAAAAGTCTGTCTTCGCCAAATTGTTCACCGGAAATATTTATTGCCTCTGTTATACCGTCTGTGTAAACACATATTGTATCCCCGGGAACAAGAGTTCCTTCTGCAACAGTAAAATCGGCATCGCCAAAAGCACCGAGAACAATATTCGGCTCTACATCAAGGTATTTATAACCACTATCATCGTGCTTTATCAAAGGAGGATTGTGACCACAGTTAATAAATGTAAACTCACCTGTTTCCGCGTTTACAATACCGACAAACATTGTTATAAAGAACCCTTGTTTGTTATTTTCACAAATCTTGCGGTTTATCGTTTCAATCATCTCTTTTGGAGATAAACCGGATTGTGCAATATAATTAATAAGTGTCTTTGTTGTCATCATAAATAATGCAGCCGGAACACCTTTTCCTGAAACATCAGCAATTAAAAACATAAAGTTTTTATCATCAATAAAATAAAAATCGTAGAAATCGCCGCCGACTTCTTTTGCCGGTTCCATGCCGGCATAAATATCAAACTCACGTCTGTCAGGGAACGGCGGGAATACATTAGGAAGGCTTGATGCCTGGATATCTTTTGCAAGAGAAAGCTCAGATTCTATGCTTTGACGCTCTTTTGTAATATTTCTGATATCATGCGCCATAATATTAAATGTTCTTGCAAGCTGTGCAAACTCCAGAGGTTTTTCAATTTTTATCTCTGTATTGAGATTGCCCTCGCCTATCTCATGCGCAAGTTCTGTGAGTTTTTCTATCGGTTTATCTATGTATTTTTTTAATCCAGTATATAAAAGTATTGATATGAATATACCTGCAAGCATAAACAATGCAAATACAATGACTACATGCTGTATTAAAACACGGAATAACTCCTGTTTTGGTATGCATATAATTAACAGCATGCCATTATCCAGATTTTTGACATAAGGAATATATTTTTTCCCATGATATGTAAAGTATGTTATTTGCTTAAGGTTTTCATTGTACCAGGGAAGTGTACTTAGCGGTTTTCCCAACAATGATGAGTTCTCAAAATATGGGTCAGTTGAGGCAATAATGGTATTGTGGGTTTTGTCACCAAACAATGCAAAACTGTTTTCTGTCGGTTTCATTTTTGAAATAGATCTGATAATCGAACTTATTTCCCAGTCAACCGTAGAAATTCCTATAAGCTTTCCGTTATCATAAATTCCGGCACCCGCTGTTACCATAAGAGTATTACTGCCTTCTTTTTCATAATAAGGACGCGACCATTCCACATTGTCCTCTTTGCTTACATAAGGGAAAATCTCTTTGTACCAGTTTTTATTAAGATAGTCATATTCCTCTGTTTCAAATTGCTCATCAGGAACAACTTCATTATTTTTGTTTCTGTACACATATATACAATACAAGCGTTTTACCGGGTCAATAATGTTCGGTTCAAACCATATCCCGCCGCCTAATGAATTTGGATAATTATTGAAAATATTAACCGTAGTAAACAGCGCCATGTTTTTGTTTTTGTCTATATGGTTAAACATTTCGCCCTGAAGAGCCAAATCCTTTGCGTTATTTTCTATACTGATAATATCTTTGTTAATCTCTTCCGCAAAATTTGATATGTGATAAGAAAAACCTGTTAAAAGCAAAGTCTTGCCGCTTTGCATATAAATATATGCAAAAGAAGTGAGCAGAACACTTAATATAACCAGCATCAGCGCAGATATAAGAATAATTTTTGATTTAACCGTATTAAACAACATTATGAAATACTCAAGAACTTGTTAAAACCTGTCATCTTAAGAACATTTAAAACAGGTCCCTGAACATTAATAAGCTTAATAGAACCCTGTTTGCTCATTTGCTGATAAAGTTCAAGAAGAACTCTCAACCCGATACTTGCAACATAAGTAATATCACCAAAATCAAGTATAAGCTCTTTTATATCATCAAGCTCGTCTTTAATTTTCATACCGTATTCAGCAGAAGTATCAATATCAAGCTTTCCTGAAGCCTTAACATACAAACTGCCGTCATTTATTTTCTTTAAAGATATTTCCATACTCAGAATCCTTAACTACTTCTTATTCACCATGGCAATATTATAACATGTAAAACGGTTAATTTAAAGATAATTTGTACAAAAAAAAAGACCTATTTTTCAACAGGTCTTTTTCTAAATGGTCGGGATGACACGATTGCGGCGAGGAGCAGAGTGCGGAGGACTTTTCTTTGAAAGAAACGAAGTTTCTAAAAAGAAAATCCGAAGACACGTTTAATGCGACGAGACAAGACACGATCCTCCGACAGCGGCGTCATCCAAGCGAAGTGCCAAAAAAAAGAACCCGTCTTTCAACGAGTTCTTTCTTAAATGGTCGGGATGACACGATTCGAACGTGCGACCCCTTCGTCCCAAGCGAAGTGCGCTACCAAGCTGCGCTACATCCCGACAATTAAATATTTCGAACGAAGTGCATATTTATAGTAATTTAAACAAACTACAAAATCAACCCTAATTTTTATTTTGATGTATAATAATCTTTGCTATGAGTTCACAAATTATAAATAAAGTTACAACAAAAACAGTGGCTTCAACTCTTGTTGACACACTTATCAGATTGGGTGTTGACAGCGTGTTCGGATATCCGGGAGCTTCTGTTTTGAGCATTTATAATGAGCTTTCATACACAAACAAGATTACACACTACCTTGTACGTCACGAACAAGCTGCAATCCACGCTGCTGAAGGTTATGCACGTACAAGCGGAAAAGTAGGCGTCGTTCTTGTAACCTCAGGACCCGGTTTTACCAACACTATCACTGGTATAGTTAACGCATACACCGACTCTACTCCGCTTGTGATTTTAGCCGGCGATGTTCCGACTACCACTAAATCAGGAAAAGTTTTTCAGAGTGTTGATATTGTATCAATGACCAAATCCTGTGCAAAAAAAGTTTATTCAATTACTAAAAAAGATGATATTCAGCAAATTATTGAAGAAGCTTTTACGATTGCAAATACAGGAGTAAAAGGCCCTGTTGTTATTGCGCTTCCGAGGAATATTCTTGAAAGTGAATACAAAAGTAAGGTTACAAATATCATAGAAAATGATTTAAAAACAAAGGATTATTCAAACGCAATAGAAAAACTGAACAAGCTTCTTCTTGAATCAAAAAAACCGCTTGTTTTGGTAGGCGGCGGAGCGATAAATGTACCTGATGAAATTACTGAGTTTGTAAAAAAACATAAATTACCGCTTGTTTCAACTCTTATGGGCATTGGTGTTTTCCCTTCAGATGAAAATTTATACCTCGGAATGATTGGTATAAACGGTACACCCTGTGCCAATACGGTATTGAACAACTGTGATTTGCTAATATCCTTCGGTGCAGCGTTTTCTGACCGTTCTACATGCAAAAGAAGTGATTTCTGCGCCAATAAAAAAATTGTAAGCATAAACCTGAATCTTATATCAGAAGAGTTTGAACTCCAGATAAAAGCAGATGTCAAAGATTTTATCCAGCAATATCTGAATAAACCTTTTAATTATTCTGCAAGTAATAGCTGGCTTGGACAGATAAAAGCAATAAAAGAAGAGTTTTCATCTGACGATAGCAGTTCAAACTGTCTGCACTCTTCTTATGTTCTGGCAACACTTTCTGAATACACAAGAAACTTAGAACCGATTGTTGTTACAGATGTCGGCCAACACCAGATGTTAACAGCTCTGTTCTATAAATTCAACAAACCCAGAAAGTTTATAACCTCTGGCGGCCTGGGAACAATGGGCTTCGGGCTTCCTGCCGCAATCGGTGCACACATAGCAAATCCTGATAACCTTATTTTAAATATAACAGGTGACGGTTCTTTCCAGATGAATCTTCAGGAGCTTGCGACCTGCAGAGAACACAACATCCCCGTAAAAATTATTATCATGAATAACGGATATCTGGGAATGGTTCGCCAAATGCAGGAAAAAATATACAATAACCGATATCAGGTTGAGATGACAAATCCTGATTTTGTAAAAATAGCAGAAGCCTATGATCTTTTTGCAATCCGTGTTACAAAGAAAGATGAACTCATTCCTGCTATAAATATGGCTATTGAACACAAAGGAACAGCAATCGTTGATATTATGATTGATTCGTTTGAAGAAATATAAAAGCAACCTGCCTGTAAGTTGAACAAAAAATTCAATTATTATTTACCCCTATACCAAAACGAAAACCACTCTTTTTGAGTGGTTCAAAAATTTCCCGATTTCCATTTTTAACCTAACGGATTTTCTCCGCTGTTTCTCCGATAAACAGGGTTTTGCCTGTCCATCTCCTTTTTTCCCCGGCTTCACGCCGAGCTGCTGTCGGATTAAAATTAATCCAACAGAGCTTCCAAAATTGCTGCGTTCTTAGTAGCCATTGTACTGGCTTTTACTCTGCTTTTGTACATATAGCTTCTGAGAGCTTCTCTAATAAGTTCAGAACGTGTTCTGTTTTCTCCGTCTGCTACCTGATCAATTCTATTCAGAAAATCTTCAGGCATTGAAATTAGTACTCTTGCCATAATATATTTCTCCTTTATATCGTAATTATTTTTGATATCCTGTATATATATAAAGTTATCAAAAAAATAAAAATTGCTTATTTTTTACTACATATTAAGTTTTGTAAACATCCCCCACCAAAGAATTAAAAAATATTTCTTGAGTCAGAATATGAAAATTTCATCTATATATACGATAACGATTTTAGTAAAAGAAGATAGAATAAAAAAGGACAAGGAAGAGAGGGATGGATCAGGATACTTCATCGTACAACAAAATAAAACGTGTTACCAATGAAGAACTTGCCGAGATGTGGCAAAGGTATTTTGATAACCACGATAACAAAGAGTATCGTGATGCTCTCATCTTGCAATATATTTATCTTACAAAATACGTTGTCGGCAGGGTTAAAGTATCTCTTCCGCCGACTTTTTCGTTTGAAGATATTTCATCATACGGCGTAGAAGGTTTAATTGATGCCGTTGAAAAGTTCTCACCAAAAATGGGTGCAAGATTTGAAACTTATGCTCTTGTCCGCATAAGAGGAAATATCATTGACAAGATTCGTTCGCAGGACTTCCTTCCGAGAAGCGTAAGAAGAAAAATTAAAGACGTAAAAGAAGCACAGGAAGAGCTAAAAGCAAAATTCGGCAGAAATGCAACCAACAGTGAAATTGCGAATTATTTAGGCATTGAAAAAGAAAAAGTAGAACAGCTTTTGTCTGATGATACAACAGTTACATCAATATATGAGAAGAAGGGTTCATCAGACGGTGACATAGAGATTATTGATACAATACAGGATTCACGAGCTCTTAATCCGCATGAAAAACTTGAAGAAAAAGATGTAAAAAAAGAGTTGGAGGATGCTTTGAAAAGACTACCTGAAAGAGAAAGAACAATTATGGTTCTTTATTACCACGAAAACATGACACTGAAAGAAATTGGCGAAGCAATTAATGTATCGGAATCAAGAATTTCCCAACTCCATGCTCAGGCTATCATGAAACTTAAAAATCTTTTGAGCGAAAATCGTTCGGAAAGACTGAAAAGAAGCATTATTTAGAAGGCATCCCCTTTATATCCTTCTACGTTGTTTTTGTACCATGTTGATAATTTTCTAAAAAGCTCTAATGAGTTCTTAGCCTCATCCAGGAAACATCCGGGTTTTATCGGAGTACCGTCTTTTTTAAATTGCCCTATTATGGCAAGTTTCAGCCTGCCATTTCGAATTCTCTGAGTATCAAACCACCAGCTGTGATCGTCATTAGTATCTTCGATATTTTTTATTATACTTTCAAAAGTATCTTTATCAGAGCCGGTTAAACTCCTTTCCAGTTCTTTAAATGCACCTTCTTTGAAAAATGAGCCTTTATAATTTGGCGCACAACAATAATTTTGAACAGAGTCAACTCTCATACTATTTATATCTCCTCAAACTTTTTTCATTATATCATGAATAAATATATGTGTAACTTGTTTTTCTTTGTGTTAACATGAAACTTGAGGCGAAATATATGTTAAGAGAATTTTTACACTCAAAAATACACAGAGCAACCGTTACAGACGCAAACCTAAATTACGTAGGTTCTATTACGGTTGATGAAGAATTTTTAGAAAAAGCAAATATTTTAGAATGGGAAAAAGTTGAAATCCTGAATATAAATAACGGCGAAAGATTTCAAACATACGCTCTCAAAGGCAAAAGAGGTTCAAAAGTATTTTGCCTGAACGGTGCAGCAGCAAGAAAAGCTCAAAAAGGCGATAAAATTATTATTGTAACTTATGCTCAGCTAACGGAAGATGAAATAAAAAATCACAAACCAACAATCGTTCAAGTTGGCGAAAATAACGAGATTCTCAGTTAATATGGATATGCGTCCGAAAAGTACAAAAAAGAAAAAGAAATTTACCGTTGACACCAAGAATATGGGTGTCAACATTGATAAGAATGAGTATTACGAGATTATAAAATCCAACTCAGCACATCCTGAGCAAGGATTAAAATAATTATATTTACCCCTAACCGGCGCCAAAGAGGTCGCCGTCATAATTAAGACTTTTTGCATCTTTTAGCAAAGGGTAGTCATCTATATTATATTTTTTTACAAAATCTATTGCTTCAGCTCTTGCAAGCTCAAGTATTTTAGCATCATTAACTATATCTGCAATAATCATATCAGGGAGTCCGCTCTGACGTGTTCCCAAGAATTCTCCCGGACCTCTTAACTGCAAATCTTTTTCCGCAATAACAAAGCCATCGTTTGTTTGAGTCATAATATTCAATCTTGCTTTTGTTTCCTGAGAACGAGTGGAAGAAGAAAGGATACAATAAGACTGCAAATCACTTCTGCCTACACGACCTCTTAATTGGTGAAGTTGAGAGAGTCCGAAACGCTCTGCGTTTTCTATTACAATAACCGTTGCATTAGGAACATCGACCCCGACTTCAACAACGGTTGTAGAAACAAGAATATCATACTCTTTATTTTTAAACTTATTCATTACATCTTCTTTTTCGTCATTTTTAAGCTTTCCGTGAAGAAGTCCTACTTTATATTCAGGAAATACTTCGTTCTGCCATTTTTCTTTTTCTATTGTTGCCGCTTTCGCTGAAAGAGTTTCACTTTCTTCAATAAGGGGATAAACAATGTAGGCTTGGCGCCCAGCTTCAACTTCACTTCTGATTAGCTCGGCAATTTGTCTGCGTGAGTTTGTCATCGTAGTAATAATCGGTTTTCTGCCCTTCGGAAGTTCATCAATAATTGTTAAATCCAAATCCCCGTTCATTGTGATAGCAAGCGTTCTCGGAATAGGAGTTGCTGTCATTGTCAAAATCTGAGGATTTTGAGATTTTTTCCTCAGTGCAAGTCTTTGTTTTACGCCAAATCTGTGCTGTTCATCAATAACAACTGCACCTAGGTTCGCAAAATCTACATTGTCCTGAATAAGAGCATGGGTTCCGACTGCAATATCAGCCTGACCATTTCTCAAATTTGTTTCAGAAATCTTACGCTGTTTTTTACCGATACTTCCAAGAAACAACTCTATTCTTATCCCGAGCGGTGTCAACCAGTTAATCATATTGTTATAATGCTGTTGAGCTAATATTTCAGTTGGAGCCATAATAGCAGCCTGATAACCGTTTTCTATTGCAGCAAGAAGCATAATAGTTGCCACAACTGTTTTACCGCTACCGACATCACCTTGAAGTAATCTTTGCATCGGTTTTGATGAATGTAAATCATTTAATATTTCATTAACAGCTCTTTGTTGTGCATCTGTAAGTTTAAACGGCAAAGATTCAATAAACTTCATTACAAGTCCGTCTTTTTTTATCTCCAAAGGAATAGAAGATATGTGTTTATTATTTTCTGCTCTCAAAAGTGCAAGCCTTAACTGGATTATAAACAACTCTTCAAATACAAGAGTATATCTGGCTTGCTGCAGCTTTTCATTATCGCTCGGAAAATGAATCTGCTCAACCGCTTCGCTTTTCTCAAGCAAATTATATTTTTTAATAATATGCTCAGGCAAAACCGTTGATATTTCACCTTTAAAAAGCAGAATAGCACTATAAATAATTCTTCTTAAAACCTTAATATTCAAATTTTCACTCAGGGGATAAATGGGAACTATTCGAGCTAGGTTAAGATTTTGGTTTTCGGATATCTCATAGTCTGTAATTGAATATGAGGGCTTGTCAAAAGTCAGGTGTCCGTCATAAGAGTTAAACTTAACAAGCCCGGAAACCATTATACCTGAACCTTTCGGGAACTGGCTTTTCATTCTCTCAAGCGCATATCTGTTTGCCTTTGATACGAAAAAATTTAAATCAATACTGCCTGAGTTGTCGCTTATTTTAACTTTCAGAACACCAAGGTTATTCTTTGTATTAAAAGCTTCTACATTTTTTATAACACCAAAAATTGTTGTGGTTTCTCCGACCTGCAAATCTCTTATTCTCGTTCTTGTTGAATAATCAACGTGTTTTCTTGGGAAATAGTAAAGAAGGTCTGAAACAGTATAAATACCCAGTTTATTGAGCAAATAAGCAAGTTTTGGACCAACGCCTTTCAGGTACATTACGTCTGATTTCAGAGTCAGTTTTTTATCTTTATTGTTATTATTTTCTTCCTTACTCTGTTCAATATCAGATTTTATAACAGAAACAAGTTTTTCAAGAGATTTTTTTCTCTGGAATAATGTATCCATCGGATAACGCTGAAAATGTTCAAGTAAAATCTGCCATTTCGGGTTTTTAGATGTTTTTATTTCTTTACGAAGTTCAGAACAAATAAACGATGAAAAACTCTTTGTTTTTCCGTTAATGTTAATGTATTGATATTTAACCTCTATCTCAATCGCTTTTTTTATCTGCTCTAAATCTTCCATATCTCTATTATATCTGATTTTAATTAATTATAATAAATTTTGCTTTTTGTAAATGTCGGTTTTATAATTATGAAAAAGGAGGATTCTATGTATCAAGTCTATATTGATAAACCATCATATTTTGAACCTGATATGGCAGGTGAGTTCAAAGAACTTAGCGATGCTGAAAAATTTGCGGAACAGCAAAAAGCTGAAGACAGTGAAGTAAGCTACACAATAGAAGAAACCAATGGCTGTGTTAACAGCTACGGCGAACAAATTACAACAGTCGTCAAAAGAGGTTAGTAAACAAAAAAGCGATGATTTAAAATCATCGCTTTTTTATATTCTGAATACCATTATTGCATTCTAAAATCCTGTGCATATTCCGGACGCTGATTTACATAATTGTTACGCATTATCTCTTCAGTTTCCATACGTTTCTTTTCTAATGCAACCTGACCGTTCTTAACAATTTCCTGCATTTGAGCTAAATTCTGCTCAAGACCAGCAAGAATCTGTTCTGCCATCGCAGAAGAACCGTCTTTTATTCTGTTTGCTTCATCTATTGCCTGTGTACGAATAGCGTCAGCTTCTTCTATTGCTTTTCTTTTAATCTCTTCACAGTCATTTACAATTTGTTCTTTAATTTTTTCTGCTTCTTTTTTTACAGAACGCAAAACTTCTGATTCACTCAACAGTCTGTTGGCTTCGCCCTGAGCGTCCGCTATGATTTTTTCCGCTTTCTGCTGAGCTTCATACTGAAGTTCATCTTTTCTTCTTAACAATGCTCTTGCTTCTTTTATTTCGCCTGGAAGAGCAGCAAATAATCTATCAAGCAGATCCATAACAGTATCTTTTTTTACTACCGAATAATACCCAAATGGTGAAAACCCTCTGTCTAAAGTGTCCTCCAAATCGCCCATCAGTCCGTATATTACATCTTGTTGTGAATTCATTTTCTACTCCGTATATCTATTCTTATGATAGTTAATAAAATTGTACATCAGTCTATTTGAAAAAGTCAACGTACTTAGTTCATTTCTTCAAGCCGCCTTAATTCCCCTTCAAAATTTTTTCTTACACTCGCAAGCATTGTTGTTGCCTCCTGAAAATCTATCATATAATATTCAGGCACTAGGAAAAAGGTTTTTTTAGCAATTTTTGTGAACCTGTTGTAGCAGGAAACTGCCGGGTACAAATCTGGTTGAAGCCGCCTTTTTATGGCATTTTTAAAAGCATCCGGCATTACGGCAAGAGTGCATACCAGCAAATCATCTATTCTGCTTCTTTTAACAAATTTATATTTAAAAAGAGTTAAATCGGCATTATCGATTGCCCGCTGTAATTTTTTAATATAATCCTGAAATGATGCCTTATCTTCCATTAAATAAAAATCCTTACTTTTTCCACTGATATTCTACTAAAAATATGCCCAAATATCAATATGTATGATAGAATAAGATTATGGAAAATGTTTTAATATCGCCATCAATTTTATCTGCGGATTTTGCAAACCTGAATCAGGAAATTCAATCCGTTAAGGAAGCCGGTGCAAAATGGATTCATATTGACGTAATGGACGGACACTTTGTTCCGAATATTACCATTGGTGTCCCGGTTGTTAAATCATTAAAAAAAGCAACTGATTTGATTTTGGACACTCATTTAATGATAGAAAACCCAGAGAAATATATTGAACCGTTTGCAAGAGCGGGAGCAGACATTTTAACATTCCATGTTGAGGCGTGTGAAAATTCCGACAAAGTAAGAGAAGTTATATCAAGAATAAAAAGTTTTGGTATCAAAGCCGGTATTTCAATAAAACCAAAAACCAATCCAAGTAAAATTTTTGAATATTTACCCATTGTTGATTTAGTTCTTGTAATGACAGTAGAACCTGGGTTTGGCGGTCAGGATTTTATGCACGATTGTGCATTAAAAATTCCGCAAATAAAGGAAAATGCTCCTGAAAATGTAATTATACAGGTTGACGGTGGAATCAACAATATGACAGGAAAAATCTGTAAATCTTTAGGTGCAACGTCACTTGTCGCAGGAAGCTACATATACGGAAGTGATGACTATAAACAAGCTATTGAAAGCCTGCTTTAATCCGACAGCTTTTTCACAATATCTTTTATTTCATCTTCCCAGGATATAGCATTTTTCTGCTTAAATATTTCAATACTTTTGTACCAGGGAGTGATTTTTTCGGAATCAAACCACCTCCAGTCAGCCGAATACGGTAAAAGAAGGTATGTTCTTACTCCTAATGCTCCTGCAAGATGAGCAACGCAAGTATCGACCGTTACAACAACTTCCATTGACTTTAACGCTCTTGCGGTATCGAAAAAATCTTTAAAATCACGTGCAAGGTTAATCATTTTATCACCGTACTTTTCATTTCCGTTAAACGAATCTTTTACCTGGAAAGAATAAAGCTGAACTTCGTTCAAATCAAATAAAGACTCAAAACTTTTTATGTGAATAGTACGGTTAATCATGCTTCTGCGTCCCGACGAACCTGCTTCCCAACAAAGACCTACTTTCTTTTTATCACTTTTAATATCAGCTGGTTCTATATCCAGATAACCTTCCGCAAACGGAATGTTATTAAAATCCATATTCAAAGCATAAGCTAAATCCGTTATTCTTAGAGCCTGAGTATCGGGATTTATCTCTTCATAATTTATAAACCCGATATCCGGGTAATTTGTTTCAAATAATTTTTTCAGGGAATCATTTACTGCAACTTTTATATTATGCTCTTTTAAAAACGGAAGATATCTTACAAACTGGATTCTGTCCCCAAACCCTTGGTCTGCAATAATCACAATGTCTTTATCCAAAGGCGTTCCCGATTTCCAAAGGTTTTTTGTATATTTATCCCCAATACCGCCTGTCCTTGCAGATACTAAAGAATAACCTTCCTCAAATTTTTTTTGTGCCAGATAACACATTCCCAAAGAAATTAAACCTGTATTTTCATTCGGAAACTTTTGCAAAAACTTTTTGTAATACTCTTCTGCTTTTTTATATTCACCAAGCTTTTGATAAGCAACTGCTATATTGTAATCTGCGCTCTGACTGCCTTGTTCACCTGCAATCTTATAACATTCTATTGCACGCAAGTCGTCTGAATAAATAAGTTCCTTAAGCAAGCCCAAGTGGTACCACAATGACGGTTCTTCAGGATGCTTCTGTAAATATTCGATACATATTCTTTCAGCTTCAAGCATTTTGCCCTGCTGGGTATATGATTTTACAAGGTTTGCAATGGTCTTTGGATTATCCGGGTAGAGTTCTTTCATTTTTTTCGTTAACTCTATCGCCTTTTTATAATCTTTTACTTCAAACAAGCTTAGAATCAGCTTATTATATACATCAACATTTTCACCAAATTGCAGAGCCCTCTCAAAAGTTCTGACTGCTCCAGCATATTGCTTTTGTTCATATTGTGCAAATCCCAGAGCTGATACTGTGCCTGCTGTTTCATTAATTGCACATGCTTTTTTTAAAAGTCCTGCTGCTTTGTCATAATCTTTTTGCTCGACGTAAAACAAGCCGGCTGCAGATAACAAAGCTGCGTCCTCAGGATTATCAGCCAGAAGCTGATTATATAGACATTCTGCTTCCTTATATTTTCTCTGAGCAGTCAAATAAATCGCTTTTTTTAACTCTTCAATATCCATCATAATCCAAATGCGGCAAGAATCCAGTTAACACCTATTTGTATTCCCTGAAGTGCAATAAAAGCTATAATTGGTGAAATATCCAACATTCCGCCTATCGGTGGAATCAGACCTCTGAATACGTTCAAAAACGGGTCTGTTATTGAACTCAAAAATGCAAATGGTTGAGAATACCAATCTATATTTGGTATCCAGGTAAGAAATATTCTGATTATCAATATAAGATAATAAAAGTAAAATAACTGATTTATGAACCTTGATATCATAACTGCCCCCTTATTTACAAACAACCAGTAGTTCTGCCTCTTTGCAAAAAATATTTACCCCTGTAATTGAGAGTTTTTCTTAGTATTTCTGCAATCACAGTTATTATTATCTGCAGGGATACGTTCTATCATAGTAAATAACAGCTTTTTAAGGTAGTCTATATTGCTGTTAAACACTTCAATAACTTCACCGTGAGAAACGGGCGGCACATCACCAACAAGACCTGCATCATAGTCAGTAATAAGTGAAATATTAAGCGGACACATATCAGCTTCTTTTACAAGGTAAGCCTCAGGGAAAGCTGTCATATTAATAACTTCCCAGCCCTGACTTGTAAAGAATTTTGATTCTGCTTTTGTAGAAAATCTTGGTCCGTTAATAACAACAACAGTACCTGTTTCGTGAACCGTTATACCGAGCTCTTTTGCTGTATCTATAGCCAGTTTTCTTAGTTCGGGACAATATATTTCAGCTGCTGAAGGGTGAGTAACAATCGGACCTTCAAAGAATGTTGATTTTCTTCCGTCTGTCCAGTCAACAAACTGATCACAAATTACAAAATGTCCGGGGGCAACGTGTTTTTGCAGACTTCCTGCCGCACACGGAGAAATAACTCTTTTACAGCCAACCTCTTTCATTGCCCAAACGTTAGCTCTGTAATTAATAAGATGAGGTAATATTGTATGCTTTCTTCCATGACGCGGCATGAATGCAACACGATGCGCGCCTATTTTACCTATAAATAAACTGTCTGAAGGCATACCATAAGGTGTTTCTACCTGTACTTCTTTTATATCGTCAAGAAATTTGTAAAATCCTGAACCGCCAAAAACACCAATATCTGCCAAGTTTTCCATAAATATTCCCTTTCTTACTAAACAAACTTTATAAATTTATTTTATCATAATTATTCGATTTTGTATAATATTGTTAATTACTCCCTGCGGTCTATTGACTGAAAGACGCAAAAAAAGAATAATATTTATTATGGATAAATTATTAGAAATTAAGAATCTTAACTTGTTTTTTGGAGAATATCAGGCACTTTATGGCATAAACTTTTCATTAAATAAAGGTGAGATGAGGGCGCTTGCAGGGGAATCAGGCTGCGGGAAAACATTAACAGCAATGTCCATTATGCGCCTGCTTCCAAAATCAGCAATTATAAAAAGTGGTGAAATATTTTTTGACGGTGAAAATCTGCTGAATTTAAAAGAAAAACAAATGCGAGAGCTTCGGGGAAACAAAATTGCATTAATCCCGCAAGACCCTATGACATCACTAAATCCATTATATACAATAGGAAATCAGCTTATTGAATCGATAAGAGTACATACAGGAGTTTCTTACCATCAGGCACGAAGAAAAGCCAAAGAAGTATTAGACCTTGTTAAAATTCCAGATATTGATAATAAATTAAGCTATTATCCCCACGAACTTTCTGGTGGTATGAAACAGAGGATAATTATTTCTATGGCACTTGCTACAAAAGCCGAACTTATTATCGCAGATGAACCGACAACAGCCCTTGATGTAACTATTCAAAAACAGATTATGGATTTACTCGATGAAATAAAAAAAGATTTCGGAACAACAATCTTGTTAATATCCCACGATTTGGCTCTTGTAAGCAATTATGCTGACAACATTTCTATTATGTATGCAGGACAGCTTGTCGAAGAAGCAACCTCGGAAGACTTCTTTAAAAACCCTGTGCACCCATACTCAAATGCTCTTCTGAGATCATTACCGTCAAGAAATCCTGCACTAAAACTAAAAACCATTGAAGGTGCACCACCAAGCATTCAGGAAGAAATTAACGGCTGCAAATTTCACCCGAGATGTGAGTTTTGTGATTTATCAATATGCACCGCGTCAAAACCGGTTCTAAAAGAAAAATCCAATGGCCATTATTCTGCTTGCCTAATAAAATAGTCCGTTAGAAGGATGAAATCTAAAAAAAAAACATTATAATTGAATTAGTTGAGGTGTGAGTATGAAAAAACCACTTACTTTACTAATAATGTTCTCCCTTATTTGTGTGTGTACAACGGCATGCACAAAACAACAGAAGCCTAAACAAAACATGGTTAAGGCTGAGAGAAGATTTGCAAAATACCTTAATGGAGAACAGCAGCAGCAAAATCCTAATGCTATCGATTTATCTGAAGGTCCCAGACAAAATTATAATGCAAAATTTGGACCACAAAACCCGGAATTCGATATTAAAATCGTTGACCCGTACTAACGGAGTGTGATTTGAACCAACAAAATACCCAAGAATTATTAAATAACCGAAAATTTGTCGGACGGCTTGTTTATTCTGTTCTGACAGAACGCCGTTGCGTAAGAGAAGCACTTAAACTCTTCCCCGATTCTATGGACAAAAACATCGAATGTGCATATCATGCTCTTGTTCACTACGAAGCTGATGAAGAGATGAGATATCACGATATTGAATACAAAGAAGCTCAAAATGACTATCTGGAAGAAATCGCACAAACTCTAAGTTCAGGGAAAGAGCTTCCGCGGAATATAATTGCAGATTACGAAGACTACTATAAGGGAACTGCAACCCTTTGGAAAAGCGGCTGGCAAGGATTCTTAAAAGAATTTAAAAGGTTTATAAACATATAAAGGCAGTTATGGATAAAAGACTCTCAAGAGAAGAATATAATGAGTTATATGCCGAATTTGAATTTGAAGAAGCAGATACAAACCACAACGGAGTTATAAGTAAAAAAGAAGAACTTGATGCTCACAAAAACGCAAAAATCGGCAGTTTATTAAAACCAATTGCGGGTGAAACACTGGAAGAATACAAAAAGAGAGTAATTGAAATTTTAAATAAGTATTCTAAAGTTACAAGCGAACATAACGGAAAATTTCAAAAAGTCCGGGAACTTCTTAAACGCAGATGCGAAAACCTTCTTGGAACACGATATAATATCAATCAGGATGAAACTGATGCTTTGTACAATAACATAAAAGAAATTTTTGAAAAATAAAAAAGGCGGATTAATTATATCCGCCTTTTTTAATCTTTTGATTTACTTATTCACTCCTACATGGATTTTCTGTCTGCGATTTCTTCCATTTTGTGGTCTGCAAGACGAGAATCGCCTTTTACACGAGAGTATGAAAGATATCCGTTCATACGGTCAATCTTTGTAAGGTTACGGCTTCCGCATTTCGGACAAACATCCATGCTCAACTCTTCATGACCGCAGTCATCGCAGTATGCAAGTGAAAGGTTAACCCCTTCATAGAAGCCCATATCCATTGCTCTTAATACCAATGTTTTAACCGCATCAGTATTATAATCTAACGGGTACTTAACGTACTGTATTTTACCCCCGTTCATCAAATCCCAGAATCTCTTTTCAAGATCTTGTTTCTGAATCGGTGTAATATCTTCACTTACGTGGCAGTGGAAACTGTTTGAAACGTATGGTTTATCAGATACGTGAGAAACAACGCCGTATTTTTTACGGAACTGTTGAACCTGTAAACCGCAGAGGTTTTCAGCTGGTGTGCCGTACAGTGCATATAAGTTTCCGTCTTCTTTCTTGAACTGAGCAACTTTTTTGTTGATATATTCCATAACTTCAATTGCAAACTGACCGTCTTCAACAAGTGATTTTCCGTTATACAGTTCCTGTAATTCGTTCAAAGCTGTAATACCGAATGATGCTGTTGCTGATTTTAATAACGGTTTAATCTTATCGTGAATACCCAAATGACCGCCAAGGAAACCGCCTTCACAGTATGCCAACGGGTTAACTGATGCTTTCATTTCTCCTAAGTATTCATAAGTTCTTATATGAAGTTGTCTAATAAGTTCCATATAGTAATCAAGAACTTCATAAAAATCTCTGCTTTCTTTTTTTGCCTTAGCATAAATCATCGGTAAGTGTAAGCTGATTGCACCGATGTTGAAACGACCAACGAAAATTGGTTTATCGTTTTCATCAGCAGGTTCCATACCGCCTCTTTCAAACCAAGGTGATAAGAAAGCTCTGCAGCCCATTGGAGAAACAACTCTGCCGTATTTTTTGTACATAGATGCTACATAACCTTCACCTGAAAGTGATAACCAGTCAGGATACATAGCTTTTTTAGAACATTCAATACCTGCTTCAAACAAATCGTGATTGATTTTGCCTTCACCGTGAATATTTTCATCGTATAAGAAAACTATTTTCGGGAATAATACAGGTTTTTTGTTTCCTTTCTTGCCCTGACCGTTCATACGAATCTTTAACATAGCTTTTGTAGCCATTTTTTCGTATTGTTCAGTACCAAGCCCTGCTGTAACCGTGATAAACGGATAGTCACCACGAGATGATGCAACAGTGTTAAACTTGTATTCCCAACCCTGGAATCCCTGTTCAAAATCTTTTTGAACATCATTTAAAGCAGCCTCTCTTGCTTTTTCAAAGTCCAGTCCTAAGCATAAATATTTTTCATTTTGTCTTTCAAATGTTTTTTCTGCATACGGTGCCAAAATTTTATCAACCTCAGGGACGGTAAATCCGCCGTACTGTTGGCTTGCAGCAGCCATTACAATATCGCCGATTACATCAAATGCAACATCAAGTGATTTCGGTTCATTGTACCAGAGGTTACCCATTTCAAATCCGCCTTTAAGAACTGATGCAACATCAAATAAACAGCAGTTCATTGTGTCACGTCTTGCAGACATGTCGTGGATATAAATATAACCATCTCTGATTGCCTGAAGTTCATCAACCGTTAAGAAAAACTTTTTATAAAGCTCTTTGTTAAGTTCATTGAATATTAAAGAACGTTTTGTGGAAACTAAAGTTGAATCAGCGTTAGAGTTTTCTTTATCGCCAATGTACATAATTCTTTGAGATTCCTGATAAACTTTGTCTAACATATGAACAAAGTCTTGTTTATAGTTTCTGTAATTTCTGTAGCTCTGCGCAACGCTCGGATTAAGAGTCTCAAGAGCACCTTCAACATAGTTGTGCATTTCAGCAATAGTAATTTCTGTTTTACCGCTCTTTGCAATATTAACTTCTACAAAATCACATATATCTTTAACTTCTTGTTCGCTTAATTTTACCAAAACTCTTGTTGCAGATTTGGATATAGCATTAACAATCTTTGCAGGGTCAAAACTTTCTTTTGTACCATCTTTTTTGATTACATGAATGTTTTCAATTTTAGCAGGTTTAATTTGCTGAGCCTGAAGCTGTGCAACCTGAGATATAAACTCCTTATTAGGAATTCCAGAATTGCGCATAACATCTGTAGTAGTACCCGCAGCTGCCCTTGTCGATGAGAATTCTACTATATTTCCTTCTTTGTTTATACTATTCTGCATATGACCGATAAACCTCCTAATCGTACATTGAGTAAGGTTAGCTATTTTACATTTCTATAATAAACTACCTCTATTAAGAGAATAACATTCTCTTTCCCAAATCTAATCCACTATATAAATGATAATTCAAAAAAGTCTTGTAATCAAAATTTTAATAAAACTTATAAAATAGCCAAAACGTAATAATAGCAGCGTGTTTACATTTTGAAATATTATTAATTTTGTAACAGTTTTAGCATGAATTTTTGTAAAATTTCTTGACAGTTTTTGCAACTCTTATAAATTGTGTATCTTACACTTCATGAATAAAAACAATCAAAAAATAAAAGCATGCTTATTTAAAAAAAATCATGCTTTTATCCAGTCAATCAGATTTCTGATCTCTCCAAAATCAAAATCTTTTAAAACATATGCCGTATCAAGATTTTCTTTTACCGGATTAATTTCTATTTCACCATCTTTATAAACTTTGGTGTAATTCTTACCCTCATTTGCACAGTATGGAACTTTGACAACTTCATCGTGACAAATATACGCAAGTCCGTGAACTCTGCATATTATCGGTCTGTAAGGGTAAACCGAGCATTTTTTATCTATCAAGAATGGACACACTCCGCCTTTTACAATATTTTTTATATTATTCTGAACCGTGATTTTATCTTTATCATTAAGCTTTGTGTACCCTTGCATCAAATATTCAAGCTCAAGCTGTGACATCGGATAATCACCCGTTTCGCAGCACGAAGAACAACCCAAACAACAGTTAATATGTTCTTTGTGAAGTTCAAAATACTGACCCAGTCTTTTGTCTAAATCAACTAAAAAATCTTTATAATCCATATAATTACAGAAACAGACTCACAAATTTTTATTTACCCAGGCGAAAACGTGCCCAAAAGCTTTTTGATTCATGGCTTTCCAGTTGTTCGATACGTTTAGAAAGCTCTTTATTATGCTCAATAAGCTCTTTGACCTGGCGAGCCAAAATTTCGTTATCTCTTTTATAACCGCCTGCCTCGATGAGTTTTTCGGTTAAATTAGAGTTGGTAATGTCATCACTGATTTTCTTTGCAACAGCCTCCGCAAGCATTTGGAGAGTTTGACTTGAAACATCAAGGGTAAAGCTTTTCCCCTGAGGTTGTGTCTGAACCGCATTTGCTTCAGATTCAGCCTCAAGCAGTTCTTTAGCCTCCTGAACGGCTATATTATTTGCAGCTTCTTCAAGTCCGCCTTCTATCTCATCTCCGTTTTCATCCAAAATAACCGGCTGAACAGGTTTTGGCGGTTGTTCAAATTTTTCAACACGTGCTTCAATTTTTGCAAGTTTTGCAACAATTTGTTCGTCAGTAAAACCTTGTGCTTTCAATGAAATACCGCGTTTAATTTTTTCTAAAGCCAGGTCATCATAAAATTCAATACCGTCTTCATCTTCATATATTGACTCTATTCTCCAGTCCTCAAGAAATAAATCAAGAGAATGTTTATCTATATAATAGTTCTCGGTATTTAAACTTTTTAAAATTGATTCTCTGTTAAACATCCGCACTTCCTCATCTTTTTACGAGTCTTTGAATATCCCGTTCCTGTGTTTTTTTGGCTATTGCTTCACGTTTGTCGTAAATCTTTTTACCCTTTGCCAACCCGATTTCTATTTTAGCAAAACCATGCGTTAAAAACAATTCCAATGGAACAATTGTTACACCATCTTTTTTTACTTTATCCTGAATCTTAAGTATTTCTCTTTTTTGCAGCAAAAGTTTTCTCACCCTGTCAGGCTTGTGATTAAAGCGATTGCCCTGTTCATAAGGCGAGATATGCATACCGTATAAAAACATTTCATTATCTTCAATTTTTGCAAAAGAATCTTTAAGATTAACAGTTCCCTTGCGAATGGACTTTATTTCCGTTCCCGTTAACACCATCCCTGCGATAAATTTGTCAAAAATCAAAAAATCATGAAAAGCTTTTCTGTTTGTAGAAATAACTTTCTTATCCATACGGGTATTATAATTCAAAGGGGTGTAAATGTATAGGGGTAAATACATAGGGGTAAATACATAGGGGTAAATACATAGGGGTAAATGCATATACCATTTTTATGAAATGCTGTGTATCATATCGGCAATTTCCTTTGTTGCATCGGGTTTTGCAAGATACGATGCGTTTTGTTTTAAGTAGCTGATTTTAACAGGATTGTTAATAAGCTCAAGAACAATATTCCTCAGTTTATTTGGTTCTAACTCCGCATCTTCTATATAAATACAGGCACCATTTTCAAGCATTGATTTTGCATTTTTTCTCTGATGATCTGCCGCCGCATGCGGGTAGGGAACGAGTATCGGCGCAACATTTGATGCGCAGATTTCTGAAATACTTAAAGAACCGGCCCTCGAAACTACTATATCAGAAGCCTTTAAAACAGATATCATATTGTCAAAATAAGGTCTTATAATAAGATTTCTATCCTGCTCCCATGCCGGATAAATCTGACTCAGATATTCCGTAATTTCTTCGTAGTTTTTCTTTCCTGTTTGAAAAATCACTTGAAGGCCCAGCTCCTGAGAAAGCTCCTTTAAGAGTTCGACTGCAGCACTATTAATAGATTTTGCGCCCTGAGAACCGCCCATAACAGCAATTGTAAGTTTTGAGTTATCAAGTCCCAGTTCCTGTCGTGCTTTTTCCTGAGTATATGTTTTAAACTGTTCTCTTATTGGATTCCCGGTAACTATTGCTTTCTTGTTCGGTATGTATTTTTTAGCCTTTTCAAATGCAAGAGTAACGTACTTTGCTTTTCTTGACAATTTTCTTGTAACCAAACCGGGCATTGCGTCGCAGTCATGCATTACATAAGGAGTTTTTGTTATTCTGCACGCAAAAACCATAGGTGCAGAAACATACCCTCCCGTTGCAAAAACAGCCTGAGGTTTATATTTTTTAATATACTTTACCGAATACAATATCGCCTTAACAAGTTTTACGCCCCACCAGAAGAATTTTGGATTTAAGGCTCTCGGCATACTTTTAACGCTGACGTGCAAAAACTTATATCCTTTTTTTGAAGCAAGCTCATATTCCATATTACGTTTATTGCCGACGTAATATACTTTTGCACCTTCTTTAGTTAACTCATCAGCAATAGCAAGCGCAGGGTAAATATGACCGCCGGTACCACCGCCGGTAACAAAGTATCTATCATTGTATATTTCTGACATTTCCAAATCTACCTCGTGTAACATTATCTTTAGAAATATTTAAAATTATTCCAATCATCCATAATGATACCATAACGGAAGAACCGCCATAGCTTATAAACGGCATTGGAATACCTGTTGCCGGAACAAATGAACTTGCAACAAACATATTTGTAAATCCCTGGAAACAAATAGAAAACGTCAGTCCCAGGGCAAGCAGTTTGCCGTACATATCCTGACATTTTGACGCAATTGTAAACCCTCTCTGGAGTATTGTCCAGAAAAGACACACTATCAGCAAACAGCCGATAAATCCGTGTTCTTCACCTATTACGGCATAAATAAAGTCTGTATGAGCCTCCGGAAGCCAAGCAAGTTTTTGTTTTGAACTTCCGTACCCGACACCGTACAAACCGCCTGAAGCAAAAGCGACAAGAGATTGAATAATGTTATACCCTGCACCCAGAGGATCTGATTCCGGATGAAGCCAGGTTGTAATTCTTGATGACTGATATCCTTTAAGACCCTTTAATAAAAGAAGTGGTATCATTAATGAAGCGTAACCTAAAATAAGCTTCCATGAGCCTCCTGCACACAGATATATCGTAACAGAAGTTGCGAGCAGCAAAATAACCATACTTAAATTAGGCTGAATAAATATAAAAAATATCATTATAAGTATAGGCACAAATGCCTTTGTAATTTTTTTCTCATCAAGAAGGATTGTATTATTAGTAAAAACCGCAGCAAGCAGCATTACAACAGCCGGTTTTGCAAACTCGGACGGTTGAAGATTCATAGGTCCTATGTTTATCCATCTTTGCGCACCGTTAACGGTAACACCCGCAACTTTTACCATAACAAGCATTATAATTACAAACAGGGCAAACGGCATTGTATACGTAAGCAATTTTTTGTAATGAAAATTTGATAAAAACTTCAAACCGACAAATCCGATAATTACACCGATTATTTGCTGGATAAGAAATCTTGCCGGATTAACTCCCATTTCAACACATTTTGGAGCACTCGCAGAAAATATAGCCATAAGTCCGATTACAACAAGAAAAATTACTGCAATAAGCAGCGGTCTGTCTGATTGCATATTTTGAGAACTGTAATTTTCATTATTTTGATAAGACATATTCTTTGAAAACATCTCCTCTGTGTTCGTAACTTTTGAACATATCAAAACTTGCACATGCAGGTGACAAAAGAATTACATCAGGCTTAAGACTGATTGCTTTGTCGATTGCGTTTTCCATACTTGTTTCTTTTATTATATTACTAAATCCGTTTTTGATTAAATTTTCCTCAAATCTCTGAGTCGCTTCACCAATTAAAAGAACAGTATGAATATGTTTATTTATTGATTTACACATTTCTGTCAGGTCGGTGTTCTTATCCCTTCCGCCGAGAATAAGCGCAACATCAACATCATTAAATGAATCAATTGCAACAATAGATGCTTCGGGGTTTGTTGCCTTAGAATCGTTATAAAAAGTTATACCGTCCATTTCACGAACTTTTTCAAGTCTGTGTTCCGGGGGAGTGAATGACATAATTTGCTCTCTGATATCTTCGTTTTTCATTCCGAGAAGTTTTGTAATCGCAATACCGCACATTACATTTTGATAGTTGTGGTGACCAATCAGAGGACAGTCTGCAAGCGTAATAATTTCTTCGCCTTGATAATAAATTGCCCCGTCTTTTATATAACAATCTTTGTCATCATCAAACATAACAACATTTTTGCACTCTTTTGCAAATTCAGCCAATCTACTGTCCTGAGCGTTTAAAACAGCGTACTCGGGAGTCTGAGAACCAAGGAATAATTTTGCTTTTGCTTTAAAATAGTTTTCCAAACCACCGTGCCAGTCAATATGGTCGGGAGTAAAGTTTGTCCAGCAGGCGATTTTAGCTTTAAATTTTTCTGTCATTTCTGCCTGAAAAGAGCTTACTTCACATACAAGAAAATCGTGTTTTTCATCTATTAAAGATGTAGGCGGAACGCCAATATTTCCACAAACAGGAGCAGAAAAGTTTTTGCTTAAGATATGAGATACAAGAGCCGTTGTCGTAGTTTTTCCGTTTGTTCCCGTAATCACAATAAACGGAGTATTTGTATTTTTGTATGCATACTCTATTTCGGATATTATCGGAATATTGCGTTCTCTTAATTTTTGAAAAATTTCGGATTTAGGAGGAATCCCGGGACTCGTAATTGCAAAACTCGAACCCTCAATAAAAGAGTCAGTATGTCCTCCGGTTTCTATATGGATACCAAGTTCTTTAAGCTCCTCTATTTTTGATTTATACTCTTCTTTCGGTTCTTTGCCTTCAGTTATATAAACATCAGCACCTCTTTTATTTGCAGCAATTGCAGCTGAGATACCGCTTTTTGACAACCCGAGTATTAAAACTTTTTCTTTCATTTCCTCACTCTCCGATTGTCTTTAATTCTATTCCAAAAATAATAAAATAAAAAGAGATAATATATAATACGGCTATGGAAAATAAAAACATAATGTATTATTATAAATATAAATAAGAGCAGGAGAGGGAATTATATGTGTAATATTAAACGTCTGATTATACTTTGTATTTTATTTTTATTCTTTGCGGGAGTAAACATACCGAATGTTTACGCACAGGATTTTACCGTTCAGAAACTTCCGAACGGGCAAACTCTTGTTGTATATGAGATTCATAATAACCCAATTGTAACAATTGATACCTGGATAAAAACAGGTTCAATTAACGAAACGGACCAGAATAACGGTATCTCTCATTTTTTGGAACACCTGTTCTTTAAAGGAACAAAAGTTCATCCGACAGGAGATATTGACAGAATTCTTGAATCAAAAGGTGCAATTATGAACGCAGCAACAAGCAAAGATTTTACGCACTATTACATAACCTTGCCATCAGAGGACTTTGATACTGCGCTTGATTTACATTCGGATATGCTTCTTAATCCTCAGATACCTAGAAAAGAACTTGAACAGGAAAGAAAGGTCGTTATTGAAGAAATTTATAAAGACCTGAATAATCCTTCACGAAAAGTTTATAACAATTTAAACTCTCTTATGTACACTCATCACCCTTACAGAATGCAGGTTATAGGAAACGCTGAAAACGTAGGAACAATGAGAAGAGAAGAAATCATTGATTATTTTAACAAGTTTTACTCTCCATCAAACATGGTAACCGTTATTACAGGTGATGTTGATACGGCCAAAACAGTTGAAAAGGTTCAAAACTCTTTTAACCAGCCATACAAAAAGCCTGTAAAACAAAGTTTTGCAAAAGAACATCAGCTTCAATCTCAAAAACGTAATATTGAATATACAGACACTCAATCCGGCTATATGATGATAGGATTCCGCGGAGCAGACATAAGCAGCAGACAAACATTTGCACTCGATATACTCGCACAAGTCCTTGGCGGAGGTAAATCATCAAGATTATACAAAGATATCAAGGAACAAAAAGGACTCGCATATTCAATTTCCGCATCTAACGGAAGCTTCAGAGATGACGGAATATTATACATAACCGCAAATTATGCGCCATACGGTTATGAAAAACTTGAAAAAGCTATTTTTAATGAAATCACAACCATTCAAAAATACGGAATCACCGAGGAAGAACTCCAAACCGCTAAAAATAAAATTATCCAGGATACATACTATTCAAGAGAATCTACTGCAAATATAGCCTCAGAACTTGGTTATATTATGGCTCTTACAGGAAGTTCAAACCTCTATAACAACTATATAGAAGGTATAAAAAAAGTTACCGCTTGCGACGTTCAGGCTGCTGCCCAGAAATATCTCGGCGTAAACAGAAGTGCCGTATCAATTGTTCTCCCGGAATCAATGAAAAATATTAAACAAGCAGAAGAAAAAACTCATACATATACAAAAATTTCCGAAAGCAGAGGAATAACAAAATATCAAATTGATAACGGAGCAACCCTTCTGATTAACGAAAATAAAAATAACGATATTATTGCAATAAGCATAATTGCAAAAGGCGGGGAATTTATTGAAAAAATCCCAGGAGAAGGAACGCTCGCCGCAAAAGTTATGCTCAAAGGAACAAAAAAATATTCTTCTCAGGAACTTGCTCAGATTATGGACGAAAACGGCATAGAGATTAAACCTTCCTGCGACGAAGACTTCTTTGTCATTGATATTCAGACCACAACAGCACAGATAGAAAAAACTCTTGACGTTTTAAATGAGATACTTAATAATGCACTTTTTGATGACTATGAACTGGAAAAAACAAGAACAGAAATTTTGTCAAAAATCAAACAACGCAGAGATAATCCTATGAACATTGCGATTGAAAACTTCAAAACCGCAATATACGAAGGAAGTGTTTATTCTCACACAAACAAAATTCTTGAAAAAACTCTTCCATCGGTAACAAGAGCAGATGTTATTTCATACTACAACAAAGTGCTTGATTCTAAGAATATAATCATATCAATTAACGGAAACGTTGACCCAAAAACAATGGCAGAAACTTTTGGCTCAATGCTTCACCAATCAAACACTCCAAAATTTGATTACAAAAACCACAGCGTAACAAAACTTTCTTCTCCGAAAATAATTAACCAAAAGGTAAAAGACATAAAAACTTCATGGCTCTTTATCGGCTGGCAGACAGCAGGTGTCCAGAATAAAAAGGACTTTGTAACACTAAAGGTTATAGATACAATGCTCGGCTCAGGGCTAAGCTCACGTCTTTACAGAAACCTCAGAGAATCTGACGGATTAGCTTATCAGCTTGGTTCCGCATATTCACCCAAAATGCTCGGCGGAATATTTATGACATACATAGGAACAAATCCGAAAACATTAGAATATTCCAGAGAAAAAATGCTCAAAGAAATCAACAAACTTAAAACTGAATTTGTATCGGACTCGGAACTCCAAGATGCAAAAGACAGGCTGAAAGGCGGTTTTATAGTTGCTCTTGAAACAAACTCCGAAAAAGCCTCCAATACAGGATTATTTGAAGCATTCGGGTTCGGATACGATTTTTTAAATACTTACATAAAACTAATTGACGAAGTAACAGCTTCCGATATAGTAAAAGTTGCAAACAAATACTTTACGTCAAACACGGTTCAATCAGACGTGAGATAGGAGTAAATATAAGAGAATTATATTTATGCTAAACTTATATTATGAAAAAGATTGCTCTTATCAGTCACGGTTGTGCAAAAAATCTTGTTGATTCGGAACTCATTTTGGGTATTTTGACTCAAAATGGGTATGAAATTACACTCAATGAAGATGATACGGATATCGTTATTGTAAATACCTGTTCATTTATCTGTGACGCTGAGCGAGAATCTATATCAACCATCCTGGAACTTGTTGATAAAGGGAAAAAAGTTATTGTTGCAGGCTGCCTTGCACAAAAACATCCCGAAGAACTAAAAGCTGAGATTCCCGAACTTGCAGGAATTGTAGGTGCAACGGATTTTAATAAAATAGTTGAAGTTATTAAAAATATTGATAAAGACTATGTTGAAGAAGTCAGCATAAAACCAAATTATATTTACCCCGAAAATATAGAACGACAGCAGATTACCATGGGCGCAAGTTCTTATATAAAAATAGCCGACGGATGTAACTACCGCTGCGGCTACTGTATTATTCCGTACTTAAGAGGAGATTACCATTCAAGAAAAATGGAAGATATTATTGCGGAAGCCAAAAAACTCGTTAAGCGCGGAGTAACCGAGATTATTCTGATTGCACAGGATACTACGGGATATGGAATTGATATTTATAAAAAACCGATGCTTTCTGAGTTGATTAAAGAACTTAATAAGATAGAAGGACTTGGCTGGCTAAGAATAATGTATGCTTATCCTACAACAATGAGTGATGAGCTTTTGGATACTATTGCAAGCTGCGATAAAGTTGTTAAATACGTTGATATTCCGCTTCAGCATTCACACCCTGAAATGTTAAAGCTTATGAACAGACCTTCTTTTGATTACAGAAAATTAATTGAAAATATAAGAAAACACATTCCGAATGTTTCTATAAGAACAACTTTTATCGTGGGATACCCCGGAGAAACGGAAGAACATTTTGAACACCTCAAACAGTTTATCAAAGATATGAGATTTGATCGTGTGGGTATTTTCGAGTATTCAAGAGAAAAAGGGACTCCGTCTTATAATATGAAACCTCGTATTACAAAGAAAATTGCACATAAAAGATTCAAAGAGCTTATGGAGATTCAGCAAAAAATATCTCTTGAAAGAAACAAAAGTTTTATCGGTAAAAAAATCCCCTGCATAATTGAAGCCTTTTCTGATAACGGAGATGTTGTTGCACGTTCTCAATATGATGCACCTGAAATTGACGGAATCGTCAGCATAAAAACCGACAAGTCTGTTGTTCCAGGAGATATTGAACTTGTCAAAATAACAGATGCAACAGAATATGATTTAGCAGGCAGGTTATAAAGGGTTGTGTTTTTACACTGTTTTCTGCCATACATAATAGTTTATTACATCAGGATATTTTTTAAAACCGTTTTTTGTATAAAAATCTTTAACCGATTTTTCTGCCGACGGGAAACAGGATATTTTATCATTCATAAGCTTTAACAGATTTAAAATTGCTGTACCCACACCCTTGTATTTTGGCTGCATATTATTTACCAAACCCGGGTCAACCTGAAAATGCTCAATAAACATAGATTTGTCTTCAAGAGGGGATACCTGAACTAATCCCAGTATGTCTGTATCTTTCAATTTTTCATAATCCGCTCTTTGTGCTGTCAGTGCATAGACCTCGTGGTCTCTATAATATTTGCTCTTATTCCTGAGGGCACATGCCACATGATATATATTCAGGGCAAATTTATCATTTTCCCAGAATTTTGCAGCGTATTCCAACGCTTTTATGTCGTCAGAGTTAAAAGGGTCAATTTTAACAAAAGAAACTTGTTGGTTTGAGTATCCGGACCTGTCCTTAAAGGCTTTGCCAACATTTTCGACATTGACAAATTTAGCTTTAAATATTGTGCTGTTATATTTTTCTATCCTCATACGGATTATGCTTTCATTACCAGATCAAGTTCACTGAGCATTTTTTTATCTTCTTCTGACTTTGAACCGCAGGTTGTAAGGTAATTTCCCACTAACAGTGAGTTTATACCGGCAATAATACCTATTTTTTGATTATACTGGCTCAATCTTGTTGTTCTTCCGCCTGCATAACGAAGCATTGCTTTTGGTAAAATCATTCTGAATATACAAATTGTTTTTAAGATTTCTTCTTCATCAATCTTGCTTTCATATCCTTCAAGCGGAGTTCCCTTGATAGGATTCAGGAAGTTAATCGGGACTGTTTTCGGATTAAGTTCTTTTAAAGATAAAGCCATGTCAACTCTGTCTTCTCTTGATTCACCCATACCGATAATTACACCGCAGCATGCTTCCATACCGTGCTTTGTAATCATTTTAACCGTATTAACTCTGTCTTCAAAATTGTGTGTTGTACAGATATGGCTGTGATAATTTTTTGAAGTATTGATGTTGTGGTTAAATCTTTCAACACCTGCTTCTTTAATTTTTATAACCTGTTCTTCTGAAAGAAGGCCGAGTGACGCACAACAGTGAATTCCGTCAATAGAAGCAACTTCTCTTATCATTTCTAATATTTTTTCAAAATCTTTACCTGTAGGGACTCTGCCTGATGTTACTATACAAAAACGTGTTGCACCGTTTTCTTTTGCACTGAGTGCTGCCTTTTTAACGGTCTCAACATCAAGAAGCGGATGACATTCAATCTCTGCGTGGTTGTGTTTTGACTGAGAACAGTATTTGCAGTTTTCAGAACATTCGCCAGTTTTTGCACTTATGATACTGCACGCTTCAACCGTGTTATCAAAATTTTCTACAGTAATTTTATGTGAAATATTGATTAACTCTTCAAGCGGTTCTTCATATAATTTTAAATATTCTTCTTTTGTCAAATTAGTGTAATCCATAATCTATCCCTCATATATTTCGGCTTGGGGAAGTAAGTTTATAATAAACATCTCTTTCCCTCTCTTTGTATAATATCATAAAAATTTTTTGGTAAAAACTATACTCTGCTCATTGAGAGTAATACTTCCTGAGGAAGATATGTGTTTTTAACTGCGGAGTCTGTGTTTGCCATAAAGAATTCTACCGTTTCACCATCCCCAACACCAAGTTTATCAAACGGAATACATACATCAATTACGTCTTCATAAACCATTTTTATTCCGTCGGGATTATCAAGAGTCCATATATCAGGATGTAAAACTGTCGTCAGACGTAAAGGATACAGGGTATCCTTAATAAGTGTAAGCGTCAGTTCGTGTTCAAATTTTTCAGTTAAAATAGGATACGGATTATCCGTTCGGGAAATCAGTCTGATATGTGCTCTGTTACCTATCTTGCTTGCATTTCTTGTATAAATATAGAATTGATTTATTCTATCCACAAAGCTGATTTCGGCCGCACTTTTATTTACGTGAAGGCGGAAATAAATATTATCGTGATCACAACCGAAATCTATTTTATCAACGTTTTTATTTTCTCTGAAAACAGGACCGTCAAGCATGCTTATTGTACCTGCATTATACCAATCCTCAGAGCTGTTGCTCATTCCATCCATAGAAGGAGAAATTGCCCGCTTCGGAAATTTAAACGGAACCTCAATTTTAGTTATGATTGAAGTATCAAGATACTCAGGGTACTGCAAGCCCAGTATCATATAGACATGTTTAAGACGTTCTCTGAACATATAATCGAACAAAAAGTCCTGTCCTGAATTATTAGGCTCACCGTACCACCAAAACCAATCGCTTCCCTGTGCAATGAAAAGTTCACGTTTTGCGGCAGGAATGTTCGGATTATTTTTATTTTCTTTCACAAAAGCATTTAAGTCATCTTTCGTATTTTTGAGAGCTGCCCAGGCTTTATTTTTTTCAGGTTCACCAACCCAATACTGAAAAGTTTTATCAATCCAGGAGCCTGAATAAATTTTTTTAAGGTTTTTCCTGTGCTTGTCTTTTTCAATATAATCACTTATAAGAACCGTTTCAAGCGTTTCATCTTCTTCAATAAGTCCGTAAATTTTTTCCAGAAAATCTATTCCGTCATTTTGATAATTTTCCCAGCAGTTTTCACAGTCTGCTGCTATTGTAAGCAAATGTGTATCATCAGGAGAAACGAGAAGTTTATTCTGAATGGTTTTGATTTTCTCAAACAAATCACCTGCCGCCATATCAGAGTTTATGCCTGCATATTCAAAGTTAATAAGGTTAGGAATTGACCTGTCTCTGAAAATAATATCAATATTGGATTTTTTTGTCTGGTAATTATAAACCTTAAGGAGGCGATACGGATCGCTTAAATTTCCTTTAAAATCTCTTACAAAATCAAAACTCAATGAGTTTGATAAAATACCTTCGTCTGAGATTGTCCATTTTATACCCTGATGAGCGAAAACAGCGAGAGTTTTTGGACCTATACAGAGTTCCGGCGGCCACATACCTTTCGGGCGGACGCCAAAAATATCTTCCATTCTGTCGAGCGCAGCTTTTATCTGAGTTCTTGCATCATCGCCCATTCCAAGTTTTTCAGGAAGTCCTGCTGATGTCAGGCCAGTCTTTGCAGCACTCTTTGCATCTATAAGTATCGGAAGAATTGCATGATAATAAGGACTCGTTGTAAGTTCCACCCTGCCTTCATTTATATATTTTTTCAAAGTAGGAATAATTTCTCTTATTATCTGTCTTTGAATATCAAGAATCTCTATTCTGTCGTCTTTTGTATAGCAGTATTTTTTATCCCAAAGTTCTCGCAGTCTTGGGTAGCGGTCATAGTGAACCGGGTCAATCCATACGAGATTAAACACCGCCATTAAATCGGCATATTCCTGAGCATTAAAATCATCTATGCCAAAATTTTCTCTGCTGAAACGTTTTTGATAAAGATTCCTGTACGTTTCATTTTTATATACCATCGTTTCAAATTTGGTATTAAAAAAATTGTTTAATATGAACGACTTTTCTTCATTTGAAAGATTATCCGTATCTGAAACCGTAAGCTCTGAGTGAATATCATTAACATTATTTTCACCATAGTCAATAATAGCATCCAAGAGAGCGGGAACTATATTAAAATTAAGTTTTAACTTTGGGAATTTTTCCAAAAACAATACCATATCAAGATAATCCTTCACTGCGTGAAGTCTTACCCAGGGCATAAGATATGTTCCCTCCAGCTCATACACAGGCTGATGCATGTGCCAATATATAGCGAGTGATAGTTTTTTGCTGTTCATATTGTAAGTTATTATACATTATTTCAAATAAAACCGCAAGAAAATAAAGAGGTTAAATTTAAGATATAGTTAACAATTATAACCCTTTTACAAAATCCTCTGTTCCCAGTTCTTTTCCTGTAAGCTGCCTGATTAAGTCATATTCATTTACAGAAGCACCGGCGGAAAAAATATTTTTGTTCATATATTCTGCGGTTTTTTTGTTTTCCGTAATATTTCCCAAGACTTCGTGAAGGTGGTTGTATATTTGAGCTTTCATCAGTGTTGCCCGGAAATAGTTTTGATAATATCCGGGATAGTTCAAATAGTGCGGCATATCAGCCCACTCATTATCTGCAGGAGCAGAGATATCAAGATATTTTTCTCTCAGTTTTGCCCAAAGCTCTGCCGGGTTTTGGTTAGGGTTCTTGTATATTTCACGTTCAAAAGTCATAATTAAAAGCTCTCTTACAAGATTTTCCACAGCATCTCTTTTTAATGAATCTTTATATCCCTTGAGAATATAATCAGGAACAATTCCTTTTAAAATATTTTCTTTCTTTTTTATGTCGCCCATCATTAGGGCGATTGCTTCAGTTAATGCCGCAGAAGACGGTTTTCTGTCAAGAAACGGTAAATCCTGTGATATCCCTAACGAATATATACAATGTCCTAACTCATGGTTTAATGATTCAAGACTTCTGGAACAGTCAGTAATATTTGCTAAAATACGGACATCTTTGCCCGGCTCCACTTCCGAACAAAAAGTACCCGGATTTTTATTTTTTCTCGGGTATAAATCCATAGTCAGCTTGCCGTCGGTTATGAATTTATCTATATCATATCCCATACCTGCATATGTTTTTTTTGAAATATTTTCTATACTTTCATTTTTAAGAATTTCATCTGTGAGCCTTGTCGGATCTGAGTCAGAAAGTAATCCGTAATGATATCTCTCAAGTTTTTCTACCCCAAAAAATTCTTTTAATCTTTTATCTCTTCGCTCATGAATTGCAACGGCTTTTGGTTGAATTTTTGAATACACATCTTCCATTAATTTGTCTATATATTCGGGATCTGTATTATATGTTTCCTTAAGTACATACTCATAGTAATTGTCATATCCTTTTGCATGCGCATAATTATTACGGGCTTTTACGATTTCTATCAAGTCTTTGGTAATGCGATTTCCTCTCTTTAATAACGTTTCACATGCTTTTTTTCTTATATCCGGATTCTTTTCCGTCTGTAAAAGGTTAAACAGTTCGATTTGTGTATATTGCCTGCCGTCAACAACCAATACATATTCGTTATATTTATTATTAGCGGAATATACTTTGCTATTAATAACACTTTTTAATTCTTCAACTTTAAGTTTGTCATCAAATGAGTTTAATATCATTTTTAATTGATTTGCGTCATGCTGTGATAATTGTTGTATGTCAATATCTGCAAACTTTCTGTACATTGATTTGTTACGGTGCAATTTGATCAAATCTCTGTTTGCCATAATATATAAAAACTGGACTGATTGGTTTGGGTCAGTATTTAATTTCCATTTCGCTTCGTTAAATCTTTTCTTTCTCGGTTCTAGTTTTTTGGTATATTTATCCCTTAGTTTAATAAATTTTTCTGTTTCACTTTTTTCCTGTTTTTGCGCTCCCGTTATAAAACCAATAATCCCTGCAAATATAGAAGAAATTGTAATGCCTGCATAAACAGGCTTGTTTATATTCAGCTTTGCACGAAATTGCACACAGTCCTGAACCCGTCGGGTCTTTACTGTCGTTCGGCTATTATATGATATTGGCTTTATACTGTCAATTTTCAAGGTTTCTGACTCCGATATTAAATCTAAACCCTGTGAAAATTATTTTTGCCGATATGTTTTAGCACAACTTCCCTAAGACTACACGTTTTTCTGCTCCGGTGCAAGAAGGAACATTTGATGGTATGCCGTAATAGTTGCAGTATCCCAAAAGTGCAAATGCCATAGCTTCTTTGTAGTTATTGGAAATTCCAAAATCCTCATGAGTTTTAAGCTCAATCCTTTGTGGTAAATATGTTCTCAGGAATTTCATCATTGTTTTGTTATAAGCACCGCCTCCGCCGATTACTGCTGTATCAATATGGCAAACAGGGTAAATAAATCGTTCGTATGCCTGCGCTATTGTTTTAGCGGTGAGAGCCGTAAGAGTTGCAATTACATCCTTTGATTCTGAGGGTGCTGTTTTTAAAATGTTTTCAATATACTTAACCGAGAAATATTCTCTGCCCGTTGTTTTTGGCGGTTCAAGGTAATAGTATTCGTCCTGAAGCAAACAATCTAACCAGCTTTCACAAATGTTACCTTCATGCGCTATTTCTCCGCCTTTGTCGTACTTTTTGTTAAAAAGTTTTTGAACACAATAATCTATCATGATATTTCCGCAGCCTGTATCGAAACCAAAGGTGTCGTGTTCATTTGATACAACCGTTACGTTAGAAATTCCGCCAATGTTCTGAATCGCAAAATTCTTATTATATTTACCCCACCATTTTTCATCAGCAAAACAAACTAGCGGTGCGCCCTGTCCGCCGACTGCAATATCTTTTTCACGGAAATTGGAAATGGTAGGACAGCCTGTCAGCGCTGATATAACAGAGCTTTCACCAATTTGTAGAGTACTTTTAAGCGGAATATTATCAATTTTTTCATCAAACGGATAGTGATAAACCGTTTGTCCGTGGCTTGCGATTAAGTCAGGTTTACCAAATTCCCCAATTAATATATTACAAGCGTCTGCAAAACATCTTCCAACGGCAAAATTAAGCTGGCAGAGCTCTTTTACGGAAAGTTCGTTCCTGAATGCCTGAAAAATCTTTGCTCTTATATGCTCGGGGTACGGATGATTAATGCCCTGAATGAGTTGAACCGACAAATCAGGCTGAACTTCACATAGTGCAGCATCAATCGAGTCGCACGAAGTTCCTGACATTAAACCGATAATTTTCTTTATTTCTTTTTCAGCCATAAAATTATTATAGCATGTTATGATTTATGAAAAATCTTTTGAAAAAATGCTTTTATTGGATTTTGTTTATATTTAATATTCAATGTATATATCGGTGCAAGTACTTCTGTTGCAGCTTTTTCTATATCTTTCAGACTGAGTGTTTTCAGCTCATATTTCAAATGTTGTTCCGGAAACATTTCGCTATGGCTTGACAAATGCCAGCGGAAAATTTTATTTTTGTCAAGTTTTATATCCATAAGAAGTGTGTGAATTATTTCAGAATTACCAATACTATCCTCGCCTGATATCTTTGTATATCTAACTTCTGCATTCGGATATTTTTTATTAATATCCCTGAATATTCTTGACTCTTCAAAAGCCTTTAAAACGCTTTTATCCCAAGCTTTTTTATTTTTATACTTAATTCCGAAGCTTGTTTGGTTACTGTTTTGAATTTTATCTATCTGCATTACAATACACCTTTCTTTATTATTTTTAAACATGTAAAAATAAAATTTGCTAGCATTGTTTCTGTCTTTCCGCTTTATGTTTTGTAACTTTTGCGTTTAGCATAGGAAGTAAAATCCCCAGTGTTATAGCCGAATAAGCTATACCTGAAGCGTTTGCAAGATTGAGTTTCCACATATTTTTCTTTGTAAACTCTCTGCCTTTTGCTGCGACTTCGTTGTGCGTTTTGAGTGTTAAATCGTTGAGCCAGTGTTTTAAGCCTTTGCCTTCTTTTGAATAATTAAACAAGCTTTTACCTTTTTTATCGAGCAAATTAGCAACGCCTTTTGCTGCAAAACCGCCAAATACAAGCCAGTTAAGGAACCCTAAGTAATCTCTTGTCATAGATTCTCTAAGTTCTGTTCCGTTATCTGCAGCCATAAATCGTCCCGTAATGTTTGCCGCATAGACTGTTTTTATGGCATTTCCGCTTGTAACAGGTCCTGTAAATTCAAGTTTTTTGGCAAATTCCTTGATGTTTTTAACTCTCATAACAGAAGCTACCATACCTAGCATTACGATACTTGCCCCGAGTTTTTTGAAAATTAGGGTTTTGTCTTTTTTGTGTTCGTGCTCTGCCGAAGTAAAATCAACATCTCCGACAAACCCCTTTTTGCCGGTTCTTTTTTCCGTAATTTTTCTGTTTATAAACTGATTTGTTAAACCCAAAATGCATGCGCCTGCAATAGCGCCAAAGCCTTTTATTTTGTTAACTTTTTTGATTTTTTCAAAAGCTTTTTCTGTGTTAACATTGGGGTTTGTGAAAATATCACGCGCCATGTCCTGAGTATCTCTTAAAACATTCCATAGGCTTGTTTCAAGGATTTTATCCCCGATTTTAACAGTTACGTTTCTTCCCGCACCAAGAGCGTTTGTAAGCCGTTTGTCCATTATTGATAAAACTTCTTTTTTGTCTTCTGAGGTAATATTTTTGTCCTGAATAAAATCAGCGAAGGTTTTTATAAAATCTTCTTTTGTTTTTAGTCTATCTTGAATGTTTTTGTATCCTTCATCTTTCCAGTTAATTCTCTGCCAGATTTTTTCATCGTTCCATTCGATTTTATCCCAGTTAATATTTTTGAACTCATTTACCCCATGTCCGTCACGGCCTGAAAGATTTTCAAACACGGTGTTCAGATACCCTTCCGTATCTTTGCCTCCGACTTCCCATGCCTCTTTAAGAGTTTCAAGTGAGTCTTTTGAGTACCAGCTTGCAGGATTTGTTTTAACATCCTTCATAACATGTTTTGATGCAAATTTAGAGATAATCTGAGCAAATAAACCGGCAGAGATACAGTTAATAAAAGTACCGCTGATTTCACGGAAAAAAGTTTCAGCACCTGCAAATTCGTTCCTTGCTTTTGTATCATAATAGGACCTCGGAATAACCATAGAGCCTACATCAAGTCCGACGGCGTTAACCATTTCATTTGTGTCACAGGCTCTTAAAACCTGTGTTAATGTGCCGTCTAACGGTCCTCTAAATGTTAATTTGTTTATATTATGTACTTTCAATCCTTCTCCGAATCTGCAAATAAAAAGTTCCGATTTAATAAATCGGAACTTTTAAAACTTTAACATATACCTTAAAAACTACACATCAAAATCACTCAAGTTCCGAATGCAACTTGGAGGATGAGGATGATGATGAAGTTGTAAAGTATAAATTTTCCATATTTTTAGATTATAGCATACAGCCTTTTATGTCAAGTTATTAAACATTTGTATGTATTTTTTCCTGAATACCTGCTCCTTTATTTACCCCCCTGAAATCAGACGGCATAGACATAGAACCGATACTTGTTCTCGGAGCGGTGTGTGTTTCTTCAACAGGTGTGTATTCAATAATTCTTTCTTCCGCTTTTGATTCAATCGGCTGAGAAACAGGTGCTGTTCCCAAAGATTTGTGGAATGTTCTTGATATAACATCGTCCTGTTGTTCTTTTGTAAGTTTAATGAAGTTAACAGCGTATCCTGAAACACGAACTGTTAATTGCGGATATTTTTCAGGGTGAGCCTGAGCATCAAGCAAAGTTTCTCTGTTGAATACATTAACGTTCAGGTGGTGTCCGCCCTTTTCAACGTATCCGTCAAGTAAGTTTATTAAATTTTCTTCTTGTTGAGTTGTCATTTTATTCTCCTTTAAGTTTATTATTCAAAATCTACTGTTCTCTCTGCGCAACCGCAGTCTAAACAGATATCCAAATCGCCCATGAAGATTTCATCTTTACCAAGAGCGTTCGGAATGATTGAGAAGGTATTTGAAATACCGTCCTGTGCATCATTAAACGGAAGTTTTGCAACAGATGCCAATGATGCAACTGCACCGTTACTGTCACGCCCGTGCATCGGGTTAGCACCGGGGGCTAATGGAACTCCTGCTTTACGTCCGTCAGGAGTGTTTCCTGTTTTCTTTCCGTAAACTACGTTTGATGTGATTGTAAGAATTGACATGGTAGGAATAGAGTTTCTGTAAGTTGTATGTTTTCTTATCATGCTCATAAACTTGTGAACCAAATCTACTGCCATCTCATCAACTCTGTCATCATTATTTCCGTATTTAGGGTAATCTCCTTCGACTTCGTAATCAACAACTATACCGTTTTCATCACGTATTGTTTTAACACGCGCATACTTGATTGCAGAAAGAGAATCAGCAACAACCGACAATCCTGCAATACCTGTTGCAAAATATCTTTTTACATCTCTGTCATGAAGCGCCATTTGAGAGCGTTCATAACAGTATTTATCATGCATGTAATGAATTACATTCAATGTATTTACATACAAGCCTGCAAGCCATTCCATCATATCTTCATATCTTTCCATAACTTCTTCATAGTCAAGATATTCTGATGTAATTGGTCTGTACTTAGGTCCAACCTGTTCTTTCAGTCTTTCATCAATACCGCCGTTAATTGCGTACAAAAGACATTTTGCCAGGTTAGCCCTTGCCCCGAAGAATTGCATTTCTTTACCTACAACCATAGATGATACACAGCATGCAATAGCGTAATCATCACCGTGAACGGTTCTCATTAAATCGTCATTTTCATACTGAATAGATGATGTTGTGATTGAAATGTGCGCAGCGTATTGCTTGAAGTTGTGCGGTAAATTTTTTGACCATAAAACGGTTAAGTTCGGTTCAGGTGCAGTACCTAAGTTTTCAAGAGTATGAAGGTATCTGAACGAGTTCTTTGTAACCATGTGTCTGCCGTCAACACCAACGCCGCCGATTGATTCAGTTACCCAGGTCGGGTCACCTGAGAACAATGCGTTGTATTCAGGGGTTCTTGCAAACTTAACCAATCTCAGTTTCATAATGAAGTGGTCAATAAGTTCCTGAGCTTCTTGTTCTGATATAATACCGTCACGTAAATCTCTTTCGATATAAATATCCAAGAAAGTAGATGTTCTTCCGATACTCATTGCTGCGCCGTTTTGCTCTTTTACTGCGGATAAGTAACCAAAGTATAACCATTGAACAGCTTCACGAGCGTTTCTTGCAGGTTGTGTAATGTCAAAACCATAGATTTTACCAAGTTCTGCCATTTCCCACAAAGCACGGATTTGTTCTGAGATTTCTTCTTTCAACTGAATCTTTTCAGGAGTCATATCTCCGTCAATAGAGTTGTGCTGCTCGATTTTGTCATAAACAAGTCTGTCGATACCATACAAAGCTATTCTTCTGTAGTCGCCAATGATACGGCCTCTTCCGTAAGCATCAGGCAGACCTGTAAGAATTGCGGCATGACGAGCTCTTTTCATCTCGGGAGTATATGCATCAAATACACCCTGATTGTGTGTTTTTCTGTATTTTGTAAATATTTCGCTGATTTCAGGATCAACTTCATAACCATATGATTTGCAGGCACCTTCTGCCATTCTTATACCGCCAAACGGCTGAAGTGAACGTTTAAGCGGTTTATCAGTCTGAAGACCTACAATTTTTTCTAACGGTTTATCAATATAACCTGCACCGTGCGAGGTTATAGTGGAAACTATTTTTGTATCCATATCGAGAACACCGCCGTTGTCACGTTCTTTTTTGAACAGGTCGCAGCATTCTTCCCACAATTTTTTTGTTGCTTCAGTAGGACCCGTTAAGAAACTTGAATCACCGTTATATTGAGTGTAGTTTCTCTGTATAAAATCTCTTACATTAATCTCTTTCTGCCACTTTCCGCCAATAAATTCCGTTGATGAGTATTTATTTTCTGCGGATCGCTCTAATGTTGCTTCCATTTGTAACATATCTCCTTTGTACTTATTTTTTTAATATAGGGTGAGAACTTCTATTATACCACCTGTAATATCTTAAATCCAATAATATTAACTTATATAAATTGTCAATTTTACAATTGTAGTGGTTTTTATGATGTGCTTGCCGTTAACAGCATTTCCGTTTCCGCTTCGTCAAAAACGAACTTGCCGTTATGCTTGTCCTCACATTCTCTGCAAAGACCTCTGAATGTCATGTTCATAGAGGTTATTTTGCAGTCTGTAAACTCTTCAGCTTTTGCGATTAAATCTTTACCTATGTTTATAGGTACATCATAAATTTTTCCGCAGCAGCTGCAAATAAAATGATAATGCGGTTCTAAACAACTATCAAAATGAGAAGAGCCGTCAAGTCCTATAATTTTGCGGATAATACCCTTTTCGGCAAACTTGTTAAGATTGCGATAAACCGTTGCAACGCCAATATCTGAATATTCCTGGTGTATATAATTATAAAGCTCATCAGCAGTCGGATGAATACAGTGTTCACCAAGCGCACGCAAAATAATTTCTTTTTGCTTCGAGTTCCTCATAATCTCAACTTCCCAATAAATGATAATTATTATCATTATCATTATTATAGAAATTCGAAAAAAAGTCAATAATGGTTAACTAATGTAAACTTGAATTTAATAAGTAGCTATTGCATTTAATGAATCGTTGAGAGAAACCTCTATTTCAGTAGAAGCAGGTATTACGGCATCTGTTCCTTTTTTGGTAAAAGCAGGAAAGAGCCCTGTTGGTGTTGTAAAAAAGCAAATACCAATAACAACAGCTCCGATTCCGCATGTTGCAACACCATATAATGCCATTAAAACTACTTGTATTGCGGTTTGTCCAATTGTCATTTTTTTGTCTTCTGACGATACTACAAAATCTATTGCTTCAGTATCTATGTCATATGTTTTATTTTCTGTTGTAATAAGTTTATCAAATTTTATTTTGACTTTTCCGCCCCTCATACAATTGGAAGCTTTTTTAGCCTTTATTACTTTCCCATAAAGTACGCTATTTTGTTTGGCAACAATTGCTCCATCAATTTTTAAATCTTCATTTAAAGTTGCTGCTACTTCATCATGCTCTTGTATTGTTGAAGTATCTATGGATGTCTGCAAGGTAATTGGGAGGGTAGTTCCTTTTTCTATTTTTACTACTTTTCCGCTCATTGAATCTTCAAAAGTGTATTTAGTAACAATTTCGTCTGTTTGTAAGTTCTTTGAATTATCAAGAGCATAACAACTTTGTAAAGTTAATAAAACAACTAAGACAAACAGAAATAAACGCATTTCCTACTCCTTAAATTATGTTATTTCATGTATTGAAACGATTATTATAAAATATTGTTCATTTTTATCAAAAAAAAATGGAGACAAGTAATTTGCCTCCATTCTTGATATATTAACTTTGCTATATATAAACTTGCTTCTAAGAATTCTCAGCCAGTTTTTCTCTGACTAATTTTTCAACCGTATTCAAAATATCAGGGTTAGCTGCAAGAAATTCTTTTGCTTTATCTCTTCCCTGACCCAATTTTTCATCATTGAAGCTAAACCATGCTCCTGCTTTTTTCACAATATCCAAATCAACAGCTACATCTAAGATGTTACCGATTTTGCAGATGCCTTTACCAAAAATGATATCAAACTCTGCTGTTCTGAAAGGCGGTGCAACCTTGTTCTTTAATACTCTTACACGAACGTGGTTTCCGACATCTTCGCCGTCACCTTTTAAACCTTCTACTCTCTTTATTTCCATACGAACAGACGCATAGTATTTAAGTGCGTTACCACCTGTTGTTGTTTCAGGGTTTCCGTACATAACGCCGATTTTTTGTCTTAACTGGTTAATGAAAATAACCGTAGTATTTGTTTTACCGATAATACCGGTTAATTTTCTTAGAGCTTTTGACATCAAGCGAGCCTGCAAGCCCATTTGCTGATCTTCCATAGAGCCTTCGATTTCAGCCTTAGGAACAAGTGCTGCGACAGAGTCAACAACGATAATATCAACTGCACCTGAGCGAACAAGTTCTTCCGTAATATCAAGAGCCTGTTCACCTGTATCAGGTTGTGAAATCAACAACTCATCAATATTAACCCCTAAGTTCCTTGCATATTCAGGGTCAAGTGCGTGTTCCGCATCAACGAATGCCGCAATACCGCCTTTTTTCTGACATTCAGCAACAATATGTTGTGCCAAAGTTGTTTTTCCTGATGATTCAGGTCCGTAAACTTCTATAATACGTCCTCTCGGGATACCGCCTACGCCAAGCGCAACGTCAAGAGCAAGAGCTCCTGTCGGGATTGTTTCGACACTTACTGACGGTTTGTCGCCAAGCTTCATTATTGCGCCTTTACCAAAATCTTTTTCTATTTTATCTATAGCAAGTTTTAACGCTTTTTGTCTTTCGTCGGATACAGCGTTTTTTTCTTCTTCTTTTACTGCCATATTAACTCCTTTTGTGTGATTGAGTTACTAAAGTAAGATACTATCTTCTTCTTCCTTTTTAATATAGAACCCTGCAAATAAGGGTTTAAAACTGTTTAAAATATTTTTAAGTTTAAAGTTTTCTTTATTAAGCTCATTTACTTTATTTTTAAGGTTTTCGTTTTCTGTTTTACAGCGAACAAGCTCAAGAACAACATCATCCATACCTTCAAGTTTTTCATCAATAAGCTTTGTCATAGATGATGTAATATTATTTTCCATTCTGTTTAAAGTTTCCAGTAAGCCATTTACAACAGCTTGTGAATTCGGTTTTGTCATAACGGGTAAAGTTTCATTTTTATTCATTTTTTTTATTCCATTTCCTGTTAAAATTGAGGATTTGGCACTTTTTAACTTTTTAACTTCATCAACAGAAAAATATATTTGACCGAGTTTATTTTTCTTAGGGTTTACAGAAGTTTTTTTGCATAACTCAACTATCTCTTTGTTGTCAACATTCAGTAATCTTCTGACATCGTTTGGTAAAAGTACTTTATTAGAATTAGTATCCATGCCTAATAATCCCCTCTATCTTTTCTCCTTTAATATTCTATTAGATACAAAGTTTAATTTCTACTATTTGTAACAAATATTTACGAAAATAAGATTCAGTCAGGGGTAAATATCCAGGGGTAAATATTTGGGAGTAAATATTTGGGGGTAAATAGTCAAAGGTAAACAGTCAAGGGACAATAAACTTACTAATCTTTTTTACCGAACAATTTATCAAACAGAGCATCTGCTCTACGCTGTTGCATTTCCTTTTTTTCTTGGAAATATCTTACAAGCTCATCATAACTAGCATCCGGATGTTCTTTTATAACATCTCGTGCTCTGTCAACATTAACTTCAATTATAATATCATCTGTCGGCAGATTAAATACGTATTCAGGCATTCCCATTTTTTTAAGAATTTCTTTAAATTCATGTGAATATTGACTTAAGTCACCTTCTGCCGCTACGGATAAGAACTCATTTCTGTTTGTATAAGCATATGATATGTGCTCAGGATCAACTCCTGCTTTCAGGAATTCTTCTCTGTATTTACAATTATCCCAATCAAGAACTTCTTTTTCGGTGTTGCCTTGTTTTATTGTTTTGGTTGGAATTATAGAACGAATAAGTTGTGCAAGTTTCACATCACGTGCATATCTTGCTGAAGTAGAAGATTCGTTGAGATGCATAATTTCGTGACGAATTATTCTTGGGTTATATATTTTTGCACCGTTATGATGAATATTTCCTCTTATATTAGTATATGCAGCTGAGCTTTGATAGGCCTCGTCAAAAGAGTTTAAATCTAAGATTCTCGGAAGCCTTGCTTTTCCTTCACTGACTTTTGTCCAGTTTTCAAGTTCTTTTTGTACAACTTTCAAAGCTCTTTTTATGTCGCGCGTATTGACCGAAAGAAGAACTCTTGTTCCGTATGTTTTGTTAATATCGCGGCATAGCTTACGCACCTTGGGATCTTCTATTTTAGAAACATAGAATTTTTCGTACATATAATCAAGCATTTCCGTTTTATTTGAAAGCTGTTCCAGGGCTTCTGTTTTTGCCATGTTTTCAAACTCAGTTGTTTTGGGCGATTTAACATTTCCTTCTAATGACATCATAAATGCAAACATTCTGTTTCTTTTCATAATACCAGCCGGTCTGCTTGTCTCGGAGAATAAATCAGAACCCAGAAGTTCAACCGATTGATATCTTGTATAATTTCCATTCAAAGTATTATAAACATCAACTATTTCACCGATATCTCCAAGCGCTCTGAAGAAATCACTTTCGCTAAAAATACCTTCTTCATATCTGTCTGGCTCATAATCGGCTGAAGATAGTTTTTTAAGTTCATCTCTTAAGTATTTTGCCAGTCTGTTATCCTTAATATTTTCCAGACCCGCATCAATATCTCTTATGTAACTCAGAAGTGATTTGGAAAGTTGTTCATTTTTGCAAATAGTTTCAGCTACTTTTTTGAGTTGTTTGTTTTTAATTATTGAAGCTGACTGCTCAAAATCTGATATATCTATCGTGCTGTAATCAACTTTACCCAGATCCTCAAGAAGCTTATCGTATAGATCTTCATTGTCAGAAAAATCCGGCAGACGTCTTTCCTGCATTTCTTCCCATGTAGGAGTTTTTTGGGGTTCTGTTTCACCATTTTCTACCGCTTTATTTGCTATGTAATCAGCATCCATTTCGGCAATTCGTTTCATTATTCTTTCATGTTCTGTCAAATCTTCTTTTTCATTATATCGGTTTCCTTCTTCTCTTATTTTTGCAGGAGTTTTTACTACAGGTTTTTCCCACTGAACTGTTCTGTTACCCAATTGTTCCAGAGAACGCAAATCGCCAATTTTGTTATCACCAAAATTAATATAACCTGTAACACATTTCAATTTTGGTGCGGAAGTGAGTGCAGACCCTTCAAGGTGCATACTGCCGACAACCTGAACAACATCTTTCATCAACAGGTTTTCATTAATTCCGAGGTCAAACAGCGTGTACGGTTTACCTTTTATAAACGGAGTATACGCAACCTGTTGCGTGTTAGAACTTTTAATATAATATCCGCCGCCTTCATAATTTCCAGTCTCTAATCCAAGTTCTTTAAATATGCCTTTGACGTCACCGTTTTTCTGAAGCTCTGCAAATTTGGCTTTTTGTCTGTCAAACTCAGGTTTCGCATCAAGTGCTTGTTGCATTTCAGAATCCATGCCGGTAAATTTGTTAGCGTCTTTCCATTCTTTAATAACCTGAACATATGGTACAGGAACTGTTCTGTCCTGATTATAACGCTTTTCTATTTCTCTGATTCTGCCGTCAGGCAGAACATTAATTGCTGTTTGAGAAACAAATGAACCGTCAGCTTGTTTTGTTATAAAGAAGTGAAGGTCACCGTATCCCAGATATGTATGCGCATTTTCAAATCTCAGACACCAGCTTGAACCTTCCGAAAGCGCCTGAATCATTGCAATATGTTCGTCGTACAGAGGCTCACCTCGTTTCCCTCCGGATGGTATTCTTACCCAAATACCGTTTACTCCATCCTGTGAAGTTGTTTCTTTTCCGTATTTTTGGATTGCTTTTGTTCTGTTATATGAAGCGTAGGCTTTTGTTAATGATACTGTTGTATTGCCTTCAAGCAGCTGATTATATACAGCCTCAAAAGCTCCGTGGGATATTTCTGGCGGAGTATAGGCATTATCGGGTTTCATTTCAGAAGTTAAACCGTCAAGGAAAAGAAGTTTTGCAAACACATCATCATGGACATTACATTCTTCTGAGTTAAGATATTCAACCCATTTTTCAAAAGCTTCTTTACGGGGCTGATTATATGCATCAAATCTGCCCTTAGCATTATATTCAGGGTGTTTTTCCCAGTCAGTAATATCTGCAAGTTTTTCTTCCGCCCAGCGTTTGAAAGCAGCTTCGTCTTGCCATACGCTTGGGTCAAGCTCTGCTTTGTATTTGTTAAGCACAACTTTCTCCGTACCGACAATTGATTCTAATGTACGGATATTTCCTGTTTTGCCCTGCCCTTCTTTTATGCTCATTTCTTCAATTTTTTTATCCGAAGTTAAGGCTTTTTCTTTAACTGCGTCAAGGTCGATGCCGCGGGATTTGAGGGCTTCTTTTACCTCATTATTTACCACGTCTGTTCTCTTTGCTATATCCTGTCTTGTTTCGCCTTTGAATCTGGCTTTCATTTCAATGAAGCTCATGTTTTTAACGGAAGCAAGGTTCATTGCAAACTTGATGTCGTCAACTCCGCATTCTTTCAGGGTAATTATATCCTGTATAATCTGTGGTCTGAACTCACCATTTTCAGCCGACATTTTGTCACCTGTTGCAAGCTTGAAAATATCAGTAATATCTTTTGGTGTCAGATTCGGATTTACTGCTGTTTGACCTTTTTTGTTAACTCTTGTATAGAATCCGTAGGCCTTTATAAGAGATTTTGCTGCTTCAAGTTTTGTATAATCAACATTTCCATTTGAGTTAACACAGAGTTTTGCATAAGCGTTTTTTGCCATGCCTTCCGGAACACCGAGTTCAATAAGTGCAGAAGATATTTTATCAAGTGCCATCGGGTCAGCTTTAACTTCTGCTGCAGAATGTTCAAGCTGAATCTGACGTGCTGCATCTTTTCTCATTTGTATTTCTAATGCTTCATTAGCCTGTTTAGCTTCGGCAAAAAGTTTCTTTTGTGTTCTTGTAAGATTTAGGACTGTTTCAACATCAAAATCACCAAGGATTTTGTCTGCCCATTTTCTGATTTCAGGAGTATTAAAAGCCTGTTCTATTTCATCTATTTTTGCTTCTGATACCGCACTGTTAGATATTTTTACAAGATTATTGTGAGAAAAATCTTTTGTATAAACCATTTTTTCAATAAAATCAGCTTTTGCCTGACTATATCCTGCAGTACGTATAAGCTCCGCTATTTTATCTTTTGGGTAATTGAGTTCTTTATCCGTACATAATTTTGTTGCAAGGTCTGTATTTCTTTGATTTAATTGTTCAAGAATCTTGGGAATTTCATTTTTGGGGAAGTTAAGTTCCTTATCAAAACATAAGATTTCTGCTAATTCTTTCCGTACAGATCCGTTTGTTTTGCTAAGTATTTCACTTGCAATTTCTGTTGGCAATTTAGTATTTTTATCAAAAACCAGTTTTTGAATAAAATCTTCTGCATTTGCTTTTCGAAGCGATTTCATAATAAGTGAAAAATCTTTTGGAGGAAAATTTTCTTTTATCATTTTATTAATAACATCAAGAGCCGACTGTATAAATTCAGAATATGCACCATCATGAGAACATGCACCAAAAAGATATATTTTATCTTCATTGGACAACTTGTCACCGATTCTGTCAAACAAATCTACTAATTCTTTGTTTGTCAAAACAGAATTTGCAAAACGCAGTCTCATATCAGCATTCAACTGTTTCGCTGATTTTATATCAGAACCTTTTGAAAATCTATCAAGCAATTCCAGATTGCGTGTAAAATCTTCTACTGTTACATTAGGATTATCTATATAATTTACAATTCTGTCATATTCTGCTTTTAAACCTTTTTTTGAAACAATTTCTAATTTTTCAACAATACCGTTATCTTCTGAGATTAAAATTCGTTCAAAAGTTTCATAATCACCGATATCACTCGGTAAAAATTTTTCTTCCAGTTGTTTAACTCGCTCTGTTGCATTATTAAAATCAACTGTTTCATTTCTTACTATTTTAGACCAGTAATTAACCAGAAAACTCATGTAACGGTTTTCTACGAGCCCGCCGTCTTCACTTCCAATCAAATTTCCTTCTTGTTTGTCAAAGAAAGTTTTAAGCTCGTTAAGAAGTTTCACTGCACCATTGTAGTCGCCGTTAGCGACAACCATATATCTTTCAGGCTCAAACAATAAGTTGTCATTGACATAAACTTCCAGCAAATTAGCAACACCCTGCCAGTTTATATTTTCTTTTCTTCCGTAATCACTTATTGTGTTTATAAAATTTTTCGGGTCAAATTTGCTATCTGTACACATACATTTAGCAAGTTGATTAATGAGTTTTCCGACACCCTGAGGATTATCCGCACCTTCTTTAAAAGCAATGTCAACAATTGAAGCCGAATATTTTGCTATTGCTTCATGTGAACACACATCTATAAACACTTTTATGTTGTGTAGTTTTTGCGGATTATCTAATATTTGCTGCACGATGAATCCGGGTACCGCTGCGCTTCCTTCTTTACCCTGATACCACGTAAAATCCAGTTCTTCTTTTTTGATTAACTCAATGACTTTTTTAACATCTGTCAGATAATAAACAGGATTTCGCATACCGGAATCAAACGTAATATTCATTTCTTCCAGCTGTTCTTTCGCAGATTTGTACTCTTTAAGAAATTCAGGAGTAATTAGTTCAGGATTTTCTATATCTCTTGCATCAAATAATTCAAATTCTCTGCCTAAAGTATCTGAAATCTTTTTGGCTGCTGTTATTCGCTCGGGAGTAAACGAAACAAATTGTTCTTCACTCCAGATATTCCCGGCATCATTCATAAGTTTTGCAAACGGTTCACCAGTAAGTCTTTGCGCCAGTTTTGCTATCCTGTATTGTTCGGGAAAATTTGTTTTGCTATCTTCCAACTCATCAAGGAATTGATACAAATCTTTCATTGCACTAATTCTGTCAGGTGAATGTAAGTTTTCCTGCGCCCATTGTAAATTATTTTCGTTAATAAAAGCAAACAGTCGCTGATCTGCCAGTTTTTCATCAGCCATATCAATTATTTCTTCTTTTATTTTTGCAACAGACATGTTGTCTAAGTTTGAATCACTGTCTTTAATTTCGCTAAATATTTCAAATGTTTGCATCCATTTATCTGCATCAGGATTTGCCTTACGGACTTCTTCTATATCAGCATCCGTAAACCCTCTTTTTTTATACATTGCTTCGGCTTCTGCAGGTGTAATACCACTTTCTTTAAGTCCCTGAGATTTTGCATAATCCACTCGTCCTTCCAAAGTTGAAAGAACCGTTAAATCCTCATAAGATTTTATTTCAGAGGGTTCAGACTGTGGAGCAACACCGACGCTACCTTCTCTTTCTTGCCCCTCGGCAACTGGCTGTTTTGAAGAATTAGAAGTGGTGGGTTCTTCTTTTACCTCGTTTTTTATCTCTTGGTTAGCTTTTCTGTATTCTTCAATTTTTATATACTGCTTTGCGCAATCCGTTTTCAAAACCAGTTTTTGCTCTTTAGAATACGGCTGACCGTCTATAGCATCGCTAATCTCTTTAACTTGTTCAAGAATTGTAGTATCAAGAATTTTTGAACGAAATTGTTTATATTCTATAGCTTTAAAAGTTTCACCAACAGATTTTTTAGCTCCGCGAACCATAATTGCACCAAGCCCTATGTTTGCACCGGCTCCGCGGGCCTGTTCTTTTGTTTCAGCCTGAGCTAAATCAATAACCCCAGAACCAATCAAAACAGAACCTTCTGTCCCAAAGTAAGCCTGAATAGCTCCACCTAAAATTCCGCCGATTTTTGGAACCGATGTTGCGAGTTTTGTTGCTGCACCAAAACCCATAATCATTGTTACACCCTGTGTACCTATAAAACTGTCTATTGAGTCTCCTACACCTTTTACGACTTCCCAAATTAGTTCTTCACCGCTTAGTTCTGCTGAATGGTCATCAACGTGTTTATCAATATATTCAACCAGAGCTGTAAGTCTTGTTTTGTCTTTTACAAAATCTTTTGCAGCTCGAACTTTCAAAGCATCATCAATCTGCTCGCATTCATAACCGTAAAATTCGCCAATTGCATCTGCCCATGCGGAATAATCTTTGTTTTGATATGCCTTCCACATTTTTGAAGTTATATAATCTTTTCTTTCGTCATAACTCATCATACCGAGTTTTTGAACTTCTATATCGAATTTGAGCTGAGCAAAACTTTCCTCTGTTTCAGGAGTGGAGTTAAGTTTATCCTGCAAAGTCTGATACTCTATCATTTTGTTAACATCAAAACTTTCGCCGGCATGATTAAGATAAAACCCAACCAAATCAATATTCGTTTTAGCAGCTTGCTTGTTAAAATTAACTGTGATATCATTCCCTGCGCTGTCTTTTGCTATCTCACCATTTTTGTCCAGAAGAGATACAATTCCGTTTTTCAGATATGCACTTTTTATGTTGGCATCGGGATATTTTTTAGCGTAAAACTCTATACTGTCTAATGTGAGTTTTAAAGGTCCTTCCTGTTTATTTCCGTATAAAGTAAGTGTTTGTTTATTTCCTTCTTTGTCTTTTTGCGTAAATTCTGTATAATCACCTTTGTTATGCAATATACCCGCAAGTTCCAACGATAATTCGGCAGCTTCTTCTTTGGACAACCCGATTTCTTGGGCTTCCTTGTCATCAATTTTATTATCGTTCCGAAATGCAGCCATAATCTTTGCCTGCATATCTTTTGAAAACTTATTTAGACTTACTTCCATTACTTACCTTTATCTTATACGGGAGAATATACACAGCCTTACTAGATGTTTAACGGCACATATTGATAAAACTTTAATGAAAAGTATGAAAAAAACTGTTTTTGTTACAAATGTTTACATTCAAAATTTAATATATTCTTAATACACAATCTATTGACCTTGAGAGCAAAAATAATATATTATTAAACCATTAGTATAAGGAGGGAGTATATGGAATTTATGCATCAGCCATTAGACGGCAGAAAATATACAGATGAAGATATCAAAAAAATGATTGAAGAGTATGACGTTCAATTTATCAAACTTCAATTCGTTGATATTAACGGTCAGGTTAAAAATATGGCTGTACCTTCGGAACACATTGACAGGGTTCTGAACAATGAAATTATGCTTGATGGTTCATCAATCAAGGGTTTCAGGAATATTGAAACATCAGATATGTTTTTCTATCCGGATAAAAATACCTTCCAAATACTTCCATGGCAGGAACAAAACGGCAGAAATTCAGCACGTGTAATTTGTGATATTTATAACGCTGACGGCACCCCGTTTGAAGGCTGTCCGAGATGTAATTTAAAAAGACTTATGGCAGAAGCCAAAAAACTCGGTTTCTCTATGAATATCGGACCTGAAGCTGAGTTTTTCCTGTTTGAAAAAGATGAAGAAGGACATATTACAACAAAAACTCATGACAGAGCAGGGTATTATGACGTAGGTCCTGATGATTTGGGCGAAGAAGTTCGTTCCGACATTGTAAGCACTCTTCAGGATATGGGATTTGATATTGAAGCTTCACACCACGAAGTAGCTGACGGTCAGCACGAAATTGATTTCAAATACTCCGACATATTAACAACAGCCGATAACGTTGTTACCTTCAGAATAGCAGTAAAAGCAATTGCTGCTCAATACGGGCTTCACGCAACATTTATGCCAAAACCTATTTTCGGTATCAACGGTTCCGGTATGCACTGCAATATTTCACTTTCCGACCTTAAAGGCAAAAATGCTTTCTATGATCCTAAAGGTGAATATCAGCTTTCTGATACAGCAAGATATGCTATCGGCGGTTTGCTTAAACATGTAAAAAGTATTACGGCTATTCTTAACCCGACTGTAAATAGCTATAAACGTATTGTTCCGGGATATGAAGCTCCTGTTTATATGGCGTGGTCTTTGGCTAACAGAAGTGCATTGTTAAGAGTTCCTGCAAAACGCGGAGTTTCAACCCGTGTTGAACTTCGTTCTCCTGACCCTAGCTGCAACCCGTATTTGGCATTTGCAACAATTTTAGCTGCTTGTTTAGACGGTGTCCGCAATAAAATTGAACCGCCAAAACCGGTTGAGTCAAACATTTACAAGCTTTCCGATAAAGAACGTAAACGTCTGAAAATAGAATCACTTCCGGGAAGCCTTCACGAAGCTCTCGATTGTCTGCAGCGTTCACTTATCGCAAAAACCGCTCTCGGGCCGCATATTGTTGATGAGTTTGTTACGGCAAAAGAAATTGAGTGGGATAACTTCAGAACCTACGTATCTCAGTGGGAAATCGATAAATACCTCGCAAGATATTAGAGGGATAAATTAGAGAAGGTAATTATACAAATATAAAAAGTCCCGAACCAAAACAGTTCGGGACTTTTCTATGTTATCTTTATTCACTTACAAGCTTGTCTGCAAGCGGTGATTCAACTTTACCGTTGAGCGTCTTGGAAACTTTTTTGATGTTTTGTGCTAATGTTTCCATCTCGGGAGTCCATACAAAATAGTCATTTACGTATTTCTCACCTCTTGAAAAATCTCCACTCAACTGAACTTCAATGATTTCTTTTAGCATTTTTTGAGCTGTTTCAACCATTTTATCTATGTTCACATCAAGAATACCTTCCGGAGAAATGGTTATTGCTCCTTCTTTGATGAAGAAGTAATTTTGCATAACGGAACGAACTCTGTGAGCCTGACTCAAAGTCGGTTTTGCCATAAGCATATTGTCCGCCGCATAAGTTACTATCATTTGTTCTTTTTGCTCTTTAGTGTACATTCCTGCGCCTGTAAGAACATCAAGCATCGCAAGTGAAACCATATCAGCTTTGTTTTCTTCAATGATTGATTTGTATTTTCCCAAACCTTCCGTTCCTGATTTTGGGCCGAGAGAGTGTCCGTTTTCGTGACCTATTGTAAACCAGTGGTCAGCTTCGTCATTATAGTATTTATGCAAATCTTTGTTTAAGATTGCATCAAGTCTTTTTTGCATTTTTTCTTTTGCATCGTCTGATGTAATAAGACGGATTTGTCTGTGGTAAACATTTCTTCTTCCGCCGTCAAGCTCTTTTACGGATAATTTATCATCATTTGGCAGGTTTTCTGCAAGCGTAATCCCTGCACGGTATTCACCTACGTCACCATAAACTCCGACAAGGTCAACGTCAACCATTGTTTGTTTCGATTCTTTGTCAGCGGAAATGTTCTGAACATATTTGTCATTATAAGGCATATTCTGTGCCATCAAAGGTAAATATTTTTTTACGTTTAATATTGCATCAGTACCGGCCTTATTAACTATTCCGACACGTCCTCCAAGGCAGTCTTTTGAAACGGGAACAATACCGTTTTCGTCAAGAAGTTTTTTGAGTTCAGCGTTTTCAACTACTGATTCTGTCATTTCATCTGAGTAGTTTTCTCTTGTAATTGTGAACTCAAGTGGTGTATCCTGCAAAGTTGCCCATTTTTTATCGGCATATCCGTCTAACATCGGATCCGCTTTTCTGAGTGCTTTCGCCTGAAGTTTAAGATATTCATTAAAATCTGCGTTTGTAGAAGTTTCTGCTGCTTTTTCAAGCTCTGTTGCCATATATTCAAAATCTTCTTTAAAATAATCAACATAATCTGTTGCTTTGAGTTCATCGCCTTCACGTTCAACTACTGAGCGCTGGTTTAGGATTTTTGCAACCTCGTCAACTTTTCCTTCCTTCATCATTTTGATTAAGATTGAGTGAAACTCTTCTTTTGTTAAATCGCTCGGATAAACTCCGATTCCTTTTTTAGGCTCAAGCCCTTTTGCCAGTTTAATCATATTTGAATCTCTGTCAAGCGCAAAAATACCCTTCTGAGCATCAAAAAGAATCTTTGTTAATTTAGCATCCTCATTTCCTTTTGCAATTTCTTTTTCGAGATATTCTTTAAAAGCAAGGTTATTGTGATCATCGAGAATCATTTCAACTTTGTCTAACCTTGCAGCCGCACGAGTTAAATGTTTGAGCGCTTCTTTATCACCATCAGATAGTGCCAAGTATTCAGGCGCATCAACATCAAGCATTTTCTTTGTTGTTAAATAATCTTTGTGAGTTCTTTTCTGAAGTTCTTCTCTTGAAAGACCAAGTTCAAATTCAGGTTTTGAAATGCCAACGTTGTTAATCATACTCATTTTATCAAGCTCTCCTATTAATTTATCGGAATTATCGTCAGAGGTATTTTGCTGTATCTTTCCCCCCTGAACATATCTTACACCTTTTAAGTCTATTTGTTGTCGGTTATTAGTATTATTTATTTGCATGAAGCCTCCTGCAATAAGTGGAACACCTATTATTTTAGCATAATTTACCATACACACATACTCCATGTTTTGTTGATAGGGATTTAAGTATAAAGCTATGTTATCAAAAAAATTATTTTATAGCAATTTTTGTATAATCGGCTAATTGTTCTTCAGCAAGGTTTTCAAACCCTGTCATCTCGCTGATTTGTCTTGCCCATTCTCTTAAAATTTCTTTTTCTTCTAAAGTATGAGAAATGGGTTTTCCGATTTTTATTGTCATATTCCGATGAAATAATCTTGTTGCGTACCAAGTGAAACCGCAAACCGCAACAGGAAGAACGTCAGCCTCATATTTTTTGGCAAAATAAGCAACACCTCTTTTGAGGTCACGGATTTTTTTATCCTGTCTTACACCGCCTTCCGGAAAAATACCGAAAGCCCATTTGGTATTAAATATTCGGCGTACGGTTTTGAATGTAGAAGGTTTTGGGTTATCTCGGTCAACTTCAAACGCACCCAAGTGCCAGGCAAGAAAACGTAAAACTTTTCTTCCTTTGATAGATTTTATGGGCATTGGCAAATCCATGTGAAAAAGCTCTCGTTTTGCCATATAAGCAACAAGTTTTCCTATTGCATAACTTACAAACTCAGGATCGCAGTATGAAACGTGGTTAGGAGCAACTATAAGATGATTGGTTTTCGGAACATTTTCCTTGCCTTCGATTTTAAGATTATACATATATTTTGCTGCTGTTCTTACAAAAAGAAAATAAAAAATTTTATTAAGCATGGTTCTTAAAAAACCATAATCCTTCTCATATCTTTGGCTGTATCTTTTCTCTTTTTCCATAAAAACAATTTCCAACGTATAACTCTGTACCTACATTGTAGCATAATTTATCATCAGAAAATGCACAAAGGCATATTTTTGCGCATACAAATATTCGGGGTTATCAGATAAAACTTTTTTACTTAAACTCAACGCCTTTAATATATCTTGGTCTTGCTTTAACTTCATTAAATATTTGTCCGAGATATTCACCAATAATACCAAGACAGAAAATCTGAAGCCCGCCAAAGAACGCAAGCAGAATAACAAGCGTTGCCCAGCCGCTTGGAGTTGTGTGGAAAACATATTTTTCCAACAAAACTTCCAAAGCAAGCAAAAAGCTTCCGAGCATTGTAATTACACCGCAAGCGGCTATTATTCTTAAAGGTACAATACTAAACGCTGTAATTCCGTTTAACGCAAGACTTGTTAATGAGAAAAAGTTAAATTTTGAACTACCAAGAGCTCTCGGTTTAACATTAAAATGTACATAAGATGTCTTAAGCCCGATTTCGTGGAAAAATCCGCGCAAAAACAAACCTTCTTCTTTATACTGTTCAAGAACATCAAGTGCGTGCCTGCTTACAAGCCTGAAGTCAGAATGATTCGGCGGAATCTTTACTCCCAAAATATTCATCAGTTTATAAAAACAAAGTGCTGTATATTTTTTGAAAAATGAATCCGTTTTTCTGTCATTTCTGATACCTGAAACAATATCTGCACCCTTATGAAACTCGTCAATAAATGTTTCAATTGCATTTTCATCCTGCTGCAGGTCAGCATCAATAGAAACTGCGCAATCACAACCAATTTCTCGTACACTCTCAAGACCCGCAATAAGAGCCTTCTGGTTGCCGTAATTACGGATAAATTTTGTACCTTTTATTCTTTCACCGTACGTTTTACGCAAATCTTCAATAATACTCCAGGTGCTGTCCTTTGAACCATCATCAACAAGATAAATATAGCTGTCTGATGTGATTTTTCCCTTTGAAATAATATTGTCTAAAACGCCTAAAAGTGTTTCTACCGTTGATTTAACAACCAGCTCTTCGTTAAAACACGGAATAATAATTGCAAGTTTTGATATTTCGCTCATTGTCATCCTCTTAAAAATATAATACAATAAAAGGGGTAAATAGGAAAGTGGGAGTTTATATATTGGCAGATAAATTTAACAAAAAATTTATTCTTAATGCGGATGACTTCGGAATGAGCGAAGCATATAATACTGCAATAAAAGTGCAAGCCTTGTTGCTAACGGACAGGCATTCGACGAAGCTGTTGAAAAAATTCTTCCTGAATGTCCTGACCTTGCCGTCGGTGTTCACTTAAATATTATTGAAGGGAGGGCTTTAACAAAAAACCTGACAGAGCTAACCGATGAAAAAGGCAATTTTAACAAGTCATACGGTGAATTGATGCTCAAAGCGTTTAATCCAAAAAACACAGAGTTTATGGAACAGCTTGAAAAAGAGTTTTGTGCACAGATTGACAAAATAAGAAATGCGGGAATCAAAATTACTCATATTGACTCGCATGTCCATACTCACGCAATTCCGCCAATATTCAAACTTGTCTGCAAACTTGCAAAACAGTACGATATACAACAGGTAAGGACTCAACATGAGCATATTTATACCATTCCTGATATATTTATTCATCTGAACTGTGCCTATCCGCTTAATTTAATAAAAATCGCATTGTTAAATCTTTTTACATTAAAAAATAAACCAACAATCCGCAAAAACGGACTGCACACAAATAACTATCTAATTGGTGTCGGATATACTTCTATGATGAACGTTATGACTGTTGCGTGCGGTCTTGATTCCATTAAGCATAAGCGTGGAATTGTTGCAGAAGCACTCATTCACCCGTGCCGGTATGAAGACGGAACTATAGATAATCATTTTACTGAATACAGAATAACCCAAAGCGAAAAACTCAAAAACAAAATTGAAGAAATGGGTTATGAAATAACAAATTACAAAGTTGAGGAGCAGCAATAATTTTTTTTATACCGCAAATCTGTATTACACAAAGAAAACAGGCAAACATTTTATGTTTGCCTGTTTTCTTAAACTTATATTCTTAAATACTAGTTAGAATCAGCACGTCTGCCAATACCCATAGCATATCTTGCTGCATAATCTCCGCCGGAAGTACCTTCAACTTCATAATCAGTCCAGTGACCCGGAATAGCAATACCTCTGCAGATTGTAACAGGGAATTGGTCTTTTATCAGTCTTTCTGATTTAGTTGTACAACCTTCTTCACCGCAAGTTGAAAGCAAGTTTGGACCTTTAGGGCCGTTTGTATCAACATAAATTCTCCAGAAACCTGAATCGTCATGGGCTTCAACCAAACAAATAGCAGTACCGTCTCTTAAAACAAATGTTTCGTCACCTGTACATTCGCCTGAGTTACCATATCCGCCTGAAGCATTTCTACTGACTTGTAATCTTTCATTAAGCAGTGCACCTAATGTTTGGTCTCCGTTTTCAACGTGGTCATCCAACCCGCCCATAGTTGCTACGGAATAGTCGAACCCTTCAAGAGCAGAGTTCATTTGTCCAGCTTCATTAAGCGTATTCATTATTTTCTTAAAAGCAGTTATTGATTGTTGTTCAGCTGTATTCGACATCAATGAGGGTAAAGTCAATGTCGCTACAACACCTATAATTGCTAAAGTAATCAGAACTTCAGCTAAGGTAAAACCGTTCTTTTTCATCATAAAGCGTTCCTTTCTCTTCTTATACACTGTTAGCCTTAAACATACCTATTTTAATTCTAACAAATGTATCGCAAAGTGTCAATATAATATGAATTTTCTTATACTTTTGTGTTTGTTGTAAAAATTTTTAATTATTATTTATTTATTCTTAATATTTTGTTACAAAAAATTACAGAAGACAAAATGCCTTCTGCAATTTATATGCAAATTTTCATGCTAAATCATATTCTTTTTGATTTTTTCTTTTGCTTTTTCAATTTCTTTGATTCGTTTTTCTACTGCACGAATCTGTTTCTTAAGTGCTGCTCTCTCTGATTTAACTAATTTGTACTGAGCATCAACATCAGCGTATTTTGTTTTTACGTTTAGCAAATCGTTGCGAATATCGTTCTGTGCATTTTCAAGTTGTTGAACAGCATTTTGAATATTACCGTTTCCTACTGCTTCGTTTTCTGATATTACATTAACTGCACCATTTGATGATGTTCCGCCATATGTCGTATCATTAAAATTTAATGGGGTAAATGCGTTTCCGTCAGCAAATGCTAAACCTGAAAACATAAATAAAACCCCAAGTGTTAAAGCCAATTTTTTCATATTAATTTCTCCTTCTAGTACTCTCACAATATAATACGATATATTTTGCGTTTTAACATCCTTCATTAAATGTATTATTTATCAGTACATTTAATTTCTGCCCACCTGCAGCCGGACTCATCATTATTCAATCAAAAAGATACTTACCCCTATAAATTTACCACCGGATATTTACCCCCAAAAAAGAAAACAGGTCGGTTAAATCCTTCCTGTTAAGATTTTACACTAGCCGAAATATAAATAGCAATTTCATTGTACAATAAAATATCAAAAAACACAAATAATACTAAAAGCTATTTGTAAAATCAGATTTTAAATAATTGACGAAGCATAGTAGCTATAATGCACATATAGTAACAAACAAAGGGATTTTTACAGTCTAGATACCAAACATTAAGTTATGTAACAAATGTATATGTTTTATATATAAATTTGTCAATTTTCTTTACATACATGTTTTTATATTAATATAAGAGATATATAAGAGGACATTCATGAGCTACGAATTAAATTCTTTTGTAAACCGACAAGAAGCTGAAGCGCTAAAAGAGCTTATATTCAAGCGTGCAAAAGAACGTGCAAATAAAATGACCGACGATTTCCACACGGAAATTATGAATATTGCAAGGGAATCGTTTGTAAGCAATAATAACCCGTTTTCTCAAACACTAACGCAGACTGGCGAAAAAGCTGCGCAAGTGGACAGCATGCCCGAAACAGAAAAAACTTCTGTGCTTCATGAATACACTGAAGCGGTTGAAAAACAAGCTGAAGAAGTCGGTTTTCCGCTAAAGAAACTGGCTCAGGGCGTAGCTAACCAAAATAAAATGATAAAAGAGCAGATTACTGCCGCTCAGGTTCAAAACACAATGATTGAAGCTAGAGAAGGGCTTTCAAATAAAAAAAGCTTCATGGGAGCTCTGGCGTTTTTGAATTCGCATGCCGCAGCATCATTGTTGAATCAAAGAACCGGACATGGAGTTGATTTTGTAGCTTAAAATTGCTACATGTTTTTCATTATCTCTTCAACAATAATCCAGTCTGCAGGCTCATCCAGTTCGTACAGAGTGTATGAAGGAAGCTCACATGCCGAAATTTTACCTGAAAGCCTGCATTTGTCACGTTTAATATTTTTAACGGAGTTAATATAGCATGCTCCGTTTTCTGCAATTATACCTTCAAAGTCCTGTCTGCGCGGACGGTTGCGGTAATCATAATTTACAGGTTTTAGTCCGTCCTTGTCATTTACGCCCATCCACTTGAATTGTTTTTCTCTTACGCCTGAAAACATTGAATCACAGCTCTTTTCACAAAACTCTTTATACATACGGTCTATGTGTTCAGCTTTAAGTAAAGGTGAGGTAGCCTGAATAAGGAAAAATAAATCCTCGTCATTTAAATCTGACTGATTTATGTACTCAAGCATGACGCTTTCTGTTGAAGCCGTATCAACAGCATTCTCGGGGTTTCTGTTATAAACTTCAAGTTTATCGAACCCAAAATCAAGAACCGTTGATTTAATCTCCTTAGAATCGGTTGCTATCACAACTCTGTCAATACATTTTGAGTTCTGCGCAGCATGTGATGTCCAGTAAACAAGCGGTTTCCCGTTAAGCAATTTAATATTTTTTAGAGGAATTGATTTACTCCCGCCCCTGACAGGTATGAATGCTGTGTTCATTATCTTCCTCCTTTATTTTTATTAAATCGTACAAAATCTGACTATACGGTGTTTTTATACCATACTTTTTGCCTAATTTTATTATCTCGCCTGCAAAAATATCAATCTCGGTCGGACGTCTTGAAAGAATGTCCTGATGCATTGACGTCATGCCTTCATCGCACATTTTATCCAAAGATTTTAGGGCTTCCTGTTCAAGCTTGTTTGTGTTTTTTATACCCTTTTTCTTTGCAATTTGGCGAACCTCAAAAATAACGTTTTTGGCAAATTCTTTTAATCTTTTGTTTTTCTTTAACTCACCAAAACTCATGTTCAGAATTGCGGAAATCGGATTGGCAAAAGAGTTGAACGCAAATTTTAACCACATTGCATAGTCTATGTCATCAGGAACCGAATAATTTACTTCCGCTTTTGAAAAAAAGTTTTCTATATACTCATCCCGTTCAATAACAATTTCGCCAATGCCATCCTGTTTGACAAAATTGGCTCTCCTTACCGCACTGTGCCCGATAAAATAAGATTTTAAAACTTTGGCTTTCGGATATGCTTTTGAAATTTTTTCTTCCGAAGACACACCATTAATGAGCGAGATTATTCTTGTTTGTTCGGAAACAAAATTTTTGATACTTTTTATAGCAGAATCTAGTCCCGAAAATTTTGTTGTAATAATAACCAAATCAGCATTAAATTTTTCCGACGGAAGGATGTAATTAAAATCCTGCTCAACACCGTTGAAAACAGGTTTGTTTTTTGTGTACCTTTCCAGACGTTCACTGTCAACAAGAATGCTCAAATCACATTTTTCTCTGAGTTTAACTGCGTATGTAAGCCCTACTGCTCCTAATCCTATTAAAACAACTTTTTCCATATACTTATTTTAATCAAAAGTTGTTATCTTATCAATTATGTGTTAGAATATGCTTGTGGATTTTGTGTTTTCAAGTTCACAATAAAAAAAAGAGAGTATATCCAAGGACATTTATCACGACAATAAGAAGGTATTAATATGAGACTTTTAAACAGACTTAAAGTTTTTGAACACAAATATGTATTTTTGAGATGGGCAACCGGTGCTGAATACGGTAAAATTACATACGTGGGGGATGACTATGTAGAGTTTAATATAATAGATATTGATACAATGGAGTTTCGTGAAACAACTATTATTAATGCATCCCTGATTTTAGAAATTGTTTTTGGCGGAGCAGATATTTCAAGAATCGTTGCCGAAGTTTCCTCAATGCTGCCTGAAGGATAGGGGTGAATAATCTCTGTAACGGTTTACAATACTTCCGTAATTATTCCGCCGCCCAATACTAAATCACCATCATACAAAACAACAGACTGACCGATTGCTATTGATTTTTGCATATCATCAAATTTTACAGTAATTTCATCACCGTCTATTGTTACCGTTACGCTGACAGGCTGCTGGGTTGAACGAAATTTTGCCTGAGATTTAAAAGTTTTATCTTTTGGTTCAATTATCCAGTTCAAATCAGAAGCCTTAAGAGTATCTTTCATTGTTTTATCCTTTGGCCCAATTACAACTTCGTTTGTATCTTTGCGCAACTCCAATACGTACAGAGGCACTGTTGAAGATACGCCGACACCTTTTCTCTGACCTATGGTATAGTTCCAGATGCCTTTATGCTTACCTAAAATCTTACCGTTTATGTCAACAATGTTGCCTTCTTTTTCTTCAACCCCGAGAAGCTCGTTGTAATCACCATAATAAAAATCCTGACTGTCCGGTTTCTCTGCAACCGAAAGTCCGTTAGCGGTTGCTATTTCTCTTATCTCTTCTTTCGTCTTAGTTCCTAGCGGGAGGCAAATATTAGCTAATTGTTCTTGCTTAAGTCTGTATAAGAAATATGACTGATCCTTCTTAGGATTCATACCTCTTTTTAAAATATATCTGTCACCATCTTGCTCTATCCGAGCATAGTGTCCTGTTGCAAATTTGTCAAAATCAATTCCGTTAGCTCTTGCCAGTTCAGGCAAAACACCGAATTTTATAAGCGAGTTACACCAGATACAAGGGTTTGGAGTATGTCCGCTCAAGTACTCTTTCTTAAAATTATCCAAAACTATTTTTTCATACTGCTCGGCACAATCAAAAACATAAAACGGGATTCCGATTTCTTCCGCAATTTTTCTTGCACTTTCTATGTCTTCTTTTTCATCAGGACCGAAGCATGCTCCGTGAGTTTTTGGAAGTTTATCTTTTAATTGTTCCTTTACCCCTCTGTCACCCCAAATAGCCATTGTTGCACCAATAACTTCATGCCCTTGTTGTTTAAGCAAAAGGGCTGTTACAGAAGAATCTACTCCGCCTGACATTCCAACTAAAATTTTCATTATACACCTCTTGCTGTCATAAGCGGCTGTGTAATTTCAAACATTCTGTCTATACAAGCCACCGCTTTCCTTGACATCTCCAAATCAAGAGTAATTTCGTGTTCTTCTCTTAAAAGAGCGTTATAAATATCATCAAGCGTGTTCCACTTCATATTCTGACAAACAAGCGTATCTTTTAAAAGATAGAAGGTCTTATTTTTATAATCACGGCAGAGTCTGTCATAAACACCCTTTTCTGTTGCAATAGTATATTCACGGAAGTTTGTTTTGCTTACGTATTCCATAATTTCTTTTGTACTTCCGACGAAATCAGCCAATGCCGATACTGTATGATGGCACTCGGGATGCGCAAGAATTTTTGAGTTTGGATGCTCTAATCTTGATTTTTCCATATCTTCCGCACGCAATCTCAAGTGTGTAGGACAAAAACCGTTATAAGTATGAACTTTGACTTTCCCGCCTAATTGAGCTTCAACCCATTTGCCGAGGTACGTATCAGGCAAGAACAAAACTTCATCTGTTCCGATATTTTTTACAACATCCACCGCATTTGAACTTGTACAGCAAACATCACATTCTGCTTTTATCTCAGCTGTTGAGTTAACATAACATACTGCAGGAACACCCGGATGCATCGCTTTAAACTGCCTTAGAGATTCAACATTAATCATATTCGCCATAAAACAGCCCGCTTCAAGTCTTGGCAATAATACCTTTTTTTCAGGTGAAAGTAATTTTGCTGTTTCAGCCATGAAAGACACACCCGCAAAAACTATAATATCAGCATTCGTTTCCTTTGCTTTACGGCTTAAGTACAACGAATCACCGACAAAATCCGCAACTTCATCAACTTCTACGTTTTGATAGCAATGTGCAAGGATTACAGCGTTCTTCTCCTGTTTAAGGGTGTTTATCTTTTCGACTATAGTGTTCATATCCGTTGCCCCGGTTGTTAATTATCTTTTATTATTGTATAGACAGGGTTCAAAGTCAATAAAAAGTTATACAACTGGGGGATTTATCTGGTATAATTATTTACAAAAAACGGAAAGTATATGTCAGTAACAGATTTATTTGAGTTTGACAGACAATTTAATCAGACAGTTATCGGAACAGACGAAGCAGGAAGAGGTCCAGCTGCAGGCGGTGTTTATGCTGCTGCCGTTTATTTTCCCAAAGTTACGGATGGACTTATCAAAGACCTTGAGATTCTTAACGATTCAAAAAAACTTACACCCAAAAAACGTAATTCCATTTTTGATATCATTCTGAGCAACACACTTAACAAAATTGTTTGTGTTGAGGTTGACGAGATAGAAAAAATTAATATTCTAAACTCGTCCCTCAAAGCAATGAATATTGCCTGTTCTTCAATTATGCAGAAAAATGCTCTTACGCTCGTTGACGGTAATAAGCTTATAAGGAATTATATTTACCCGCAAAAATTCATAGTCAAAGGGGATTCTAAATCTGCCTCTATTGCTGCAGCAAGTATTTTGGCAAAAGTTTCCCGTGACAGATACATGCAAAAACTTCACGATGAGTTTCCAATGTATAACTGGGCAAAGAACGCAGGATACCTGACTCGTGAACACATGGAGGCAATTGATAAATACGGACTTACAAAGTATCACAGACCGTCTTTTTTAAGAAAACATTTTGAGGCAAAACAATTATCGCTGATATAAAATTATCCTAAAACTAAATCGCCGTTCTTTTTGATATGTTCAATAAGTCCGCCATCTTCAAGAAGTCTTATCATAACATCAGGAAGGGGTTCTATCATAATAATTGTACCTTTTGTAAGATTTTTCAAAACACCTTCTTTTATATCCAAATCAAGCTCATCCCCTGCATCAATACCGTCTGTATCGCACTCTATTGCAAGCAAACCAATATTGATTGCATTACGATAAAAGATTCTTGCAAACGATTTGGCAATTACTGCGCCTACACCCGCAATTTTAATTATTTGCGGGGCGTGTTCTCTTGAAGAACCGAGTCCAAAGTTATTTCCCGCAACAACAAAGTCACCCTTGGACATATTTTTTGCAAAATTTTCATCCGCATCCTCTAATACGTGCTTTGCAAACTCCTGCAGGTCTGATCTCAAATGGAATAGTCTTCCGGGTGCAATATGGTCTGTAGATATATTATCGCCAAATTTAAAAGCTTTTCCTCTCATTTTAATTTACCTCGTTACCCCTTAACCTCTTAACTGAACAGGCATTACCAGATATAAATAATCCTCGTCAGAACAAGGTGCAAATACTGTTGCAGAAAGCGAAGAGTTCAGCTGAATTTTTATTTCTTCCGCTTCAACAATCTTTAAAAACTCAAGAATAAATTTGTAGTTAAATGCTATTGCAAGCGGTTCAGCCATATATTTTGCATCAACTTCATCCTGAGAATTACCTGCTTCAGGAGAATCACCGGAAAGTTTAAGCGTATTATCCGCAAACTCAAATTTCACAATACTGTTCTTTTCGTTTACCATTACCGCAACTCTTTCCAGAGCAGAGATTAAATCAGACTTATTCAAAACTGCTTCTTTCGGAAACGTTTGAGGAATAAGCTGGTTATATTTCGGGAACTGGCCCTGCATAAGACGAGTTATAATATTTGTTTTATCAATTGAGATAACTATTCTTTTCTGTTCTTTACAGATTTTGATATTGTCTGATTCCACAAGAGTTGCTATTTTGGAAAGTTCTGCAAGAATTCTTGACGAGATGAGCATCTCGAACGGATTTTCTTCATCAGTCGAAGAGTTTTTAACAACCTCTCTTACTCTTGCAAGCCTGTTTCCGTCTGTTGCAGCCATTTCGAGAACATTTTTATTAACCTGGCAAACGACACCGGACAAAAGGTTATTTGTTTCATACCCAGCAGCTGCAGAAACAACTTCTCTGATTGCTTTTGTGAATGGTTCTGTTTCAATTTCCATACAATCATTTTCAGAAATATTTTCTTCAACCTGCGGAAATTCGTTTGCAGAAATACCGATTATATCAAATTTTGACTTTTTACTTGTAATTGTCACGGTTGAACCGTTAAGTTCAAGCTTAATAAGCTCGTCATTAAGCCTTGAGATAATTTCACCAAGTTTTTTGGCAGGAAGAGTGAATTTGCCTTCACTTTCTACTGCAGCGTTAATCAGTGTTGTAATTGACAGGTCAAAATCCGTTGCTGTTAATTTTACCTGAGTATCACCGATTGTTTCTATCAAAACGTTTGCAAGAACAGGTTGTAAACCTTTAACAACAGTGGCTCTTTCAACTATTCTTATACCGTTTAGTAAATCTTCTTTCTTTGCCGTAAATTTCATATATTTAAACCCCCGCAATATTCCCTCTAACATTGTTAATTTTAGTATAAAGAGGTTAATAATACAAGAGAATTTGACTTGCAGTTAAATTTTATTAAGAAATAAATAACGATGTAACAATTTGTAACGATTATGTAAAAAAGCCTAAAGTTTTAAAAAAAATTGCCGATATAAAAAGTGTAAGCAAAAAGATATGAATTAGGGCAGAACATAGGAAAGGATTTAGAAATATGCAGATTGAGAACGAAATGACAGCAAGATTTAATAAAACAGAAATTGTTAATGACTCATTATCACAGGAATTGGACTTCTTCTTTGATAATGTTATGGACACAGTAGTCAGCTATTTTAAAGAAGAAGTCACCGTTTAAGATAAACTGTTTCACAAATCGGAACATTTTGTTCCAAAAGACTCAAAAATATACATTTACAAAAAGGACTTAAAAAGTCCTTTTTTTATTACTTAGCATTTGCAAATTCCTGAATCTCTTCAAGCTCACGCTTTATATCTTCTACCGAAACATAAAGAATTTCAGAGTTATCATCTTTTTTTAGGTAAACATCTTTTATTCCGGCCTGGACAATAAATCTTTTACACAGAATGCAAATAAAATTGTGTCCGTAAATATACATCGTTGCACCCATACATCTGTCCTGACCCGCCTGAATAATGGCATTTTGTTCTGCGTGAATGGAACGGCAGGTTTCATAACAGGTTCCTGACGGAATATTGTTTTTTATTCTGTAACATTCACCGCGTTCGTAACAGGATTCTACGCCGCTCGGAGTTCCGTTATACCCTGTTGCTTTAATTTTTCTGTCCTGACCTACTATTACAGCACCTACCTGCGCACGAAGACAATTTGAACGTGACGAACAGGTTTTTGCCATATCCAAAAAATAATCATTCCAAGCTATAATGCCCATAAGTTACTCCTTACAAAAACATTATACAACAATGTTGCTTTTTTAACAGTACATGGTTTTTTAAAAAAGCCCCATGATATAATTATTTTATGAAAAAATTAGCAATTTTATATTCAGAATACTCTCCCGTTATTGATGCAATAAAGTACACCCTTCCGGACTGTACGTTTGATTGCCTGACAGCAGCAGATGATAGTGAAAACTACGATTTAATCATTTGCCTCAATAACAAAAAAGCCAAAGGTAATGCTATTGCCTGCCACCATTCACTTTTGCCTGCTTTTGACTGTGTAGAACCTGAAAAAGAAGCGATATTAAAAGGAGTAAAAGTTACAGGCATTACTTTTTATTACATTAATACGGGAAAAATCATTACTCAGTATCCTGTGTTTATAAATAATGACACGCATTATGATAACCTAAAGCAGGAGTTAACGTATCTGGAACAGACTCTCATGCCGGTTGTTGCAGAAAAAATATTAAATAACGAGCAGTTTGACATACAAAAACTTATTAATAAAGGCTGCGGCGGAAATTGCGGAGGCTGTTCGTCATGCAGTCACTAAACGTATTAATAGTAAGCACAGAAAAAAGCAAGTATGTTGAGCATTTTTTGAACTCAAAATATTTGAGAAAATTATATATTACATCCTCAGAAGAAATCGAAGGAACCATACGCATAACCTTCAACACATTCAAGGAGCTTGCGCAGAAATGCAGAACGCTGCAAATTGATATTGTTCTTGTTGAAGAAGAAAAATGGGCTTTGGAGGGTATTGCCAATGTTATGAAACAATACTTTATTAATTGTTTTGCGGCAACGACAGACTGGACAAAACTGGGACTATCTCATCATTTTGCCAGAAAAATTCTCACAGAATACAATTTTAATATTCCCCCTGTAATAAATTTGCCACTTGAATTTCCTGTCCTTGTGAAAGGTGACGGTGTCCTCAAAAAAGCCAACTCAATGCAGGAAGTTATAAGCATCAAAGAAAAAATATATAATACCTCAGGAGAAATTTCAAAAAACGTTTTTCTTGAAAAATATATCCATGGAGAAAAATATAAAGTCATATCGCTGTTTGACGGAAAACATCTTCTGACATTTCCGCATAAAAATATAAAAAACAATTTACTAAAAGATTATTCAAAAAATCTTGAAAATATGCTTCTTAAAGAAAAAGCAAATTTTATCGGCTTTATTAATTCAGAAATAGTGGAAGAAAACGACATTCTTTATACTACGGGATTCTCTTATGAGTTTTCCATGCCGGATTTTGATATATGGGAGACGGCTATTCCAAAAGATATTTTGTACATTTGTCTTTCAGCTGTTTATCAAAAACTTAATGAGATTGAGTTGTCTATTTAGAGAAAATCTGTCTTTTTCCTGCGTTTTTAACTCTTCCGTCAGGTAAAATTTTGTAATTTCTGTGGTTTAAAAGTTCACCCTGAATCTGCAAAAATCTTTGCGATTCTTCTGACATAACAGGAAGTTTCTTAACTTTTTTTCTTAAGAAATTATATTCAATCAAAAGTTCCAGATCAGATACCTTATCAAGCGGTTTTTGTTCAATTAGCTCAGGTTTTGTTTTGACTTCGGGTACACTTTTTGCAATTTTGCCGTCGGGCAGAACTTTATACCCTCTGTGGTTTAACAATTCTCCTTTTATCTGCAGGAATCTCTGAGCAGTCATATCTTCAACCGGCAAATCTTTAACTACCTTTGAAAGTGCGTTGTATTCCGTAATCAAATCTTTTTCTGCTGCTTTAGTCACGTCGGGCATTATTATACCTTTGAATATATCGGAAGGAGCCGGTTCCGGTTTTGCCAAATCATCTATAAATTTTCCGTAGTCAATTTTTGGTGCAGCTTCTTCGATTTTTGGTTTTGCACCTTCTTCAATGACAACCTTGGATTCTGATTTTTTACGTTTAAACAAACCTAAAAACTCATTCCATTTTTTTACAATATAGTCTTTAGCCTGCTTTGAAGTTTCAGAAATTTTTTCACCATAGACTTTTAGTCTTGATGTTTTTTCTTCCGTTTCAGGCTTGACAGAAGTGTCTGCTGCTTTTGGCTCACGTTTAAATTTTGCTTTTAAGCTTTCATAAAAAGTTTTAACCCTGTCTTTAATACTTGTCTTTTCTGTTGTTTCAGCAGATTTTGGGGTTTCTGCTGAGCCTTTTGTGGTTTTTATATAATTAAATTTGTTTTTAATCTTTGTAAAATATTTTGATAATTTTGTGAATGACGGAACAACAATAAGCCCGTTGTTTTTTTCTTCTATGCGTTCCTGAAGTGGCTTAAAAACTTTATTCAAACTGTCATCACGAACGCCACCTTCAAGAACTTTTGGAGCGGTTTTTTCAACTTCGCCACCTTTGTTCACTTTTGCTTTTTTCTTTTTATTTTTCCCCGACTTTGAAGTTTGGTCAGTTTTTTTATCAATTTTTTCATATTCATTTCTAACTTTTTCGACAGCTTCTTTAATCTTGTTTTCTGTTTCTTCTGCTGCCTGCTTAGCTTTATTTTCAGCTTCTTCTATTTCCTTCTTGGCAGCAGCTTTGGCTTCTTCAACCATTTTTTTGGCATTATTATGCTTATAAATTGCAATCCCTGCCGCTCCTAGTGCCGCCAAAATGCTTAATGCGGTAACGACATCTTTTGAACTGCCCGAAGATTTTTGTACAACATGGACTTGCTCTTCTGCTTGTTTTTCCTGTGCCGGAGCAATTTGTACCTGTTGTACGCTGTTAATTTTTTCTACTGCCATAACATAATCCTTTTAAATCTTACTTCTATACTATTATTAAAAAACATTAAAAGAAAAATTTGCCATGAAATAACAGTATCATTAAGATATGTAACGTGCTTTCCTTCTTATTCTTGTGCAGATTCGGAAGATTGACTTTCTTTGACAGGTTCGGATTGCTCAGGCTCAGATGTTACCGCTTCCTGTGAAGAAGTTTGTTTTGCTTGTGTTTCAGTTACAGACTGAGCGTTCTGAGTTTTTTCAGCAGATTTTGAAATATCTTTTATGCTGTTCCAAAGATTTTGAAAATCGTCTTTTGTTGCATTTATCTGATTTTTTGCATCTTCAATTCTTTTCTTTTCTGCTTCTATTGCATTATTAATTCCTTCTTTAGTTGTGTTAATGTCGGTCTTATATGCCTCTTTTACATTGTTCACAATGTCTTTTGCAGTTTGTGGCTGCAAATTTGTCATATCAGCACTTGTAATCCATTTAAAGTATTTTATTGAACTTTTTGAATCAATACCGCCGTTAAATGAAACTTTGAAGTCCTGGTAATTTGTACTCTTGTTTGTAAGAGCAGGAATTTCGTCAACCTTTTCCCCCTTCGGGTTTACGGTTAAAAGTTTGTAAACAGCCCCAGCTTTATCTCCGAGAAGCGAGCTGATATTTAATGTACCCAAAACTCCAAGTTTGGCAACCATTGGCGCATCAAGTCTTCCGAGAATAATAACGTTTGTTGTTCCGTTGATCAAATTATATTTTCCAGTCACATAATAGCAAAGGCTCGGACCTGCACTTTTTATAGAATTCAAATTTGCCCAGCCGTCAGATAAAGTTAATTTACCGTCTATTGTATCAAACTGAGCCGTTGTTGCGAGGCCTGCGGCATTTGACAGTGCATTAACGGTGTTTTTCAGGAAATAGTTTTGGGTAATATTTGCAGCTCCCAAAAATCCTTCAAAACGACCTATTGAACCAAACGCACCTTTTTTTACATCAAATGAAAGATTACCCTTCATTGACTTAATCATCGCATTATACTCAAGAACAGTAAGTGTCAGATTTGTATCAAAACCCAAAGTTCCAGTGAGAGATTTTTTGATTCCAGCTGCACCTTCTATTGCAGCTTCTGCGTCCATGCCGGAGCCTTTGAACGAAATTTTTGTTTTTGCATTTGCAAGGTTGTACAAAATATTTCCGTAAATTTTACCTTTAAATGATTCTCCTTTAAGATTGTTCAGATAAAAATCCATTCCTTTGAGTTCAAAATCGCTTGAGAGGTTTTGGGCTTTAATCCCTCCGCTTGCAAAATCCTTAACTGTACCTGAACCGTGAAGGATTGTACCGTGCAAATTAAGGTTCATATCGGACATAACAACAGGTATCTCAGGAATAGAAATAGAAGGAACTGTTGCCGAACCGCTTATTATCGGATTCACCATATTTCCTGTTATATTCAATTTACCTCTGAAAGACATTTTTGATTTGTCAAATAAAGGTATAATAATTGTTGATAAATCCGTTGTCTGATACACTAGGTTAAGAGTTTGTTTGACAATATTCATATCACCTTTCAGAGTTGATTTGATATCGCCGGTTGATACAAAATCCAAACCTATTTTTTCGGTAAGATAATCTGTAATTTTACCCTGAATAACTGTATTAATTTTTTCAATCTTTACAGGTGTTTCCGTTATCTCTATAACATCAGGTTTAATATTCGCAAGTATGGATTTTGCATATACAGTTGCAGCCGGATTTATAAGTTTTACATCAAAACTTTCTGCTGTTCCGTCAAACGTTTTGCCGTCAGATGTTATATTAACTTCTGTTACCGGAGCTTTGAGGCGCAAATCTGACGGAATATTTTTCAAATCCAGGTTCATAATACTAAGATTTACGACCGGATTAATTTTATCCAGTTTGCCTTTTATAAACGCTTCCATAGATAAAGTACCCGAATAAATCGGGTTTTCTTTCATAATAGATGCCTGACCGAGTGCAACCAAAAGTCCCTTTACGTTGAGTTTATTGGCAACAACGTGTATATCCGCAACTGCGTCAGAAGAAAGAGTTCCGTGTAAATACAAAGGCTGACCCAACACTGAGAAGCTGACGTTCTTGATATTAACATTGTTGTTAGCAAGTGATATATCAGCATTAATATTATCAATCCCAATATTATAAGCTCCGTAATATAGTTTTGCCGTCGGAACCTTCAAATATCCGTTCGAACTGACTGTTTTCAAATCTGATTTAATATTAAAGTCCGCATTTATCCTGCCGCTTGCTGTGAGTGTCTGAAGTTCCTTGATATTAAATATAAGGGCAACTTTTTTTACAATATTCAAAACATTTTCTATGTTTGCCCCTGATTTTACATTCAAATCAACAGAAGGGTTTTTGCCTGTTATACATTTGCCCTTAACCGTAGAAATCTCATTTTTTGCGGTATAGATACTTGAGTCAATAACAATCGCATTCTTTTTAAAAATCAAATCCGCATTGGAAGGTGTTATATCAATTATTGAAACGTTACCAATTTTAACCCCGCCGTCAACGGAATCTTTTGTTGTTTTAAGATTTACGTCAACATTTGCAGTAACTTTGTAATCATAAAGTCCTTTAAAAACATTTATGACATCAACTTTAACTTCTTCTGCTTTTGGTTTTTCTTCTTTTTGCGGATTAAACACAAGTTCGTTCAAATCAAGCTCAGGCATAATTTTATTAAACAGATTAACATTGTAATTAAACTGCTCCCTGTCACGAAGAATGACTTTACCAGAACCTTTAATTTTTACACTTTTATTGATTATAAAATCCGTAATATCTGTTTTATTACCCTTAATAACATAGTTGTCTTTTCCGTCAGTAACGGTAATTTTATACGAACCTGCATGAATATCAGGAAGATGATTAGACAATTTCAATCCAAGAGGTAAATAATTTGGCTTCTGAATCTCATCAACACTGTCAGAATTTTCTTCCACCGCAGGTAAATATTTAAGAAAATCCAAATCTCCGTCTTTGTTAAATTTCAATGTTAAATTAATATTATCAAATTTTACTACATCAACCCTTATATCCTTAGCCAAAATCGGCAGAAGCGACAATTTGACTTCAAAATTATCGGCAATAAAAACCGGTTCTTTTTGAGGAGTATAAAGTTCAAATTTTTTGACCTTTAAACCGGCAGTAAGCTTTGGCGTTCCGACAATTCTGACTTCTTCCATGCCGGCGCTGAGTCCCGTTAGTTTGTTAATCTCACCTACAATCTGAGGAGTATATTTATCAATAAAAAAGTTCAGTATAAACGGAAGTAAAAGGAATAACAAAAAAGTTCCAAAAAGAATACTTCCCGATATTATTCCCACTTTCGCCCAAAATTTTATATTCATAATTAATCCCCCTTAACAAAATGATTTTATCATAAATTAACCTCAGTTAATATAATCATACAAGGCAATCCGCAAAATTTATTTTTACGGGTTTTTAACCATATACACAGCTTAATATTTTGTAAAAAATCGTTTATAAAAACAAATATTTAGTGTAAAATGAAATCACTCTTCTGTCACAAAGTATGAAAGGATTGCAAAAATGGTTCTTGAAATGCCTTATTCTCAGCTCGAAAGAGCAGTAAACCCGACTCATGATATAAGATTATTTTCGGGTCGTTCAAATCCGCAGCTTGCTCAGGAAATAGCTGATTATTTGGGAACAACCGTTGGTCCTATGGTTATAAAGAATTTTGCCGACGGCGAAATATATGTACAAATCAAGGAAAGTATCCGCGGCGATGATGTATTTATCGTTCAGCCTGTTTGTAATCCTGTTAACGAAAATTTAATGGAGCTGCTTATTATTATTGATGCCTTCAAGCGTGCAAGCGCAAAATCTATAACCGCAGTTATTCCTTACTACGGATATGCAAGACAGGACAGAAAAACATCAGGCAGAGAAGCAATTACAGCTAAGCTAGTTGCTGACCTTTTGACAACTGCCGGTGCAAACAGGGTTCTTGCAATGGATTTACATACAGGACAAATACAGGGATTTTTCAACATTCTTGTTGACCACATTTTTGCAAATCCGATTATTGTTGATTATGTTAAAAACTTGAATATAGATCCGGATGAACTTGTTGCAGTATCTCCCGATATGGGCGGAGCTAACAGAACAAGAGCCTTTGCCAAGAAACTTGATTGTCCGATGGCAATTATTGATAAACGCCGTGACAAACACAATGAAGCAATTGCCGCTCACATCATAGGTGATGTTGAAAACAAAGTTTGCTTGATGTTTGACGATATTATTGATACAGCCGGAACTATCTGCGAAGCATCAAAACTTCTTAAACAAAAGGGTGCTAAGAAAGTTTATGTATGCGCTACCCACGCAGTTTTCTCAGGCCCTGCAAGAGAAAGACTTGAAAACTCACCGATTGAAGAATGTATTGTTACAAATACAATCCCGTGGAAGAAAGAAGATTTGCCGCGCAATGTTAAACAACTTTCTGTTGCTCCGCTTCTCGGTGCAGCAATTTCAAGAATTCATGATGATGAATCAGTAAGTTCATTGTTCGGTTTTGAAAAAGAAATGAAAGTATAAAATATTTATTAAAGAAAGACTGCCTTTTTAAGAGCAGTCTTTTTTTGTTGTTTAAAATCGTGATAAAATGGCACTATTTTACACCCATATAAACCAAAATGTCCTCTCTTTTTTTAAGAGAGAAACAACCAAAATAGATGCATCATAATATCCAGCCAACATTTATTAGATATCTTTGGTTAACGCATTCAAGTCAGTGCCAAGAACACATGCAATATCAAGAACTTTCAAAACGGTAGGGTTAATTTTTCCCGTTTCTATCAAACTGACAGAGTTTCTTGATATGTTTGTTAACTCAGCGAGTCTTTCTTGTGAGATATTCTTTCTCAAACGTTCACTTTTGATATTTATACCCAGATTTTTTAAACGTTTACTATCTAACATATTTCTATTTTCTTCTCAGCGAGATAATTTTACAATATAGTATATTTTACATATATAACTTTTTCTTAACATTTCTTAAAAACTTTCTGTTGCATCCCCATTATAATTCTTTTAAAATAGGGATAAATGTAATTTTAATTTAAAGGAACTTTATGACTGAGAAAAAAAGAATTTTAATAGTAGATGATGATACAGAAATAAGAGATTTGTTGGAGTTCGACATATCATCAAGCGGATATTTTACTGATACAGCATGCGACGGAATGGAAGGATTAAATAAAGCTCTCAATAACAGATATGATTTGATTCTGCTTGATGTTATGATGCCAAAAATGAACGGATTTGATGTATGTAAAAATATTCGTCAGGCAAAAATTAATGTTCCGATTTTAATGCTTACCGCTAAAGGTACTATCGGTGACAAAACAAGCGGTTTTGACAGTGGTGCGGATGACTATCTTGTTAAACCTTTTGATATTCAGGAAGTACTTTTAAGAATAAGAGTTCTTTTAAGAAGAAATCAGCCGGCTGTTGAAAGCAGCATGTCGTCAGAAATCCTTGAAGCCGGAGAAATTGAGATTTTACCTGATACTTTAGAAACAATAATTCTTAATAAAAAAATAAAATTAACACCAACCGAGTTTGAAATATTATACTGCCTGATGCAACATTTTAACAAATCAGTTACACTCGCAACTTTGTTAGAAGAAGTCTGGGGGTATTCAAGCGACGAAGATGTAAGAATGTTGAGGGTTCACGTTGGAGCACTCCGCAACAAAATTGAACCTGATTCAAAATCACCAAAATATCTCCATACAGTAACAAACGTAGGATATAAACTCACTCCGTTCGGCGAGGAAGGATAGGGGTAAACTCTTTAATTTATTTATTGGTTGATTTTCATGCTAAAATAATCCTATGGTTCAATTCTTTTCAAAAAGACGTTTAAAAATCGCTGAGCAAATCATTATTGTTATGTTTTTTGCTATTTTAATTCCTATGACAATAAGCGGAATTATTATCAACAACGTCAACCAGCAATCAACCCGCGCACAGCTTCGTTCAGCCGCTGTACTTATATCAAAGATTGTTTCTCAGGAAATTGACGTATTTGAACAGTCAATTAACAATGAGCTTAATCAAGTTATATCAACTTTATCATTTTATCAGAATCCGGAACATGAACAAAAATATTTAGATGAAGTTATCAAAAGTATGCCGTTTTATAAAGAATTAACCATTGTAAACTCAAAAGAAAAACTTGAACAATACAAGGCATATAATACTCAGGATAATTACGGTGTTTTTACCCGAGAACTAAAAGACGGCAGAACACTTGTTGCTATTTTAGACCTTGAAACACTGAAAAATGACTGGTTTAAAACACTTACGGAAGATGAACGCCAAATATACATTTTAGACGGAGATACAAACGAACTTTTCGCTTCAAGTAAATTTAATCAGAATGATTATAATGAGATAATAAAACAACTTCCAAAGAAACTTGAAGATAATGAACCTGTTATTTTTGGTAATATTAAAAACCAACCGATAGTTTATTTAAAGAAAACAAATCCAAATGCAATAATTATTGTTAACACTACAGAGGCTACAAAAAAGGATACAATAGATTATAACCGTGATAAAATCATTCTTTCAATCCTTATAACAATGCTGTCTGTATTCTTTGTTGTAGGTTTATACACCTCTTATTTATATACTAATATTCGTCAGCTTTTCAAAGCAATTATTGCGATATCAAAAGGAAACTATGAAAGACGTATTCGCCTTTTAACCAATATTTTCACACCTTTTGAAATTGTTTTCCTCGGAACAGAGTTCAATAGAATGATTAACCAAATTCATAAGTCCTATGTACAAGTCAACAAGAAGAATAAGGAGCTTAAGCAGCTTGATGAATTTCGCTCAAATATGATTGATACAGTAAGTCACGAGTTCAGAACTCCTTTAACAAGCATTCAGGGATACACATCAAGACTTTTAAGGCAGGATATTGAAATTGACGAAGAAACAAGGCAAAAGTCATTAAAAATAATCAAACGGCAATCGGAAAGACTCAAAAGAATGATTGAAGATTTGCTTGTTATACCTGATATTGAAGGAGCAAAGCTTAACTTTAATTTGGTTAACATTCCCGTAAATACAGTTATAGAAAATTCTATTCTGCTTGTTAAAAATGATTCAGGAAAAGAGATTATAAACAACGTTCAAAACTGCACAACAGAAATTCTGGCAGATAACGACAGAATAGAACAGGTTTTTGTAAACCTTATAGAAAATGCAATTAAGTACTCAAAAGACGAATCTGCAATTACAATAAATTACGAGCTTGAAGAAAAAAATATCGTAATAAGCGTTCAGAACGAATACGATGTCATTCCGAGAGAAAAACTTAAAACTCTGTTTGAAAAGTTCAGACGCCTTGATGACTCAACAACACGTACAACAAGAGGAACAGGACTCGGATTATATATCGTTAAAGGATTAGTAGAAGCTATGAACGGAGAAATCAGACTGTATTCAAACGAAGAGTGTGGTTTCAGTGTAAAAGTTTATATGCCTATTGCTTAAAGGAAAAATTTATGAATAATTACTATGAACTCAGAATATCTATTAACCCGGAAATAGAGGATATCGTATCAGATATTTGTTTTACAAACCTTGCTTGCGAAGGCGTTGTTCTAGCCGAAGAAACATATAAAGATTTGGTAATGACTGCAACAACAGAAGGAACACTGAGGGTATTTTTAACCGACATTGAAGAAAATCCGGTTGAGGTATTAAAAACAGAGCGTGAACTTCTTAAATCACGTGGTTTTAGTGATGAAGAACTCGGAAGCTGGGAGATAACGTTAGATGAAAAAGAAAATCAGGATTGGTCCAAAAAATGGAAAGAAAAATGGACCGTAACACACGTTACTGACAAAATTGCTGTCGTTCCCAGCTGGCTGTCCTATACGCCAAAAGAAGGTGAAATAACTATTATCCTAGACCCCGGATGTGCCTTTGGAACAGGCACTCACCAGACAACTCAGCTTTGTATGAAAGCTCTGGAAAAATATCTTAAACAGGGTGATACATTGGCAGATATAGGAATGGGCTCCGGAATTTTATCAGTTTTAGCAATGAAATTGGGTGCAAAATCTGCCTATGGTTGCGATATTGATGAAACTGTTATTGATGTTGCAAAGGAAAATGCAGGGGTAAATGGAGTTGATTGCACTTTTGAGCTTAATACTGCAGACAAGATAACCGAAAAATACAATTTTGTATGTGCAAATATCCTTCATAATGTTCTGTATGAGATTATGGGTGATTTAAAAAATATTATGAAAGAAAATGGCATTTTGTCGCTAAGCGGAATATTAGATGAGAAAAAGGATATTGTACTTGAGGCAATAAAAAGAGAAGATTTAAAAATCATTGATACAATAACTCAGGATCAGTGGATTTCTTATGTTGTTACCAAATAAAATATTTTAAAATCAAAAAAAGACCGGGTTTTTAAATCCGGTCTTTTTTATTATTTAATTTATTTCTTATTTTTTAAGAAAATCAGGTATCTGAATATCTATGCTCGGATTAAATCCTGCAGGAGTTGATGTCTTAGCCTGCTGAGCGTTATTGAAAGAATTTTGGAAGAAAGTTGTTACATCAATTGAACGGCTTTCTTCTTTTGACATTGAAGGCATTTGAGCCTTAAGTTCAAAACCTGTTGCAATAACTGTAATCTGGATTTCACCCTGAATGTTATCATTTACAACAGCACCGATAATGATTTTTGCATCATCTGATACCGCATCATTAATAATATTTGAAGCATCTGCAACTTCATGCATTGTCATATCAGGTCCGCCTGTTATGTTAACAATAACACCATTTGCACCGTTGATTGAAGTTTCAAGAAGTTGAGAGTTGATAGCAATTTTTGCAGCTTCTGTTGCTCTGCCTTCTCCTGAACCACGACCTATACCCATCAATGCTGAGCCTGATGCAGCCATTACAGATTTAACATCAGCAAAGTCAACGTTAATTAAGCCCGGTATTGTGATGATGTCGGAAATACCCTGAACACCTCTCATCAGCACTTCGTCAACAACAACGAATGATTCAACAAGGCCAACGCGTCTGTCAACAACATCAAGAAGTTTATCGTTAGGAATAACGATAAGAGCATCAACAGATTCTCTTAATTTTTCAAGACCCTGTAAAGCCTGGTTTTGTCTTCTCTTTCCTTCAAAAGAGAACGGTTTTGTAACAACACCGATTGTCAAAACACCTAAATCTTTAGCAATTTTTGCAACAATCGGAGCAGCACCTGTACCTGTTCCACCGCCCATACCAGCAGTAACGAATACCATATCTGCACCTTCAAGAGCTGATGCAATTTCTTTTTCAGCTTCCTGAGCAGCTTTTTCACCGATTTGAGGTTCACCGCCGGCACCAAGACCGTTTGTAAGCTGTGCACCAAGCTGAATTCTGTTTTTGCATGTTGATGTATTCAAAATCTGTAAATCAGTATTCATCAACCAGAACTCAACACCGGATAATCCGCTCTTAATCATTCTGTTAACAGCGTTTCCGCCGCCACCACCAACACCTACAACTTTAATTTTAGCAGGGTTAACTGACTGAATCCTTGAATATGAGCTGTCAGATGACTGAATGCTGGCAGGTTCATAAGATGATTGCGGCTCCGGAGAGCTTGACTGCTGAGAACTCTGATAATAATTATTGTTATTGGAATCGCTTCCGTTTACTGAGTTTAAATCTTTTCTTCCAAATATATCCGGTCCTAAATTGTCCACGTTTATCCCTCTTTTTCTGTTTTTCTATACTATACCATTATAGTAACATACTATTTTAAAGAGAATCAAATGTAAAGTTTTTATCTCAAAAAAAAGAGTTTTTGTTAATATAAATTTACATGTTGTTTTTTAATAAATCTGACAAATGTAAAGATAAATATAAACCGTTTTTGATTTTTAATATTCAGTCTGCACATGTGTTTGAGCATGTTTTTGTAAATTTTTATTACGTTTTGTAAATTTTTCTTGACATGTTATTTCATGATTTAAAGATTTAGTATAGCATGCATATATCAACTATCCCCAAATCTCCTCCCAAAATTATTAGAGAAAATACTTATACTGACTCAAAGGGAAAAGAAAAAAATGAGTCAGTTTTTATTGCGCAAGCGAGCAGAGTGCGAAGTGTTTTTACGAAAAGAACTTCAGTTCTTTGAAGTAAAACACGTAGGCACGTTTAATGCGAGCGCAGCAAGACGGCGGATTTTGCGTAGGGCGAAGCGAAAGCGAAGGCCCGAAGTTGCACGGAGCAGAGTGAACGACAATTATGCAATAGCATAATATAGTGAACGACTGCGGAGTGTGAAGCAAAATCAAAGATAGCGGATTTTAGCAAGAGTGGAGCACTAGCGGAACTCGTACCTGTGAACAACACGACGGAGCACTATTTTTCGTAAGAAAAATAATAGCGAAGTTGAGTGTTGTGAAACGCCAATAATCCAAGACGCGCGAACGAGCGGAGGCTGGAGGACTTTTGCAAAAAAGAACGCTAGTTCTTTGAAGCAAAATACGTAATTGCCGTTCAACGCGAGTGAGTAAGACGCGCGAACGAGCGGAGGCTGGAGGACTTTTATTTACCTCCCCCTATGTGTTATGCAAAACTATCTCGCCTGTTTCAAGAGTTGGTTTAACATCAATTACACGTTGGTTAGTGCTTCCAACCCAATGTGCTTTGGGGTCAAGAAGTTCTTCGACAAATTTACCTTCTGCAACAACATCAAGAAGTGCTATCTCAGGGATATCTCTAATTTCTTCCCATAAAAATCCTGTATAAAGCCAGATGTTTTTCTCAGGAAGTTCTTCACGAATTTTTTTAGCAAGACGAAAAACTTCTTCACGGTTAAACGGGTGCAACGGGTCACCGCCTGAGAAAGTAATACCTTCTACATAGGGCTTGCTTAAATCATCAAAAAGCTCTTTTTCTGCTGCTTCATCAAACGGAATGCCGCCTGCAACATCCCAAGTAATCGGGTTTTGGCAATTATGACAATGATGTGTACAGCCTGCTACCCACAAAACCGTTCTGAGTCCGTCACCATTTAACATATCGTCTTTTGTAATATTGTGATAATTCATTATCTTCCTCTCCAAGGGGTAAATCTCGTTTTCCCCGTCACCTTTTCTTCTTGTATATTTAATAATATCATCTTAAAAATCTTTTGCAAAAAGATTAACTTATATTAAAATTTGTGCTCCGAGCATAATTCTGTGTGAATCCTCGGCAACATCATCCTGACAGAATGCGTAATTTAAAATCAATCTGAGTGCCTGACCTTTAATAAAATAATTCAGCCCGACTGTCATTTCCCTTTTTTTGTTCTCTGAAAATTCTTTATTTGGTGTAAATTGATCATAACAAACAAGCAGCTGGAGTTTTTTGGTAATCATATACCCTAGAGTAGTATAAAAACCTGTTGCATGCTTTCTTGAATGTCCGTAATAACCGTTATATCCGTTTGCATTTGCCCATTCAAACTCTGCCGAGAATTTTTTATAATCGTAGCCAATGTATGCACCTGTCACAAAAAAGTTATCATCTCTTTTGCCTGCATCTATACCACCGCCAATTTTAAGTTTTCCGTATTTTTTTTCTTCAACATTAGCCAACGGTTTAAAATTCACCCAGCCCACAAATTCAGCACCGGGAAACCAATCCTGAAAGAATGTGTCAGAACTGTACAGACCGAAATCATAGTCTATATATTTATAATCTCCTTTTATTCTTCCGCCGAGTCTTCTTGCCATACCAAAATTTCTGGCAATTTGCGAACGTCCCAAAAATCCGATTGTATATGAACTGCTACCACCCTCCATACCGATTTGAGGTCTGAAATGACCAATCTGAATTCTGTGATGTGGGATTTTATTTGTCGCAACAAAAACATCAGCAAAAAGCCCCTGAGTATAATTTCTTGAAGAATGAACAGGAAATCCCATCATTATTCTGAAATCACCATTATTATCTTTCAAAAAACCATCAACGCCGATGTTTAATGCATTAAAATTGAATTTATCCTGCATAACATCGTTATCATAGAATGCCATGTCATTGTATGCATTAAAAGCGCCCCAAACATGAATATTATCCATTTTTGATTCAGGCTTAAAGTGGTAGGTCAACGGTTCTCTGTACAGATATTCCGGAATGTCGTATCTGTCAACTTCCAGTTTATATACTGATTTAAGTTTTTCACGCAAAGTCATGTTTTCGCTGACTTCTGCAGCCTGAACAGGAGCTTCTTCCGGTTCACTTTCGGCATTAACATTTTCTTCATCGGGAACTGTTAAAGTGACTTGTTCAAAAAGCTCATTACTATCTATTTTTTGGGCTATTATCTCTTCTGCATTAACGCTTTTTGCAAAACAAAAAATAATTGCTAAAGCAAAAAGAAAGTGTAAAAACTTTTTCATAATTATATATTTTAACATAAATACTATAGAACTTCTTCCTCTTTTTAATCTAATATGCAAAAAATTTTTTTAGGGGGTTTATTTATGGTATGCGCATTTTACCAATTTCATATGTACATAGCCGTAATATTAATAAGAGAAAAAAGCCAGAAACCGTTTTCAATGCTCACCCGGATTTTTATAAATATAACAGCACGCAATCATGTTTCTTCAGGCGAGGCTCTGTTCTTTTATCCTGCTCAAAAGGTTATGAAGATATTGAAAATCTTTTTTACAAAATTTTTAAAACCGGTCCTGATATCTTAAAAAGTATGCTTATTATCGGTATAGGACATTCTCAGGAACCTTTTTCTTATCTGGCTTCAATAAAAGGGATTTTGCAGGATAAACAATTAAAAAATAACGTCGATTTGCACACTGTGGATTTACAGTCAAAGCCTGAATACAAAGATTTAAAAATGCAGGCTTTGTGCAATTTGTATGATTATCAGACATTTCCCAGATTTGCGGAAAAAGGTTTTATAAAAGACAACATTGATGACTGGCTTGAAATTAAACACAAAGAAAAAATGCCGGCTCTCATTAACGAATATATGCATTATTACCTTTCCTACCGCGAAAGATGGAATGAGCTTGCAAAAAAAGGGCATAATACAGAAGAAATTTTAAAGATAATAAAAGAAGAGATTAAGCAAAAAAGTATGCGATGGCGGGTAAATGATGAAGTTTACGGATTTTTGGAACAAACATACAACAACCCGCAAAAATCAAAATGGGACAGTAGAGTACAGGAGGCTATTCTTGATTATCCTGATAATAAATTTGATGTAATATCTGCAAACAATGTCTTACCATATATAGTATCAGAGAGAGAATCCGCACAAACCGTCAAAAATATAGTACGAACTTTAAAGCCGAACGGATATTTTATTACAGACCCTTATGAAAATCCGTATCATGTGAGAGTATTATCAGATTATAAAAATATGAAAAAAATCTGCCAGGGAATTTATCAAAAAGTGTAAGCAGTCATTTCCTATATTTTGCCAAATATTAAAAAATTGTTTATTTTTTAATGTTTTTCTAAAAACGGTGCTTAAATGGTAGTGTAAGAAAAATGTAATTAAAAAGGAGATAAAAATTATGGCAAAAACAATAGGTATTGACTTAGGTACAACAAACTCTGTTGTAGCAGTTATGGAAGGTGGTAAACCTACCGTTATAGCAAACGCAGAAGGCATGAGAACAACTCCTTCTATCGTTGGTTTTTCAAAAACAGGTGAAAGATTAGTAGGTCAGTTAGCAAAAAGACAGGCAATTCTTAACCCTGATAAAACAATCGCATCAATCAAACGTCATATGGGCGAAGATTATAAGAAAAATATTGACGGAAAAGATTACACTCCGCAAGAAATCTCAGCAATGATCTTGAGAAAGTTAGCAGATGATGCTTCTAACTACTTGGGAGAAAAAGTTACATCAGCAGTTATCACAGTTCCTGCTTACTTTAACGATGCTCAAAGACAAGCAACAAAAGACGCCGGTAAGATTGCAGGTTTAGACGTTCTTCGTATCGTTAACGAACCTACCGCAGCTGCTTTGGCTTATGGTTTAGAAAAAGATAAATCAGAAAAAGTTTTGGTATTCGACTTAGGCGGCGGTACATTTGATGTATCTATCCTTGAAATCGGCGACGGTGTTCACGAAGTTCTTTCAACATCAGGTGATACTCACTTAGGCGGCGATGACTTCGACCAAAAAATCATTAACTGGATTTGCGAAGAATTCAAAAAACAGGAAGGTATGGACTTAACAGGCGACAAACAGGCTATGCAGCGTATCAAAGAAGCTGCTGAAAAAGCAAAATGCGAACTTTCTTCTGTTGTTGAAACAACCATCAGCTTACCTTATATTACAGCTGATGCTAATGGTCCTAAACACCTTGAACTTACTCTTTCAAGAGCAAAATTTGAAGACCTTTCAAGAGACTTATTAGACAGATGTAAAAAACCTGTTGAACAAGCTTTATCCGATGCTGGCTTAAGCAAAAACGATATTAACGAAGTTGTATTGGTTGGTGGTTCAACCCGTATTCCTGCTGTTCAACAGTTAGTAAAAGACTACACAGGTAAAGAACCTAACCAGTCAGTTAACCCTGATGAAGTAGTTGCAGTTGGTGCAGCAGTTCAGGCAGGTGTTCTTGCAGGTGAAGTTAAAGATATCGTACTTCTTGATGTTACTCCGTTGACATTAGGTATCGAAACATTGGGCGGTGTTATGACAGCTTTGGTTCCAAGAAACACTACAATCCCTGTTTCTAAATCACAGGTATTCTCAACCGCTGAAAACAACCAAACTGCAGTTGATATTAACGTACTTCAGGGTGAAAGACCAATGGCCACAGATAACAAATCATTAGGTATGTTCAGACTTGAAGGCATCGCTCCTGCAATGAGAGGCGTTCCTCAAATCGAAGTAACTTTTGATATCGATGCTAACGGTATTGTTAACGTATCTGCTAAAGATAAAGCAACAGGCAAAGAACAAAAGATTACAATCACAAACTCTTCTAACCTGTCTGAACAAGATATTGATAAGATGGTTAAAGAGGCTGAAGCTAACGCATCAGAAGATAAGAAGAAAAAAGAAGAGGCTGAAATCAAAAATAACGCTAACTCTTTCATCTCTTCTGCTGAAAGATTAACAAAAGACTTTGAAGGCAAAATCTCAGAAGAAGATTTGAAGAAACTTAACGAACAAAAAGACGCTCTTCAAAAAGCATTAGATGAAAACAAGCCGTCAGATGAACTTAAGAAAATGAGCGAAGAACTTCAGCAAACAATGTTTTCTATCTCACAAAAAGCTTACGAAGCTGTTCAGAAAGAAGGCGGCGATGCTAACTCTGAAGCAAACAGCCATGGTGCAACAGAAGACAAAAAAGACGACGATGTAATCGACGCTGAATACACTAAAGAATAGAGGGGGGTAAATATAAAGGGTTTAATGACTTCCCTTATAGCAGGTATTCATAAAACATAATACAAAATAAAAGACGGCTTTCAGAAAATCTGAAAGCCGTCTTTTAATACAAAATATTTACTGCTTACTTATTTACCCCCCCTAATTTACCCCTGCAAGATTTTTAGAATAATTTTGGATAATTTCTAAGAGTTTATTAACCATAAGGTCTTCATATTTTTGAGCATTTTCTTTTGAATCAGCTTCAAAACGCAGAGTAAACACAGGTTCTGTATTACTTTGTCTTATGAGTGCAAAACCTCCGCCGTTTTTGAACACGATTCTCATACCGTCGAGCGTAATAATATCTTCTATCTCACGACCAAAGAAGTTCGGATTTTCAGCAATTACTGCCTGAAAGCTTTCTAAGGTTTGTGATTTTAATGAGTTCGGACAGGGAAGTCTTACCTCTGAAGATGAATACATTGCTTCAAACGGTTTTAGCATGTCAGAGATTTTAAACCCGGGGTTTTGTTTTTTCTTCTCTGCTATAATCTCGATTATTCTGCAGCCTGCATAAACCGCGTCATCAAAACCATAATATGTATCTTTGAAGAATGTATGGCCGCTCATTTCTCCTGCAAGAACAGCTCCTGTTTCTCGCATTTTAGCCTTAATGAAGCCGTGACCTGTTTTGCACATAACGGCAATACCGCCGTTAGCATTTATTGTGTCATACAATACCTGAGAGCATTTTACTTCTGAAACTATAACAGGTTTAATGCCTTTTTTATTGTATTCCTTGATAATATCTTCAGAATATATTAAAAGTAATTTATCGCCTGTCATTGAGTTTCCGTTTGAGTCAATTACTCCTATTCGGTCACTGTCACCGTCAAAGGCAATACCGATATCTGCCTTATTTGCAACAACAGCTTTTTTAATATCGTTAAGAGTTTTTTCATCGCTCGGGTTTGGATGGTGGTGAGGGAAACGTCCGTCTGGAAGAGAATAAAGTTCAATAACTTCACATCCTAAAGCTCTGTACAATTTTGGTCCTACGACACCGCCGGTACCGTTCGCAGAATCGACAACAACTTTAATTCCTTCTCCGATTCTTCCAAATGTACTTTTCATCTCATTTATGTAGTCAGGTATCAAATCGTATTCAACAAGCTGACCAAACGGAACAGGAGGAATCTGAAGTTTATATTCTTCTTCAGTTAATTCTTTAACTTCTTTTATCTGAGCTTCGCCTAAAGTTTGTTTGGCATAAGTCATTTTTAATCCGTTATACTGACTTGGGTTGTGACTTGCAGTAATAATTAATGCACCTGTTACAGGAAGATATCTTGTAATATGATGCGGGAGCCCTGCCGCTTCTGAATAATATCCGATAGGAGTAGGTGCAAGCCCGAGATCAACAACATTAGCACCGCATGACCGAATACCTTCAATTAAAGATTTTGAAAGAGCCGGAGAATGAAGTCTTGCATCTCTGCATACCGTAATCCAGATTTCTGCCGGAGTTCTGTTTGATTCTCTTATGAGATACTGAACAAAACCTCTGCCTGCGTAATAGAAAACTTCTTCCGTTACATTTTCACCATATATTCCTCTGATATCGTTCTTTCCGAATGCTGATGTATCTATCATTTATACCCCTCTTAAATTCTTTTCATTATATCCATATTACTATATAATAATAGCATGAACAAAGAGAGATATGGATATTTATTTATACTTCCCGCACTTATCGGAACATTCGTCTTTATAATCATTCCGATATTTTGTTCTTTTGCACTTAGTTTTACCGACTGGGATTTGTTGAACGAAATAAAATTTGTCGGATTGGAAAATTATAAAGCTGTTTTATCACAGGGCGAGTTTTTGCAGATTTTAATTAACACTTTTGTTTATGCAATATCCGTAACTGTTTTTGCGGTAATTATTCCGCTTTTGATTGCATCAGCTTTGAATACTAAAATAAGGGGAAGCGAAACTTTTAAAACAATTTATTTTCTGCCGTTTATAACCCCTGCTGTTGTTATAGCTATCGTCTGGGGATGGATTTTTGACCCTAATATCGGAACCGTTAATACACTCCTCAAAACGCACTACACCTGGCTTTTCAGCACACACCTTGCCATGCCGGTATTGATTTTTGTATCTGTCTGGAAACTTGTCGGATACAATGTTGTTTTATTTCTAACAGGTTTTTCTACAATTGATAACAGCTTGTATGAAGCCGCAAAAATTGACGGAGCGGGTGTAAAAGATACTTTCTTTAAAATTACTTTACCGCTTTTAAAACCGACTACGTACTTTGTAATGCTTGTTACTCTCATATCATCTTTTCAGATATTTGACCTGATTTACGTTATGACGGAAGGCGGACCTCAGGACAGCACAAATGTAATAGTTTACTCAATATACAAATATGCTTTTGAATACTTTGATGTAGGAAAATCCTGCGCACTTGCATACATTTTATTCTTAATAATTTTTATTTTAGCTGTTTTACAAAAGAAAATTTCAAAAACAGATTTAACATAATATCTGTTTCTTTTTTTTATTGTATAATCTTGAATAAAAGGAGTTTTTTAATGCAAGAAGTTATTGAAAAAAAATCAATTAAGAATATAGATTTTAACTGTGATTTAGCGCAAAGTTACGGCGTTTATAAAAACACCCAGGAATACGAGCTTTTGGATTATGTAAGTTCGGTTAACATTTCCTGCGGATTCCATGCCGGTGATCCTGTAACAATAAAGGATGCTCTTTTAAAAGCTAAGGAAAAAAATATTGCAATCGGAGCTCATATAGGTTTTAACGATATTCAGGGGTTCGGATACAGACCTGTTGAACTTAAGGAAGACGAACTTGAAGCTCTTGTTGTTTATCAAGTCGGCGCAATTATGTCATTTGCTAAAGCTTACGGTCTGAGTATTGAACACGTAAGACCGCACGGTGCTATGTACAAAGCCTGCGGTGAAGATTTCACTTTTGCAACATCAATTGCCAGGGCGATTAAAAAATGCTCTGACTGGCTCGTATTCTATGCACCAATGGGCGACATAACTTCAAAAGTCGGAGATTATGTCGGCTTGCCAGTTGCTCAGGAACTTTGTCTGGAAAAAACATATAACCCTGATTTAACAGTTGATTACGCAATTCCTGACAATACTAATAATTATGATATGATAAAAAGGTTACAACACCTTCTTCACACTTCACAAATCCGCAACAATCTGGGTGGAGTCAGCATGTGCGAAGTTAATACAATTCATTTTTCAAATAAATATAAAACATCAATGGATTTAATCAAAGAAGCAAAACGCTTAATTACACCTGCACCTGTCAATTACAATAATGCAAAAATATCAGGATGGGTTGATTAAGTTAAAAGTGAAAAATTAAAAGTAGAAAGTTAGATTATGGCATTTAATATAGATGATTTAAAAGAAAATGTTAACGTAAAAAAGGAAGTAGGTTGGCTGCTTCCGGGACTTGAAGTAAAGAGATGGTTTGCGCTGATATTTCTCGGCTCGGTTATGATTGTATTAGGATTTATGGTTTTTGCGGATATCCATCCGCTTTATAAGACAGTTGAACTTATCCAAAGAGCAGCGTACATATTACCTTCAAACCTTCTTGCAGCAATATTTATACTTATAGGTTCCGTTATATTCTTTAAGGGCTGGCAAAAAACAACCCTGTCAATTATGGATATGAACTCAACCAAAGGCAACTCTAATATTCTTGAAAAACTTTACAGAAGAAGAAAACTTAACAGAGGAGCCAAAGTTGTTGCAATAGGAGGCGGAACAGGTTTATCAATGCTTCTCAGAGGTGTAAAAAGATATACAAGCAATATTACTGCAATCGTTACCGTAGGTGATGACGGCGGAAGTTCAGGCAGATTAAGAAATGAAATGGGAATATTGCCTCCCGGAGATATCAGAAACTGCATTGCAGCCCTGGGTGACGATGAAGATTTAATTACAGAGCTTTTCCAATACAGATTTAAAACAGGCGAAGGGCTAGAAGGTCACAGTTTCGGAAACCTTTTCCTTACTGCTCTTTGCTCTATCACAGGAAACATGGTTAAGGCAATCAAAGAATCCGCAAGCGTTTTAAACATCAGAGGCGTTGTTCTTCCTGCGACATTAGATGATATGAAGCTTGGTGCAGAATTTGAAGACGGAAGAGTTGTCCACGGGGAATCAAATATTCCGGAAGCTCACGGTCAGATAAAAAGATTATTCACAGAGCCTGAAAACTGTCAGGCACTCACTGAAGCAATTGATGCAATCAGTGATGCAGATTTAATAATTTTAGGTCCGGGAAGTTTATACACAAGCGTTATTCCGAATCTTTTGGTTAACGGTATTGTTGAAGCTCTTATGAAAGCCAAAGCTAAGAAAATCTATGTATGTAACATAATGACCCAGCCGGGTGAAACAACAGATTATACCGTTGCAAGCCATGTTAACGCACTTTTTAAACATGCAAAAGGAAACAAAATCGTTGATGCTGTCCTTGTTAACAACAGCCTGCCCGATAATATTTCGGAAGGATACGCAAAACAAGGCTCTATTCCTGTCAGGTTGGACATGGAAAACATAGCTCCAATCGGAATTGAAATTGTTTCTCAAAAACTTATTCAGGAAAATAAAGAAGGACTTGTAAGACACTCTTCTAACCGTGTTGCAAGAGCTATTCATTATTGGTACAGAAAGAGTATGAAGAAATAGTTATGGAAGTTTTTGTTCAAAAGTGTACATCATTAGAAGATACAAAAAACCTTGCTTACAAGTTTGTTTCTCTGGTAAAAGAACAAGGTTGTTTTGTTAATCTTTTCGGTGAAATCGGAGCAGGAAAAACTGCTTTCGTTAAACTTGCCGCAGAAGCTCTCGGCGTAAAAGAGAAAGTTACAAGTCCGAGTTTTGTAATCCTAAATGAATACCACAGCGCATCTATTCCCGTTTACCATTTTGACCTGTACAGACTCGAACATACGGGAATAAGCACTATTACCGAAGAACTCCGAGAATATTCGGAAGGCAAAAAAATCACTTTTGTTGAGTGGGCAGAGTTTTCTCAGGGCGAGCTTCCTTTTGATAGAATAGAAATTAATGTAACTTATGATGACGATGATTCAAGAGTTTACGAGTTTAAATCGGTCGGCAATAAAAACAAATATGTTATTGAAGGGTTAAAAGCATGAAAATATTAGCGTTTGACACTTGTCTTGATAAAACATATATTACACTTAATGATGGCGAAAAAATTATAAAGAGTGAAGTAATTTTTTCTGACGGCGAAAATTACCACTCTGCTTACTTAATATCAACAATAGTAAAAGTCTTAAAAGAAGCAGGGCTTGAACCGAAAGATTTGGATATTATTGCAACTGACATAGGCCCCGGAAGTTTTACAGGAATAAGAGCGTGTGTTACAGTTGCAAGAGTGCTCGCCCAACAATTAAATATCAAAACTGTCGGGGTTTCTTCTCTTGAGATTCTCTCAAAAATTTTGGGCGATAACGACATGGTCATTCTTGATGCAAGAAAAAACAAGGCCTATGTTTATGACGAAGAAGTTAAAGGTGCAATCGAACTTGAAGAAGTTGACGAACTGGTTAGGGGTAAAAGAGTCATTACAGACAACAGCCTAAAGGAAAGATTAAGCCAATACGCAGATATGGCAATATCATATCAGGGAGGAAATTACCCCCTCGGCGATATCCTATCAAAACTTGCACTTACAAAAGAACCGACAGAATGGGCAAAACTAAAACCGCTCTACATCCAACCGCCGCCTGTTTTCGGCAAATAGTACCGGTGCTTTATATCACCTTGTTGATTATTGCTAATTTATTATGATTAATGTATCCTTATAATTAAAGAGGGGGAGAATAATTATGCCTGTTATAGAAAAAATTACGGAAATTAATGATGCATTAAAAGATATTTTTAACTTTACTATTAATAATGAAACAGTTAAGGCGGATTTTGACGAATACCTTGCAACTATCGGTTCTAAGAATATATCGCTTAACCAAATGGAAAAAATATTCCTTCCGTATATTTTTGAGCGCAGACTGAATGACAAATTTATACTTGAACTTTATAGAGAAGAAGCAAAAAACAAAGAAATAGTTGACAGTTTGCTTGATGCACAGGCTTCAATTTTTGAAGTTAAAAAAATCCTCAAAAGCGGATTTGAACTTTATAACCTGATTAATGAAAAAACCTACACCGTCTCTTCTCTTACAAAAATGACAAACTTTCGTGGGGTTTATGCGGGACAATATATTGCAGGAAGAGTCTTTAACCTTAAGGGTGAATACTTTATTGTTGAAATCTCCAGCGTTCTTTCTCATTCTCAAAAAACAGACGCTTACAGATATGCAGTAATGAAGCTTATTCAAAACCCGAGAGCTTTATACTACGATAACCCTGAAAAAGAACAGGAAGTTCAAAAAGCAATAAAAGAAATGTACGAAAAATTCAACAAAGCTTTTAATACTGATATAATTTTAACCACAAACAAACACGCTGACGACATAATCGGTGCGTTCAACGAAGGAGAAGAAATTGACCTTTCTGATAAAGGCTCTAATATTGAAAATTACAAATTTTTCCACGTAAAAGAACTTGAAAATAATTACGGAAACTTCCTTGAAAACTCAATGGGAGGGTTTGCTGCTCATAACGAAACCTATGATGTTGCTGTAATTTTTGATAAAGATAAAGGCTTATACGCTGTACCTTTTTACGAAACCTTCTGTCATATTTTTGAAGATAAAGACTCTGTAGAAAATGCTAAACAATGTATTGAATACTTTCTTGCAAATGACTCCGTACCAAATACTATTTTGGAAAGAGTTTGTAATAAATATCCGAATTTTATGGAAACAGTTAACGGATTTCTGGAAACAAATTATACTTTTGATGAACTTGTTCATAAATACAAACCGGAATACTTTGAACACAAATTGTATTCTTCAGCTACGGTTTTGTTCTGCTCAAATGCATTCTCGGAAGTGTTTGATATAATATCAGCACCAAAACAGGAAACTCCGACATCTACCGCAAAAGTCGGCAGAAATGAACCCTGCCCTTGCGGAAGCGGTAAAAAATACAAAAACTGCTGCGGGGGGGTAAATATATAAAGTTGGTTGAACACTTTAAACACTTTACGCATAAAACAAAAAAGAGTTGAGAAAAATCTCAACTCTTTTTTTAATCTTTTTTAGCTATTTAATTAAGCACGTTTGCTTCCTGTTACAGCAATTTCGTGACGACCTTTAGCACGACGTCTGTTTAAAACTTCCTGTCCGCCAGGAGTTGCCATTCTTGCTCTGAAACCGCTAACGTGTTGTCTTTTAAGCTTTGTTCCTTCTAGTGTACGTTTCATAATTCTATTTCCTTTTCAGCTAATTTTACTTATAATAGTCTTATACTAAACAAAACATGCTTTTTAGTCAAATACATGTTTAACGATTGTTAAGAGGGAGTTAAAATGTCATATAATAAAATCGGATTTATAGGCTCCGGAAAAATGGCAAGTGCTATTATTAAAGGCCTGATTAAGACAAATTTTGCCAAGCCGGAAAATCTTATAGCTACACAAAGTAAACCTGAAGGACTTGAAGAAAAATCTAAAAATCTCGGGATAAAAATAATTTTAGACAATAAAGAACTTATAAAAACGTCTGACGTTATTTTTATTGCAGTAAAACCTAATCAGGTTTTAGGAGTATTGGAAGAAATCAAACCTTTTGTAACCCCTGAAAAACTTATAGTTTCAATCGCAGCAGGGGTAAATATAAACAAATTGGAATCTAACTTACCGGAAAAAAGCAAAGTAATACGCGTTATGCCAAATACACCTGCGCTTGTCGGTGAAGGCATGAGCGGTATGGTCGGGGGTTCTGAAACAGGGGTAAATGATATTGAGTTTGTCAAAGATTTACTTTCGACAATAGGTAAATGTATAGTTGTTGATAATGAAAGCCAAATTGATATCGTTACCGCAATTTCAGGTTCAGGACCTGCATTCTTCTACAAAGTCATAAACGAAATTGCCCGTGCAGGAGAAAAGCTCGGAATGGATTATGATAAAGCTTTGTTATTAAGTATTCAGACTGCTATCGGCTCTGCAAAAATGGCTCTGAACCGTGATATATCAATGGAACAACTTATCTCAAACGTTGCAACAAAGGGCGGCTGCACTGCAGTCGGGGTTGATTGCATGAATGAAAACAACACTGAAAAACTTTTCTATGATGTCATAAAAAGCACAACCGAGAAAGCTCACGCGCTGGGAAAGTAGAAGATAATCTAAATTAACCTATACCCTTGCCCCATGCGGGAGAGGGGATGGGTGAGGGGTAAAGAAGAAATGTTCAAAAAACTAACGGGAAAAGGATTAATACATTTAACTTTGATAATAACTTCATTATTATCAATATTTCCGTTTATCTGGTTAACTTCGACTTCACTCAAAGGAATTAATGAGGATATTTTTGCGTATCCGCCAAAACTTATTCCTGCTGATTTTACTTTCCAAAACTACATTGATGTATGGGGAAGAGTCGATTTTATGGCATACTTCTGGAACAGTGTTATTGTTGCAGCACTTACCGTAGCACTCAACTTAATCCTCTCATCGCTTGCCGCATATCCGCTTGCAAGAATGCAGTTCAGGGGTAAAAAGTTTGTATTCTTTTCAATCTTGGCAACAATTATGATTCCATTTCAGGCAATAATGCTCCCTGTTTACATAATAACTTTAAAACTGCATTTAATAGACAGCGTTAATAATGTTATGGGCTACATAGGTCTTGTTATGCCTTTTGCAGTAAGTGCTTTCGGAATATTCCTTATGCGTCAGGCATTTTTAAAGGTACCTAAAGAAGTTGAGGAGGCCGCAATAGTTGACGGTTGTAATGTGTTCCAAATGTTTGTACGCGTTGTTCTTCCTATGGTCAAACCGACTTTAGCTGTGCTTGCCGTATTTACATTTATTGGTTCCTGGGGTGAATTTCTCTGGCCGAGTATTATGCTGACTAAAGACAGTATGTACACCCTTCCGGTCGGAATAAACAACCTGCAGGGAATGTTCTCTGCTAACTGGAGATTTATTGCCGCAGGCTCAATAATATCAACCATACCGATAATTATTTTCTTCCTTATGATGCAAAGATATTTTATCTCCGGCGAAAACGACGGCGCCGTAAAAGGCTAGGGGTAAATGTTAAGGGGGGGGGTAATATTTACATTTACTTTGTTTGCACGATTGTATAAGCGGTCTTGTGTTATAGAATATTACTATGACTTCAAATTTCGATTTTTTAAAACGCAACGACAAAGAACTTTTTAAGATAATTAACGATGCAGAAGAACTTTACCGCAGCGAATTTTTTGAACAATGCATGACACAGACAAGAAGATTTGGCGAAGTAGTCTGCAAAAACGTTCTGGGCTCAAGAAGAACAACAGAGGTAAGTTTTGATGCAATGCTTGCGACACTAAAAGATTGTACTCTGGGAAGCTCAGAAGAAGCTAAAGAGTTTGTTGAAGATTTGTATTTCTTAAAAAAACACGGTAACGAAGCAACGCACTCAATTACCGTAAAACAGGATGGTATGGAAGCCCTGGAATGTTTACAAAGAGCTTTTGAAGTTGCAATTAATTACTGCGTATATTCCTGTAACGAGGACAGAAGAATCTTAAAACTAAGGTACGACATAGATTTACTTGTAACCGGCAAAAAATCCCGCAAAAAACTTTCAGAAAAATACACAGAAGCAAAAGAAAAAACAGCAAAAAAATCTACCTCCAAAACTACAAAACCGAAACCTCAATACTGCTCTGTCAAATCACAGTCGCAAAAGCCCAAAAAACCCTATTTTTGGTATTTTGTAGGAATTGCTTCATTAATATCGGCTGTTTTATTAATAATTATGGCAATTATCTAATTATTGCACGTCCTGTTTCTCACCTATAACTGCCTGACCCAGCATCAATATAGAGGAAATGGTTTCTTCATACTCAGTTTTTTCATTGGTTGACTGCAGTAAAAATGCATCTATATCTTTCATCATTTCAATAGCCTTATCGCAAACAGGATCAGAACCCTTTACATAAGCTCCGATGTTTATTAAATCTTCGTTCTTTCTGTGTACGGCAAGCAGGTTACGTAAAAGCCCCGCAGCAGCTCTATGTTCTTTTGAAGTAACATCACCCATAACACGGCTTAATGATTCCAAAACATCAACCGCAGGATAGTGGTTTTTATGCGCCAAATCACGTGACAGAACAATATGACCGTCTAGAATACTTCTTGCCGTATCAGAAATCGGTTCGTTAAAGTCGTCACCTTCAACCAGGACTGTATAAAGCCCTGTAATTGTTCCGTATTCATTTGTACCGGCTCTTTCCATGAGCTTGGGCATAAGCGCAAATACAGAAGGAGTATAGCCTCTCGTAGCAGGCGGTTCGCCGATTGCCAGTCCAACTTCTCTCTGCGCCATTGCAATACGAGTTATTGAGTCAAGCATAAATAAAACATCCATGCCCAAATCTCTGAAATACTCTGCAATAGAAGTGGCTACAAATGCAGCTTTAATTTTTACCAAAGATGGCTGTTCCGAGGTTGCGGCAATTACAATAGAACGCTTCATACCTTCAGGCCCCAGAATTTCTTCTATAAATTCTTTAACCTCTCTTCCACGTTCACCTATCAGAGCAATTACGTTCAGTTGAGCAGAGGTATTTTTGGCCATCATACCAATCGTTGTACTTTTACCGACACCTGAACCTGCAAAAATACCCATTCTTTGTCCTTTACCGACAGTCATAAATCCGTCAATTGCACGAATACCGAGTGACAGCGGTTCTGCTATTCTTTTTCTCTTTAGCGGATTTATCGCTTCCGCCCTTGTTGAACGAAAATCAGTAAACTGGATTTCACCCAGATTATCAATAGGATTTCCCAATCCGTCTAAAACTCTGCCGATAAGCTGATTACCAACGCCGATTTTCATGGCACCGCCCGTGTTTACAACAAATGCCCCGGGACGAATACCATCTGGTGAAGCAAGAGGCATCAAAAGAATTTTGTCTTTCTTAAATCCAACAACCTCAGCCATAGTAGGTTTGTCATCAAATTCATTAAAAATATGGCACAAATCCCCGATAGAAGATTTTGGACCGTCCGACTCAATTGTAAGCCCGATAATTTCTGTTATACGTCCTACTTCTTTTATTGTACGCGTATTTTTTATAATTTCGAGATACTTATTTTTGTCCCATTCCATCGCTGCCACCTGTTAACATCTTTTGAGCAAGTTCACCTATCTGCGAAGAAATACGGGAGTCTAACCTTGTCGTCAGAGATTCTACAATTACACCGTCAGCAGAAAGAGAAGAATCCTCAATAATCTTTACGGTTTGCAAATTATGTACCGAAGACTTAAAATTAGGTACCATTTTTTGTATCTGCTCAACAAGTTTTGGGCTTACTATAATCGTAATATTTTCTTTATCATTTAAAAGTTTTATAGCATCAAGAGTCATCTGGTAAAGAACCTGCGGATTTAATTTAATATGACAAACCTTGTCTGCAATTGCAGAAACAAGTTCAACAATATCTCTTGACGCTGAATCAATAATATTTTTTTTCATATCAAATGAGGAGTTGGCAAGTGTTTCAAGAGCTTTTAACCCTTCCTCAGCGTCTTCCATAAATTTTTTAAGTCCGTCTTGCCTGCCTTGTGCAAAACCTTCATCATAACCCTGTTGTTTTATACTATCATATTCACTTTGTGCCTTTTTACGTGAATCTTCGATAATTCTTGTTGCTTCATTACTTGCTGTTTGAACAATAATAGTCGATTTATTACCGGCAGCATTTACCATTTGCTGTGCTTTTTCATCAGTATCAGCTAGTATTTTCTGTACTTTGGCTTCGGACTGCGTAACTTTAGACTGCTCAATCGGGAGGACGTAACTTTCCCCGAATTGAATATCTTTTCTTACTATTCTGTTATTATCACTACTATTTCCGCTACTCAATTAATTCATCCTCAACACTTGCACGGGTAATTGTAATTTCACCTGTAGCTTCAAGATTTCTGATGGCAGAAACAACGTTTGTTTGAGCATCCTGAACTTCTTTTGCACGAACAGGTCCAAGGTATTCCATATCATCCTGAAGCATCTGCCTTGCTCTTTCAGACATGTTATTAAAGATTTTATCTTTGATTTCGTCTTTTGTACCTTTAAGAGCAATCGCAAGCTCTTTGGTATCAATTTCACGAAGTGTTCTCTGAATGGCACGGTCATCAAGAATAATGATGTCTTCAAATACGAACATCAAGTCACGAACCTGTTGAGCCATTTCCTGGTTTTCAATATCAAGCCATTCCATAATATTCTTTTCTGTACCACGGTCGCAGCAGTTCAAGATATTTGCCAAAGATTCTACGCCACCTGCATTTGAGAAGTCCTGAACAAGCAGGGCAGAGAATTTCCTTTCTACGATATCTTCAATTGTTGAAAGAATTTCCGGGTTTGTCGGTGTCATATCAGCAATCTTCATAGATACTATTGCCTGAATATCAGGTGGCAGGAATGATAATACCTGAGCTGCAAGCTCCGGTCTGATGTATGCCAAAATCAACGCCAACAACTGTGGGTTCTCTGTTGCAAACGTGTTAGCCAGTTGCTGCGGGTCTGCTTCGTTAAGGAAATAGAACGGGTTTGTGTTAACCATTGAGTTAACTTTTTCAAGCATTTTTGCGGCTTCCGAATCACCGTACGCCTGAGCAAGTAACTGTTTAGCATAGTTTACACCGCCTGATGCAACAAAGTTTTTAGCTTTGAATACCGCTTTAAACTCATTTAAAACGTCATTCAAATCTTCATCAGGAACTTTTCCGAGATTTGCAATATCAAGAGTTAACTGTTCCAGTAAATCATCATCTTTAATATTCTTAAGAATTTCGGATGCTGTTGCAGGACCAAGTGCAATAAGAAGGGCCGCAACCTTTTGGCTCGGTCTGGTTATGACCTTTTTCGATTCTTCTTTAGCTTTTTTTATTTCCTCTATGCCCATTTAACGAAGTGAATAAGCGAATAAGCATTTTTCTTATTAACTTAGCTCACTATCCTCCCTTCCTAACTGCCTTTAATGTACGAAACCAGTAATTTCGCAGCTTCTTCCGGTGCTGTCATTACCGCTTCATTTAACTCATTAATATTCTGGTCTTTTTGTGACCGTATCTCTTTCTTATCCAAAACGATTCCCGAGGAATCTTCTTCCGGTTCAACCTCTTCAACCAAAGGCTCCTGCATTTCTTCTAACTTACGCTCAATCCTTTTTGCTGACGGCATTTTGTTAACAAAGTTCTTTAAAATCAACAATGCAAAGCTGCCCATCAATAAGATGATAATAAGCGGTACTACAGAAGAACCAATAAAGTATAATAGCTGCTGCTGTTGATACTGACGGTTAAAGTCTTCCTGTGCCTGTCTGTCAACCACAACACCCTCAAACTGAAGACCTGAAATAGAGATTGTGTCACCCCTTGAAAAGTCCACTCCGGCAGCAGACTGTACAAGATTTTTAACTTCGTCTTTTTCTGTATCAGTAAGAACCTTGTTTATTGCAACTGCTATTGACATTCTCTTAATTGTACCCGGCGCATATACCACCTGCTTAACTTCTTTTGATACACTGTAATTAACAGATGTTTTTTGTTTTGTATAATTTAAATTTCTGCTTGCAGTAACAGGCGGTGTCAGGTTTTGCGGATTTTGAACATTGTTCGGATTTTCATATGTTTCTGTTTCTGTCTGAGAACTTGTCATAACACCGGTACCTTTATCATCTGCTAAAGGAATATAGCTTTCTATTGTTGCCTTGGCAGAGTTAAAGTCTATATCGGTGTTAACCTGAACTGTTACGTTTCCTTTACCGACTATTTTTTCCAAAACGGTTGAAACTTTTTTTGCTGTTTCTTTTTCAAGATTACTTTTGAAGCTTTCCATGTCAGTAGAGCTTTTTGATGTTTCATCAGATAAATTGTTACCGCTCTGGTCCGTAATAAATACCTCATCAGGAGTCATTCTCGGAATTGAATATGCAACCAAATTCTTAACAGCTTTTATCTGTTCGCTTGTAATCTTATGTCCCGGTTCAAGCACTAAAATAACTGATGCTGTTGGTTTTGCATCGCTATCATCAAAAATGGAACGCTCCGGTTCTGCAATCTGAACTCTTGCAAAACTAATACCTTCTATTTTTTCTATTGAACGAACCAACTCTCCCTGGAAAATTCTTTGTCTTGTTAGTTTATTTTTAAAATCTGTTGAGCCGAGCGGCATGTTATCCAAAAGCTCAAAGCCTGAATCTTTGCTTTTTATTAAATCGTTTTCTGCAACAAAGACACGCATTTCGTCTTTGAATTTTGAAGGAACTAAAACAGATTTGTGGTCTTCTGAGATTTTATATCTGAACCCGTTTTTCTTCATTCCTTCAACAATATTTAATGTATCAATTTCACTTAAATCCGAATACAAAACAACCCAATCCGGCTCCATTGCCTTTGCCAGGAAAAACGCTGCCACTATAAAAGTCAAAATTATTAAAACAAGCATGCCGAACTTTTGCGCTCCGTCAAGCCCGTTCCATAATTTCTTCATATCATTAGACAAAAGTGCAAAATAATTATTTTCCATTGCTTCCCCACGCACTATTACTCAATAATAATGATAACCTAAGTATATTACTATTTCAAATAGTTAAGATATTTTAAGCAGGGGTAACTTTTAAGCAAAAAGATACGCCCAGGCAGATTACACCTGACTTTTTTATCACCTAATATTGCAAAACGCCGTCCACGGGAAGAACCGCAGGTGCTTTGCCTATTCCTCTTATTTCTCTCTTAAAATCTTCAACATCTGTGCTTATTTGGTCAAACGTATTGTAATGCATTGGGATAACCTCAGCTGCCTGAAGCCATTTTGCAGCAATAACCGCATGTTCTATATCCATTGTGTATTTTCCGCCAATTGGAAGCATAACAATATCAGGTTGATAAACCTCGCCTATCATCTTCATTTCATAATTTAAACATGTATCTCCGGCATGGTAAATCGTTTTTCCTTCAATTTCAAAAACAATTCCGCAGGGGCAACCGCCATATTGACCATCTGGCGTTGAACTCGAATGAAATGCAGGAACAAGAATTGCTCTCCCCCAGCTGTAATCTTTCCATGCACCAAGACCCATATCAATAGTTCTTGCTCCTTTTTTTGCACAATAATTTGCAAGCTCAAAAACCGTTGTAATCGGAGCTCCCATTTCTGATGATATGTTTATCGCACTGCCCAAATGGTCTCCATGCCCGTGGGTTACAAAAATATCATAAATATTTTCCGGTTTATAATTTGGCATGCATGCCAAGAATGGGTCTATAAGTATCTTTTTTCCTTTTGTAGTAATCTCAAACGCACTGTGTCCCAAATAACGTATATTCATTTATCCACCATACCTTTCCATCAGTTTTCTTAAGCGTTTATACTCTTTTCCCCATTTTTGCATAGATTCAACTACGGGTTTAAGAGTATATCCTATATCTGTCAGATAATACTCTACTCTGTTGGCTTCTTTTTCATCAACTTCCCTGATTATCAGACCGTCTTCTTCCATTTCTTTTAAACAGGCAGTAAGCACTTTTGCAGTACAGCCAAGTTTCTTTTTAAGTTCACAAAACCTCATCTCTTTTTTTAAGAGATTTGTTACTATCAACATTTTCCATTTAGCTCCCACCAGCTGCAAAATTACCGCTACCGGATTTGATGACAAGTCTTTAAAGTCCATAGAATAATTATAGCATTATTTAAATAACGTGTGAAGATTATTTACTTACTCGGCTACACTTGGTATAATCTAATTATGGGGAATGATATAGAAACATTACAGGCTTTGCTAAAAGAGGATCCTTCTAATTTTCAGGCAAGAAGAGAGCTCTCTTTTATACTTGTAAATAACGGATTTAATGAAGAAGCTGAAGGAAATCTGGAATACCTTTGCAAATATTTTCCTGAAGATGCCGAACTTCATTACAACCTTGGTATTGTTTACGAAAAACTCAAAAAGTTTGAAAAAGCCAAAGAAGTCTATAAAAAAGCAATTGAAATCTCTCCACAAGAAGATTTCTATTATAATTTAGGCGAAGTTCTTGTTGATCTTAAGGAGTGGGATGAAGCAGAAAAATGTTTTAAAGAAGTTCTTAAAACAGACCCCAATGACCCAAATTGCTACTTTAACCTCGGGCTTTGTTATTACAATAAGGGTGAAAAGAATAAGGCTCTCGACAATTTTCAAAAAGCTGTTGCAATTAATCCTAAAGACGTTTATGCATATTTTTATCTCGGATATATTTATCAAAATGACGGACTTATAAACTTTGCAATTGACAGTTACAAAAAAGTTCTTGAAGTATCTCCGGATTACAGCTGGGCATATTTTAACCTCGGTTCAATAGCATTTAAAAACGGTAATGATGAAGAAGCGAAAGAATATTTAAAGAAAACCATTCAGTTCAATCCTGCTGATTGCGAAGCATACAAACTTCTTGTAAAAATATGTCTTAAAAACAACGAAGCTGAAGAAATTTTAGAAATTTTACATACTGCACTTGAAAAAGAAGAAAACGGTGACTTGTTCTACTGTCTTGCAAGGGTATATAAGTTTATAGGAGATTCCGAGAAATATTATGACACTCTTAAACACGCTCTGCAGAATCCTTATACCCTTTCTTATCCAAAAGATGCAGTAAAAAATGAATTCGATTCCATTAGTAAAAAAATCGGCAAACACGAAGACCTTGAACCAGAACATGAAGTTGAAGAATATAAGGAAGATGAAAACGACGAAAGCTTTGACGAACAGGAAGAAGACTACGAAGCCGATGAGGAGGAAGAATATGATGAAGAAAATGAATACGAAGAATACGATAATTCTGATGAATCGGACGAATCCGAATGGGATGAAGATGATTCCGAAGATGATGAATACGAAGATGACGAAGAGTATGAAGACGATTTCTCCGAAGATAATAGTGATGAGGAATAGTATTTAAAAGATGTTATCAAGGATTTACATAAAAAACTATATTTTAATAGACGAACTTGAGCTTGACCTGTCAAACGGATTAAATATAATCACCGGTGAAACAGGCGCAGGAAAAAGCATCTTGATTAATGCTATTGATATTGCTTTCGGGGGTAAAGCAGCTAATAAAGAAGTAATTAAAACAGATACAGATAAAGCACTTATTGAAGTTACCATTCTTAATAAAAAACAAGATGTATCAGCTCTTTTTGATGAATACGGAATCGAAAGTTTTGGTGAAGAAATAATTTTATCACGAGAAATTACCCAAACATCGAGCAGAGCTAGAGTAAACGGTTCTCTTGTAAATCAGGAGTTTTTAAAAATCTTCAGAGAAATGTTTTTGGATATTCATTCGCAGCACCAAACGTATTCATTTCTGCAGCCAAAATATCATATAACTCTTTTGGATTCATACACAAAAAATACCTGCGGTGAACTTTTGGAAACATATCGTGCAGGATATGACAAATATAAACTTATGCTCTCAGAGCTTGAAGAACTTAAAAACTCTGCAAGCAAAACAGAAGACCAGATTGAGTTTCTGCGTTTTCAGGTTGATGAAATAGAAGGCACAGAGGTAAATGATATTAATGAAGATGAAAAGCTAAGTAATGAGTTAGCTGTCTTAGAGAATGTTGAAAAACTCAAAGAGCTTACAGGTTCTTCTTACTGGTCAATCTCAGGTGATGACGGCTCCATTTTAGAAGGACTTCTGCAAATTAAACAAAACCTTTCCAAAGCCTCCGGCATGGATAATAACTTAGAACAAATTGAAAGCGATTTAATCAGCGCTATCGATTCTCTAAAAGGGATTTCTTCATACCTGAGAGATTATTCATCATCTCTTGAAAATGACGAAGAAAGGATTAACTATATTCAGGAACGTCTGTTCTTGCTCGATAAACTCAAACGTAAATACGGCGGAACGCTGGAAAATGTTATAAAAGAAGGTGAAAAATTAAGAAAAGAGCTTGACAGCATCGAGTTTTCAACCCAAAACATTGAAGAACTCGAGGGTAAAATAAAAGAACAACATTCTTTGATAACCAACTTAGCTTTAAAATTGTCTGAAGAACGTAAGAAATACGCTCAGGAACTTTCTTCTCTGATTGTGGAAAAACTTGAAAAATTGGAGTTACCCAAAGTTAAGTTTGTTATTGATATTCAACCCTGCGAACTTAATAAAAACGGCTCGGATAAGGTTGAGTTTTTAATTTCAACAAACATATCAGAAGGACTTAAGCCGCTTGCAAAAGTTGCATCAGGCGGTGAAATATCAAGGGTTATGCTTGCAATAAAAACTATTTTTGCAGAAAGTGACAACATTGATACAATTATTTTTGATGAAATTGATACAGGAATCTCCGGTAAAACTTCCCAATCCGTTGCGGATGAAGTAAAAGAGCTTGCAAAATATATGCAAATAATTATGATTACTCATCAGGCTATAATTGCATCAAAATCAGACAGACACATTTACGTTAAGAAAACTCAAGATGATACAACAAATGTCGATATCTCTGTTCTGGAAGGTGAACAAAAACTCAACGCCATCGCTGAACTTGCAAGCGGAGGAATAAATGAAGAGTCGCTCAGTTTTGCAAAAATGCTGATCGGAGGATAAAAAATAAATGAATTACTATAAAAAATACACACCTTATTTGTTTTTGCTTCCTGCCGCGGCAGTTTTAATTGTGTTCTTTTTTATACCGTTTTTTCAAACTTTCGGACTTAGTTTCTTTGATTATTCATCAAGTATTTATAACCCGACATTTAACGGTCTTGATAATTACGCAAAACTTTTTAAAGAACCTATTTTTTATAAGGTTATGTTTAATACTTTTATGTACCTTGTAATAGCTGTTCCGTTTCTTGTAACATTTCCGCTTTTTTTGGCAATTTTAATTAACCAGAAAATAAGAGGAATAACTTTATACAAAATTCTTTTGTATTTGCCTGTAATTGTTTCAATAGTAGTTGCGGCAATTGCTTTCAAATGGCTTTATGCAGGACAGGGTATTTTAAACTACGCACTATCTCTAATTAATATACCTCCGATAAACTGGCTTATTGATACACGCTGGGCACTGTTTTCCGTTGCGGTTGTAACAATATGGAAAGGTATCGGATACTATATGATGATTTATCTGGCTTCACTCATGAGTGTTCCGCAGGAACTTTATGAAGCTTGCGACATCGACGGTGCAGGATTTTTAAGAAAACATCTTACTGTAACTATTCCACACATTATGCCGACTATTGCACTTGTTTCAACAATAAGTACAATCTCTGCAATGAAGGTTTTTGCAGAAATATATGTTATGACAAAGGGCGGACCGCTTGATTCTACAAAAACCATCGTTTACTATATTTACGAACGAGCTTTTGAAAATCTTGACTTAGGCTATGCATCAGCCCTTGCCGTTGTACTTCTTATTGTTGTTATGATATTTTCATTAATCAATATTCTTTGTTTTGAAAAAAACAAATACAGCGATATTTAGAATAAATTTTTGGAAAAAAATAAGGCGGTAAAAACCGCCTTATTTTTATTCTTTATATTTTCCCTGCTTGCTTACGCCAGATGTCTTAGTCGTTCGCTCTATACAGGTATATATTTACCCCTACTTGCTTGCACCAGCTTTTTCGATAATTTCTTTTTCGATATTAGCCGGAACTTGTTCGTATTTTTGGAATTCCATAGAGAATGTACCACGACCCTGAGTGTTAGAACGTAAGTCAGTAGCGTAACCAAACATGTTTGCCAAAGGAACAACTGCTCTAACGATTACGTTACCTGTGTTACCTTGCGGTTCCTGACCTTCAACACGGCCTCTACGACGAGAGATGTCACCGATAATTGTACCTGTGAACTCATCAGGAATTTCGATTTCAACTTTCATCATAGGTTCTAAGATACATGGCTGAGCTTTCTTACAACCGTCTTTAATACACATAGAACCGGCAATTTTAAATGCCATTTCTGAAGAGTCGACTTCGTGGTAAGAACCATCATAAAGTTCAACTTTAACATCTATCATCGGATAACCTGCTAAGATACCGCCTTCAAGAGCTTCTTCCATACCTTTTCTGACAGGTTCGATGTATTCTTTCGGAATAGCACCACCGACTATTTTGTTTTCAAATACAAAACCTTCGTTTTCGCCTGCAGGCATGATTCTTGCTTTACAGTGTCCGTATTGACCTTTACCACCTGACTGACGGATAAATTTAGAATCCTGATCAGCATTTCCTCTGATAGTTTCGCGGTAAGCAACCTGCGGTTTACCGATGTTAGCTTCTACCTTGAATTCTCTTAACATACGGTCAACGATAATATCCAGGTGAAGTTCACCCATACCTGAGATAATTGTTTGACCTGTTTCTGTATCGGATTTAACTCTGAACGAAGGATCTTCTTCAGCAAGTTTCTGAAGAGCGATACCCATTTTATCTTGGTCAGCTTTTGTTTTAGGTTCAATAGCAACTGAGATAACCGGTTCAGGGAAGTTGATTTTTTCTAAGATAATAGGTGCTTTTTCATCACAAAGAGTATCACCTGTTGTAGTATCTTTCAAACCAACTGCTGCGCAGATATCACCAGCATAAACTTCAGTTTCTTCAAGTCTTTGATCAGCATACATACGAACTAATCTTGAAATACGTTCTTTCTTACCGTTAGAAGCGTTAAGAACATATGAACCTGAAGTAATAACACCTGAGTATATTCTCATAAATGTTAAACGACCAACAAACGGGTCTGTCATAACTTTGAATGCCAAAGATGAGAACGGTTCTGAGTCAGAAGAATGTCTTTCAACTTTAGTACCGTCTTCAAGTTCACCTTCGATAGCTTTTACATCAACAGGTGACGGCATATAGTAAACAACGTTATCTAACAACAATTGAACACCTTTATTCTTGAATGCTGTACCGCAGCATACAGGAACGATTTTGTTGTTACAAACTGCTTTTCTTAAACCTGCTCTGAGTTCATCAACAGTGATTGAATCAGGATCTTCAAAGAATTTTTCCATCAAATCATCATCTTCACCTGCAATAGCTTCAACCATAGCATCATGATATTCTTTAGCTTTTTCTGCAAGTTCAGCAGGAATATCTTCTTCTCTGATATCAGTACCTAAGTCATTAGTGTAGATTTCAGCTTTCATAGTCATAAGGTCAATTAAGCCTGTGAACTTGTCTTCTGCACCGATAGGTAACTGAATAGGAACAGCATTGCCGCCTAATCTTGTTTTGATTTGATCAACTACACGGTAGAAGTCAGCACCGGTTCTGTCCATTTTATTAACAAATACCATACGAGGTACTTCATATCTGTTAGCTTGTCTCCAAACTGTTTCTGACTGTGACTGAACACCACCAACTGCACAGAATACAGCGATTACACCGTCTAATACACGGAGTGAACGTTCAACTTCGATTGTAAAGTCAACGTGACCTGGGGTGTCGATAATGTTAATTTGGTGTCCTTTCCATTCAGCAGTAACTGCAGCTGATTGAATAGTGATACCTCTTTCTCTTTCTTGTTCCATAAAGTCGGTAACAGCTGCACCATCGTGAACTTCACCTAATTTATGAGTTTTACCTGTATAGAACAGGATACGTTCAGTTGTAGTGGTTTTACCTGCATCAATGTGAGCGGCAATACCAATATTTCTGATTTTCTCTAATGGAGTTTTTCTAGCCATTTTTCTTTTTCCTTCTATATTTTTGGCGATTTTTCGCCCTACTACTATTTATATCTTTGTGCAAATTTGCACACTACGATTATGCTGTTTTACCAGCTAAATTTATTCTCTCATGAAAATAATTTAGTAGCAAGTAAGTTTAATTCTTGCGGTATTTATAAAATTTTGATACTATAAATTTGTAAGAAAAAGGAGTTTATTATGTTCAAAAATTTAGGAAAAGAACTGCGTGATTTCATTTTACGTGGAAACGTAATGGACATGGCAGTCGGTATCATTATTGGTGCTGCATTCGGTAAAATTGTTGATTCTTTGGTAAAAGATATTATTATGCCGCCAATAGGTTTTGTTTTAGGTAAGGTTGATTTTTCAAACCTTTACTTCACAATATTCCCGCTTGGTGAAAAATATGATTCACTTGATGCAGCAGCAAAAGCAGGCGCTGTGACTATCAATTACGGTTTGTTTATTAATACCGTTATCAGCTTCTTAATCGTTGCCTGCGCAATCTTTGCAATTATTAAAGCTGTTAACACAATCAAAGAAAAAGCTTGCAAGGAAGAAAAAGCTGAAGAAGCTGCAACAGAAAAAGAATGTCCATTCTGCTGCACATCTATTCCCATTAATGCTAAAAAATGCCCGCATTGTACTTCTGATTTGGGCTAGCGGATTTTGGCAGGAGTGAGCATAAGCGAAACTCGTCCTTGTGAGGAAACAGAAATGAGCGGCTGTTTTCCGTCAGGAAAACCCAGTGAATGTATGTTTACGAACTGCCAATAATCCAAGACAGGGGTAAATATAATTCTAAAAAATACGCTCAGATATATTTTTGAGCGTATTTTTTATTTCCAATATGGTTGAAATTTCACTACTTCTTCATAGGTTGTTTCAAAATTTCCCTTAAAACAAATTGTTCTGTCATCTATATAAAGATAAGAAGGAATTTTAATATTAGTTACGTCTTTAAAATATTTATCTATTTTATTTTTTATCAACCATTTTGTTGAAAGCATAATATTTCTTGAAGTAAAAAGATAAAGTTCTGCATGAATGCTTAATTTTTCCAGAAATTCAATCGCACCTTCTTTTATTTCAGGAATATAATTCTCATCGTACTTATCCTTTCCATACACATTTAACACACCATCTAAATCTATAAGTATTTTCTTTTTATAAAAATTTTTCATATAACCTGTTGTCGTTCTATATGTCTGTTAATTTAAGTAGATTATAACAATAAAATTGAACTATGGCAAATAGCACAACTGAAATATTTAGAAACAATTTAAAAATGTACCGAATGAAACTAAACTATACACAAGAAAAGCTTAGTGAAATATGTGGGATAAGCACAGACTATTTATCTCAAATAGAGAGAGGTAAACGAACTCCAAGCTTTAAAAGAATTGAATTAATTGCCAATGCTTTGAATATTGATGTTTATAAATTATTTATGCCAACAAAATAACAAGTTACAGTTCTTTTCTATTTCAGAAATATAATTTTAAGATAATAAATAATTGGAATATGAGTCAACTTATTAGAAATATTATTGCAAATAATGTAAAACAATTAAGAACATCAAAAGGACTTAGACGTGAAGAGTTATCTTTATTATTGGGATATGATAACTCATATATTTCAAAATTAGAAAAAGGCAGGGTTAATATTACTGTTGATAAAATTGAACAAATTGCAAAATATTTTGATATTGAACCTTATTTATTGTTAAAAAAGAAATAATTATTATAACAATATAAGAAAACGGGCTGTGGATTTTCCACAGCCCGTTTAACTAACTTATAGTCTAACTATCAATTAGAATTGAATAGTTAATACTTCATCAGGATTCAATGCAGAATCGTTAGTTGTGTTAGGTACAATAATGTACTTAACTTCATCAACTAATTCATAGCATACACCGAATACGCCTGTTGTAGTTGTCTTAACGATGTTAGTAGTACCTTTACCAACTGCAATTACACCGCTGCCAATGCTCTTAGCACCTTTAAGCGGGTGTAAGCAGAATGTATCAGATACTGCATCACCTAAATTATCAACAATTTCTTCAGTTCCGTTAGAAACTACATTACCAACAGTAGAAACTGTTCTGCCTGAAACACCGGCTGTTCTGCCAATGAATTCAACAGGAGCAGAAAGAAGTCTTGCTACGATGTTCGGATTTTTCTTAACGTCAACTGATGCGCTTGTTGCATATTTCGGGAATGATGCTTTCAAACCATCGTTCTTGATTTCTTTGAATGATACTTCAATGTATCCAGGATTCTTAACGCCAGGTCTTACAACACCTGTTACAATACCCTTAACTGTTGAACCAGCCGGGAATGTAACGCCTTCAACTACTGTAGATTCAGTAGTCTTAGCTGTGAATGTATCACCTACGTTAGAAGTTCTAGCTGAAAGTCTTTCACTCAACTTGATAGTAACTGAAGTTGGTATATAAGCTGTTGCGCAACCTTCTGCACCTTTAGTTGTATCAATGTGGAATTTAGCTTTCATAGCTGCTATCATGTAAGCAACTTGTTCTCTTGTTAAGTATTCTGCTGAAACAATCTTGTCTTGTTCTGGAAGTGCTTCTAAGATACCGGAAGCGATAACTTCGTTTGTACAACCGATTGCCCAGTTAGGAATGTATTTAACTTCCTGACCGTTGTAAACAGGAGTTGCTGATGCATCGTGGTTTACAACCATTAACTTAGCAAATGTAGCAAATACTTCTGCTTTTGTAATTGCCTGGTCAGGCTTGAATGTGTTATCAGGATAACCAATCATAACGTCAGCTGCTAAAGCTTTGTCAATTTCAGATTTAGCCCAGTAAGTGTCAGCTAAGTCAGTATATTTGTTAGCTGCTTCCTGAGAGAAACCTAAGCCTGTAACGATTTGCCAAGCAAGTTCTGAACGAAGAATAGCTGATTTTGCATCAAATGATGCTGCTCTTTTTGTATCCATAGAGCCTTTCATGTCAGATATAGCTTTCTTAGCTTCTTTTCCGATGATAACATTTTCTTTTCCTGTAATTGTTTTTGCACAAGAAGGTTTGAATACTTTTGCACCTGTAGTAACAGAATCTGTGTTACCTGTTAAAAGTGAGTGACCTTGTGTGCTGAATAATGTAGGATGTGCATAAGCTTGAACATCACCAGTAGGTTCACTAGCGAATGCGATTCCTGAAGTTAAGCATACAACACTGAGTGCTGCTAAAATTTCTTTAGATAATCTCATACTTCTCCTTTCGTATAATTTCCACATCTATTTTACTACAAATATGAAAAAATGTAACATGTTTTTTAAAATATTTCCAACTTTAGTATTACTTTTTCTGCAATAAATATGCCTGAGGATAACAATAATCCTCTCTGAAACCTACTCTTCTGTATAGTTTAAGAGCTTTGTAATTGTTTGTTTCCGTTGTAACATTTACTTCTGAAAAATAACGTTTTTCAAGTTTTGTCCAATCAACAATAGTTTTTATGGAACGATTAAGCAAATGTTCCGAGAAACCTTTACCTCTGTGAGCTTTGTCAATCGCGACTAGCGGAATGTTTGCAATAGTCCCGCCAGTAACGTTTGAAAGTGCAAACCCAACGGGCAGGTTATTGTATAAAAGCACGGAAGTAACTTCCGGCATAAATTCACCATAAACGTTTTCAACTATTTTGTTGATTATATCTTTTGTGCCTTCCATTGACTTAAATCTTGTATCAAAAAGGGCATCTTGAGTATCTTTAAAAGATTCGTGTATTGTTTTTATCAAATCTTCGCGGTACAAATCACTGTACCCGCCAATTTTATAGCCCTCCGGCAATTCACTGAGCTTCATATTTTCCAAGATTCTCTCAGAAGAAGCATTTCCTGTCATAAATCTCATAACCGCAAGACCTACAAATTTAAACCCAAATCTTGCAATGTCAGAAGTAAACACTGATTGATGTCCGAGCATTGGATAAGCAACCACTTTTGACATTCTTTCCGCTTCCGTTAATTCCAGGAATTTTTCAATCAGAAGTTTAACTTTTGTAATTTCATCTTCTGTTCCCAGGCAATGCACAATGTTAAGTTCTATTGATTCTGAAATAGAAGTTGTATAAACAAGAAATGCAGTTGGAATTTCGTTTTCCTTAAGAACAATACAGTTCATAAGTTTTTGTTCAACAGTTTCTATAAACTCCTCATATTCAAGCGGAGCAAGTTCAAATTTGTACTCGCTTGTTGCCTTTGATTTAAAGTCGTTATACACTCCTTTAAAAATTTTATAAGAGTCTTTTTCCAATAATTCTACATTATAATTGTTTTCTGACATATTCAGACCTCGTGTTTAGAATAATTTTACATCAAATGGTGCATTTTTTCACGCTTTGTTTCCATGTATCTTGCGTTGTATTCGGTTATCTCCGACTGAAGGTTAATATTATCGTGAATAGTTAGTCCGTAACCCTTCAAGCCGATTATTTTTTTCGGGTTATTTGTAATCAGGTTGAAGTTATTAAACCCTAAATCAAGTATTATCTGAGCCCCGACACCGTAATTTCTCAAATCAGGCGGAAATCCCAATGATACATTAGCTTCAACCGTATCCTGTCCTTGCTCCTGCAATTTGTATGCCTTAAGCTTATTAATTAAACCTATTCCTCTGCCTTCATGATCACGGATATAAATTACCGCACCCTTTCCATATTCTGAAATCATTTTCAGAGCGGCGTGAAGCTGCCAATTGCAGTCACATTTAAGACTATGGAATACGTCACCCGTCAGACATTCACTGTGAACCCTGATAAGCGGAATCTTATCCGAGCCGTCGTTTTTAACCATTGCGACATGTTCGCAGCCTGTTATTGTATCTGTATATCCTACTATATTAAAATCACCGAATTTTGTCGGTAAGAATACTTCAATTTCTCTTTTTACAAATCTTTCGCTTTGCAGACGATACGCAATCAGGTCTGCAACCGTTATTATTTTAAAATCATGTTTTTTGGCAAACTCAAATAAATCATCACGGCGCATCATTGAGCCGTCATCTTTCATAATTTCGCACATAATTCCTGCCGGTCTGTGTCCGGAAAGTTTTGCCAAATCAACAACCGCTTCTGTATGACCACACCTTTTTAAAACTCCGCCTTTTCTTGCAACACACGGGAACAAATGTCCGGGACGACGTAAATCGGAAGGAACCGCATCAGGAGCAATTGCAACTTGTACGGTTTTGGCTCTGTCAAACGCTGAAACACCCGTTGTCACACCAAATTTTTGACTTGCATCAATACTTAAAGAAAATGCTGTCTGCATTGATTCTGTATTTCTTTCAACCATTTGAGGTAAATCAAGTTTTTTGGCTATTTCACCATCAATAGCAAGACAAACAATTCCTCTGCACTCTTTTGTAATAAAGTTTACAAGCTCAGGAGTCACGAACTGAGCAGAACAAATCAAATCGCCTTCATTTTCTCTGTCTTCGTCATCAGCGACAATCAGAGGTTTTCCTGCTTTAAAATCCTCTAATGCTTCCTCTATTGTATTAAATTGATTTGTGTTTGATGCCATGTTCTAAAACCCATGCTCCGTAAGGAATTCCATGCTTATTCCTGATTTATTATCACTTGTTGATAAAATTTTTTCAACATATTTTGCCAAAATATCTGTTTCAATGTTTACAAAATCACCGACTTTTAAATTCTTTAGATTGGTATTTTCAAAAGTATGCGGAATAACAGCTATGTTAACAATATTGTTGTTTATATCCGCAACCGTAAGGCTTATTCCGTCAATCGTTATCGAACCTTTCTTTGCTACATATTTTGCAAGTTCCTGAGGAAGCTCAATTGTTATATTATAAAAACTTCCGTCTTTTTTGATAAATTTACCCTTGCCAAGTCCGTCAACATGACCTGATACAATATGACCGCCAAGTCTTTCTCCTATCTGAACAGCTCTTTCAAGGTTCACATAAGAGCCTGCCTTCAGATTTCCGAGAGAAGTTACCTTAAGCGTTTCGGGAGATATATCAGCATTAAAACCATCTCTGTCCAATTTTGTAACAGTAAGACAAACTCCGTTTACTGCTATACTGTCACCTATTTTTGTTCCTTCGGTAACAATTTTTGCTTCAACAGTAATTTTATTTTGAGTGATAGCCTTAATTTTGCCCGTTTCTTCAATAATACCCGTGAACATAAGCCAATTATATCATGGAGCCGGGGTAAATGTAAACAATATTTATACTTCCAGGAATTGACCCATTTTTCTGAATTTTTCGTATCTCTGGGTTCTGAGTTCTTCGGCAGACATTTTGGAAAGTTTTTCAAGAGCCCCTTCGATAGCAGTTTTCATAGATTTTGCAGTAGCTTCATAATCAGTATGCGCACCGCCAATCGGTTCGGATATTTCTTCATCAATTATTCCGAGTTCAAGCAAATCTTTTGAAGTAATTCTTAAAGCTTCCGCAGCATCAGCAAATTTTGCAGCATCCCTCCAGAGAATAGAAGCACAGCCTTCAGGAGAAATAACAGTATAATAAGAGTGCTCAAGCATCATTACAACATTTGAAACAGCCAAACCTAATGCACCGCCGCTGCATCCTTCTCCTGAAATAATTGCTATTGCAGGAACAGATAATTTTGACATTTCTCTGAGGTTCATTGCAATAGCTGCACCCTGACCTGTTTCTTCTGCTTTAATTCCCGGATATGCCCCAGGTGTATCAATAATCGTAATAATAGGCATTTTAAACTTGTCTGCATGTTTAAATAATCTGAGAGCCTTTCTGTATCCCTGAGGCTGAGGCATACCAAAATTGTATTCAAGATTTTCTTTTGTGCTTTTGCCTTTTTGAATACCTATTATCATAACAGGCTTGCCGTTAAATTTTGCAATACCGCCGATTATGGCTCTGTCATCCATTCCTTCTCTGTCACCGTGAAGTTCGATAAAATCTTCACACATAAGGTGTACATAATCTAAAAATTTAGGTCTGTCTGAATGTCTTGATATTTGTAATTTCTGTGAAGGTTTCAATGTTGAATATAACTCCTTTTTCTTATCTTCTGCCTGTTTTTCAAAAGATTCAATCTGTTCTTCTAAATCTAATCCTGAATTTTCACTTAATTGTCTGAGTTCTTCTATTTTGTTTTGTATATCTATGATTGGTTTTTCAAAATCTAATACCGTTGCCATTTTTACCTCTTTATTAGTGTATGTTTGTTTTCACCAAACTGTTATATATTTACCCCTAATTATTTACCCCCATGATTTACCCCTCATGCATCTCTAAAATGTTTGCAAGTGTTTTTCTGAGGTTTTTCCTTTTTGAAACAATATCAACCTGACCGTATTTTAGCAAATATTCTGCAGTCTGGAAATCTGCCGGAAGTTTTTGTCTTATTGTTTGTTCAATAACTCTTCTTCCTGCAAAACCTATTCTTGCACCCTGTTCAGCAATAATAATATCACCTAAAGTGCCAAAACTTGCGGTGATTCCTCCAAAAGTCGGTTCGGTTAACAAGTTAATATATAAAATTCCTGCTTCATCAAGTTTTCCTGCCGCACAGGAAGTTTTTGCCATCTGCATTAATGACAATGCGCTTTCCTGCATTCTCGCACCGCCCGATGAAGTAACGGCAAGCATAGGAATTTTAAGATCAAGAGCTTTTTCCATAATACGTGTAACTTTTTCACCAACTACACTTCCCATAGAACCGCCCATAAACTCAAAATCCATTACGGCTATTGCAATTTTATGACCGCAGATTTCAGCCAAACCTGTGATCACAGCATCATTCAAACCTGTTTTTGCCTGTGCCTTTTTAAGTCTGTCTGAATATGACTCAGTATCAAAGAATTCAAGCGGGTCAACCGGTTTTATACTTGTAAATAATTCTTCGAATGAATCTTCATCAACAAGCTGATGAATTCTCTTTCTTGCATTAATTTTGTAGTGATAATCACAGTGTGGACACACCATCTGATTATCTTCCAAATCTGTTTTTAAAAGTTGTGTGTCACAATGAACACATTTTGTCCAAAGTTCTGGGGTACCGTTATCGACACCCTTTATTTCTTTGGCTCTTCGCTCTATTTGAGCTTCTTTTCTTTTTTCAAACCATTCCTGAATACTCATATATATTTTCAGCCAAAAGCTGTCCTTTTCTTTGTTTTACGGTAATATGTACTACACATTCACCCTTTGTACTTTAACATTCTACATCAAACATATAAAAATAACCCCCGTCGTTACAATTTGTAAAAAATCAGATAAAACGGAAAATTAATTTTTTTGAAGCTTTATAATGTTATTAATATGAGAATACAAAGAATAATAAAAACATTGCCGTTAATAGCACTTCCGCTGTTAGCGGTTAATACATTAAAAACATTTGCACAAACACCTCAGAAGATTGTTGCAGACTCTTTTGAACGCTCTGTAACACCTCACGGAATAATAGATTCAACAGCCTTACTAAACGCTCCTAAGCCTGATATTACAATAGCTGGAGAAAAGAAAAAGGCAGGAATAGTTGTTGATATCAGCAAAAATGTTTTGTACAGATATGACAAAAAAGGTAATCCAATCAATGCATATCTTATTGCAAGCGGAAAGAAAAGAACTCCTACTGATAAAGGGGTAAGAATTGTAACACATAAAGAAAAATTCCCGTACAGAGGCGCTCCAAGACGTTCAAAAAGAAGAAGAGCACCGAAGGATTACGGCCCTATGATTATCTGCATGAACAAAATTGATACAAAAACAGGCGAGCAGTCTTCTACGGGTGAATTTATCCACGGATGCAGAAGCTTTGAAAAAACTTTCGAATCAACTCCTGACAGATATGTTTCTCACGGTTGCATGAGGATGGCAAATGAAATAATTGCAGAACTTGCTCCAACCGTAGAAAGGGGCGAAATCGTTATCATTAAATAGCGGTAAATATTATTTGACGGAACAACTTTGCTTATTTATCCATCATTCCTGTATAATATAAAATCATGAAGATTGTTATAGATGATTTATGTGAAGAAAAAAGGCTGGACAGTTATCTTGCAGATTATCTGAAAGATTTTTCACGCTCAAAAATCTCTAACGAGATTAAAAAAGGCTTTGTTTTGGTTAACTCTAAAGAAACAAAACCTTCATATACAATAAAAAGCGGTGATATTATTGAGATTAATATTCAAGATACCGTCTTAAAAATTGAACCCGAAAATTTACCCCTTGATATTATTTACGAAGATGAGAACATGGCAGTAATTAATAAGCCGTCAGGAATGTTAACCCATCCGACAACTGTTGAAACATCCGGAACATTGGTTAACGCTCTTTTATACAAATTTGGTGAAAACCTTTCAGATATTAACGGGGAATTCCGCAGAGGAATTATCCACCGCCTTGACAGAAATACATCAGGATTATTAATGATAGCTAAAAACAACAGGGCTCACGAATATCTTGTTGAAAAAATGAAAAACCACGAGATTTCAAAAAAATATCTTGCCGTAGTAAAAGGTGTTATTGATGAAGACGAATTTGTAATTAATAAACCAATTAGCAGAAACCCAAAACATCCTGAAAAAATGTGTATTGGAGTAAATGGAGAAGGAAAGGAAAGCATTTCAGAGGTCAAAGTTCTTAAGCGATTCAAGGACTCAACGCTGATTGAAGTGCATCTTGTAACAGGAAGAACGCACCAAATAAGAGTTCACCTTTCATCAATCGGGCATCCTGTATATAACGATACACTTTATGGTTTTGGCAAAATGAAAATCAAAACCGAAGAACAGGTTCTTGAGTCTTACAAACTATCCTTTCAAAAGCCGTTTAGTGAAGAGTTTTTATCTTTTGAAATTGAACCTGACGAAAAAATTAAAAAAGTTTTAGCATTTTTAGATAATATCTAAAATATCACTATTTACAGCAGGTCAAACTTAAGCTCTGAGATATATATTTATTTCTTCTATGTTAAGCTGTACCTCTTTGTTACCTATTTTTACAAGTTCTTTTTCTAATTCGCTTTTTAACATCTGCTTGAACTTTTCCATCTTTTCTCCGAAGATAAACGCTTTGGCATTTAGTTGACTTATTGTTGTTTTATTATCAATCGCAAAAGTTTTTTTATTACGTCAGAAGAACAAAAATATCTTTCGGATAAATTCGCAATTTTTTTATTTATTGCTTTTTTTTGATTCAATTTATAAGCCAAAGTTTTTATTGTTTTATTTCTTCCATAAAATATTGTTTGATAATTTGTTATCCCGTAATTTTGAATATTGTTCATTCCATCTGATTTCCTTTTTTGCTTCTTTTTTCATTGGTTGTAAATTTTATAAATTTAATTTTTTGCCATATTTTGACGTTTCATTTACAAATGTTTACAAAAATATATTTACTCCACAACCCTTGATATAATCAGATTATGAAATATCCGAATTTAGAAAAACTTGTTGATATAATTGCGATTTTGCGGAGTGAAAACGGCTGCCCGTGGGACAGGGAACAGACTCATAAAACTCTCAGACCGAATATGCTTGAAGAAGCTTATGAAGCCGTTGATGCGATTGATGACGGAGATATCAATAATTTAAGGGAAGAACTGGGTGATGTTCTTCTGCAGGTTGTTCTTCATTCTCAAATTGCAAAAGAGAACAACGAATTTGATATTGAAGACGTGGCGAAAGAGCTTTCAGACAAGCTTATTCACCGCCATCCGCACGTATTTGGAAATGCTCACGTTGATAACTCTAATGACGTTGTAGTTAATTGGGATAAACTTAAACAGGAAGAAAAAACGTACAGAAAATCAATATTAGACGGGATTTCAAAGTCGCAGTCCGCTTTGATGTCAGCCCAAAAAATCAGCAAAAAAGTTGTTAAAGTCGGATTTGAATGGGAAAACGTTGAGAGCCTCAAGGACTGCATAAAATCAGAATACAAAGAGTTTGAAGAAGCTGTTGAAAGCGGTGACAAAGACAGAATGGAAGACGAAATGGGCGATATTTTCTTTGCAACCGTAAACCTTGCACGCTGGTATAAAATTGATGCAGAACAAGCGTTATTGAGTGCAAACAAAAAATTCACAAAACGGTTTAAAAAAATGGAAGAACTTAAAACAAAGCCGTTTGAAGATTACTCGTTTGAGGAATTTAATGATTTGTGGAAAAACGCTAAGATAGAATTAGAAGGGGAAAAATAAATTATGAAAAAAATTTTTGGGATTTTTTTACTATTGTTTTTATTAATTGCAATTCCGGTTAAAGCATATATGGGAAGCAGTTTTGATGAGCCGATTAATGTTTGTGCAAGCCATATTCTTGTTCCTGAAGAGGCTCAGGCAGAGCATTTAAAATCGGAAATCAAGAATTATGAAGACTTTCAGCATTTTGCAAAAATATACTCACAATGTCCATCAGGTCAAAAAGGCGGATATTTAGGCTGTTTTGGAAAGGGACAAATGGTTAAACCTTTTGAAAAAGCAGCATGGAACGCAAATGTTAATGAACTTGTAGGGCCGGTAAAAACTCAATTCGGATACCATTTAATCTGGGTAAACAGAAAATACTAGGGGTAAAGAGGTAAATCTATTTCTCACCCAAAATTCTCCGCTGTACGGCGAAAAAGAGGTTATTGATGAAAAATAAAATATCATCAAACATAGCATTATTTCTAACAGCATTAATCTGGGGGCTTTCGTTTGTTGCTCAAAGAGCCGGCATGGATTACCTGGAACCGTTTACTTTTAATATGGTCAGGAGTATTCTTGGCGGCCTGAGTTTAATTCCTGTAATTTTGTGGGTAAAAATTTCTCATCCCGATAAAAGAACAGAAAGAAGAAAACATTTTCAGCATATAAATTTGGCAAGAGCAGGTATAGCCTGCGGAACGGCATTATTTTTGGCTATGTCAATACAACAATACTGTATGCAATACGTCGGAGCGGGTAAAGGCGGATTTATCACATCTCTTTACATTGTTTTTGTTCCGATTATATCAATCCTGCTTGGCGAAAAATTGAAAAAAGAAATCATTATAAGCGTTTTTCTTGCTCTGGTTGGCTTATATCTTTTATGTTTTAAGGCGCAGTCAGGTTTTGATATTTATGATTTATTACTTTTATTAAGCGCATTCTTTTATGCTGTTCATATAATTGTTGTTGATTATTACTCAAACATAGTTCATCCGGTTAAGGCATCCTGCTTCCAGTTTTTTGTGCTGGCAATCTTATCGGGAATTCTTGTTTTAATATTTGAAACTCCAAGTTTTGATGCTATTCTTGCCTGCAAAATTCCGCTTATATATGCCGGTGTAATAACCTGCGGTGTTGCTTATACGCTTCAGATTTACGGACAAAAATACACTCTCCCGGTTATTGCTTCTTTGATTTTGTGTCTTGAATCCGTCTTTGCCGTTATCGGAGGAATATTAATTTTGGGAGAAACGCTTAGTGTTAAAGAATTGCTCGGCTGTTTTTTTATGATTTCGGGAGCAATTTTATCTAATTTACATTCGGACAAAACAAAATAATTTTCTTTTTTCTAATATAAAAGAATGATTTTGTTGGCAAAATAAATAAATTATTGCTATAATATGATAGGATATTAATATTTTATTGGGGAAAAAAGATGGCTGATAATAATCAATTAGGAACAGAAGGCGGTAATAGTCAGGAAATGATGAAATTTCTTATAATGATGATTGCTTCGGTAGTCATTATGCTCATCGTTTCAATTGTAATAAATTACGTTGTTGTAGAAAACATCATTACTCAAAAGCTCAGCACAATTCAAATTAACTCTGAAGAAGTCGGAGAAGAAGATGAAAGTGATGAAATACAAAAAGGTATAATTGTTGATTTGGGTGATTTTATTTTGAACCTTTGTGATGAAAATGCAAAAAAATTCCTGAAGGTTAATGTTGCAATTGAAGTAAGCAAAAAAGAAGATGATTTTCCGAAAGAAGAAGCTAAGAGCGGAGGCGGCGGACACGGACACGGAGAATCTGCTCCTGCTCCCGATCCTTTAGCTGCAATCCAAACAGAAATGAACCAGTATAAACCTGCTATCAGGGATGCTGTTATAACAAATCTTTCAAGCAAAACTTCTGCTGAGCTGGCAACAGCTGCAGGAAAAGAACTTGCAAAAGAACAGATTACAAATGATATAAACTCAATACTTGGCGGAGAGAGAGAAGTCCTGAGAGTAAGCTTCGGACAGTTTATTATACAATAGGGAAAAATGGCTAACAGTAACAGTTTAGAAAATAATGCAGAAATAGAAAATTTTGAAGACGAGTCAGACGAACATAAGAGTTATAAGCTATATAACTTCAGACGTCCTGATAAATTTTCAAAAGATAATTTAAGAGCTTTGAGAGATATCCACAGAGAATTCTCTAAAGCTATTTCTCTTATACTGAGCGGTTATTTGCGTATGAGAGTTGAGATAGAAATTGTTTCTGTTGACCAGCTTACTTACGAAGAATTTGTTCGTTCAATGCCTTCACCGATAAGTGTCGGTGTATTTGAGTTTGAACCTTTGTCAGGTCAGATTTTGCTCGGCATAAGTTTTGAAGTTATATCCTGTATTGTCAACAGAATGCTTGGTGGTGTCGGAGCAATTGACCCTCAGTCAAGAGAACTTACAGATATTGAAAAAGCCCTTGCAAAGAAAGTTATTAACATAATTATTAAATCTCTGGAAGATTCCTGGAACACAATCGTTCCTGTAACAGGTAAATTTATAAGTTTAGATGATAATTACCAGTCAATTCAGGTTGCAACAGCCGGCGAAATCGTTGCGCTTTTAACTTTTGAAGTTCAGATTGCAGGCAAACACTTTGGTTTATTCAGTATCTGCTTCCCGTATCCTGTTTTGGAAACAGTTCTTACTCACTTGAGTACACAACACATCTTCCAAACAAAAGGTCTTGTTGCAACAAACGATGAACGTATGAAAATGATATCAAAACTTAATTTATCATTGGCTGACGTTCGCGTTCAGTTTGGTACATGTAACATCACGCTTGATGACTTTATGCAGTTATCCGAAGGTGATATTATCAAGCTTGATAACAAAATCCAGGATGACTTGATTGTAAAAGTTAACGGAGAAAAGAAGTTTTTTGCACGACCCGGAACTTTAAAAAACCAGGTTTGTGTTAAAATAACAGATGTATATGATGAAATGCACGAAGTATTAAGAAATTATTTTTAGAGAGGTTTTTCAATGTTTGACGATGATGACGATATAAATGAAGAAGCAGGATTAAACGAAGATAATTCCGACGAAGAAGAAACAGCTGACAGTAGTGCAGAAGAAACACCTGTACCGGCAAGTCCTGCTGAGTTTGAAAACTTTGATAAAGAACCTGCTGATACTCCGGAAGAAGAAAAGGCACCGGAAGAAGAGAAGGAAAAACCTGACCCTAACACAGTAACGGTTCAGCCGGTTCAGTTTGCGTCTTTTGAAGATTTAGACCAAGTTCAGGGACCACAGAACCAGAACCTTAATATTCTTCTTGACGTAAAACTTCAGCTTTCAGTAGAACTTGGAAAAGCTGAACTTCCGATTAAAAAAGTTTTGGAACTTACCAAAGGTTCAATCGTATCATTGAATAAAGCTGCAGGTGAACCTGTTGAACTTTATGCCAACGGAAAACTTATTGCATTTGGCGAAGTAGTTGTTATCGAAGATAACTTTGGTTTAAGAATTACACATATTACAGACCCTGTAAAACGCCTTAATACAATTAATGGCGGCGCAAGAGAAGACTAGCGGATTTTGCTTAGGGCGAAGCGCTAGCGGAGACCAGAAGTAACACGAAGCAAAGCGAACATTAGTTATGCAATAGCATAATATAGTGAGCGACTGCGTAGTGTAAAGCAAAATCAAAGACACAGCAAACGGGTACTCGCCTGTTTATTACACAGGTATAAATATTGAGCTTGGTTTTTTATGCAAATTTTTGGTTATACCGTCAGATACGGCACGCCCGTCACCTGTGGTTATTTCAGTGTGCCCGTAATCTTTGCTGTAACCTTCAGCTCCTTTGTCATACACCAGAACACAACCTGCCGGCAGTTTGCTAACATCAACATTTTCAGGGGATATTTCTTTAAAGTTTGTATTATTTCTAAGAATCTTCGGCATTTGATATGCATGGCCGCCCTTATATGAACCCAGACCAGCTTCTTGAATATCACTTTTTACATATGCTGCACAGTATCCCGTCCAGCCAACAGAATTATTCATTGCAATATTTGCAAGCTTTTTACCTTTAAATGCATTATAATCATCGAGCTTTAAAGTATCCTTTGAATAATCAATACTTTTACTGCGTGTAAAAGTATCAACATTTTCAGCCTTTACAGTACTCTTGCCAGGTTTCAGAGTATCTGAGAAATAATCATAATTAAAAGTAAATAACGGCTGCTGCATTTGAAATACAAAGGGATTATAAGAAAAATTGAATGTATTGTAAAAATTATCAAAAATATTAAAAAACGGCATTTGAAATGGCTGAAAATAGTTCGGAAATGACCAATTAGGCATGAACCAGTTGTTCATACCAAAAGAGAACATGTTATTAAAGCTAAAATAATTTGTCATTTCTCAAATATCCCTTACTTATATAAAGTCAGTAAAATTACATGAATTGACATGTTTGTTACATAACTTAACTTTTACGAATAATTTTTACATCCCTACTTCGTTACAAAACTTAACTTTTTAACGAACATGTAAAACATGCTTATGACATGGTTTTTCATGGATAAAATCGCTAAAAGCATTTAATATCAATATTCTTTCAAAATTAAAAAAAGCAAAACTCAATAAAAACAAGTAATTAAGCACAATTTAAAAAAACTTAACAAATACATATCAGTGGGTTGTAAATGAGTTCTCAACTTATATAATTGAAATATGGATTGAGAGCATTTGGGGAATAGTTCTTAATTTTTAGATTAGTTGACAATTATCAGAAAATAATTTTTGGAGGATATAAGTGTTTAAGAGTCGTGATATGGGAAGAGCGATTGCCGTAAAACGGTGGACTCCGACAGCATTAGAATGTTATAAAAGAGGTTGTGTTTGTGATGGATGCTTTTACAGTGACTTTTTTAGCGCTACAGCTCAAAAATGTCAGATGAAAGCAGCGGTTCTTGAACTTGTACGTACAATCGGTGCACCGAATGTCGATATGCCGCAAATTATAGACTAATTTATATTTTTAATAATCTTACTTTAAATAAGTATCTGATTTTTAATAATTCAGATACTTGACAGGCATGCTAAACATGTGGTATAAAGTAAGTGGGGTAAATGTATATTTTTGAGTCTTGCACACTTTGCAAGACTTTCCTTTTGTTAGGAGAAAAAATCAATGGATGATAACAAAATTATAATAACCGTTTCGGGAACAGATAAAGTTGGTATTGTAGCTAATATTGCAAATGTTTTGGCAAAATATAAGGTTAATATAGAAGATATTAAACAAACTCTTATGCAGGGACATTTTGTAATGTTTATGCTTTGCGACATTGAAAAATCCGAGCTGAATTTTAAAGAACTCAAAAACGCACTAACCGAAGAAGGTAATAAAATGGAAGTAGAAGTTTGGGTTCAAAAAAAGGGTATTTTTGAAAAAATGCATACGGTGTAGAATTGTCAGATAAATTTGATACTCTAAACGAAATAACAGAACATATCAGAAGAATTAATAGTAAGATGCTGTTACTTAAACTGATTATCAAAGCCCGTGCTGAATATGAAAAATATGATTATGAAGCAGGAAGACGTTCTTTAATTGAAGCATACTTAATTGACAAAAAAAGAGCTGTTGTTTTAAGAGGACTTGGTTGTATAAATCAGTTTAGTGGTAAATTTAGTGTGGCTGAAAAATATTTTAAAAAAGCTTTGAGATATTCCGACAAAAAAGAAGTTGAATATACCCTGCTTGGTGTTTTGTATTATATTCAGGACAAGCTTGATGAAGCAATTGAATATTTTAACCTTGCAATAGATAATAATGATGATTATGAATACGCCTATGAGGGCAGAAATCAGGCAATGCTTGAAAACCATATAAAAATTGTTGATTTACAGGATTCATTAAAAAGAAATATATAGCTTTATTTTATTTTGCCTGATACCCTAATGCCTTATAGCCTATTCACATTCATTTTGTTTGATTTACAATAAAAATATAGGATAAAAAGGAGTAAAACAGATGAAGAATAAACTCATTTTGTTTTGGGTAATCGTTGCACTTGCTATCACATCAATTGTAGTAATCTGCACAAAACCTACAAAACTTGGTTTAGACCTTGTCGGCGGTTCAAGACTGGTTCTTGAAGCACAACCGATAAACAATGCAGAAGTAACACCTGATATGATGTCAAGTTTGCAGTTTGCAATAGAAAATCGTGTTAATAAACTCGGTGTTGCAGAAACAGTAGTTCAAAGAGCAGGCGACAGAAGACTTGTTGTTGAAATCCCTGATGTTTCAGACTTGAACCAGGCAAAAGCCTATTTGGGTGAAACAGCAGAGCTTGAATTCAAAGAACCTGTAAGAGACGGTTCCGGCGAAATAATCGGCTGGAAATCAACAGGTTTAACTGGTAAACAGCTTAATAAAGCTGAGTTCAAAACAAGTGGTCAGACGGGTCAGTTTGTTGTTGACTTAGAGTTTGACATGGAAGGCACTAAATTATTCGGTGACCTTACAAAAAGACTTGTAGGTCAACCGATGGCAATTTTCTTTAACGGAGATTTACAGTCAGCTCCGGTAATAAGAGAACCTATCACAAGCGGTAATGCTCAGATTTCCGGAGGAAATGACGGTTTCAGCCCTCAGGAAGCTAAACAAATGGCTGATTTGTTAAACGCAGGTGCACTTCCTGTTCCGGCTAAAATTATTGAAGAAAATACCGTAGGACCTACTCTCGGTGCTGATTCAATTGCCAAATCAAAAGTTGCGGGTGCTATCGGTCTTGGACTAGTAATGTTATTTATGATTTTATATTACAGAGCTCCCGGTATCATAGCAGACGTTGCCCTTTGCTTATATGGTTTATTCCTATTTGCAATATTTAAAGCAGTTCCTGTTACACTTACGTTGGCAGGTATTGCAGGGTTCATTCTTTCAATAGGTATGGCTGTTGACGCTAACATCCTTATTTTTGAAAGAACAAAAGAAGAGTTAAGAGCCGGAAGAACACTCTTTACTGCTATTAACTCAGGTTTTGACAGAGCATTCACAAGTATTTTTGACTCAAATATGACAACTATTATTACATGTGCAATCCTCTACTGTCTTGGAACAAGTATTGTTAAGGGTTTTGCATTAACTCTTGCAATCGGTGTTATTGTTTCTATGTTTAGTGCAATTACTATTACAAGAAACTTTATGCACCTTATATTTGGTACAGGTAAGTTAGAAAAACCATGGTTATTCGGTTTAACCCAGGATGAGATTGACCAGGAATACCAAGTTGTTGAAACTAAACGTGAAAAAGCTAAATTTGGTATTCTGGACTAGGGAAGGGGTAAAGAGAAATGAAATTAAAATTAGATATAGTAAAAAACAGATTTATATTTCTCGCTCTGTCAGCTTGTTTATTGACACCGGGAATTATAGCGATGATTTATTCATCAATAACATATCCTACGCACGCACCTTTGAAGGTTGGTATTGATTATACAGGCGGTACAACTATTCAGTATGGCGTTAAAGAAGATATTACAAATGAAAAAATGGCAGCAGTAAGAGCCGGTCTTGAGAAGAACGGTATTGAAAATCCTTACCTGCAGGTTATACATGTTAACGATCAGGCTGATTCAAATTTAAAATCAATTCTTTCTATAAGAACAAAGTTTATCGAGGAAGGCTCTTCTGACCAGGATAAAATTACATCAATAGTAAACAAAGATTTTGCAGACTCAGAACTTGTTTCTGTTACATCAGTAGGACCTACACTGGGTAAAGAATTGTTCAAAAATTCTTTAATCGCTTTATCTTTAGCGCTTCTGGGTATTATCGCATATCTGACATTCCAGTTCCAGTTCAATTATGCACTTGCTGCAATACTTGGTTTGGTTCACGATTCACTTTTTGTAATCGGTGTGTTCTCAATACTGGGCTTGTTCTTTAATGTTCAGGTAGATGCTTTATTTGTAACGGCAGTCCTTACCGTAATCGGTGCTTCTGTTCACGATACAATCGTTGTATTTGATCGTGTTCGTGAAAACCTTAAATATTACGGCAAGAAAATGTCATTCAGCGAAATAATGAATGCAAGTATTAACCAAACTCTTACAAGAAGTATTAATACATCATTATCAACTTTGATAACTTTGTTTGCACTGTACTTCCTCGGCGGAGTTACAACAAGAGATTTTGTACTTGCTATGATACTCGGTATCGCAATCGGTACTTATTCAAGCATATTCTTCTGCTCAGTACTTATTGATATTTGGGAAGATAAAAAGAACTCAACAAGTCCTGCAGTAGCTTAAGTTTTTATGATAGTTAATAAAAAAGGGATGCGAAGATTTGCATCCCTTTTTTATATGTTTAACATTAAGTATTTTAAATAGCCATGTTTGATATTTCAGTGTAAGCAGCAAGAATACGGTTTCTGACCTGAACTGCCATTTGCATACTCAAAGATGCTTTTTCTGCTGCTATCATAGCATCATGAATATTTGTAGGACCACCCATTGCCAAATCTTCCTGAAGTCTTTCTGCCTCAAATTTTGAATTATTAACTGCATTTAAGCTGTCAGAAAACACCGTACCTATTTTATCGGCAAAATTACCAAGACCGGTTGGTTCATTTTTATCATTCATTGCAACTCTTTTTGAGGCACTGTTAAGTGCTTTTTCAAAATCAGTTGATGTATCCATTTCAAAAGATGCATTATTTTTTAAAAACTGGTTATAATTTTCTACGGCATCGAATTTGAATGTTCTGTCAAATGTTGTTGATATTGATGTTGAAAAATCCATTACTTACCTCTTATTATTATACTGTCTGTTTTTCTTCAGCATAAGACTAAATTATATTTACCCCTTGCTCCTAAATATTCATTGCGCTTTGCATCATTGTCTTAACGTTTTCTGCAACAGTTGCGTTTGCCTGATATGCTTTAGACGCTGATATCATACCTACCATTTCTTCTACAATATTTATATTCGGTAAATCTACATAACCGTCTTCATCAGCATCAGGGTGAGATGGGTCATAAACAGTTTTTACACCGTTTTCTGAATCATATATCTCATCAACTTCAACACCGCCAGTCAGCATACCGTTGTTAAGAGCAACATTTGCGTTAATATGAAGTGCGCCTGTTCTCGGGTCAAATTTTGCATCAGGGCTGTTGCTCTGGAAATTTGAAAAACCTCTGTTAAGCTGATCTTCATATATTGTTCTGAATGTAACATCTTTTTTTATGTAAACGCCTTTTGAACCGTCAGGACGGCGAGTTGTGTTTACGTTTGCAATATTACTTGCAATCGTATCCATTTTTACTCTTTGGGCAGTCATACCTGAACCTGCAATATCAAATATATTAAAACTCATTTTCTACCCTCCTACTGTCCTCTGATGACGTCGTTCAGATTTGAGAACTCACGTCTTTCAAGGTTTGATAGTACCATATATTTTGTACCTGTTTTTGACAAATCCATCATTTCACGTTCAAGTTCAACATTGTTTCCGTGATTATCTGTTCCGCTGTATATATCTGTTACTAACTGAGGTCTGAACTGTTCATATACATTAGACTGAAGATAAGCTTTTTCCTGAAGTGTAGGAATACGGTATTTATGGACATCACCTGTGAAAACATCAAGTACAGGAGGTTTATACTCTACGCTGTTAAGCCCTTTAATATAATCTTTCAAGTCTTCTTTTTCCTGAATTTCTGCAAGCTGGCTTTCAAATGAAACTTCCTTCCTTTGATATCCTGGAGTATTTACGTTCGCAATATTACTTGCAATGGCATGCTGTCTGTCCATAAGACCGTTCATTGCAAGATGAGTAATCTCAATTGTTCTGTTTGTAATTAAATCCATTTTTTAATTAACCTTACCTATTGTTATGACAAATTCAACTTCTTCATCTGTATTTTTTTCAAGTTCAAGTTTGCCATACACTTCCTCTATTGATTTTTTACAAATCATTAACCCAAGTCCGGAGCCTGTTGATTTTGTGGTATAACCTTGTTTAAATATATTTTCCGGATTTTCTATTTTACCGGCATTATTTGATATTCTGATTACCGCAAAATCATCTTTCTCTTCCGTTTTAATTTTTACATACGGTTTTTCACCGTTACTTACCACCTCAAGTTCATTACCTTCTTTATTAAATGCTTCTGTTGCGTTTTTTACAAGATTAATTATCGCTGCCGTAAATTTGTTTTCATCAACAGGTATTTTTGTATCGATATTATTTTCTATCGTATATTCAATATTTTTACCTTCGAAATATACTTTCGTCAAATCCTGTGCAGATTCTATCAAATCTTTCAGTTTTACCGGTTTAATAACTGCCTTTTCTGTTGATTTAAGCGCAATAAGAGAATTTTCTGCTATTTTTAAAGCACGGGTCATATTTTTTAGTGCATTTATTATATTTTCTTCATTTATTCCCTGTTTTGCACATGTTTTCTTTATGATTTCAGTGTATAAATCGCAAATAGAAAGCTGATTTCTTATTTCGTGTGCAACAGCTCTTGTATTTTGGTTAACTTCTTCCTCTTCTTTTTCAGACTGAATTTGAGCAAAACCTAAAACTGCATCTTTTGTTGCTTCGTCAAGATTTTCAACTATTTTTCTTATTGAAGAGTTTAAAAGCGGGTTGTCACGTCTGTCAGGTTTAAATCTTTCCTGAAAATCTTTGATATCAATATCGGTATTTCTGTCAATAATATCAAGTGCTTCATTTTGTAAGCGTGAATTGTAGATTGAATAATATCTTACAAAATTTTTGTTTTCTGTTTTGTTATCCCAGATAATTATTGCAACAAATCTGTGAGTTAAAACACAAAGAAATTCAGTATTTGCCCAGACTTTTTCTTTTAAGTGTCCGCCTTCATCAGTAAAATCATAAGAAGGAACTGAAGAAAACTCAATCCTTTTGATAAGTCCGACGATACCTGATTTGTTCTCAATTCTGTGAAGAACAACTCCTTCTTCAGGTTCATTAACCAAAGGCTCTAAGACAGCTCTCATTATACATCTGAGAGCAGATTTTGATAAAATCTGGTTTCCCTGAGATTCTATAAGTTCTTTCAGATAATTTTGCTGTCTTACTATTTTCTTCATTTTAATTCCTTTTAAATTAGACTTACACCTATCCCTATACAGCTATTTTATTTTTTGTTAAGAAGCCGTTGTTAATTGCATATAAAACTGCTTGTGTTCTGTCTGATACCTGAAGTTTTTGGAAAATATTATTTACGTGAGTTTTAACTGTTGTTTCAGAAATAAATAATTTTCCTGCAACACCTTTATAAGTAACACCTTGTGTAAGAAGCTGCAATACTTCTTCTTCACGCGGAGTAAGTGCATCAAGCAGATTTTCTTCATCATAAGATGCTTCTTTTCTTTCTGTTTCTTCTCTGAATGATTGTTGGAAATATTCAAAGAATCTTGAAGATAATGCAAGCGGTAAATAAATTTTACCGTTTAATACTTCCTCAATAGCATAAATTAACTGAGCTGATGCCATGGTTTTAAGAACATAACCTCTGGCACCGATTTTCATAGCTCTGAAAATCAAATCAGCATCATCATAACCTGAAAGTGCCAAAATCTTAGTATTCAAACCTAATTTAGATATTTCAATTATACCCTGCAAACCGTCTTTTTCAGGCATATTCATATCAAGTAAAACAATATCCGGCTGATACTTTTTAATTAAATTTAACCCTAAAGAAACGTTTGTAGCTATCCCTACAACATCAAAAGTTCCTTCCAAATTCAAAAGTTCTCTGATACCGTTAAGGTGATCATAGTTGTCATCAATTAACAAAACTCTTGATTTTTTCTTAAACTCATGTCTCATACTCTCTTCTCTCCCCCTTTTTTAATAACCGGAGATGTTCTTCACAACTCTGTGGAATTACATTGACTCCCCTATATTATTAAATTGTTTTTAAATATTCCTCTCTCCACTATTTATATTACCTATATATAGAGGATATTTTCATCAATAGAATGGTTGATTTTACTGTATTTAGGGTAGATATAATGATATAGACCACATGGTCTAGGGTTAGGGGTAAATGTACATTTAATCTTTATTTCAGACTTAGTCAAGGCATCCCAAAAATTTAACACAAAAAGAGTAGTCTTTTTATGGTAAGAAAAAGAGTACATCATACATTCGGGGTAAATTATATAATTATTCTTCTATTATTTCAGCACCATTAGTTTCAATTTTTAAAGTACGGATGTCTGATTTTATACTAAAACTTTCCCAAATATCTTTTACTGTTGATTTAATTTTATCCAAATCATATTTTTGTGAAATAACCAAAATAGAAGGACCTGCTCCTGAAAGAACTGAACCTATTACATTATCTTCATTTTTAAATACTTCCATTATTTCACTCATACCAGGAATTAATTTTTCTCTGTAAGGTTGATGCAATCTGTCATGAAGTGCTTTTTTCATTAATTTTGCATTATTTGTATTAATTGCCTGAATAAACATAGCGAGATGTTTTGCATTATAAACAGCATCCTGCATAGGTACTGTTTCAGGTAATACGGAACGTGCAATATTTGTAGAAAGTTCAAAATCAGGAATACAAACAGTTATATCCCAATTTTCAGGCCAATTAAGTTTCTCTGTAAGAATCAAACCGCTCCGTTCCTGAGAAGAAAAAACAAAACCGCCTAATATTGCGGGAGCAACATTATCAGGATGACCTTCAATCTCTGTTGCTATTGAAAGAAGTGCAGCCGTATCCGCAGGTGAACCCAAAAGTTTATTTGCAGCAAGAAGTGCGCCTACAACTACTGATGCGGAACTCCCAAGACCTCTTGTTATCGGTATTTGTGAATTAATATTTATCTTAAGCTCTGAAGGTTCCTGACCTATTGAGTTATATAACATCTCAACAGCTTTATATACAATACTGTTTTCATCTCTCGGAACATTATTAAAAATCATCTCATCATTTATTTCATTGTCTGACATAAGATTAATTTCTATACCTGTTCCGGGTAAAACAGTTTCTTCAATTGTAATAGTATTATATATAGGAAGTGCCAAACCCAAACAATCAAACCCGGGGCCCAGGTTAGCTGATGTAGCGGGCACTTTTACGGTTACCTTCATTTATAAATCCTCATAAAAGTACAAAGTGATTATACTATAAATAAAAATAAAAACGAAGTTTTTTTATTAAAGTAGATTTATTGTAGAAAACTTTGTAGAAAAACAGTTTAAAAGTTTTGATGTTTTGAACATATTTTTACTAAATTTTATTTGATAATAATTTTTATTATTTTTTTTGTTTAAAACTGTTCAAAACTATAATGTTTTATACCGGTTTTGAACAGTTTTTTAAACTCCTGTAATCTAATATTTTTATATGTTTTAATGACTTTTAAACTGTTTTTTTTAGTTTATTATTATTGTTATTATTTTTTATTATTATTATATTATATTAATATTATTTGAATTGAAAAAAAATATAAATATAAACTGATAATTTAAACTAATCCTTCTTTCAATGCTTTTACTGCTGCCTGAGTTCTGTCATCCACAACAAGTTTCTGTATAATATTACAAACATGTGCTTTTGCAGTATGTTCACTTATAGTCAGAGTTTTTGCAATCTGACTGTTTGACTGCCCATCAACAACAAGTTTTAATACTTCATATTCCCTTTGTGTAAGATTGGAATGATTTTGTCTGAAAACACTCCTTGAAACCTGTCTTGAAGGTATTATACCGTTATTTTTCTCTCTTATAAACGGAACAACATGAGGGTCTATCCACATAGCACCTTTTTTTACCATTTTTATTACACTCATTAAAAAATCAGTACTTATATCTTTTATAACATAAGCGTTAGCTCCTGCAATAAGTGAAGCATTCAGTTCTTCTTCGTTTATGTGTGATGTTAAAATAATTACTTTTATATTATTATTTACTTCCAAAATTTGTTTTGTTGCTTCTATTCCTGATATATCATGTAAACCAATATCCATAAGAACAATATCAGGTTTTATAAGTTTTGCTTTTTCAACTGCTTCTTTCCCGTTTTGAGCTTCTCCTATAATTTCCATTTCAGGATAGTCGCTAAATAATGATTTTATACCTATTCTCATTAATTTCTGGTCTTCTACAAGTAATATTTTAATATTCATAAAAACCTCCGAAAATAATATTATTCAAAATAATATTAAAACATTACAAAACAGGCTTAAATAGTATAAATAAAATCAAGTAAGAGTAATATTTATACGTTTAAATAAAGAATACTAATCTAAATTATTTTATTAAATAGAATCCAGTGTAAAGAACAAATCAGCTTTTTCTGTTTTTGTAAGTTCAACCAGAGGTCTGCGAACGTATTCCTGTATAATTTCTTTATATGCAAGTGCAGCTTTAACCGGAACCGGATTTGGAGCCATAAATAATTTTTTAAATATAGGATAAAGTTTTCTGTGCATATTACCGGCTGTTGAAACATCACCTGTTTTAAAATTTCTTATCATTGATTTAATTTCTTTTCCGAACAGGTGAGAAGCAACTGATATTACACCATGCGCACCAAGTGATAACATAGGAAGTGTTAAACTGTCATCCCCTGAATAAATAGCAAAATCAGCAGGACAACTCATTTTGAGTTCTGTAATTGTATCCATATCACCAAAACTCTGTTTGAGTGCAACAATATTTTTATATTTTCTTGCAAGAGTTTTAACAGTTTCAACCGACATATTAACACCTGTTCTTGATGGAATATTATAGAGTATAACAGGAAGTTCTGTAGCTTCCGCAACTGCAGAAAAATGTTCAATCATACCTGCTTGTGATGGTTTATTATAGTAAGGAACAACTGTTAAAATAGCATCTGCACCTTCTTTTTCAGCTCTTTTTGCAGTTTTAACAGCAGTTTCAGTAGAATTTGAACCGGTACCCATTATTACTTTACCTTTACCTGAAACAGCTCTTTTTGCACTTGAAAGAATTTCTTGTTCTTCATCATAACTTAAAGTAGGTGCCTCTCCTGTAGTTCCTGTTACCAAAACAGCGTCAGAACCGTTATTTATAAGATAACTTGCCAATTCTTCCACTTTATCGTAATCAATTTCTCTTTTTTCATTAAATGGTGTTACCATTGCAGTAATCACTTCACCTGCATCATATCTCATAAATAAATCCCCTATAATTTACTCTTAAATATTTACCCTAAAATATTTACCCCATTATACTACAATATTTTATGAAATTCATGTACTTCTATTGTATTTCCGTCACTCTGTTGGAATATTCCGATATTTTGAGTTCCGTATCTGTGAGATTTATTACATTTATATCTTAATAAAGTATCCGCACAGAATATTATTTTGTTATAATACTTTAACTCAGCAAGTTTATTTAAGTTTGTTTCATTATCACCCGATTGAATACATATTGCATAATCAATTTTTGAAGAAGAGTCTAATAATTTGAATAAAATATCCAAAATATCATCTATTTGGTTAAAATTATCAAAATTATACAAAAAACCGTTATTTAATATTTCATATTTTATTCCTGTTTTTTGAAATAAAAAATTATTCAATTTATTATTTTCTTCATTTATATCGACTTTTATTCTAATTTCTTCATGGTCAAATTTATTTTTAATTTTTGTGCTGATTAAAACTTTATATTTTGATATTTTTATTTCTGAAGAAACAACTTTATTAGTCATTTGTTTATTAAAATTTTTTTCAATATTTTTTTTATGTACGTTGTGCATATCATCATACATGTATTTAAGATTATTTATTCCCTCAACTGAAAATCTGATAATAAGCATTAAGCACATCAGTACTACAATTGCAGTTATAAATTTAGCATCAAAAACTGTTCCAAATGCAGTTATTGAAAAAGGAAAAATACTGTTTGAAAAATCAAGAATAACATCTAATACAGGTTTTATTAAATTAAGCCAATTCCACTGGGATTTTGTTAGAATTTCTAGCCAATAAAAAAGAGTTGTCATTATAAAAAAAGAACAAATTAAACTCAAAGTTTGTCCTATATTATTAAGATTTTCAAAAAACCATAAAACTAATTTATGCATATATAAACCCCAAATTATTTAAGATAAATATTATCAATAAGTCTTACATTTTCAACTCTGCATGCAATAAGAGCTATCGAGTTATCATCTGCTTTTGTTTTATTTTCCAAACTATCTCTGTCAACTATTTCCAAATATTCCATATCATGCTTATCGGTTAAAAATTCATAAGCAGTTTCTTTTAAAGCTTCAGTATCTTTTATACCTTTTTCATAACATGATTTAATATTATTCAGTATTTTACTTAGAACAAGTGCATCTTTTTTTCCTTGTTCGGAAAGATATTTATTTCTTGAACTCAGAGCAAGTCCTGATTCTTCTCTTACTATTGGGCATTGAATAATCTGAATAGGTACGTTCAAATCTTTAACCATTTTTTTTATAATAATAACCTGCTGTGCATCTTTTTGACCAAAGAATGCACAATCAGGCTGAACAATATTAAATAATTTAAGAACAACTGTACAAACACCGTCAAAATGTCCTGTTCTTGATTTTCCACATAATGTATTTACGTAGAAAAATGGCGGACAAACATAAGTGAGAGTGTCATTAGATAATCTTTGACCTTCCCCGTACATTTCATCAGCTGACGGTGCAAATACTATATCAACACCTTCTTTATTACATAAATCCATGTCAGCATTCAGTGTTCTGGGGTATTTATCAAAATCCTCAGAAGGTCCGAATTGAATAGGGTTTACAAAATCTGATACAACGACCTTGTCACAGGTTTCTTTAGCTTTTTTAATAAGGCTTAAATGCCCGTCGTGAAGCGCGCCCATCGTAGGAACAAGTCCGACAGTCAAACCTTCTTTTCTCCACTTTGCAATTTCTTCTCTAACTTCTTTTATTGTGTGATATAACATTATAAATCCCTCTTATTACAAGTAAATTATATCACAAATCTTTACTTAATAAGCTTTTCTTTTTCTTCCTGATTAAGTTCAAAAGATTCTTTTTCAGAAGGGAATATTATATCTTTAACTTCCTGTTTGTAGTTTAATACACCGTTCATTATTTCATCATGAAGATTTGCGTATTTTTTAACAAACTTTGGAGTAAAATCTGTAAATTTACCTAAAATATCATCAATAACAACAATCTGACCGGAACAATTTGCACCTGCTCCTATTCCGATTGTAGGAATTTTTAAGTTTTCGGTAATATATTTTGCACTTTCTGACGGCATAAGTTCAAGTACAACACCAAAACAACCCGCTTCTTCAAGTTTTTTTGCACTCTCTAAAATAGCTTCTATTTTATCCGATGTTTTACCCTGAATTTTATGTCCGCCTAAAGTATTCATAAGTTGCGGAGTAAAACCAAGATGTCCCAAAACAGGAATACCTGTTTCTGTGCATCTTTTTATAAGACTTATTATGTGGTCATTACATCCTTCAAGTTTAACTGCATTAGCTCCTGCTTTAATCATTTTTCCTGCATTTTCAAGTCCTTGTGCAACGGATAAATTGTAGCTCATAAACGGCATATCACCAATTATAAACGAGTTTTTTGCACCTCTTGAAACTGCACGTACAAATATCAGCATTTCATCAATTGTAATATTATAAGTATTTTCATGACCTAAAACTACCATTGCCAGAGAATCACCGACGAGTATTCCGTCAATTTCAGCCTTATCTAGAACCTGTGCGGTTGAATAATCATAAGCGGTAAGCAATGCTATTTTTTCACCGCTGTCTTTTAATCTCTGAAACGTTGATACAGTTTTCATTTTTAATATCCTTATTTTGAAACAACAACATCTAAAACGTCATAATCATTAAGATATGGCAAATGCTCTTCCGTAATAAGTTCGCCCGGAAGTAAAATAGAAATACCCGGAGGACATTCTGCAACAACTTCTGCTGATATTCTTCCGATTGCGTCTTCTTTTTTTACTGTTTCTTTTTCGGAATAATAAGCCTCTCTTAAACTCATTATAATTTGAGGTTCCAACATAGGCATATGTTTGCGTTTTTCAAGATAATAAATATCTTTATGATTTTCTGATGCAATTTTTTCAAGCGCATCTGCAAGATATTTAAAATCAGAACGTTTATTTCCGAGGTTACAGAGTATTAAAACTCCGACATCGGAAGCAGACTCAACTTCTATTCCAAAATCTATTTCTAAAATAGATTCAAGTCTTTTGCCTGAAAGTCCGTCAATTTTTATAAATACCTTTGTAACATCTGTTTTGTATCCAAAATCTGCTTTTAATTGATGAAGATTAGGAATATTATCAAGACGTTTTCTTAAGTATTTAGCATTTGAAACTGCCTTGTCAATTTGTTTAAGACCAGCAGGTGATTGCAAATTTGCTCTTGCAGCATCAAGGCTTGCAAGAAGAATAAGTGAAGGACTTGTTGTATGCAAGAGTTTTAAAGCTTTTTCAATATCTTTTTCATTAACGCAGGAATCTTTTGATATATGAAGCATGGAAGTTTGGCTCATGCTTCCTCCTGTTTTGTGAAGTGAGTGAACAACAATATCTGCACCGAGTTTTAATGCTGTTTCCGGAAGGTGTTTATTAAAATTCCATAAACAGCCGTGAGCCTCATCTACAATAAGCGGAACATTATATTTTTTACATACTGCACTTATTGATTTAATATCAGATACAACTCCTTCATAAGTGGGGTTTGTAACCCATACCATAGAAATATCTCTGTCTTTTTCCAATAATTCTTCTATTTGCCATGCTTCAATATTTCCCCAAATAGACCAGTCATCTATTCTGTTTGGGCAAACCCAGACTGGTTCTGCACCGGAAATAATAAGACCTGTTAAAATCGAGCGGTGACAATTTCTGTTAACAATAACTTTTTGTCCTTTTTTTGTTAATGCCATTGCAACAGCAAGATTACCGGCTGTTGAACCGTTTAAAAGGAAAAATGTCTTTCTTGAACCAAAAGCTTCTGCCGCAAGCTCCTGGGCCTCTTTAATAGGACCGGTTGCAGGATGAAGTGTTCCAAGATTGTCAAACTCATCTGTTGTATCAAGGCTTAAAGCCTTTGTGCCGATTAAATTTCTGAAATCTTTAAAAATAGCTTTACCTTTTGTATGTCCGGGTATATGAAATTGATACGTCGGATTTTCATATGCTGTTTTAAGAGCTTCAACAATTGGAGCTTTTATTTTTATTTCAGTATTCTTTTTATTATCTGTATTTATATTTTTAACCAAAATCTTTTACCTTAATTACTCAGTTAATATTTACTAACATGTATAATATACGAAAAAAAATTTTTTTGCTAATTCATTGATTTAACTTGGTTTTCCATATTAGTAAAATCTTAACAATTTGTTACATAAAAGGCAATTTCCGGATTAAAAAATACTTTTACATGATATAGGAGAACAGGAAAGAGGAAATTAATATGAAAAACATTAAGAAGAAAGTTTCAGCGCTTGTATTAACAACAATGTTTGCAATTATGCAGGTACCTGCAGCAATTGATACAGGTCTTGGAGTCGGAAACGGCGGTGCGGTAATTAATACCACAGACAGTAACTTTACAGGTTTAACAAAAGGTACAAACAGTGCAACGTTAGAGTTTAAAGGTAACTCTCATGTTAACTGGAATACTTTAAACGTAAACGGAAATGAAAGTTTGAACTTTAATGCTCAGAGTGGTGTAAACGGTATTACAGTTCTTAATACAGTTAATCAAAATATGTCAAAAATTTACGGTCAGATTAACGCAAATCAGGGTATCAGTAATTTGATTATCTCTAACCCGAACGGTGTTTTATTCGATGGTGCAAAATTTACAACAGCAGGTGATGCAATGATTACCGCACAGGGTGCTGCAATGAACGCACAGGGTGTAGTTACTTATGATCCTTCTGCAACAAGAGCGTTTACCCCGAACGGTCAGGATTATGTAATAACAGTTAAAAACTCCGACTTTAAAGTTGGCGGTGATTTAAACTTTGTAGCTCCCACAATGAATGTAGTTAAATCAGCATTCAATGTTAAAAACGGAAAAGGTGATGTTAAATTTACAACAACAAACGGTCAGGATTACTTTATAACAGAACCTAACGGATGCGGAACCGGATGTTGTGGTGACAGCTGCGGCGGTAAAAAATATACAGAAACACAGTCAATGAGATTAGAAGCAGTTCAGGTTGACGGTGATGTTTATATTACTTCTGACAGAGGTATTGTAAAAACCGTAACAGGCGGTCAATATAATGGTGATTTAAATATTAACTCAAACGGAAGCGTTTCTATGAATTATGTCGATAACGGCGAGATTCTGAATGTAAAAGGTGATGTTAATGCAAAAGCAAACGGCACATTAATGTATGCAAGAAATACAAAAGTCGGTGGTAATTTAAATATGACAAACGGAGGCGGCTTCCTTGAAGTAGGTAATGTCAGAGTTGGCAAAGACATGAACCTTAAAACAATTGCCGAATCAGAAAATCCATACGGTTACAAACACTTCGCTCACGTAATCGGTAAAAATAAGGTTGAAGGAGATGTAACTATTAATTCAGAAAACAATATTCATATCGGTAACTACAATTTTGATGAAAAGAAATTATTAGACGGTAATCTTGAAGTTGGCGGAAAATTAACCGCTCACGCAAATAACGGCCACGTTATGACAACAATCAATGTTAAGGCGGACGAAATTGATTACACATCAGACAAACTGAATGTATTAACAGATGACAAATCAGTTTTAACAGCAAATAAATACAGCTTCAAATCAAACGGCTATATCGGTGGTCTTCAGGAATATACAGATCCAAACGGCAAAACATATACAACAGCAGATCAGGTAATAGATTTAATGGAAAATTATACATTCATTCCAAAAACTATCAAGAGCCACGCATATACTCAGATTGCAGGCGGTCACATTAAAAATATTGAAGCTCCAAAAGGTTCTCAGGTATATATCGGTTCAAAAGGAAACGTAGTCTTAACAGGAGCAGATGCAGGAGATATCAACATAACAGCATACAGAAAAAGAATTGATATTCAGGGACCGAATGTTCACGCTAACAATATCAATGTTGGTCCTGAAACAGATTACCTGAAAGTTGAATTTGAAGGCAGAGATTATACAACAAACTTTACAAATATCAGAGATGAAAAAGTTGTAACAATCAAGCCGGACGAAAAAATCACATACGCAATAACAGATGGTCAGGGCGGTAATAACCAACCAACATTAAAACCGGGTGAAAAAACAACATACTTAATCGGCCCGGGACCCGGACCAACACCGGTTAATCCTCCAAGTGATGATAACGTAAGGGTAATGAATCCGATTCCGGATGATCCGATGAAACCAATGGCAGGAACACCGATAGCATACGCAGCAGACTTAGATGACGAAGAAGACGTACCTTGCAGAAAGAATGTTGACGGTTCGGTAACAGTAGTCAGAGCATACGCAGTAACAGGTGACTAAAGCCAATAAAAGATAATAAAAAGACCGGTTTTAAAAAGCCGGTCTTTTTTCTATGGTAAAATACTTATATGAAAAGTATTAGAATAAAATGTCCTGCGAAGTTAAATCTTACTTTAGAGGTTGTAAACAGAAGAGAAGACGGGTTTCATAATATAAACAGCATTATGCAATTAATAAGTCTTTATGATTATTTGGATATTTCAGTAGAAAAATCCGAAGAAACAAAAATTATGCTTTCAGGAAATAGTAAAGATATTCCATACAACGAAAAAAATCTTGTGTATAAAGCTGCGGATTTGTTTTTAAAAGAAGCAGGATTAGAAAACTATAATATCAAAATTAATATAGAAAAAAATATTCCTATAGCTGCAGGACTTGCAGGAGGAAGTACGGACGCGGCAGGAACAATATTTGGTTTAAATATTTTGTTTGATAATATTTTATCCGAAGAAAAAATGCATTCTCTTTGTGCATCGCTCGGTTCGGATTTGAATGTATGTTTAAAAGGCGGTTGTCTGCATGCGACAATGCGCGGTGAGAAAGTTGAAAAACTGCCTGACAGAGTTTATCCCGTTACTTTAATTAAGCCTAAAAATCTTGGTATTTCAGCAAAAGAAGCTTATACAAAATATGCTTCAAAAAAAGATAAGCCAAAATATTTTATGACTGAAAAAATGATTGAAGCTCTTAAAAAGGGAGAAGATATAAAAGAATTTTTATATAATGATTTAGAATATGCTGTTTTTGACGATTATGAAGAACTTCAGTTTATTAAATCAAAACTGCCAAAATCAATAATGTCAGGCTCAGGCTCAACATATTTTATTTTGGACACCATTGAAAATATTGAATTTCCTGAAGAATATCAGGTAATAAAAAACCTTCATTTTATACTTGATGGCTGCTCTGTAGCAGAGTAGTATTTTATGGAGTTAATACTTTTACTTAGCCCAGGTGTGTAATGAAAAAAAAGAAAATCTTTTTAGGATGTAATCTGGAGGTAAGTATTATGAAAAAATATATTTTAATTATGATTATTATTTTTGGCATGCCTGCTTGGGCTTTATGTTCGATAGGAGATGGTGAAAGTGTCTGCACACTTCCGAATCAGGGTATGTCTTTATTTCAGAATCAAAGCATACAGGGATTAACCATGAACGAAAACAGCATGCCGTCAAATGCTTTAAAAACAAAGGATACAAGCCGTTCATTTAACAGAACTTTAAATCAAAGCGGAATAAAAATGCAGGGTAATTTAGGCTGTCAGTTTGGTAACTGCAACAGGGAAAATAATAACGATTTTTTGCTGAACCAATAGGCTTATAAATGGTATAAAATCAATATTTTAGCGGGTTGTAATAACAAAAAGTTTTGTCAATAATCATGTTATCTTTTATTAAGGTAAATTTTTGTAAATTTAGATTTTTTTTAATAATTATAGGGGGCATGGTCAATTGTAAAAATTTTTTCAAAATTCTTTACTTGATATAGGAAAATGAAAGTCATACTATATAAGCATACCAGAAAGGAGTGATGGCTACTAACTTAAAGGAGGAGTGGTAAACTATTTTTACCCGTGTATTAAGTAAAGAAATTGAGAGAAAAAGTAAAAAACATTTTTTAAACCCAACTAAAAAAATCAGTATAGTATTTTTAACAACTATCACAATCAAAAAAGAATAAACAAGATTTAGGAGAACATATCATGTTCTTGGGGAAGGAGATTATTGGGTTTAGTTAGGGGACTTTTCGTAAATGTACGAAAAGTCCTTTTTAAGCTTTCGTGATATAATTATTACAACAAAGAGTTGCAAAGAGGTTGTTTATGATAAAAAAGTTAATTAAATATCCGTTTTTAACAAGAGAAGTTGAGATATATGAACGTGAAAACGGACATAAAATAGTTTTGGCACATAAAGAAGGGGATATGGTTAACGTTTCTTCCTGGGTTAAAACGGGTTCGATTAATGAAAATGATAAAAACAACGGAATTTCACATTTTCTTGAACATTTGATGTTTAAAGGAACTCATAAACACAAAGCAGGTGAATTTGATAAGATTCTTGAATCAAGAGGTGCAATTGTTAATGCAGCAACCTGGAAAGACTATACTTTTTATTATGTTACGCTCCCAAAGGGTGACGGAGATGAAAACTTTAATCTTGCAATAGAGCTTCACGCAGATATGATGACCGACCCTGTTATTCCTGATTATGAAATGGGTGCGCCTTTTGACGTTAATGATAAAAATGTTACCGATAAGCGTGAACGCCACGTTGTCATTGAAGAAATAAGAATGAGAAAAGACCAGCCATGGACTAAAGTTTATAATGCAACAAATCATGCAATGTACACTTCTCACCCCTATAAACGCGATGTTATAGGAACTCCCGAAATTATATCTCAGGTTTTTCAACAGGAAATCATGGATTATTACAGAACTTTTTATTCCCCAAAAAATGTAACGACGATCGTTGTAGGTGATTTTGATTCGGAAAAAGTTCTGGAAAAAATTGTTAATGAATTTAACTGGGGTGAAAGACCTGAACCTCCTGTCAGAAATATCAAACCCGATGAACCGGTAAGCAAGCAGGTTTATGTGGAAAACGAGGCTGATATTAACTCATCTTTTATGATGTTTGGTTTTTTAGGTGCAGAAGCTAGTGATTTAAAAAATGTTATAGCAATGGAAATGCTTGCAATTATTTTAGGTGAGGGTTCAAGCTCAAGACTTTTTCAGAATCTGATTGAAAACAGTAAAGAACATATTTTTAACATTATTGATGCTGAAAATTATACCTTCCGTGACGGCTGTAATTTCTTTATTCAGGCAAATTTCAACCCTGAGTACAAAGAAAAAGCTATTGAACTTGTAAAAAGTGAAATCGAAAAGGTCAAAGAAAATATTACAGAGCGGGAACTCAATAAAGCTAAGAAAAAGGTTAAATCTCGTTTTGCTTGTGAAGTTGAAACGGTTTCTGACATAGGTGAATCAATAGGGTACTATATGACAGTATGTGATGATTTAGCACTGGCAGAAGACTATATTCCGGCTTGTGAAAGCATAACCTCAGAAGATTTGCAAAATGCTGCAAAAAAATACTTAGACCTTAATCATGCGGTTATAAGCGTTTTACGTCCAAAAAAATAAAATAAATAATTATGAAATATAAATGGCTTAATCAGAAAAATAATCAAAAACTAATCATATTTTTTAACGGTTGGGGTATGGATGAATGCGTTGTTAATCACCTTTCACTCGAAGATTATGATGTTTTGATGTTTTATGATTACAATTCGCTTGAAACGGATTTTGATTTTGATAAATTAAATATTTTCCCGCAAAAATATCTTGTTGCCTGGTCGATGGGAGTAATGATTGCAACACTTTTTGATATTGATTACGTTTCAAAAACTGCAATAAACGGAACGCTTAAACCTGTTGATGACAGGTTTGGAATCCCAAACAAGATTTATGACTTGACTCTTAGAGGATTTTCATCTGAAGGTGCAGAGCGGTTTATAAAATCAATGTATTCAGACATTCCGGATGATATTTATCCCCCAAATAGAGAGTTTGAAAACCAAAAAACAGAGCTTGAAGCACTTACGCACTACGAAGCTAATCAGGATTTTAAATATGACAGAGTAATTATATCTTCAAAAGACAGAATCATACCAACAAAAAACCAGTGTGCATTCTGGGGAGCAGAACCTAATACAGAAAGCGGTCATGCGCCATTCAACCTGTACAAAAAATGGAGCGATTTATTATGAATAAAGAGCTCATAAAAAAACGTTTCGGAAGAAAACTCAGAGAGTACAATGAAAATGCGCGTATTCAAAAAAGAATGGCTGAAAAGCTTATTAAAATGCTTTCTTCTGGCTATGAATGTTCTGATGTATTAGAAATAGGCTGTGGAACCGGTTTATTAACAGAGCTTGCCGTTAGTAATATCTCGTTTCAAAAATATACTGCAATTGATATTGTGCCTGACTGCGAAGAGTACATAAAAGCGATACATCCTCAAATAAATTTTATCTCAGAGGATATTGAAGAATACATTATTTCGGATAATAAAAAATATGATTTAATAATTTCAAACGCAGCTCTCCAGTGGGTTGATGATGTAACAGGTTTTGTTGAAAAATTGGCAGAAAAACTTAATAATGGCGGAACACTGATTTTTTCTTCATTTGGAACGGAAAATTTCAGAGAAATATTTTACGTTACCGGAAAAACGCTTCCGTATTTTTCAAAAAAAGAATACGAAGAAAAACTAAAAAAGCACAATCCGTTAATTGATGAAGAAGCCTGGGTTATGGCGTTCAAAACTCCCCAGGAGGTCTTAAAACATATTCAAAATACCGGAGTAAATGCTCTTTCGTCAGAAACCTGGACAAAACGCGATTTAATAAATTTTAAAAAAGAATATAACAGTTTTTGTGCAAATCGTCCCACACTTACTTATAATCCAATTTACATAAAGATTCAAAAATAGGAAAATTGGCTAATTTTCCGTTCAATATCTTTGCAATAGCATAACTTTTGTGTAAGGAGGAGAAAAACGGGAGAAATGAATACATTTACAGACAAATCGGTAAATGATACCGACAAAGATGATTTGTTGCAAAAACAGAGAGAAACTTTTGTAGCATCACTAAGTCATGATTTAAAAAACCCTACAATAGCTCAAATAAGAGCGATAGAACTTATTCTTAAAGGGAAATTCGGAAGAGTTCTTCCGGAGCAGCGTGAGATTATGGAAATGCTGCTTGATTCCTGCAAATATATGAATGCGATGTTGTGTTCCGTTCTTGCAACGTACAGAAATGAAAAAGGCACAATAAATTTAAAATCAGAATGTGTTTCAATAGCTGACCTAACAGCTGAATGTACAGATGAGATGGTTTATTTGGCAAATGATAAGGGAATAAAAATTACCCTTGGAAATTATGCAGACCAAGAAAATGTCTGGGGTGATATAGTTCAATTAAGGCGGGTTGTAATGAACCTTTTGTCAAACGGTATAAAATATGCTTATCCGAAAACCGAGTTGAAAGTAAAAGTCTATAACGAACAAAATTATACTTGCTTTATGTTTGAAAACAGAAGTCCGTATTTGACTCCTGACAGACGCAAAAATATTTTTGCAAGATATATTTCATATTCAAAAACTCACAGTGGAATAGGACTTGGATTATATGCTTCCAAAAAAATTGTCGAGGCGCATGGCGGAACAATTTTTGTTGAAAGCTATGAGGACGAAAGAAATATTTTCGGGTTTAAAATTCCAAATGATGAATCTTTAAAAAATGTAAAAAGAAGCGTAACTTTTTAGATAATAGAAATCCGGCTTTGCAAATTTTTGCAAAGCCGGACGTCTATAAATATCTATTTATTTTGCCTCTTTTGTTTCTGCTGTATTTTCAACTTTGACATCAACCAGTTTTGCCGGATCATAGGTCGGGTCAAGATATTTAATGTCAGCTTCTTTCATCAGCCTTGTTGTGATTTTTTTGAGAACAGCAATTTGTTTTTGTGTTTCAAGATAGAATTTTAAGTCTTCTTTAACTTTTGCAAACGGAATTGTTCCCGGTTCCATTCTGTCGGTTACTTTTATGATGTGGTATCCGAAGTTTGTCTGAACCAAATCACTTATAGTGTTAGGCTTCATTGAAAAAGCTGCATCAGCAAATTCTTTTACCATTGCTTCTCTCGGGAAGAAGCCTAACTCGCCGCCTCTTGCTGCGCTTCCTTTATCGTCTGATTTTTGTTGAGCAATTTTAGCAAAGTTGTCGGGGTTTTTCTTAACTTCTGCCAAAATTGACTCTGCTTTTGTTTTTTGAGAAGCCATAATTTTTTCTATCTCTGCGTTAAGTTCTGCAGGTGTTATGTTTGGATTTTTTTGTTTTATTGTCTGAAGCAAATCAAGGAAGTTGGCAGCAATAAGAATATGTGATGCTCTGACTTGTTCTCCGTGAGTGAATTCGTTTTTATGAGAATCATAATATGCTTTTGCGTCAGCATCAGATACAGTCACTTTTTCTTCTGAGTTAACAAGTTTTCTGATTTTGACTTGAGTTTTCAAATCATTCGTAAACTGTTCGTTAGAGATTTTTCTTTCTTTAAGAATTCTATTCAGCTCTTCTTTTGAACCAACTTTGTCGATAACTTTCTTAATTTCGCTCTGAACATCTTCTTTTGTTGCCACTATTCCTCTTTTTTCGATTTCAGCGTCTAAAAGAGATTTGATAATAAGTTCATTTGTAACTTTTTCCTTGAATACCAAATACATTGGGTTGTTTTCTTCTTTTTTAAAGTTTTTAGCACCGCCAAAAGATTTCAGGAATGATTTATCAACATTTTTGTCAAATTCTCTGTCAAAATCAGCCTGTGTAATAACTTTTCCGTTAACTTCAATAATTCCTGTTTTATTCATAAATGAACAGCCTGTAAACAAAACTGTTGAAACAGCCAGACATACCAATAGTTTTTTCATATATTTACTCCTTAAAAATTCTCTCTGCACTACAATAATAATTTGCAATACTTTTATATAATAAAACAAAAAGCCGAAATTGTTAAGAGTGTTGTGTATAAATATTCACAATTATCCGACAAAAACGCTTTGACTAAACAGATATTTTGCAAAACCGGAATAAATCCTCATAGCTTTTTATTCTGAAAAACAGGTTGTGACGGGCATTTTCAATAACAAAAAGGCGATTTCCGTAAATCTCTTTCTGTGCCTCAACATTAAATATCGGGTCATCTTTGCCGACTAATGCATAATCATAAATATCTTTAATACTCTGCTTTTGAGAACGGTATATCTGTTTTAAACACTCAAACTCAAACCTGCAGCTTTCAAGAGTTCGTCTTGCAGGGTGAAAATTTTTGTATTCTTCTTCTGTTTTAACAAGGTAATTTTTTGCAAAATCTTCTGCATTTTCTTCTGTAACATTATAAAGAGCATCCTGAATACTTTTAGACAGCCCGAAATGTTCGTCAAAAAGATATGGATTTCCGTCGATTGCAATTTTTTTATTAACTTTGAAATCAAAATTAAAAACAGAAGCGATAAAAACACCTGCCGAAAATGCAATCAAATTGATTTCTTTGTATTTTGAAAAATCAAAATTTAACTCTAAATCAGTATAATCATACAAAATTAATACATCAGATTCAGATGTTAAATGTTCAAACTCGTATTCATCACAGCCCCAGCCTGCAAAAAACAGTAAAAGATTATCAGAACTGTTATCCAGGTAAAATTGTTTCATGCATACATTATATTTAAAAACCGGCTTAAATACAATAATAATGCATAAAATATTCTACAAAAGGTTAGTATTCAGGGGCAAAACCTTTAACAAGCATTGTCAGAACTTTTTCTATAAACTCTGCATTTTTTTTGCATTCCTGAATGTCTTTTTCTAAATCTTTATCAAGCTGTAATGTTTTTTCCTGTTCCATAATTTACCTCTCAAAAAACGACGATTTTAAATCTTACAGCTTACATATCGGCAAAAATAAAAAAATCTTTAGCTGATTTCGGGTAATTGTTACATATTTTTACATTTAAAGCTGGTTGCCGTATTTATTAGCGGTTTCTTTTATGTAATAAAATAATCCTGTCAAAATATCAAACAATTCTTCAAAAGTTAAATACTCATTATTTATTAAAATAATAGATTTTCCTTCGGTGCAGGTTTTTGGCGCTACGGTAAATTTCAATTTTTTAGCGATGTCTTTTTGAAGTCCCTGTTTTATTATATTCCATTCATATGGCGTAAATGGTGTATAAACTCTGATATCTGTTCCGGCTTCTCTGATTACTGATATTCCGCAATCCGTTGCCGTAAGTCTGATTTTAATTAATTTAATAAGGTTTTCAACTTCGTCAGGAATACGTGAGAATCTGTCTTTCCATTCAGATACTATGTAATTCAGCTCTGTTTCATTTTTAACGTCACTCAAACGCTTGTATTCTATCATTTTCTGTTCTGTCGAACCAACCCATTCATCAGGAATATAAGCAGTAACATTAATATCAACAATTGTCGGCTTGTTAGCTTTTATTTTCTCTCCTTTAAGTTCATTTACGGTTTCTTCAAGAAGCTGGCAATAGGTATCAAAACCTACGTTAATCATATGACCGTGTTGTTTTGTTCCCAAGATATTCCCGACGCCTCTGATCTCAACGTCACGCATAGCGATTCTGTATCCGCTTCCTAGTGTCGTGAACTCTTTTATTGCCTTTAACCTTTCGGTTGCTTCTTCTGAAAGCTCTTTGTTTTTCTTATATAAACAATAGCAATATGCCTGTTTTTCGCTTCTTCCGACGCGGCCTCTGAGTTGGTACATTTGTGCTAAACCGAGTTTGTCGGATTCGTGAATGATTATTGTATTGGCGTTTGGAATATCAAGTCCGTTTTCAATAATTGTTGTACAAAGTAAGATATCACTTTCGTGGTTATCAAAACCTACAATTACATCTTCAAGCTGTTTTTCACTCAGTTGCCCATGACCGACCGCTATTCGTGCGTGCGGAACAAGTTTTTGAAGTTCGAGTTTAAACTCTTCAATTGTTTCAACCCTGTTATAGAGATAAAATACCTGTCCGTCACGGTCAAGCTCATTTGTAATAGCGTTTTTAACAGTCTGCTCATTGTATTCACCGACATAAGTCTTAATAGGTAAGCGGTTTTGAGGCGGAGTGTTTATAACAGAAATATCTTTAATGCCTGACAAAGACATATACAAAGTTCTCGGAATAGGTGTTGCTGACATCGATATAATATCAATATTTTCTCTGAACTCTTTTAGTTTTTCCTTGTGTCTTACTCCAAATCTGTGCTCCTCGTCAATTACAAGCAAGCCCAAATCCTTAAAAATAACTTTGTCCTGAAGTAGTGCATGGGTTGCTATAACTACATCACATTTCCCTGTTGCAAGGTTTTTGAGCGTTTCATTCCTTTCTTTTGTACTTCTAAATCGACAAAGAAGCTCTACATCAATCCCAAACGGCTTAAATCTGTCATTAATAGTTTGATAATGCTGAAGTGCAAGAACTGTTGTCGGAACAATTACGGCAACCTGTTTAAGCGAAGTAACCGCTTTAAACATTGCACGCATTGCAACTTCAGTTTTACCGAATCCGACATCGCCGCAGACAAGTCTGTCCATAGGGTTTGGACTTTCCATATCCTCTTTTATTTGATTAATTGCTTTCAGCTGATCAGGGGTTTCTATGTATTCAAACGTGTCTTCCATTTCTAACTGAAGCGGACTATCCGGAGCAAACTCTATTCCCTGCTGCATTTTTCTTCTTGCATATAGGCGTAACAGGTCGTAAGCAATTGTTTCAACAGCCTTTTTGACTTTTGTTTTTGTGCTCTCCCAATCCGAGCCGCCCATTCTTGAAAGCTGTGGTTTGACTTGTCCTGAGCCCCTGTAACGGCAGAGCATATTTATCTGTTCTGCGGGAATATGCAGTTTGTCATTATTTGCGTACTCTATTGTCAAATAATCTTTTAACTGTCCGTCAAATTCCTGTTTGGTAAGCCCTTTATAGATTCCGACACCGTGAACGGAGTGGACAACGTACTCTCCTTCTTTAATATCATTAATATTTTCAATATATTCTGCTTTTTCTTTATACCGTCTTTTGCGGTTAGAAGGAATATCTTTTTGCCTTTTATTAAAAAGTTCTCTGTCTGTAATCAAAAGTATTTTAGCCTCAGGAATAATTGTTCCCTGAGAAGTAATATTTTTTATAAAGTTGATATTAAAAATTTCAAAAGAAGCCAAAACCTCTTTTACTCTTTCATGAAAATCAGTAGCAATAGTGATTTGATAACCTTTATGTTCCTGTATAAACTCTGCAACCGCTTCCATATTTGCGTCAAAAATCTGAATATTTCTTGAATCAATATCAATAACTTCGTTGTTTTCATCGGACAGAAAATTATTCATGCCGATTTTCTGAAAAGCCGAAATTTGTTTGGTAAAATCCTCTAAATTATAATGATTTAATTCTTTTAAAGGGTAAATCTGTTCTGTTTTTAGTCCTTCATTATATTGATTATCAAAGGTTTCGGTAATTAATCCGTACTTTGAAGTAATTTCTGCCTGTTCATCAAAAATAACAATATAATCGTTTAAATAATCAAAAATACTGACTAAATTGTCATTAAAGTAAGATTGATAAACATTTATCCCCTCAAAATAACCCTCATTTTCAATTTGTTCTTTTGTTTTTTGAGGCAAATTTTTTGCTATATTTCCCCCTTTGTTTCCCCCTTCATTTACCCCTTCATTTACCCCTTCAGGTAAAACAAACTTGTAAAGCGGGTAAATCTGAATCTGTGAAGGCTTTGTATTTCTCCTCGCCTCCTTTGGGAGAGTAGTTAGGGGTGAGGGGTCTGTTATTGCTCTTTGGGTTTCGTTGTCAAAGTACCTTATATCAACAATCTCGTCACCCCAAAACTCAATACGGACAGGATTTTCTTCTAATGTATAAATATCAGCAATATCACCCCTTATAGAAAATTCTCCGATATCTGAAACCATTGTAGATCGTTTATAACCAAGTTTTATCAGTTTTGACAGAAGCTCTTTCTGGTCAATACTATTACCGACTTTCAGGTTAAGTGAGTTTTTTAAAAAAAACTCTTTATCTGGAAATTTTTCTAATAATGTTTTAACCGGAGCAATAACTATTTCCGGTTTATTAAAAAGTGTGCTGATTTGCTTTTGATAATCATAAAGGTTGGTATTAACAACTTCATAAGGCGAGATATTTTGATACGGAAGCGTACTTGCCTCCAGCTCAAACAATCTTTCCAAATCGGCAGAATATCTGAGTGCACTTTGTTCGGTTGAGGTAATAAACAGGATTTTTTTATTTGATAACTGCCTGATATATTTAAGCAAAAGCAAACGTGAAAAAGTCGTTAAACCCGTGAGAGTAAATGACTTACCTCTTTTTATATTGCCTGCTAACGCATCAAAAAAAGAACTTGTTTCTAATCTCATAAACTAGATTATATCAAATAAAACAAACTCTTGCACTAGCATATAAAGAGACGGCAAACTGAACCGGCAGACTAACTGTCTAATCCGTTTGCACTTTCGTATTCTATACCCATGCCTTTGAGCGCACCTATAAATCTTTCTGCGCAGGCATACTGAACTTCCGGCGGAACAACTCGTAAGATTTCGACAGTTTTTGATATAACGGGGTCTTTGTCATACCATCTCGCACCGTTTACCGGCTTAACAAGGTCATAAAATCTGTCCAAAGCTTCCTGAGAAACTTTTTCTTCAAGCTTGTCCAGAAAAACTACAGCGTGTTCTCTGAGCTCATCCTGATAGTTTTTTAAGAGTTCTATAACTTCAAGTAATTTAGGGTCATGGTCATACCATCTTTTATAAGTTGCCATTACAATATCCCCCTTATATTAATTGTGGAAGGCATATTTCCTTCTGCCGTATTTTCTTCACTATATCGTTTAATTTTTGCACCCAAAGCGGATAATTTTTGTTCAAAATCCTCATACCCTCTGTCGATATGGTGTAATTTTTCAACAATAGTTTCACCGCTTGCCATAAGCCCTGCAATAACGAGTGCAGCACCTGCTCTTAAGTCGCTTGCAGCAACTGTTGCGCCTGTGAGATTCTTAACTCCTTTTATGATAGCGTGGTTTCTGTCCTGGTGAATATCAGCTCCCATTCTTCTGAGGTCAGGGACTTGCATAAACCTGTTTTCATACAGGCTTTCCGTAATAATACCGACACCATTAGCAGTAGTTAATAGAGTCATTGCTATTGCCTGAAGGTCTGTCGGGAATCCGGGATAGGGCTGGGTTACAAAGTTTATTGAGTTTAATCTGTTTTTACAGCTTACTTCTATTGTTGTGGGTTCAATAAGTTTAATATTTGCTCCCATCTTAATTAATTTGTCATTAAAGAAAGTAAGATGTGCCGGATAGACATTTTTAATAATTGCCTTGCCTTTTGTGGCTACAACAGCAGCCATAAATGTTCCGGCTTCTATTCTGTCAGGGATTGTTGTATATTCGACAGAATGTAAACTTTCAGCCTTAACTCCGTTTATTATAATCTCAGAAGTTCCGGCACCTGTAATATCTGCACCTAATGTATTTAAGAAGTTCGCCAAATCAATTATTTCAGGCTCCTGTGCTGCGTTTTGAATACGTGTTGAACCTTCTGCGGTAACCGATGCAAGCATTAAGTTCTCTGTTGCACCAACTGAAGGAATATCCAGATAAATATCAGTTCCGACAAGTTTTGATGCTTTTGCGTGTACGTATCCGTTTTCTATTTTAATCTTTGCGCCGAGTGCTTCAAGACCTTTAATATGGAAGTCAACTCTTCTTTCTCCGATTGCACAGCCTCCCGGAAGTGCAACAATAGCTTCACGGCATCTGGACATCAAAGCGCCGAGAATTATGAAGGATGCTCTCATCTTGCTGACAAGTTCATACTTTGCGGTAATCGAAGAAATGTTTGTAGCATTGACTATAACAGACTTTTCTTCTTTATCATAAATACAGCTTGCACCCAAATCAGATATAACGTTGAGCATAATCTCAACATCCGTAAGTTTGGGGACATTATAAATTTTTGTTGAGCCTTTAACCAAAATTGTAGCTGCAAGAAGTTTTAATACAGCGTTTTTGGCTCCGCCTATTGATACTTCCCCTCTTAATGTTTCTCCGCCGGTTATCTTAAATTTGTCAGCCAAAATCTCCTCCGATTCTAACTCAATAATACTATTAATCAAAACTCTTGTAAAGAGGTATTAATGTGGACAAAAAATCCGTAAAATATGGTACAATATTTGTATGGGGAAGTTTGATTTATTTAACAAGTTCATTACACCGGTTTTGATTATTGGTGAAAACAAAGAAACTGTTTTTACCAATAATGTATTTAAGCGTATTTTTAAAGACTATGAAAACGTCAGAAAATTTTCCCACAAACTGGATTGTGATTTTGTTGCACTTGAAGCAGACAGTACGGCTGTTTATTCACCGCTATTTCAGGCATTTAGTTCAAATGAAGATGTTTCGGCGCATGTTAAATATCAAACTTCCAATAACGAATACTTATATTTTAATATGTATTCTACAAAAAGGGGTAAAAATACAATAATCACATTGTCAGATGTTACAGCAGATGTTAATTTGCAGTCTGTTCAGAAACAAAATCAGGCATATAAAACAAGAATAGATTATCTTGAAAATGAAAATAAATCATCATCAAAACTTCAGCTTTTGGCTCAGAATCAGGCAATAAAATTATTGTTATTAAATAATATATCTAATATTATAAGAAGCTCTATTGATACTTCAGTAATTCTTGAACTGGCATTAAACGAGCTGTCAGGTTTATTTGGTGCATTCAGGGCTTATTATGCTGAAGCGCATGATTCAAAGTTTGTAGTAAAGGAATCGCTGTCAAAAAAAGAAATTAATAATATTATATCCTTTGATAAAGGGGTAAATGAAAGTATAAAAGACGGAAAAGTTTCCTGTGTAACCTGCCGTAAAGAGTATAATGAAGCAGAACCGTTTAAAGAAAACGTGCAAAGGATTATTCTTCCTGTTTACCATTTGAATAATCTTATAGGCGTAATCGTTCTTTCCACAAAACAAAAAGTTAAACTTGAAGATACTCTGAAGGTTCTTGAGGATGTTTCATCTCAGCTCGGTAATGCAATTATTCAGGCAAAATTGTACAAAAAGAATGAACAAATGGTTGCGGATTTAAGAAAAACCCTGAAAGAACTTAAAGCAACACAATTACAGCTTATAAACTCCGCAAAAATGGCATCTCTGGGTCAGCTTGTTGCAGGTGTTGCGCATGAGATTAACACTCCGCTTGCTGCAATTAAATCCAACAACGAGATTGCGAAAAAGCTGTTAAAACAAATAACAGATGAAGAATTAAGCGATCTCCTTCAAGAAGCAAATGCTATTGATAAAGAGGCGATAGACAGAATAAATCTTCTTGTTGTCTCTCTGAGAAAATATGTAAGGCTTGATGAAGCAGAACTTCAGGAAGCTGATATAAATCAGGAAATGGATTTAACGCTGGAACTTTTAAGGCATGAAACAAAGAACCGCATAGATATTGTTAAACACTACGGAAAGCTGCCTCCGGTAAAATGCTATCCGAATATGTTGAATCAGGTGTTTACGAACATTCTTCAAAATGCAATCCATGCAATAAAAGAAAAAGGAACAATATCTATTGACACAAATTTTAAAAACAAAAATCTGATAGTAAAAATTAAAGATACAGGCTGCGGTATAAAAGAACCGGGAAAAATCTTTGATTTAGGATATACAACGAAAGGAGTAGGCGTTGGAACAGGCTTAGGGCTTGCCATTTCGCAAAAAATCATTGAAAAACACAAAGGAAAAATCGAGGTAAAAACAAAAATAAATAAAGGAAGCGAGTTTCGTATTACTATCCCTGGTGAGTAATAAATATTAAATTTTGTAAATGCCAGTTTTTATGAATATATCTTATTTATAACCATATCACAAATATAAAAATAATTAACTTTTGTAAAAATATACACAAGAGCAGACACAAAAATGTAAAAATATGATATATTAATAAAGCTAAGATTAAGTGTAAAAATTACATTAATTATTTTAAATGTAACAAAAACTTAACAAATCCGAAAGATAAAGCAATTTTAAAAAAAAATAATACTTTATATAACTGTGTAGAAGTTAGATAATCATGTTTACATTTGGAGGTAAAGTGTATGACAATTACAGTAAACAGCAAAAAGAAACAAGTAAAGAAAACTTTTCAGGAACTTATTAACGACCTGATGGGTTCAAGTTCTGAAAAAGTACGTTATAATGCTGCCCGTGTTCTCGGTGAAATGGGTGATTCAAAAGCTGTTGAACCGTTAATTAATGTTCTTAAAAATGACAAAAACGGTTCAGTTCGTTTATACGCTGCTCGTGCTTTGGGTGAGCTTGGCGATTCAAAAGCTACTGAACACTTAATCGAATCTTTAAGAGAAGACAGAAACGTTGACGTAAGAGTTCGTGCTGCAAGAGCATTAGGCAGATTAGGCGGCAAAATTGTTGTTGAACCGCTTGTAGAAGCTCTTAATGATGAAAACTCTCAGGTTTGTATCACAGCAACAGATGCTTTAATTGAAATCGGTGATGTTGCAACAGATGCTTTAATGAAATCATTAGACCATGAAAAAGTTAACGTAAGATGTGATGCAACAAGAGCATTAGGTGAAATCGGAAACAAAAAATGCGTTGATAAAATTATCAACATGTTATATGACGAATGGGTTAACGTAAGAATTTATGCAGTAACTTCTTTAGGTAAATTAAACGATACAAAAGCAGTTCCTGCATTAATTGATGTTATGAAAAACCGTTCTGAAAACGATTTGGTAAGAGCAGGCGCAGCAGCTGCGTTAGGCGTACTTCGTGACCAGAGAGCATTACTTCCGTTAAGAGAACTTATTATGGAAGCAGAAGAACTCGGTGAACTTGAAGACACAGCTCTTAAATCATTCAAGAAAATTATGGCAGCTAACTGGCAGGCTATTCCTGGTGCAACTCAGCAAAAGAAACCGGCTGCTGTATAAGATAATAACAGTATTTAAAAAACCGCCTTTTTTAAAGGCGGTTTTTTTGTTAACAAGTGACAAAAATTTTTTTTAGTGTTTTTATAACAGATATGAGGATGGATAAAATAGGTTTTGGTGCAAAACCAATTAATACAATCAATATTAAAAAATTTGATAAAAGAGCAAATAATTTTATTAATTGTCAGGCAACATTTGTAAAGCTTGACCCTAAAAATTCTTCCGACATTTCAGCTGTTGGTGAGGCAGCGGCAACCTGGAAAGATTCAAAATATGCATCAAAAATTGCAACAGCAGCATGCTGGATGGACAAAAATCCGATTGTAGTATATGCGCTTACAATTCAGAAAGACAAATTTAACACACTGGTACCTGAAAAAATTCTTGGTCTTGCTGAAATGAGGAAGGATAATAGAATACCTGACGAAGACTTTTTATACCACTTGCAGGTAAAACCTGATGCAATAAATGTAGACAGTGATGGTAAAAATAATTACAAATATGTCGGTTCATCAATTCTTAAATCATTAAAAAAATTATACAGTAATATATTCCTGTTTTCTGAAATCAGTCCGAATATACAAAAATTTTATATGGATAACGGTTTTATACGAGATTATATGTATGAAAGACGTTATCACTGGAGCTCTAATGTTTTAAAACGTTTAAAATATCATTTGGAGAATATTAAATATAAACTTGGAATATAGCTTCGTTTGTTTATTAAACAACTTTTGGTTATAATTTTGGTATGAAGAAATTTATTTTAACAGCTTTTTTGATTTTAAATTGTGCGGTTTGTTTTGCTGACAAGACAGAGTTGTCAAAGCAGGCAACGGCGTTTTACAGCGATAACAATCAGGTTAAGACAATGGATTTGATATTGCAGATAAACGAAAAAGACAGAACTGCACAGGACTGGCTCTTGCTGGGTAATGTAATGGCTGATTCTTTAAAGATGGAAGACGCTGTTTATATGTACAAAAAAGCTATACAAAAAGATAAAAAGTGCTTTAAAGCATATTATAACTTAGGAAACTATTATTTTGATCGCGGACAATACGAAGAGGCTATGGAAAATTATACAAAAGCGTATAAACTTAAGCCGGAAAATCCTTATATTTGTTATAACATAGGCTGCACTGCATTAAAGCTGAACGATTTAATAAAAGCGAAATTATATTTTTATAAATCAATTATGTATGATGCGAATGTTCCGGAGTTTCATTACAATTTAGCTTATGTGTATAAGGAACTGAAAAAAGATAAACTTGCTCAGCAGTATATTGATAATTATAATAAACTTATGGAAAACAGATAATGTATATTGCAGGAATTGTACTTTTACTATTATTTGTGTGGGGCTTTTTTATAGAGCCTGAGCTGTTGACTGTAAAACGTTATAAATCCGACAGATTAGGCGGGAAAAAAATTGTTTTTGCAAGTGATTTTCATTTTGGAAAGCGTGATACTTTAAGGCTAAGAAGAATAGTAAAAACAATAAACAAGTTAAACCCCGATTTGGTAGTGTCAGGTGGTGATTTTATCAAAGGGCACTGCGGTAAAAACACAATGCCGATAGAAAAAATCGCGGAAGAGCTTGGTAAAATAAAAGCTCCGATTGTTACAGTTCTTGGAAATCACGATATTAATTTTGATAAATACACAGTAAAAAGCACTTTGGAAAAAAGCGGTATTATTGTTCTTGATAACTCAAGTACAAATATTGACGGAACTGTGATTTCAGGTGTAGGGGATAAGAGAGTTAGTCTTTCTCAGATAAAACTTGTTCTGGAAAATACAGAAAGAACAAATATTTTATTAAGCCATACACCTGATATTTATTATGATGTAGATGAAGATGTGGATTTAATCTTGGCAGGGCATGTTCATGGCGGTCAGGTAAGAGTTCCGTTTTTTGGTGCGCTGATTTGTCCGTCAAAATTTGGTACAAAATTTTCCTGCGGTGATTTTACTGAAACGAATAACCGAATGATAGTAACAAGAGGACTTGGCACAAGCCTCTTAAATGTTCGTTTCTGTGATATTCCGGAAATTGTAGTAATAGAATAAATTTTTATATTTATTTACCCTGAAATATATGATAAAATAAATACATAAAAAAGAGAGAGTGTGTTTATGTTTTGGAAAAAAGAACAAACTAATATGGAACAGGAAATTATTGAACAGAAAAAAATAGTTCCGTATATTTTGATGAAATACATTAACCCTGAAAGCGGAGAAATTAAAATCGACCTTCCGCAAAACATCAGGAAAATAGTTCTTGTTGCAAGCGGTTCTTCTTATCATTGTGCAAGGTTTGCGGTTGATTTGCTGGAAAAGTTTTCAGGAATTGAGTCAAGAGCAATTTACTCAAGTGAGTTTTTGCTAAAGAGTGTTATTCCGCATGATGAAAATACTCTGTATATTTTTATCACTCAGTCAGGTGAGACAAGTGATACACTTAAATCCGTTGAAAAAGTAAAGAATTCTACTTCGCTTGCAACTCTTTGTATAACTAACAACGAGCTTTCAACCATCTGGAAAATGTGTGATTACAAAGTTGCCTGTTTTGCAGGGGTTGAACACGGTATTGCTGCAACAAAATCCTTTACTTCACAAATGCTCTGCCTGATTTTGATTTCACTTAAACTCGTTGAAAATGTTCACGGTCCGGAGGCTACAAAAAGCTATAAAGAGTCTTTAATCCATCTTCCGATTATTTTAGAAAAAGCTCTTGCAAGAAGAGATGAGATTAAGAAGCTTGCAAAAGTACTTGCAAAAGAAAACAATATTATTATTACGGCAGACGGAATATCTTATTCTCTTGCAAAAGAAGCTGCTCTCAAAACAAAAGAAACTTCGTATAAAAATATAAGCGCAGCAATATTGGGCGAGTTTATGCATGGTCACGTTGCCGTTCTCAATAACAAATCAACCCTTATTTATATTGCGGTTGATAAAATATCTGAGCGCTCTGTTTTTAACTTAAACAAAATAAAAGATGACTATAACCCAAGATTATTGATTATAGGGCCGTCTGACGAAAGGCTGAAACCTGATTATAACATTCATATAGAATGTGAAAACGAGATTCAGCAAATGTTTGCTGATGTTTTAGTTTGCCAGCAGATAGCTCTTGAGGTTGCACTTCGACTTAAACGAAATGTTGATCATCCGAAAGGCTTGCAAAAAGTAGTTAAAGATAAAAATATTTAAAACAAAACGGCGTATTTAATACGCCGTTTTTTGTTCCTTTATCTTACTTATCTTTAGTCCGATTAATCCTATGCGGATTGTTTTGATTTGTATCTAGCTTTTGCATTTATTGCATAACAGGTTGCATAAAGTTTTTGTGACAGCAAAAACATATTTTTCTGAACTTCTGCAACATCGTTCATAGCTTCTAACATTTTTTTAGGATCAACCATTGATTCAACTGTTTCATGGTTGTCTACTTTTTCATCTGCATATTTTTTCACCAACAATTTATCGATGTAATCCCTTGCTCCGACTGCCATAATTTTTCTCCATTTTTAGTGTGTAATTTTCCCTTATATACTTAAAAACATTTTTTACGGCAAAATTGCCAATTTGCGGAGTAAATGTTACAAAATGTTTACATCAATCTAAGATGTGAACACCCGAACTGTTCCCGAATCCGTAATTTTTTGTTTTGTAACCGCTGCCCCACGGAGAGCTGTATTGAGTGTATGAGCTTTGACTAAAATCTGACGGAGCAGAATAAAAATTAGGGGCGTAAGAATTATTGATTTGCGGTGAAAACCCTGTTAACTGTCCGCTGAAATAATCGCTTATATTACGCAGAATAGATGTTTTGTAATTTTGTTTCGGTCTGGTAAGAATTGCTTCTCTTACATTATCGTATCTGGTATAAATGTCTCCCTCTTGTATAGCGCCAAAGGCAATACTTTCCAAACGCTCTACTCTTTTTATATCGCTGTCTTTGGTAAAATTTTTGTTCATTGCGTACCTCTCGAGGTCGTTTATATCTGCAAAAACAGAACGGTTCTTTTTGTACCTTCCATTTGGCATATAATCACCGCCATAATATGCCTGAGGAGTATTATATGTTCCATAGTACGGCGATATGGTTGTGAATGTTCTTTCGGCAAAAACCGGCATGGACAGGGTTGATAAAATTAACAGCATAACAAAACGATACATAAAATCCTCTCTTTCATGTTAATTAAATCTCTGATAATCATATTTGGTATTGCTGTGTAAGGTTATTCAGAAGGATAATTTTTTAAACGAAAATTGACTATGTTCTTTGGTTTTAATATGATTTTTGTATTGAGGGAATGTATATGTATTACGATTTTAAAAAAGCCGAAAAAGAGTTAGAAAAAGAATTTGATTATATAAATGAAGTCAGGGATTATAACCAGAGAAAAGTGCTCGAAGCGTTTTATGACAACAGAGTTGCCCCAGAACATTTTTATACTGTTTCAGGATACGGTCATGATGATTTGGGACGGGAAGTTTTAGATAAGACTTTTGCTCAGGTGTTTAAGGCAGAAAAAGCACTTGTAAGAATACATTTTGCGTCAGGGACGCATACGCTTGCATGCGCACTGTTTGGAAATCTCAGACACGGTGATAAACTTCTTTCTGTTGCAGGTGCTCCTTATGATACTATGCAGGAAGTTATCGGAACTGCTGGTGATGAGGAAACAAAGCGTTCTTCATTAATCGGTCAGGGTGTTTTGTATGACGAAGTTCCGCTTTTGAACGGAAGCGATGTTGATTATAAAAAACTTGAAGAAATGGTTGATGAAACGGTTACTATGGTTTTGATTCAGCGCTCAAAAGGGTATTCAACAAGAAAATCTTTATCAATAGATGATATTGAAAGAATTTGTAAGATTGTTAAGTCTAAAAATCCTGAATGCATTTGCTTTGTTGATAACTGTTACGGCGAATTTGTAGATAAAAAAGAGCCTTTAGAGGTTGGAGCAGATTTGATTGGCGGTTCTTTGATTAAAAACCCGGGCGGCGGAATCGTTGAAGCAGGCGGTTATATAGGGGGTAAATGTAAATTAGTTGAGCGTGCGGCTACAAGGTTAACGGCACCTGGGATTGGTTCGGAAGGCGGGGCGATGTTTAACCAGCACAGACTGATATTCCAGGGATTGTTTATGGCACCTTCTGTTGTATCTGAGGCGGTTAAAGGTGCTGTTTTGGCGGCAAAGGTTTTTGAGGATATAGGGTTTAACTCTATCCCAAGGCATGATGAAAAGAGAACTGATATTATACAGAATATTATTTTTGGTGAAGCGGATAAACTGGAAGAGTTTTGCAGAACTATTCAGTCGCTTAGCCCTGTTAACGGGTATGTCACACCAATTCCTGAGTATATTCCGGGATATGAAGATCAGGTAATTATGGCAGGCGGAACTTTTATTGAAGGTTCTACTATTGAGCTTTCGGCTGATGGTCCGATGAGGGCGCCTTATGCTGCGTATATGCAGGGCGGCTTAAACTATGCGCATGTGAAGATTTGCTTGGAAGAGATGGTCAAAAAGCTTTGATTTTAGCGGTGTAAGAGTACGAGATACAAAAAAATACAAATATATTTACTCCTACCCCTTTACAAAAAAAAATCACCATGTATTATTAATAATGTTGACTAACTCTGTGGGGGTTTAGCTCAGCTGGTAGAGCATCTGCTTTGCACGCAGAGGGTCAGGAGTTCGAATCTCCTAACCTCCAGTTATAGCCTTATTCGGAGCTTCCGAATAAGGCTATAACTTTGTTATGGCTAAGACGAGAACTCCACAAGGCGGAGCCTTGTCAGGAGTTCGGCGCGAGTGAGCTGAGGCTGGAGAGTTTTTGTCAAAAGCCGATAGGCTTGCAGACAAAACTCGGAATTGCCGTTAAACGCGAACGAGCAAGACAGTCTCTTCATGCAGTAAATAAGATGCAAATAATTGCACTTATAAACTTTAGCAATTATTTGCCATACATTAAACGAAGACCTTTATAACTACCTGGTTTAAGATATCGCATTTCCAATGCATCACCATATGAATAGTTTACTGTTTTTTCATTCCCTTCAAAAATTCTATTATCCATGTAAACATCCTCAAGTGTACGTTTACCATTTTTGTCTACATCAATAATTTTTATTGCTCGTTTATCTTTATCATAAAAACGTATTTGATTTATTGAAAGAGGAGAATTCTCTACATAACATTTTAAATTACCTGCGGCATCGTATACAGGTGTTTGAGAACAGCTGGCTAATATTTTTCTGCCTGGTAACATTTTCCCTGTTATTTCATCACAAATTCCATTCACATTAAATATTTCTATATCGGCAATTTCATCAGGATTTACATCTATTTTACCAATTTCTAATTCTTTGGTTATTCGCTTATTTAACCATTCTTTATATACTTCTGGTGTCATTTCTCTTTTTTGAATTTCTAATAATCTATTAGGTATATAAGATTTTTTTTTATTAACAATATTTCTTTTTCCAAAAAACTTACGTAATTTAGTCATAAACGCTTCAGCCTTCTGCCCAAATTTGTATCTTGCTCATTCTACCTCTTGTTTTATAGGTACTCTGTAAACATTACTTTTAAAACCAACATTTTGTGTCTTAGAGTAATTATAGTTATTGGCTAAATTCACACTGCTTACATTTAAATCCATATTGATTTCCTTTCATAGAAATATTAACTACACATCATATTTATATAAAGTATTTTCCTTTTCAAAAATTGCCTAATTTTTTGCAAATATTACGAGATTGTTACAAACTTACATTAAATAATACTGTCAGATTCTGCTTTACTCTGCTAATTTTTCAGCAAAAGATTTCAGTTTTTTGTCTAGAAAAAATTGCAACATTTAGGACTGCCTCAATGCTAGACAGCTAGGTGCTTTGGAGAATTTGCTGTGTTATGTTGTATGTTAACGTCCACCATAAAATACACGATGACATTTGTTATCGTGTATTTTATTTTGTCAGCGTTAGGTATGAGAACCCCCAACTGCGGAGCAGTTTAGAGTTCGAGCGGATTTTGGCAAGGCTGAAACGAGCGTAAGCGAGTGGAACGCCGCCCCAGTGAGAAAACTGGAATGAGTGACTATTTCTTGTAAGAGAAATAAAACGAATGACAGTTTACGAACTGCCAATAATCCAAGACAATCTCCTAACCTCCGCCAAAAAAGACCAAGTGGCGTTTGTTGTTTGGTCTTTTTTAGTATGTTTTGATGGTGTGATGTTCGAGCAAGCCAAGATAGTCTTCTAACGCCTATTGTTCTATCTCATGAAGTTTTAAGTGCCAGTCGAAAGTTTTTGTTATATTATAATATTAAGTTTATATATCGAAAAAATTAAGGATTTAATGACATGAATAAAGTAATAAAATTAATAATAGTTCTTTTTATAATGTTTTTGTGTGTAACAAACTCATCATATTCAGCACAAAAAGACGTACTATTAAGAACAACATCAACCTGGGATAATGCAGAATATAAAAAATTAAAAATCAAAAAACCGGAAGTTACAGTTTTGAAAATTGTTTTTAATATTGGCGAAGAGTTACCCATGCACAAACACGATTTAGTTAATATTGCGTATGTAAAAAAAGGTACTCTGACCGTTATTACAGATGACAATAAAGAAATAACACTCCATGAAGGAGAAGTTTTGCCTGAGTTGATAGGAAAATATCATTATGGCAAAAACACGGGAAATGAACCCGTTGAACTTGTTGTATTTTATATCGGAGAAAAAGGGACTCCGCTTTCTGTAAACAAAAAGTAAATTAAACTATTTTATTAAAAATTCAACAACAGAGTAATTAAACTCACAATGTAACACACTACTTGGAGAATCGTATATTTTTTCAAAGTTTCGTAGGTTACAAGCTTTCCTATTATGAAATGTGAGATTATACACAAGAATAAAATAAGGCTGAACAAATAATGCTTTACAAAAAGTCCGTATATTAAAGCCATACCCAGCATTAAGATATACAAAAGCATGCATCCTGCAATTAAATATCCATATACAGCCTTGTATTTCGGTTGTTTAAAATCATAAAAGAGTCCGATAGGAAGCATTATTATAGACAATATATTCACAACAATTGCTGATAACAAAACTATATACATACAACCTCTTTCTCGTTTTCTGCAGAAACAAGTTTAGTAAAGAATTCTTTAACCGTATTCATTACATATTCTTTTTCGTTATCATACAGAACCATGTGGTAACTGTCATTAAGCTCAACGTATTGTTTTATGTTTGATGAAACACCTTTTAAAACGACTTTTGCACTCTTTGTGCTTGATAAATTATCATATTTTGAATGAATACACAAAATAGGACAATTAACTTTTTTAAGGTTTTTTCTGACGTTTTTAGACAGTTTTAAAAGTCCGCCAACACAATTAAGCGGATAATTATCCATCCCGATATCAACTTTTGCCGTAAGCTTTGCTAAGCTTCTTCTCGTTCTCTCATTTTTTATGCCAAAGCAATCATCTTCCGGGAAAGTATAATAAAATCTGATAATTGTACTCAGGGCAAATGGCAATAAGCATATTGTCCAGGGAATACAAAAACCGTCTAAAAACAAAGTCGTTGAAAGTGCAGCAACTCCTGTAATATCGTCATTATGTTCAGCTAAATATACTGCCATAGCAGCACCCAAACACAGACCTGATACAAAAAACTGATTATAATTTGCTCTGAGTTCATTGTATTTATTTTGAGCAAAATTACACCAATCTGACCAGGTAACGGTCTCTATTTCGCTAACTCTTTCACCATGCCCCGGGAATGAGTAACAAAAAACATCGTAACCGCTTTTAAATAAAAAATCTCCGTACTTTCGCATCTCAAACGGACTTCCTGTTAATCCGTGAAAAAGCAGTACCGCTTTTTTATTATCTTTTTCGGCTATATCATCGTGCAACAGTTCAAAATCGATGCCGTTTGCCACTATGATAACCTCGTAAATAACTGATCCAGCAAGCTTAATGCCATATCTATTTCCGCATAAGAAATAGTAACAGCAGGCACTAAAGTGATTGTATTGTTATAATGACTTCCTTTGTTGAGGATTAATCCGCATTTTTTGCCGTTATAAGTCAAGTTACCTTTTAAGCCTTCAGCTAAAATATCATGGAGTAATTGAGGATCCGGAGTATATCCGTCTTCAGTTACACATTCTATTCGGAGAGCCAGACCTAATCCGTCTACATTACCAATACGTTTGTGTTTCTTTTCTAATGTTTTTAATCCGTCTAAGAAGTATTTACCTTTATTTGCAATTTCTCTTTCAAAATCGCCTTCTTCAAACGTACTCATAACTTCATACCCTGCTCTCATACCAATAGGATTGTTGCAGAATGTTGAGTGAGTTCTACCGCTTGGCCATACTTCAGGGCTGATTAATTCTTCTTTTGCCCACATACCGCCCAGCGGATTTAATCCGTTTGTCAAAGATTTACCAAATGTAATAACATCAGGTTTAACGTCATAGTGTTCTATTGCCCATAATTTACCTGTTCTGTAGAATCCCATTTGGATTTCATCATCTACGAATAAAACACCAAAGTCATCCAAAACTTTCTTTAATTCTTTGAAGTATCCTTTAGGTGGTACAATATATCCGCCCGAACCCTGAACCGGCTCAACGAAGAATGCGCCTAAAGAACATTCTTTTGAAGAATGGTCATATAATCCGGCACAATTATCTTCAAACTCACGTCTTAATTGTTGAACGCAATAATAATTGCAAGAATCACATTTTTTGCCGTAAGGACATCTGTAACAATATGGGTAAGGAACAAAGTGTGCTTCTTCTGCAAAATGTCCGAAAGGTTTTCTGTATCTGTAACCTGCAGTTAAGCAGCTTGCGCCCAATGTTCTTCCGTGGAAACCTCCGTAGAAAGAAAACATTCTGCTTTTATGAGTGTAATTTCTAACGAGTTTCAGAGCATCTTCAGTAACCTGAGAGCCGCCAACGTTAAAATGTACACGACCTTTTCTTCCAAATCTTTTTATGTTTGCTTTTGCAATTTTTTCTGATAATAAGACTTTATAATCATATTGAAAATGTGAAGAAATTTGCGGTAAAGTATCTATCTGATTAACAACCGCATCTCTGATTCTTTTGTTTTTGTAACCTAAATTGCATGATGCAAACCACATTTCCAAATCCAAAAACGGAGTGTTTTCTGAATCATACATAAAAACACCGTTACAATCTCTGAATACTTTAGGATTTGCTTCTGCGTGTATCTTATCGCCGTAAGTACAATATTCTTTATCAATGCTTGCCAGTTCTTCATCTGATATATCAAGCCTTGATATCCCATTACTGTCTTTGTTGTTGATTTTCTTTAAATTTGTTACAAGTTCTTTTTCTAATACTGCCATATTCCCATCCATTCATAAATGTTATATTTTCTATATTATCGCAAAAAATTTTTAAAATAAACAATTCTGTAATTTTTCATTACAAAACGTAATTTTATTGTGTTTCATAAAATACCGTAAATGCCTCTGATGTCAATAGTTTTACCCGTCCTCCGTGTATCGGAACAAATAAAAAACCTGCTACATAAAAAGTTATATTTCCTGCCTGATAAAGAGGATAAACCCAGATAGAACGATTTGCCCCTGTTTTTGAAACAGAGCCATGAAGTTCAATTTCTTTTTCATCAGGTATATAAAAATTACTTATTTGTATGCTTTCAGGCGTTCCCATTTTATCTGAAGCTGAGATGGTTTCTACTCTGCCTAAAATAGTAGTTCCGCTGTTGTACTTTTTTCCGTTAATCTCAAAATCACTTTGCGCAACAAAAGGAATTGTTGAACCTTCCAAAATATTACGTGTTGATTTTAAGTGTTCCGATATTTTTATCTGTATCGGAATTTGTTTTTTTGTAAAATCGTATCTGGTTTTTGGTAAAATTTTTCTGACCCTGCCTGTATCAATATTTTTTTCAAAAAATAAATCGTCAGGGCGTTCTTTTGTTATTATTGCATAATTTGCTGCATTAGAAATAAAATCATTATCAATAAGTTCGTCTTCAACAGGAATATATTGATATTGACTGTTCTCATAAATGCCCAGCTTGAAAATAGAGTTTCCGCTCATATCATTGTACATTGCCGGGTCTAAAAGTTCGTCTTTAATCTGGTCAGTTTGATGTGCAAATGCCGGCAGTCCCAATATTATTAATGTAAAAATTAAAAACAAATTTTTCATATTAATAAGAATATTTTACCTTTTTGGTTGAACCTGATTTAACTTTTTCTAATAATTTCATTCTGTTATTTCTTGATGTTAACAGAAAATTCTGATAATAAATATTATCCTTGTAGTCATTGTCAACAAGAATTGACGGATATTTTGTATAAATATATTCATATACTAACATCATTCTTCTTGATACGAGTGTGTGATTTGAAAAGATATCATATCTGTATTGTTTTCCGATTTTATTCAGTATTGTAATAATTGCAAGAGGATTATAACCGGCATTAACCATAAAATCTACCGACATTTTGTCTGCTTTTAAATCATATTTGTTTGGGGCAACCCAATAATTTATTATTGATACATAACCTCTTAAAGCTCCCTCATAATTGTCAACACCATGTGCCAGTGAGTGGCTCAGCAATGCTGCAAGTTCATCATCACTGTCAATATAAGGAATTACAACAGGTTTAATCCAGACAATTCTGTTAACAGAGCTGACATCCGTCCAAAAATCTCTGGTATAAACTCTGTTGATTGCCATAAATGTAAATCTTTGCTCTATTCTGTTTGAGTTTAAGATTCTGAACCCCACTTCATTCATTCTTGATTGAAGTTCTGCCGTTGTCGTAACATCCCAGGCAAATACAGGCTGAACAACAGACATCAAAATTAAAATTGCCAAGCTTATAAAAATTTTATGCATAATACCACTCCTTTAATACATCTATAATATTACGAAAAGATGTAAAATGTGAATGTTTTATGTTATTTTCTTTACAATATTTGTGTAAATTTTTTGATGCAAAGAGAAAATCAGCCTTTGTTGCTATACATAAGTCACTTGTTCCGTCACCTATGTAACAGAAACGGTCTTCTCTAACTTTTTGACACTTGCACATACCTGCTTTTTTTTCACAATTATCATTGTAATACGGGAACTCTATCTCAAAATCACCGCCCTTGTATATAAGTTTATTTGCATAATAAGGGATATCCAAATTGTAACGTTCAAGAACTTTTTGAATAAATAAATCAAATCCATCGCTCAGAATAGTTAATTTTATATTTTTTGATTTTAGGTAATTAACAAAATCAAGAAAATAATCATCAATTTCAATTGAATTAACATAATCATCAAGCTGCTTTTGAGAAACGTTTTTAAGCAAACCAACCTGAATAATGGCATTTTCTCTTGATGAAATTTTACCTTCTATCCAAAGCTTTTCTGACTCAAGCCATTTATCGCCTGTGTATTTCTCAAAAAATTCGTTTACGGAATCTTTTTTTGTGATTGTTCCGTCAAAATCACAATATATTACGTCAAATCTTTTCATCTTATTTCTTTTAGTGTTATGTTCGTTTTGTTATTATTAATATCACCGGTTAACTGAATTCTGTAATAAATAGAATTCTTTTCCTCCGCATTTATTTGAGGGATTTCTGATAATTTTGATTTATACAGTTCTTTTGTATATTCAGGTCTGAATACTACCTTTAAAATCAAACTTACAGGAATACCGAATATTCTTATGCCTTTTGGGGCTTCTTTGCTATAATGCCAGAACAGCTGCAAGTCAGCATACTGTTTTTCCATTTCATAACTGCCTTCCAAGAACATTGCAGATAGTTCATGCCAAGTTGTTAAGTGTATATTTTTTAACTCTGTGTTATGAACGTCAAACGTACCTTTTATGTCATCTTTCATTAAATCTTTTTGTGATAAGTCCAAATTTGTTATTTCGGATAGTTTATACTTTGTATCTTGAATCATAAACTCTTTATCACCGAGTTTTGGCATAAATCCTTCTTTAACTTCAAACATGCAATGAGCGTTTAAAAATTTGAACATATCTTTTGCGTCAATATCCACTTTTGCACGCGCAATACCTTCTATTTGGTCCTGAAGATTAAGTGTCATCTCTGCAACTTTGTTTGAGTTAATATTTTCAGCTTCAAATGTCATTTTTGAGATGTTTTTTCCAAAATCATAAAAACCGTTTGCATTGATTGTTCCGTCTGCAAACTTCATTTCTTTCATATTGAAGTTAAAAATATTATTTTTCATACTTCCGACAAGTTTTACATTCTCTAACACAAACTTATCTCTTATGATTTTATTTATAGCTATTTCCCAATTGTTAATTGTAAGGGGGTTCTCTTTAACTGTTCTTGAAAAATCCTTTGGAGCTCCTTTTTTTGGTTTTTTGTCTGTATCAGCTGTCGTTTCAAGAACAAGTTTATCCAAAAACAACTTCAGGTTGTAAATCAATGTATCGCCAAAAATGTTATTTTTCATACTCAGATCTGCTGAGTATTTTTCACCTTTGTACAACCCGTTTGAGGTTATATTAAATACACCGTTTTGTGATACTACGTGTGCATTTTCTATTCTGAAAGCTTTGTGTCTTGCTTTTATGATGTCAAAAGTTCCCAAAACCTGGTTATTTTTAAAATCGTATTTTAAATCACCCTTAAATTCACCGCCTCTTACTTTTTCCCCGAAAGCACCGATTACTGAGGTCGGAGCATATCCGTTAGTGCGGATAGTAAGGAATTGTGGGACAAATTTATCAGGGTTATTTTTATCTATATTTTTTATAAACAAGCCGTCACCGGAAAGAACGACATTTTCTTTACCTGAGTTAAAATAAGAATATTTATATTTTTTCAGGTACAAGTCATTGTTATCTTTAAAGGTATTACCATATATATTTCTTTTATATTCTCTAAGACCAAAGAAGAAAGAGTTATAAATCAAATCGCTTTTTGCGGGAATATCGATATTATAATATACATCAGGTTTTCTGTTTTGTATCTTATAAACTAAATTAACGTTAGCTGAGTTTAATACATTGAGATTCGGAACGAATTTGAATTTTGGTGTAAGAGTTGTATTCATCTCTCCTACTACCAATTTTTTCTGAGAATCTAATAAATCTGTAATATTAAGTTTGTGTGTAACTTTTTCATTCCCTAAAGTTCCCACTGCAACTGAATCTATTGTCTGACCTTTAAAGTTGAAAACAGCTTCTCTAAAGAAGAGAGGAATATCAAACCATACCGCATTTGCTCCGAGGTTATTGGCAACGCAGGTTCCCCAAATGCCATCATTGTTTAATTTTAAATTTACATTAACTGTTCCTTTAAAGTTTTTGAAGTTTTCAAGAAACTTTTTAGATGGGTCTTTTGATTTTTGGAACTTCAATAACATCGGCATAATCTCAGATACCGGAAGTTTTTCACCGTTTATGTCAAAATCTTTTGCTTTATCTTTACCAACCAGAGTACCGTCTAAATACAGATGTGAGTTCCCTATTGATACCTTAAATTTATTTGCCCTGAGCGTGTTTTCCACAACCTGAAAAGAACCTGACTCACCCAGTTTTATCCCTTCTTTTAAAACAGGTGTTTTGATTGCTGCATTTAATTTTATATAGCCATTATCAGTATTTAAGTTTTCTACGTTGATATTTGCTTCATCAGATTTATAAACAAATTTTTGTATATGAACTTCGGGGATTTTGCTTAGGTTTGATTTACCCTTTTTCTTTTTTTTCTTATCTTTTTTGAATTGTTTCAAATAGTTCCCGTCTATAAATATATTATCTGCACTGACTAATGCCATGTGTTTTTGTAACAGCTCATATTTGAGAGCAAGTTTTTTAATATCAACAACGGAAGTATTGTTGTTTTTTGCATCAACACTATCAATATTTAAACTGATAATAAGCGTCGGGGATATTTTCAGTTTTAACCCCGTAATAGTTGTTTCTGCTCCTGTTTTTTTAAGAATTGATGACTGCAGTTTATTTATTGTTGCCTTACTGTTAATTATTGAAGGTAAAACACAAACTACACATAGGTATAAACAAGCAGCTAGCAATAATAAAACACTAAAAGTTATTGTAAAAATCTTTTTCATAATAAATATTTTACTATACAAATAAAGAATTTTACAAAATATTTATTATTTTTAATAATTTCATGTTATTATGCATTGTGAGAGTTAAGAATAGGAGATTTATATGAGTAACATGATTCAAAAATTAGGTAATTCACAAAACATTATATTTTTTATAGGTATTGTGATTTACGGTATCTGTCTTTTTACAATAACAGATATAGCTTTAATGCTGTTTGTAACTTACGTTATCGCTTGTGCATTAAATCCGTTGGTTGACAAATTAGAGAAAAAATGCAGCAGAAATCTTGCAGCTGCCATTGTATTTGGAGGTTTTATAGGCGGTATATTATTGATGTTTCTGCCTATCGTAATTATCGGAGGAAATGAGATTGCGCACTTAGCTGCTCAATATCCTCAGTATGTTGATCAGGTTAAAGATTACATTATGAATTCACCTGTCGTTGAAGAGTTTGCAAACTCAGGCGGTCTGATGGCTTCAATTACAAGCATTTCCAAAGGTGGATTATACATATTTGTGTCAATGATTTTTACATATTTCTTAATGGTGGACAGAGATAAACTTATAAATGCCGCTTTAAGATTTTTCCCTAAACGCTCAAGAGAAAGATTTAAAGAAATATATGAAATTTCAGAACAAAAACTCAGCAAGTTTGTATCAGGTCAGTTTATTGCTTCTGCAAGTGTTGGTATAATTGTAATTGTCGGTCTTTTGTTATTAGGGGTTGATTCAGCTGTTATTTTAGGCTGTATTTCTGCCGTTTTGGATATTGTTCCGGTAGTAGGCCCTGCAATTGCTTTGGTTGTTTGCTTGGCAGTAACATACAAACTTGGTTGGACAATTTTAATATTGACAGCAGTCATTTTCTTAATCGCACAAATAGTTGAAAATAATGTTGTTAAACCTTATGTATTTGGTAAATTTATGGACCTTCATCCGATAGTTATTTATATCTTCTTATTTGTATGTGCAAAATATTTCGGTGCAGTAGGTGCAATTTTTGCTCCTGCAATTGCTGCTGATGTTTGCGTATTTATTGAAGAGCTATACTTAAAGAGTATGGATGAAGATGTAGAAGCATAAAATAAAAGACAGGTTAAATTAAAACTAAAAATATCGGGTTGAATAATTTATATTCAACCCGATATTTAATTCATTAATATAATTTATTAATATGTAAACTGATATGTTTGACCTTGTTTGTTTACCGTAAATTGAATCGGCTGCGGGTCTTCTTTGAATTTTAAACAAAGTATTCTCATTGAAGACCTTGCCTTTAAGTCATAGTTTTCAGGTAATGAATGAGCAAATCTTGTTGCTTCCTTAATAACCATTCCGAGTCTTACGTTATTTGCAATTGTAAAACCAAATGACAAACCGCCGGTAGCAACAGCTAAAGGAACAGCCAGGTTATCTGCAACGTCAAGTCTATCCAAATCTACAAATGTTGATGTTGTAACATCCTTCAATCCTGCAAGTCTTTCTGAGTAAACTTTTTCTACTTTTATATCAGAATGTGAATTATTTTTTAAAATGTATTCAAAGGCATGAACATATTTATTCTCTTTGTTTTTTAAACGATATTCATTAATTGTTACTGTAATATCAGTATCCGTATTATAAAATTCCTGCGAATCAACGCAAGTTAAATCAATCGGGTCGTTATCCTCTGAATATGGAATAGTAGAGGTTTTGTCATTTCCTTTTGACATTTTATCATTTAATTTACTCATACCCTTTTTAAGCGGCTTTAAACCGTCAGGAAGAGTAAATAAACCATCTAAAGCACCAGATCTTGCAAAATCTACAAAATCAAACTTATATTCTTTATAAGCCTCGTTATCCTCTAATGTTTCATATTTGTAATTTTGACTTTTAAAGAATTCCGTAACATCGTTATTATCTTTATCATATTCTTCGTCTGTTACTAGATATACATCCGTATCATGCAATGCAGGGTAAAATTTCATATAATAATGTCCGTCTCCGTATGTTGCATAATATGCATTTCTTTCAAGCTTCTTAACCTCAACTTCTTTACTTAAAATACCATCTACAACAGGAATAACATTTCTTATGTTTTGGTTTTTTATCCTATATGCATGATAATCTTTAATCATGCCGGCTGCATTTGCAGATGTGGATAATAGTGCAAGTATTGATAATAAACAAACGCCTTTTAACACTTTTTTCATACTAATTTTTCTCCTTTTTCTCTTATGTTTTTACTTATAGACCACTTATTTCTTTTTCCAGCAGTATAGTAATTATATACCAAATATGATTACTATTCAATTTCTATTCTTTTTATTATTTAACCGTGTATTTTCTTAACCACACAACAATACATCTGAACCTGTGTTTTTACCCCATCCTGAATGCATTCACTCATTAACTCTTTTATGTATTTCTTTTTGTATTGTGGCTTGTGGTATTCAAAATAAAAACCGTCGATTTTTGCTCTTACAACATCATCACCCGCTGGTTCGCCAAAATATCCTGAAAATTTGTCTGCACTTTCGATTGTGTCAAACTCTATTTTTTGTGTATTTTTTTCTATTCGTGAAACTTTCTTTATAATTGCCAAAGAGTTTTTGTTTGATACATAAAATTTTATATTGTTTTTGTCATCACTCAAATAAAGGTAGTCTTTCGATTGTTCAAAAGGTTTTTTACTCTCCAAATATCCCAGAGGATACACAAATCCGTTTTCGGCAAAATAATAAAACAAGCCGTGATTTGTAGTTTTGTCTTTATTTGTTTTATCCGTAATTATTAAAATACGTTCTTTTGATTTATTAATTTTTACTGTTGTATAGCAATAATTTTTTGGAAACTCTGTCAAAACAACAGAATAATCAAAGTAGTCTTTTTGTGTATTGTATTTATCTTTGATATTATTTACCGAACAAGAATCTGCAACAACACACAGATTAAAAAAAAGAATAAAAAATATGACAGTAAGTAATGTTTTTTGCATATGTAAAAACCCTATAATATCAGAATTCATTGTATCACAGATATGACTTAACAAAGATATAAAAAGACCTGGCAAAGAGTTGTAAAACTATTCTCAAAAACCATTTACATATGTTAAAATAAATTTTATACAATATTTTTAGCTGAATGGTTGAAGTGTTATGAAAAAGAAATTAAATAATTTTAGATTTTTATTTGCGGTTATTACATTATTTTGCATTGTAAATACTGCTCAGGCAGATAGTTCTGAAATGTATATTCCTGCATCGAATCCGCTAGTAAAGCTGTCAATTATAGATAACGGAGAAGACTCTTTTAGTGTTGCACAGAAAAACTCAATAATAGAGGCAGTAAAAATATGGTCTAATGTTATTAAAAATCCTCAACAAGCTGCTACATTTAAAGTTGTTGCTGACTCTGACCCTGAGTTGTCCGGCAATGCAACAGGTTTGAGTAACTTAACAGAAATTCAGGGTGAAAGTCTTACAATGACATTTGTAAATGCAAGAATTCTCGGTAAAACAATTGCCGGAGCCCCTGATGAGAACGATGCAAAAGTTTCGGTTGGTCTTAGTGACGATTGGGTTTTAGATACATATACAAAACCAAGAGCGCTTCATAATTCTGATAATGCAGATTTTACAACCATAATAGTTCATGAAATAGAGCATACTTTAGGAGTCAGGACCACTTTGGAAGAAGGTCAATACACATTCCCCGCAAAAATCTCGAATTGGGATAAAAATATAGCTATATACGCAAACGGAACAGAAAAAACCATTCAGCCAAACACAACAGTAAAAGCAAATGAGGGAGCCCCTGGTGATTTTGATATAGTAAGTAATGCACCATATATTAACGGAGAGAATGCGCTAAAAGTTCTTGGTGGCAGCGAAGTTCTGGCAACAGCCATAGATAATATCAGAAATAATGTTGCCGGAAATGGGCACGGTTTGGTTCATTATTCAGGCGCATACAGTGATACTACAAAATATCCGCAAAGACCTGCCGTTTTTGGATTACCTCTCGAAGTTGATGGCGCTGATTTCGGACATATTGAGTTAAGAAACAATTTGATGTCACACCAAAACTACCGTAACTGGATAACATTTATGGAGGCTGAGTTAGCGTCAATAAAAGATTTGGGCTACGATATTGATTTAAGAAAACATTTTGGTAAATCATATTATCTGAACAACTTGGGAAGCGCAGATTCTCCGATACAAAACAACAACGGCTATTGGGAAAGAAATGCTGCCGGAACGGTATATCTGGCAGGGACGCCTAGTACTGCGGATTATGGTATTGGTCTGCACTTATACGGAGATAATAATTATATAAACCAAAATGCAGATATAATGTCAGTTGGTGCAGGCGTTGCTGGTGCAAGAATAGAGGGTGTTGGAAATACTTATACTCTTAATTCCGGACATAAAATTAATACAGATGGTTCTGACAGCTTGGGTATTGCTGTTACTTACGGTAAAAATCACAAAATTACTGTATCTGCCGACTCTGAAGTAACCGCAAAAGGTGATGGCGGAAGAGCAATAAGCTTCGATTTTGGTGAAAATATGCTCGGTAACAAAACCGAAAGCCAAGGCTCTTATGCGCACTATGGTATAGCAGACGAGGAAGATTCCTCAGACAGTTCTTCTGGTGATTCTTCAGGCGGTGGTTCGGGTGATGACTCCGACGATGAATCCGGTGATGAATCCTCTGAAAAATCTCAGGAATTGCCTTTATTAGAAGACATTAACGGACCTCTTGTTAAGACTTTTGATTTAAACGGTTATGTTGAAGGAAAAGACGCTGCAATATACATATCAAAAAATGCTTATGTCGAAAAGATTAATATTAATAATGGTTCGACTGTCGTCGGTGATATCATATCAAACTGGGATTCTCAATATATTAATAAATATGCTAAAGTTAAACCAGCAGATGGTCAAACTAAATATACAGAGCTGAATTTCAATAATTACGACAAAGACTTTGAATATAACATTCTCGGGAGTAAGACTAATAATACCTTAAAAATGAATGTTAACGGCAACTTAGGATTAAAGAATTCCAAGGTTTCGGTTTATTCTCTGAATAACACAGGTAATATAAACGTAAAAGATGTTACGAATATTTCCGTACAAAACAAAACTATTGAAGGTGATACAGGTAGTATAAACATTAGTGATAATGCAATTTTGGGTTTGAACTCTAATGTTCAGACAATTAAAAACTCAATTACCTTAAACAACAATTCTTCTTTATCCCTTGCCAATAATACAGTATCGCAAACTATTTTTTCAAATGATATTAACGTAAATAATAATTCAAACCTTTTTGTCGATTTAGATTTAAGCAACAATTCTGTTGATACAATAAAGACTTCAGCAAATATTAATTTCCCAAATGATTCAAAATTAACGGTAAATACAAATATACTCAATCCAAATACCACTATAACGGGCAATAACATAAATATTCCGTTTGTCAGTTCAGAGCTTGGGAATACACAACTGTTAAATCATATAGTGTTTAACAAAAAAGATATACTTACTCCTATATATAAATACAATTTAACATACAGTGAAAACGCTACCTCGGGAGGACTACTTATAGCCCACGGTTCAAACGGCTCATATACATCATATAACAACGCAATTTTGGCTTCTCCAATAGCAGCACAGTTGGGCGGATATTTAATACAATTAAACAGCTACGACCAGGCATTCATGAATATGGATACA
>CACZFL010000002.1 GCA_902780525.1 uncultured bacterium | reverse complement strand
TCTAGATATACATATTACGTTAATTTTAAAGATGTTTGTGCGGAACTGAATATTTATAACACGTCAGTTGATTCTTGGAGAAGAACTTTTGGATTTCACCATTTTCAAAAGTATCACGATTTGTTCTTCTTGCAGTGGTACTTTAACCAGAATACTGCAGAACAGGCAATGGACTATATAGATGTACATGAACCGTTGTGTGCAAGATTTAAACAAGGTTTGGAATTATAGAGAGGTTAAAGGAAGAGATGATAAAGAGTTTATCAAAATCTATTTGGATAATGTTTTTGTTTGATTTGATAATTTTATGCTTATCAACGTATTTTGTAGGAAGTTATTTTGCTTTTGACTTAAAGATTTTACTACTAGCTATAAGCTTTGTAGTTATTGCAGGTTTAGGCACCCTATTTTTAAAAGGCAATTATCGCATACGTGAATTTCGCCCCACGTTTTGGAACTTTTACAGAATGTTTGAGGGAATGATTTTTACCCATATTCCCGTTGGAATTCTTTTATACTTTTTCGTGGATAAATCAACTTTAATCAAATTCTTAGGGGTAAATATTCTACTAATTTACCTTGCTTTGTGCATTTATAGATTTTGTTTTCATTATTACCTTTTTAATTTTAAGACTGTTAAAAAGATTCTTATTGTTGGGGTGAATGAACGAGCAAAGGCTTTAGCTGATGAGATTATGAATAAACCTGCTTTAAGAATGGAGATTGTAGGCTTAGTCAGAACCGATGCTATTGAAAAAAAAATCTTAGAGATGACAAGAGAGGTTTTTCATCTGACAAAAGAAGAAGAAAGAGCATTGGAAGCTGAAAACGAGCAGGAAGAACTCATTATGGATGACAAAGTTCCTGTGTTTGAGGATGGCAGAGATATCTATAACATTGTTAATAAAACCGAAGCTGATATTGTAATCTTTACCTACGCATCACAACTTATGTCAGCAGTTCCGAGAGGTGTAAAAGAGTACCTGATGCCACAATTCTATGAAATGGTAACAGGTAAGTTTTATATGGACTTTAAAAATGCAGTTGATTTTCGTTGCGATTTTTCAAGAAAAAATACTTTTTTGTATGATTTTCAGAAGCGAACTTTTGATATAATTTCGGCTCTGATTATTTTAATCGTTACATTGCCGATAACTGCTTATATTGCAATAAGAGTAAAACTGACAGACGGAGCAAGTCCGTTCTTCTCACAAACCCGTGTCGGACAAGACGGAAAAACTTTTGAGTGCTATAAACTTAGAACAATGTACGTGAATGACTATGTGCCGAAGAATGCTGAAATGCTTAATGACGGAGCGGATAGAACAATACCTTTCTGCAAATGGATAAGAAAAGCTAAGTTGGACGAAATTCCTCAAATGGTAAACATCCTAAGAGGCGAAATGTCTATTGTGGGTCCAAGAGCAGAGTGGGAAAAGTTTGCAAGTGTGTTTGATAAAGATGTTCCTTTTTATAGAATGCGAAACCTTGTAAAAGCAGGTTGGACAGGCTGGGCACATATTAATATGAAGGCTGCATACTCAACAGACGAAGAAAAAGAACGAATTGCTTATGACATTTATTACATCAAACACAGAAATGTATGGTGGGAGATTGCAATTCTTGTAAAAGCAGTTTTCTTGGCTTGCGGAGGGAGGCATAAATAATGGGAAAAAAAATTCTCGTTACAGGCGGTGCAGGATATATAGGGAGTCATTGTGTTCTTGCTTTATTAAAACAAGGGTATGACGTTGTTGTTTTTGACAATCTTGCCACAGGACATATTGAAACAATCAGTACTCTAAAAAAGTATGGAAATGTAAATTTTTATCAAGGAGATTTATTACATTCTACATATTTAAATACTGTTTTTAAACAAACAAATATAGATGCTGTTATTCATTTTGCAGCTTTTTCACAGGTCGGAGAGAGTGTAAAAGACCCACAAAAATACTATATAAATAACGTATGCGGAACAATAAACCTTTTAAAAGTAATGCTTGAAAATAATGCTAAAAAAATTGTTTTTTCTTCAACTGCAGCTACTTATGGAGAACCACAATATACACCTATTGATGAAAAACATCCTCAAAATCCGATAAATCCATACGGACAAACAAAATTAATAATTGAAAAAATTATGGATGATTACGATAAAGCATATGGTTTATGTTCGGTAAGACTTAGATATTTTAATGTAGCAGGAGCTGATAGTGAAAAAAGGGTTGGTGAATGGCACGAACCAGAAACACATTTAATTCCTAATATTCTAAAATCTACTTTTTCCAACGGGAAAACTTTTGAGATGTATGGAACCGATTATGATACAAAAGACGGAACCTGCATACGAGATTATATAAATGTTGAAGATTTAGCAGAAGCTCACGTTTTGGCTCTTGATTATTTGAATAGTGGCGGCAAAACGAACTTCTTTAATTTGGGAACAAATGACGGAAATAGCGTAAAAGAAGTTTTTAGTGCTTGTGAAGAAGTTACTAACAAAAAAATTGATGTAAACATTTGTCCTAAAAGAGAAGGCGACCCCGCTATTTTAGTTGCAGATAATTCCAAAGCAAAACAAATTCTGAACTGGCAACCGAAAAAAGATTTAAAACAAAGTATTCAAACTGCCTATCAATGGGAGTGTGCTAATGGAAAATAAACAAAAAATATTGTATATCGTCACTAAATCTGATTTAGGTGGGATTCAAAAGTATTTACACGAAATAGCAAAAGAACTCCCATTAAATATTGTTCCGTATTTTATCATGGCAACACCTGGTTATTTATCTGGAGAATTAGAAAAAATAGGGGTTTCTAAAGAACAAATATTTTTTGTTCCAATGACAAACAATATTTTTAATATTTTTCAGCATATAAAGTCTAATATACAAACATTAAAACTTATAAAACAAATTGAACCAGATTTGATCCATTGTAATGCAACTACAGGAGGAATAGTTGGTGCTATTTGTGGTGCTATTACAAAAACACCAACTATTTATACTGTTCACGGTTGGCCGTTTACAAATGGAATTACTTTATGGAAACAAGTTTTCTATAAAGTTTTAGAACTATTTATATGCAAAGTTTATAAAAAAATTATTTGCGTTTCTGAATATGACAGACAAATCGGAATCAAAGCATTGCCAGTATACCAAGACAAAATGATAACAATTCATAATGGTATCTCTGATATTCCAGAAGAATATAAAAAAACAGAGTTTTCAAAAGATGAACTCAAAATCGTTATGATTTCACGTTTTTGCAAGCAAAAAGACCCTTATACATTGATTTTTGCAGTACACGAACTCGTCAAAGAGGGTTATAACATAAAACTTGATTTATATGGCTATGGACAGGAATTGAATAAAGTTTTGAACTGTATAAAAAATCAAAATGATGACAATATTCAATACAGAGGCGAAATATCAGATGTTACACCGATTTTAAGAAATTATGATGTTTACGCACTCATCTCAAACTGGGAGGGTTTGCCAATCGGAATAATTGAAGCAATGAGAGCAGGCTTGCCCATTTTAGTTTCTGATGTGGGCGGAAATAGAGAATGTGTAAAAGATAACGGATATCTTGTTAAACGACAAAACATTATGGATTGCAGAAAACAGATTAAGGCAATTTGGGATAAAAGGGAAGAAATAGCAACTCTTGGGAAAAACAGCAGAAAGATTTTTGAAGAAGAATTCTCAGTACAAAAAATGGTAGATAGAACAATAACGGAATATAAATAAAAATGGAAATAACAAATAACAGCAAGAATATTTTATGGGTTGATATTGCAAAATTTATTGCAATGTTTCTTGTTGTGTTTGAACACGTCGTCCTTGCGTTTAAACTTAATGATACAAGTTATATCGCTTATTTTAGGAATGTTGTTGTTACTTTTCATATGCCATTATTTTTCTTAATTTCAGGCTACTTATACAAACAAAAAAGCCGAATAGAAAATTATGAAAAAATATTATGGGCATTAGTAATTCCATATTTTATTTATCAGTTTTTATATTTACCAATGAAACTTGGATATTATAATTTATATGAACATATTCCGTTTGGTATTGCATCTATAAAATGTTTTGTTGGAATATTACTTGGTGATAACTTAGGAACTGAAGGCAGCAAATATGCATTATCTGTTTGCCCTGCTATGTGGTTTGTAATGGTTATGATTCAACTTAGGTTTATATTTGCTCATGTAAATATGACGGTAAAAAATCTATCCTTGATTACACTATTTTCTTTTCTAGTTTTAACATTCTTAAAACTTGCAAATATAGATTTATATTTTTGTTTAGACAATACGCTTTATGCAATACCTTATTTCGTTTTTGGATATTGTTTCAAGAATCACTTTAATATAAATATAGAGCTTTCAAAAAAATCTAAATTTATTTTGTTTATTGCTTTGATAGGCTTATTACAGTGTTGTTTGATATTGCGCCATACATACAACACATTATTACTGCAATATTCTTGTGGGTTTGTTGGAAGCTTTATTGTTATAATATTTTCTCAATTATTTAATCATTCAAACAACTTTGTGAATGTGATTGCAAAAAATACGCTATTTTTGATTTTCTTTCAGAGTGTATTTTTGTTTATAACTAAGTGGGTAAAATTATATGATATAACAGCATTTATGCCAAAGACCTATGAGTTATTTTTATTTGTAATTCTGTATTCAATTTTAATATATGTAGTCAGTTATTTTGTAATCTTATTGATACAAAAGTTAAATTGGAATGTCCTTCTCGGTAAGTATAAACCTAGGAGGTTAATATGATAAATACAAAACATATTATTCCTGCAATATTGCTTATAGCGATTATAATTCTTTTTTCAATGCTATTTTATTTTGAGATGAGAATGTGGGATAGAGTCATTATTCCATCTCTTGTTACATTTTTTATTTCATTAGGAATTTATTATATTTTAAACAGAACTTTTGAAGATAAATTTGTATCAAAGATATTTTTGATATCTGTTTTGCTGCATTTTGCTTTTATACTTTTTTGGCAATTACTTAAATATTATGGATTAGGACTACATATGCCGACAGAGAACGTTTTTGAGGGATATGTTTCAGATGTCGATGGTGGTGCATATCATGCATTAGGAGTTGATATAAATAAATATTGGAGTTGGTGGATTCTGAGAAAAAAAATGTATGGTGGATTTTTCCCTAAAATAATAGGAATTGTATATCATTTTACAGGAACAGCTAACCCATTTATTGTTAGTTGTATCAATTCTCTTTGTGCAGGGTTTGTAGCACCTGTTATCTATTATATAGGGAAAGTAACTCTTAAAGATGTATCACTTGCAAAATTATACAGCTTGTTTTTTATAATAACATTTGCTCATTTGATGAACACATCTACACTAATAAGAGATGTATATATAACTCTTTTTATGTATGCTTCGATTTTGATGTCATGTTTATTTTATAAAAAACAACATCCGATATTTTTGGTTGGTACTTTTTTAAGCTTATATTGTTTAAATATGTTTCGTCCTTATGCTTGTTATATAGTAGCAATTTCAATTATCGGAGCTTATGTTTTACATAATATAAAAATTGTAAAAAGAGACTCTAAATTAAGAGTCAATAAAGTTACTGCTGCTTTAATTGTCTTGTCTCCATTATTGTTAGTAATACTATGTATTATATTTATAAAAATTTCTCATACTTACGGTTCTTCTGCCGAAGCTCTTATTAATACTAGAGAAGTTGCATATTCTGGAAGCAATTCTGATTATGATTGGGATTTTGGTGAAATATATAACATATTTCCTCCTTTTGCAATTTTCTTAGGGCTTATTTGTATGTTTTTCGCACCATTTCCTTGGGAATGGATTGTTCCAAGGAGAATGATATATGTACCTGATATGTTTATGCTCTATTGTTTTATACCGTCATTCTTTAAGAATTTAAAACTAATATTTAAAGACAAAAATTTTGTTTTGACTGTATTTTTTATAGCCTTACTAATGCAATTTTCAATATATTGTATAACTCTCGGGAATTCAGGTTCTATTCATCGCAATAGAGGACCATATCTTCCAATGATATACCTTATTGCAATGTACCGACCGGATAAGTACTTAGAAAAACTAATAAAAACAATTAAGATTTGGAGGTTAGTATAAATGAATATAATGGTACTTTCACAAAAGTTGTTAACTTCTGATGTTTCCGGAATGTCAAAGAGACTTAAATTATTTATGAAATATTTTAAAGAACATGGGCATAAAGTTACATTTGTTGCGTTTTATGAAAATGACAATGAACTCACAGATTTAGCTCAAGCAAATGAATATTACGATAAAATTATAACAGTAAAACTTTGCAGGAAGTTAGCTTATATAAGAATGTTAAAGGCAATTTCTACAGGCAAGCCTTTTAAACTTGAATTTTTCAATACTTTAAAAATGCATCAGGCTGTTGATAAAGAATTAAAAAATGAACACTATGACTTGCTTTATTCTTTTTTCTACAAAATGGTTCCATTTATTGAAAAGCATAATGATTATAAAAGGTATGTTGATTTAAATGATGCATTTGCAATTAATTACGATAGACAAATCGAAAACTCAAAAAAATGGTACAAAACCCTATTTTTAAAAAGTGAAAGAAATAGAATATACAAGTTTGAAAAGCATTGTATTGATAAGTTTGATAAATGCATTTATGTTTCGGAAACTGATAAAAATTATATGACAGATGAAGCTCATATAGGGAAAACAGCAACAATTTCAGTTGTCAATGATACAGAGTATTTTAAAAATGAAAATTATGACCAGTATAATACAAATGAAATATCTTATATTGGATTTATGTTATACATTGCAAATCACGATGCTGTAATGTATTTTATCCGCAGCATTTTTCCTCTTATAAAGAAGAAAATTCCCGATGCAACATTTAAAGTAATTGGTGCAGACCCTAGAGAAGAGCTTTTAGAATATGCTAAAAACGATAAATCTGTGATAGTCACAGGAAGGGTTGAAGATGTTAGAGAACACTTAAAAACCTCTGCCGTTTCAGTTACACCAATCCGAATAGGTGCAGGGCTTCAAAATAAAATTTTAGAAGCAATGTCAATGGGAATTCCTGTTGTAACTTCAGAAGTTGGAGCGAATCCCATTACAACAAACAGAAGCATATTACCGGTTGCACAAACAGAACAAGAATATGCAGATAAAATATGCGAAATTATGCAAAACAGAGATTTAAGGTTAGAACTTTCACAAAAGTCAATAAAATTTGTTGAAGACAATTTTTCTAAGGAAAGATTTATTGAAGAAATGAATAAATATTTTGATTAAAGGAACTAAATATGATTAAAAACGTAAATATTATTAATTATTGGCATACTCAATATGGTGGAATTATTACAGCATATGCTTTGCAAGAAATTGTTAAAGAACTCGGTTATAATTGCAAGCTTATTAATAATATGTTGAATTGGGAAAGCCAAGTACAAAAAAAGTCATTTAATAAAATCTTTGAGGAGAAATATTTAAGTGTTACTCCAAGAATTACACCAGAATATAATCTAGAAAACTTAAATGAAAATGCCAATATTTTTATTACTGGTTCTGATCAAGTATTTAGAACAAAATACATAACTCACTTAATTTCACAATATTTATTAACATTCACTTCTCCTGATAAAAAGCGAATTGCTTTTTCTGCGAGTTTTGGCGTAGGAAAAGAACAATTTTTAAAAGAGACCTCTGAAAAAGATATGGAAATAATGAAAGAAGCACTTCAATCTTTTGATTATGTTTCAGTTAGAGAAAAATCCGGAGTAGAAATGTGCCAGAATCTTTTTGACGTTAATGCTGAATGGATCATTGACCCTGTCTTTATTTTAAATAGACAAAAGTACGAAAATTTAGCTTTAAAATCAAATAAAGATTATAAAAATAAAATAGTAAGTTACGTACTAAGGCCTAATAAAGAGTATAAAAAAGCTTACAATTATTTAGAAAAAAAATATAATACAAAAGTTGAACCAATTGCCTATACAAATATTATTGTAGAAGATTGGTTAAACGCAATTAAAAATAGTAATTTATTGTTAACAGATTCTTTTCATGGTGTTTGTTTTGCAATTCTTTTTAACAAACCTTTTATTTGTATATCGCAAGATATTAATGGTAAAGCAAGGTTGGATTCTATATTTGAAATGTTAGGGATAGAAAACCAATCTATAATTTCACCAGCAGAAGTCTGTACTAAAGACTGCATTTTTAATATAAATTATAATTATGTAAATCAAAAAATTGAAGAAGAAGCTAAAAAAGGGATTGATATACTTAAAAAAGTCCTAGAAAGTCCTGTCTCGCATATAAAAGAAAAAGAAAAATTAAGAATAACATACTTTAAAAATAAGATTTCAGAACTGGAAAAACAAAATAATATATTATACCAAATTAAGAAATATTTTATGACAAAATTTCTAGTGATTTATTTTGCTTATTTACCAAGATATATTAAAAATTTAATCAGTTTCATTAGGCAAATTTTAAAAGGAGAGTATAAATAATGTTTATAACTTTTTTATTTGTTGTATTTTTATTAGTAATATTTTTCAGTATTCATATTAAAAAACTTTCTTTAGAAAGTGAAAGTTATGATTTTTTAAATAAAGATTTTACAACGCAGGTTCGAGGTATTGCGATTTTTATCATTATGATTGGACATTTAATTGGTTATATTTATTTGTATCCAAATTTCTCTATACCCTACGTACACGAACAAGTAATAAAGTTTATAATGGATCGCTTTATATTGATAGCAGTAGGAAGTTTTTTGTTTTTGTCCGGTTATGGTAATTGGCTTTCAATCAAAAAGCAAGAAAATAAAAATAAATGGATAGTAAACAAATTGGTAAAGTTATACATTCCGGTAGGTATATTAGTTTTTATTAGTTATTTTTTAGCTTATGCTTTAAACTTACAAATACTTTTCCCATACTGGTGGACTGCCTTTTGGAACTTTTTTATTTTATCCGTCGTAATGTGGTCATATTGGTATTTAAAAGTGCAAGCTATGTCATATACTTTTTTGTTTATATCCGTAAAACATTTTAAGAGCTATGCCTTATTGATTCTTTCAATTATATTTTTGTTTTATTTTATAGTATTGGCATATATAGGCGTAGAATACAAATGGTATATAAGTTGTTTATGTTTTCCTTTCGGAGCAATCGTTGCTGAATACAAGAAATCCATTTCGGATAAATTTAAGAATAAAATTATGGTATTATTGGATTTTTTTATAATAAGTTTATTAATATTGATGTCATTTATTTTTAGACAAAATAAAATTGAGTTCATCTTGATTATAATTGCTATGCTTATATTGGCTTGTTTAATAATGATAAAATTATCAAATATTTTTGATTTAAAGTCAAAATTACTAAAATTTATGGGAGAATACTCATTAGAGTTGTATCTATTACATTTAGTATTAGTGCCATTTGTAAGAAATTATGGTAATGTCCATAATAGGGTTATTAATATTTTCTCGTACTTTTTTGTATTTATTTTATCATTAATTTTTGCTCCAATATTAAGGTATTTAAGTGACAAAATAATTAATACATTAAAAGGAAAAATAGAATGAAAAAAATACATAACAATAACAAATGTACCGGCTGTGGAGCTTGTTATAATATTTGCCCAAAAGGGGCAATAACAATTAAAGGTGACGAATTAGGTTTTTATAAACCTTTTATTAATGAGGATAAGTGTATAAATTGCGGATTGTGCGAAAAAATTTGTCCGTTAGATAAATATAAGTCGCAAAATGTTGAACAGCCAAAAATTTTAGCATTCCAAAATAACGATAAAGAAATTTTATTCAAATGTGCATCAGGCGGAGTCTTTGCAAAGCTTGCTGATTATGTAATTAAACAAAACGGAATTGCATACGGTGTGATTTATGACGAAAATATGATTGTTTCTCATTCAAGAACCGATAATCTAATAGATTTAGAAAAAATGTACAGCTCAAAATATGTTCAAAGTGATACAAGAAATACTTTTACACAAACAAAAGAAGATTTAGAAAGTGGAAAGTTAGTTCTTTATAGTGGTACTCCTTGTCAAATAGCCGGTTTAAAATCATATTTACAAAAAGATTATGAAAATCTGATTACGGTTGATTTAGTGTGCCATGGTGTTCCGTCACCGCTAGTATTTGAAAAGTATAAACAAGAATTTATGGCAAAATTACCTGCAACAGAAAAACTTTTAAATATTGATTTCCGTTCAAAAGTTGAAGGTTGGAAAGAGGAACTCGTTACTACTACTATTACTACTACTACTACTACGCACGCAAAACTTGATAATTTCATGAGAGCATTTTTGCATAATTTAAGCCTAAATAAATCTTGTACGCAATGCCAATTTAATAAACTTCCGAGGGTTGCAGATTTAACAATTGCTGATTTTTGGGGAGTAGACGACTTTGATAAATCATTAAATGATGACAAAGGAATTTCTATTATTCTTATAAATAATATGAAGGGAAGATATTTATTAGAACATTTACCAAAAGAATGTTTTTTAGCAGAAGTTCCTCTCGCTGTTGCTATTAAATACAATAAAAATATTTGCGGAACATCTACTGCTCATAAAAATTATATTGAATTCTCACAAGAAATTGCTGGTGATAAAACACTTAGGGATTGTATAAAAAAATATGATAAAAAACCTGTATATAAAATTTTATATCATATGTTACCAAAATTTATAAAGAATTTTATTAAATACGAAATATTAAAAATGGAGAAATAATTTGAACAATATTAGTATTAAAGAACTTAAATCCAAATACGGAAAATTAATTGAAAATTTTCTGTCTCTGAATGTTGTTCAAATTACAAATTATGTATTTCCATTAATAACTCTACCCTATATTACTAGAATAATAACTCCAGATAAATTTGGATTGGTCTATTTTGCTATTGCATTAAATTTTTATTTTTGTATGTTTACTGATTTTGGTTTTTATTCATCAGGAGTAATCGATATTGCAAAAAATAGAGATTCACAAAAAAGATTATCTGGTATCTTTAGTGCAATTATGATAATAAAGCTGATACTAATTGCTATAGCATTTATAATTTTATGCGTATTAATACTTTCTTTTGAAAGATTTAAAGAAGATTGGTTAATTTATATTTTTTCTTTTGGGGTCGTTATTGGCAATACTTTCTATCCAAATTGGTTTTTTCAAGGAATTGAACACATGAAATTAATAACATTGCTTAATTTTATCTCAAAATTTCTTTCTACAATGCTTATATTTGTTTTTTTGAAACAAGCTGATGATTACATGGTAATACCAATTTTAAATTCTATTGGCGCTATTGTTGCAACTATTATTGGTATTTATATTGCTATATTCAAGTTTAAAATACAATTTCATTTCCCCTCTTGGAGAGAACTAAAATACCAGTTTAAATATAGTTTTTCTTTCTTTATAGCACAGTTTTCAAATTCATTTGCAACAAATTCTAATAGTGTATTTTTAGGTCTGATAACAAATAATACGATTGTTGGTTATTACATTGCAGCAGAGAAGATATATCAGGCATTATTTAATCTTTCGGGACCGATAAACTTAGTTATGACACCATACATGGTAAAGAATAAAAATTTAGAATTTTATAAAAAAGTATTTTGGTTGGTATTGATTTTAGCGTTGGGCATTTTGCTATTCTTTTTACTATTTTCTAAACAAATAATAACTATTTTTTATGGAATATCAATGCTAAATGCTTATAAAATGCTAAAAATATTCGGATTATTAATTTTTGTAATCTTTTTGAGTATGTACATTGGTTTACCGCTTTTAGGTGCATATAATCACACAAAAGAAGTTAATCTGAGCACAATTATAGGTTCTATTACACATGTTTTAGGATTATCTCTGTTATTTATTTTACACAGGTTTACTCCATACAGCATAATTATTATGTCAATATTATCCACAACAATAATATTATTAATACGAATATTCTATATAAAGAAGTTTAAAATATTTACAAAAAGGAAAGGGACTTAATCTATGAACGAGATACCTATAGTTTTTTCATTTGATGAAAATTTAATAATAGGAGCATATGTTACTATCAAAAGTTTGATTGATAATGCTAACTCTAACACACAATATCATATACATGTTTTGCATAAAAATCTTAATAATTTTTTTATTGAAGAATTTAAAAAACTTGATTTAGGAATACATTCAATGGAATTTGTTCAAGTCGGGCAAGAGTATTTTAAAAATGCACCACGTTTAAACTATGGACTAACTGAAGCGGTTTATTATAGATTGTTAATACCTATTGTTTTACCACAATATGACAAGGTAATATATTCAGATGTTGATGTTTTAATTCAAGATGATTTATGGAACTTGTATAACACTAATCTTGATGACTATGAGGTTATGGCGCTCAAAACAAGCATAAACGAGGATACTGAAGCAAACCGGAATATCGGTAAAGTATATTTCCCTGAAAATACAAATAAATATCAATATAATAGCGGAGTTCTTATTTTTAATTCTAAACTAATGCGACAAGAAAAAACTGTAGATAAATTTTTTGAAGCTATCGAGAAATACCATGATAGAATTAAATTCTTTGATCAAGATATATTAAATATTGTTTGCACAAGATTCAAAGATTTACCACTAAATTATAATGTATTTCAACCATTATACTATAAAACCGATATAAATAACACTTTAGAATACAATATAATGAAGTCTGTCTATAAAATGGAAGATTTTGAAAACGCAAAAAAGAATGCAATAATTATTCACTATGCCGGTTCTGATGGTAAACCATGGACAAAAAAGAATCCACCGGAAGAATATAAAAAATATTTGGATACCATTCCAAAAGAACTTAATTATCTTAATTTTAAATCTAAGATATCTTGTTTTTGGGGACACCATCCAATAATTAAAGCAATTGCAAGATTTTTGAAAAATAAAATAATAAAAAGATTTGTCAAATCTTAGGAGTTAATGTTGCAGGAGATAATTAAAAGTTTATGAGGAACATAAAAGAAAAACATAATAGAAATGCTATTTTTTATATTGCAAAAGCAATCGGTATTATACTAATGGTTGCTGGACATTATTGTGCTCTAGGATGCAGATCAATTTATTATTATAGGATGTGATGTATTTATAATACCTCAATCCGTTATAAAAAATTATTTAAGTTTTAAATAGTTAATAATATTAATTTTATAGGAGAATAAAATGGAAGAACAAATTAATCAAAAAAGTATAGATTTAGGTGATGATTTTAATATTGATATAAAAAAAATCTTTCTAATATTTTGGAATAGAAAATTTTTAATTACAAAAGTGTTTACAATAACTTTATTGTTTTTTATATTAATAACTTTTTTCATGAAAAAAATGTGGGTTGTAGACTCAAACCTGTATGTAAACAAATCAAATAGTACAAACTATTCTGAGATTAACCCATATGCTTTAGAGGATTTGGGTATTGGTCTTATTTCCAGTAAAGATCCTTTAGCAGATGAAATTGAACTAATAAAATCACCGCTTGTGCTCCAAAAAGTTATAGAAGAAAATGATCTGAGGTATGGAAAGTTCTTAGGAATAATTCCTACAAAAAAGACAGGCGAATATATATCTCCTAGTGGATTTGCAAAATCGAAAAAACTAGGTATTGAATCAAAAAATGGCACAAGTGTTTTATCAATATCATATCAAAATAAAGATAAGGAATTAGCATACAACGTTGTTAATTCTATAATCAAAAACTACATAGAACTCCATAAAGAAATAAACACTGAAAAATCAAAATCTGATAAAAAGGTTCTTGAAACTGAATACAATAAAGTTAAAGCAGATTTGAAACAAAAAGTCAGCGCAGCAGGAGGTTTGCCAACAACTTCTCTTTCAGGAACGGGACATTTAGCTGCAATGAGTGCATTCTCTCGTTCTGCACAAAATGCAATGTCTAATATTAAAGGTCAATATTTAGCCGGAGAAAAATCAAGAGTTGAAATAGAAGAAGAAGCAGCAAAAATTACTCAACTTGCTTCTAAACTTGAGTGGGCAAAACTTGTTGAAGAGATGTCTGATTCTTCAAAAGTTCTTGTAATTAAAGAACCAACTATTCCAAGAGATTGGGAATATGCATCACCAAAACTTATGATAAATATTATCGTTGGTATAATAATGGGTGCTATTTTAGCATTCTGGGCAGTTATTATCAGCGAAATAAGAGATAAAAAGCTCACATACATGAACCTTGGTGAAAACATAATTTATGATTTAGAAAAAGAATTCAAGTCTTTCTGCGCTTACTTAATAACAAATAAAAACAAAAAAATATTATTTGCATTATGTGAAAATATTCCTGCAAATTTAATGGAAAAACTCAAAATGTTTAGTAATATCTCTGTCGTACAAGCAGGAATCTCCGATTCTTTTGTCACATCGGTTCAAAATGCAGACCAAGTTGTTATGTTTGCTAAATTAGGAAAAACCAATAGCGAAGATTATAAAATAATCAAAAACATGATAAAAGAAAACAGTAAAGAAATAATCTATGAGGTGCTTGTATAAAAATAGCTAGATATAGGAATATGTCATTATAATAACTTTAACTGAAAGAGAAATAGAGGTATTAAGATTAGTTTGCAGAGGATATACAAATAAAAGAATTGCGAAAAAATTGTTTATTAGTACACATACAGTTAAAGCGCATATTTCTTCTATTATATACAAATCGAAAGCAAAAAATTGAACGGATTTATAATAGAATAAAGCTTAAATTCCATCATTAACGGAAAAATGGTTTATTCCCAAAATCTCTCGTTCAATCATTTGAACAAATTCCGGGGTTAAGCTTTTTTGTTCCTTTTTAAGTGTTTGTTCCTGTTGCAGAGAGTCGGTGTATTGTTTTACAAGCGGAATGTTTTTCAGAATATTTATCAGAGAATATATTTCCGGTGGTGGAGTTTTTTGATTTTTATCAATATCAGTGGATATTTTCTGCATCATTTTTCTTGCAAAATCAAGCAATTCTTCGCTAAAGCGGTATTTTGTATGTTCAACTTCAAACCGCTTTTCATCCCAATTGTGTTCCTTTTTCCAATAAAATAAAATCCTGCGGGAAAGTCCGAGTTCCATCCCAATCTTCGCCAGAGATTTTTTGTCGTAAATATACATATGCTCTGCTTGTGTCAGTTGGTTGTATTTTGTCATAATATCTCCTTATTTACATTTTGAATTTATAATTCCAAAATATGGATTTGATTTTAAGTAACCCTCCATAAAAGCAGCTTTAAATATACTGCCTAACAAAGTTACACCATTACTTGCTGTTTTGGGTTTGTGTTTTTGCTTAATTTTGTTTGCAAAATCTATAAGCATTTCATAGGTTATCTCATCAATATATATCTCCCCAAATTCAGGCAGGATATCGTATTTAAGTCTCGCATTGTATCCGTTAATTGTATCTTTTGTAAGATTCCGGCTTGTTAAATAATATGCTGCCATATATTTAAATAAAATCCGTTCAGATTTCAATTTGGGTTTTTCAAACAAATTGAAAGTTCTTTCCTGCTCAATTTCCTGATATTTATACAAACCATTTTCAAAGACCAATTTATCCTCATTCAATAGCTGTTCAATTTCTGTTTTACAATTACATTCCGCAATCATTTCGATTTCATCTATGGTAAATTCTTTCATATGTTTTGCTAATTTTTCTATGTTCATAAAATCTGCTCCGCTATTTCTTTTGTGATTTCAGTAAAATTATTATCTTTGGCTATTGTTTCAATCTGATTAACAAGTTGAACAATTTGCCGGAATCTGTTGTATTTTGTGTGGATATACTCAATCGCATCCGGAGTAAATGTAATCTCCGAAAGTTGTCCGGTTATTTGCGATAAATCATTTACTCCAAAAGTTTCAAATTTTAGAATTTCAGAAAATCTGTCATAAAGGTGGGTGTATCGTTCAATCTTTTTATGTACTAAACTCATGCCTACAAGAATTATCGGACATTCTGTTTTGTCGTGAATATCCCGCAGAGTTTCTATTGTTTTATGGTTATTAATCAAATAATCAATCTCATCAATAAAAATTATTTGAGGATTGTTTTTTAAATTTTTGACAATAATGTTTAGGTTATCTGAACTTAAATATTGAGGAATCTCATCCATTTCTTTCATAATTTCTTCTAATAACCAACGGCCTGACATCATATTTGTTGCTCGGATATAAATTCCGTCATACCTGCAAGCAAGCCATAATGCAGTTTGTGATTTTCCAAGTCCTGGCTCACCATAAACTAATCCCATTTTTGGAATATTTTTCGGTTTATTTATTAGATTTTCAACTAATCCAATAAAGTTTCTTACATTTTGTGTTTTTACAAAAATCTTATTCATACAAAAGCCTATACTCCTTTGTTTGCTTAAATTTTTCTATCCATTCGTCTTGTGGATTATTAGCAATTAAATATTCGTATTTTTCTGCGTTATTTTTAAACCCAATTTGAACTGCTTTTAAACAGGGTTTAAACTCCTTTTGAATAATTGGTTTTTCAATCTGTGTTTCCAAAAGTTTTATATCTTCCGTTTCCAGATATTTTTTAACAGATTCCACCGTTTTCTTTTTTAGTTGTCTTTGTCTGACAATTTTCTGCTTGTAATCTTCGTAGTCTTTGACATCACCTAATAGCTTTGCCATCGGATGCGTTTCCGTTACGCGTTCTGCGGTACATAAATATTCGCCTTTAGGTGTGTAAACTGTAATACTTGTCAGGTCGAAAAGATTGTATTTTATTAGAACTTTACTTTTAAATCCGTATAACCTTTCATCAAAATAATCACAGTTCAGAAATCTGATTCCGTTTCTTTGAATGGTTTTAACTTCAGTTGCTAACATCAAATCATCAAGTGTATTTATTTCAATATTCTGTCGTTTTCTTTCCGATAAAACTTCCGCAATTGTTTTATCAGGAGCATTCGGACAAGACTGAGAATTTTTAAAACTCAGCCACATATCAATCATTTTTATTGTTTCTTCAATGGTTGGAATGTAATCGGCGTGCCAAGATTTATGTAGTTTTTCATTCCTCATCATATATGCAGGCTTATTATTTATTGATGAACCTATATAACTCGGCAAAAGTTTTTCAAAACCTTCCTGAAATTCTTTAAAGAATCTTTCAATAACTTTTGCTCTGGCATTATATGGTCTTGCAAAAACTGTTTCTATTCCCAACTTTGAATACAATCCCTGAAATCCGAGTTCTGTAAATCCTTTATCGTCAGTAAAATATTTTGCCCTAAAAGCTCTGCCGTTATCCTGATAAACGACTTTCGGTATCATATCAAGATTGATTATTGAATTACGGAGAGCGCTTGCTATACACTGTGTATTTTCTTCAAGCATAATTTCATAACCAACGAGTGCTGTTGATTTCCAATCCAGAAATCCAACCAATGTTGCTCGGCAGGGTTTGCCTGTAAACGGATTTATTACCTGAAATGCTAATTTATGTCCGTCTGCAACAAGAATATCTCCGACTTCCAAAATTGAAGCATCACGTTTGATGTACGGTTCAACTTTATCTGAGAGTGCTTTTTCTCCATCTCGAGCGAGAATCCATTTGTCATAATTATTATCTTTAAACCATTTTGCATAGCGTCTAAAAGTAATATCAGCCGGAATAAAACTTTGACCCTGCTCCTTTAATTTATATTTGGTTAGCACAATTGCTTTGCCGATTGATAATCTATTCGGGTGTAAAAGCAAACCCATAAATATCTTTATTTCTTCATCATTTAATACAGTTCTATAATCATTAACGCTACTGTACTTATATTGAGGCAGAAGTTTTGTATAATCCTCTGTTCCATTTAACATAGCATACCAACGATGCAAACTCCCTCTTGAGATTTTGCCTAAAATCTCAAATAAGTGAGAGTTCGAAGTATTATGCAATTTCACAAAATCATAATCAGCTTGAAGTTTGTTTTGAACTTGTTTTCTAAATTCAAGCCACTTGTGAACCACATCAAGTCTTGCTAAAGCGATTTGTTTACATTTTTCAGGGGTGAAGTTTGTCATAATAAATTACCTCACACACATTAATCGCTCTTTGTCTCGGAAACATCAAGTCCTGAATCTCAATCTCAGAGACATTTCGACACATATCAGAATGTGAGATAAATTATTTTTGCACTTTGTTGCACAATTTTGCACAGGGTAAATATTCAAATATATTGGTACTTTGTGGCATGAAAAACACTAAAAACCGCAAATATCAGTGCAAAAGAGTGCAAAAATACGGACAAAAGTGCAAGAATAGTCCCGCAAATCTCTACACTATAAATCTGCCTTAAACTCCAAACAACTCGGCATTATAGCCAATAAAAACGCATCCAAACTGTCCTGAAAACCTATAGAGAACCTTTTTTATTTGGGTGTGCTGGGACTGTCTTGAGTCGCTCGCATTAAACGGCAATTACGCATTTTGTTTTCAGAAACTATGTTTCTTTCAAACAAAACTGCTCCAGCCTCTGCTCGCTCCTCGCTCGAACCCATGAAATAGAGTTCTCGTCCTCTGCACAAAATAAAAAAGGCTCTCAAGAAGAGAACCTTTTTTATTTGGGTGTGCTGGGACTCGAACCCAGGACCAATTGATTAAGAGTCAACTGCGCTACCAACTGCGCCACGCACCCATAGTATTTAATTGTCAATTTGGTTTGTGGCAGTTGGTACCGCAAGAATGCTTTGTATTCGCGCTACCGTCCCTCTCGTTCGAACGTGACATTTAGTCACTTTCTCACTCGGCAGAGTGCCACGCACCCATTTGGTATCGTGCTTTTATTCGGGATATACATTTACCCCTGTCACGCACCCATATTGTTTGCAAATTTAATTTAACACGGACATAACTCGTAGTCAATTGTTTTGTGTCCTAAAACAAAAATTCTGCACATTAATAAAGCATTTAACGTAGGCAAATTTTCAGAGTTTGTTATATAATAAATGATATTTACAATCAGGAGAGTATTATATGAGCAAATTAAAAATCGGTCTTATTGGTTTCGGAACGGTAGGAATAGGTGTTTATAAGACATTACAGAGTTTTCCTGATGTCGAGATTGTTAAAATAGCCGTTAAAAACATAAACAAACCACGTTCGGTTGAGACGCCCGAAGGACTGATTACAAATAATCCATATGAAATTATTAATAATCCTGAGATTGATGTTCTTGTTGAACTAATAGGCGGTGTTGAGCCGGCATGGGAATATATCTCAACTGCTATAAAAAATGGCAAACACATTGTTACCGCAAACAAAGAACTTCTTGCAAAAAAAGGTGAAGAGCTTTTTAATCTTGCAGAAGAATATAACAAAGTCTGCCTCTACGAAGCTGCTATTGCAGGCGGGATACCGATTATTATGCCGATTAAGACAATCCTTGCCGGAAACAAAATAAACAAAATTCAGGCTATCTTGAACGGTACGACAAACTATATTCTAACAAAAATGGATGTTGACGGAGCATCATACGAAGATGTTCTTAAAGAAGCTCAAACATTAGGTTATGCAGAAACAGATCCGACAGGTGATGTTGAAGGTTTTGATGCTGCTTATAAAATTACAACACTTGCAACTCTGGCGTTTAAAAAACGTGTAAAACTTGAAAATGTTTACAGAGAAGGTATTACAAAAGTCAGAAAAGAAGATATGGCGCACGCAAACGAGCTTGGATATAAGATTAAATTAATAGCCAACGCAACAATAGATGAAAACGGAAACGCAGATGTAAGAGTCCACCCGATGCTTGTTTCAAACAGTATGACACTTGCTCACATCAATTATGTTACAAACGCAGTTGCCATAAGCGGTCATCCGATTGGAAATATTGTTCTTTCAGGCCCCGGAGCAGGCGAATTCCCGACTGCAAGCTCCGTTGTCGGTGATATTTTGGCAATATGTGCTGAGTTCGGAACAACGGATTATATGCTTCCTATGATGAGATGTCATCATGATGCACAGGCAAATCCAGTTCATATTGATAATACTTTTAACAAATACTACATCTCAATCACAGCCCCGAATGCTATCGGTGTGATTGCAAAAATTGGTACAATTTGTGCTAACAAAAACATCAGTCTTGCAAGTATTATGCAGAAAGAAGTTGCCGAAAACTCTACTGCCGACATTGTTGTAATTACGGAAAGATGTCAGGAAAAAATGATTAAAGAGTTTGTAAACGAACTCGATAACTGTACGGTTAATAGTCTGATAAGAGTTGCTGAATAGAGGTAGGGGTAAATATATAATTGTAATTGCTATTTATCCTCAAAATCAAACAAATCTTTGACTTGTATGCCAAGATTGTCAGCGATTATTTTCAGTTTCGATGCAGTAATGTCTGACTGAGCTATTTCTACTAAGCTTACCATACTGCGAGATATACCGTTAACTCCTAAATCGTCTTGTGTCAGACCTTTTAGCATACGGTACTTCTTTATATTCTTGCCTAATTTTTTGAGGAATGGCTTGTTCATAAAGAAATTGTTTGTTATACTAGCATTAAAAACAACTAGTAACGCTAGCAAAAGATGGGTAAAAGATGTATAAAAAAAGAATAATGATAGACCTTGATGGTGTGCTGAACAACTATGCATATTTTGACGAAAATTTCATTCCCGAAATAAAAGAGGGCGCCAAAGAGTTTTTGCAAAGTTTGTGTGATACAGGCGAATACGACCTATTCCTTTTTACAACAAGAAACAAAATTTTAGCTGCAAAGTGGCTTATGGAAAATAATATTGATAGGTATTTTAAGGATATTACAAATATTAAAGAACCTGCGTTTCTTTATTTGGATGACAGAGCGGTAAAGTTTAACGGTGATTATATTGATACAATGAATCAAATTAAAAACTTTCAGACTTATTGGAAGTAAATATAAAAAGTAATGATATTTTCTTTATGTTAAAATCTATATTAGATTATTAAAGAGGATATTATAAATGGAAAGATTTTACGCAACGACTGCAATAGACTATGTTAACGGCGCTCCTCATATCGGGCACGCTTACGAAAAGATTTTGACTGATGTTATATTTAGACATTATACCCAAAGATGTGATAACACATTCTTCTTAACCGGTACTGACGAACACGGTATCAAGATTCAGAAAACATCAGCTGCAAATGGTGTTTCGCCAAAAGAGTTCTGCGATATGAATGCCGCAAAATTTAAAGAAGCTTGGAAGGCTCTTGATATAGGATATTCAAAGTTTATAAGAACAACAGACGAAGACCACGAAAAAGTTGTGCAAAAGATTTTTAAAAAGCTTTTAGATAAAGGCGACATTTATAAACACGCTTATACAGGACTTTATTGTTCAGGCTGCGAAGCATTTTTGAGCGAAAAAGATTTGACGGAAGACGGACTTTGTCCTGATCACCAAAAGAAACCGGAAGTAGTAAGTGAAGAAAATTATTTCTTTAAACTCACAAAATACAAAGATGCAATTATCAAACATATTCAGACAAATCCTGAGTTTATAATGCCATCCTGGAGAGCAACGGAAGTTCTTAATCAGCTTGAACATATTGAAGACATATCTGTTTCTCGTTCAAAATCAAACGTAAGCTGGAATATTCCTGTTCCGGGTGATGATGGGCAGGGAATATACGTTTGGATAGATGCTCTTTCAAACTATATTACGGCAATCGGATACGACCCGGACGGAAGCAGTGAACAATTCAAAAATTTGTGGCCTTGTGATGTTCACGTAATCGGTAAAGACATTTTGAAATTCCACAGTATTTACTGGATAGGAATATTAATGGCACTTGATTTACCGCTTCCGAAACATATTTTTGCACACGGCTGGATTACAATTGACCAGACAAAGATGTCAAAATCTTTAGGTAATGTCATTTCTCCGACTTCTATTTTAGAGGCATTTAACTTGGAAATTCCTGACCCGCTCAGATACTATATGGCAGTTGCGGCACCCTGCGGAAAAGACGGTAACTATTCTGATGATGATTTTAAAGAAAAGGTTAACGCACATCTTGCAAACTCTATGGGTAACCTTTTGAACAGAACATTATCAATGCTTGTTAAATACTTTGAAGGTGATATTAAGCCTGAGTTTTTGGGTAAAAATGTACTTGCCGAGCAGGCTATGGAAACTGTTAAAGCTGTAAAACATCATTTTGATTACTTTGAAATTGCGGAAGCAGGACAAAAAATTATTGAGCTTGTTGATATTACAAACAAATATGTAACAGACAATGCTCCATGGACTCTTGCAAAAGAGGACAATATGGAAAGATGCGGAGTTGTTTTGACTAACGTACTTGAAGTTATGTGCGTTATTTCATCTCTTATTTACCCCTTCTGTCCGAATATTGCTAAATCTATGTCTGAGCAGTTAAGTTTTGACTTGGGTACAAAACTTGATAATTTAACCTGTGCAAACTTAAAAGCAGGACATTTAATTGATAAAGAAAATATCAAGCCTGTATTTTTAAGAATGGACAGCGAACTTGCAGATAAATCTGCGAAAAAATAGGAGTGTTCAGATGTACGAACTAAAAGCACAGATGTATTTTTCGGCAGCACACCATTTGCTCAATTATAACGGCAAATGTGAAAATATGCATGGTCATAACTGGCTTGTTGAAGCTTATGTGAGCGGAACGGAGCTTGACAAAAGCAACATTCTTGTTGACTATAAAGTTATAAAAAGCAACCTCAAAGAGATTCTTGATTATCTCGACCACAAGGATATTAATGAGCTTCCCGAGTTTAAGGGAATAAGCCCGAGCAGTGAAGTTTTAGCGAAATTTATTTATGAAAAAATGAAAGAGCGTATTCCTTTAACGAGCAAAGTATCAGTCTGGGAAACATCTACATCTTGTGCAAGTTATTTCTAAGGAGAGAGAATGGATTTAATACAAACAATATTAATGGGTATAGTTCAGGGTTTAAGCGAGTTTTTGCCTATATCAAGCTCGGCGCATCTTGTTTTTACCTCTAATTTTTATAAGGTTTTTAAGGGAATAGAGATTATTCAGGAATCAAATCAGGAGGTTTTTCTTGATATAATGCTTCACCTCGGTACGCTTATTGCGGTTTTGATTTTCTTCAGAAAAGAGATTATGGAGATTATAAAAGCTCTGTATTTTGGGCTGAAAAACAAGGATTATTCCTCAAAAGATTTTAAAACGGGTGTTTATATAATGCTTGGTACTGTTGTAACAGTTATTATCGCTTTTCCATTGAATGAGGTTGCTGAGTTTTTGGTATTCAAACCTGCAATAGTCGGCGGACTTTTGATATTTACAGGTTGTCTGCTCTTATTTTCCGAATGGTGGGGTAAAAGAATAAATGAGAAAAAAGACATCAATCTGAAAAGTTCAATTCTTATTGCAATAGCACAGGGACTTGCGGCACTTCCGGGTTTTTCGCGTTCAGGATTAACTATTGCAACAGGACTTTTGAATGGACATGACAGAAAAACGGCTGCAGAATATTCATTTCTGTTGAGCATTCCGATTATTCTCGGAGCATCAATGGTTTATCCTCTTGTAAAGATTGATTTTGCAGAGGTTGTGACATATAACTGGACTGCAATAATTGTTGGTACAATTGTTTCAGGGATAGTCGGATATCTTTGTATTAAATACTTTTTGAAGTTTGTAGCGAAATTTTCATTAGGTATCTTTGGATATTATTGTTTAATAATGGGTATAGCGACTGCAGTTTTCTTTAGTATTTATGCCTAAGGAGGTTATTATGGAACTGAATAAATATATTGAACATACTTTGTTAAAACAAAATGCAACACGTGAAGAAGTTAAGAAATTGCTTCAAGAAGCACGTGAATACAGGTTTTTAGGGGTTTGCGTGAACCCATGTAATGTTGGTTTTGCAAAGCGGTATCTAAAAGAAATCGGTGCTGACTATGTTAAAATCGTTACAGTTATTGGATTTCCACTCGGTCAGTCAACAACTGAAATAAAAATACTTGAAACTGTGGATGCAATCAAAAACGGTGCAGATGAAATCGACATGGTAATCAACGGCGGAAAACTCAAAGACGGCGAGTATGACTACATTACAGACGAAATATCAAAGATAAAATTTGCCTGTCAGGGACACAATTTGAAGGTCATTTTGGAGACAGATTTATTATCACAGGATAAAATAAAAAAAGCATGCGAACTTTGTATAAAAGGCGGAGCTGATTTTGTAAAAACATCAACCGGATTCGTTAAAAACGGAGTCGGTGCAAAAGCTGAAGACGTAAAGCTTATGTACGAAACAGTAAAAGATGCAGGGCTTCAGGTAAAAGCATCAGGCGGAATCCGTGATAAAGAAGCTGCGCTCAAAATGATAGAAGCCGGTGCGGTAAGACTCGGCACAAGCTCAGGCGTTGCAATTTGTCAGGGGTAAAGGGGTAAATATATAATATATTGATAAAAAAACTTTTACTTTTGTTTATAATGATATATCAAAAACTGACCGCATTTCTGCCTCACAGGTGCAGGTTTTATCCTTCGTGCTCCGAATATATGAAAGAAGCAATAATAAGGTTTGGAGTAGTGAAAGGCGGCTGGCTCGGTGTAAAACGCATTTGCAGGTGCCATCCGCTTAACGAAGGCGGATATGACCCTGTTCCTGATAAAATATGATATAATACTTTTATGGCAGACAGAATAATTATTTTTTCGGGGAAACAATATTCCGGTAAAGATACGGCAGCAAAGATTTTAATGGATGCTATGCCTTCATATAAGCGTTGTGCAATGGGTGATGTTATTAAACTTGAGTACGGAAGGCTCAATAATATTACTTATGAAGAAATAGAAAATAATAAGCCAAAATACCGTCAGGGATTAATTGACCTCGGAAACTGGGGAAGGGCACAAAGTCAGGATTACTGGCTTGAAAAAATTATAGCAACAGAAGGTAATATTGTTGTTACTGATGTCAGAATAAAGCATGAGTACGAATTGTTTAAATCAGCAGGTGCAATCTCAATAAGAATAGAAGCAGACAGAGATATCCGTGAATCAAGAGGCGGTAAACTAATAGGCGAAGATGATGTTACCGAAGTTGATCTTGATGATATTCGGGATTGGGATTATATAATCGACAATAACACGGACTACGAAACATTGAAGAAAAATGTTCTATTAATAGTTCAAAAATTACGCTAAGCATTTTTAACTTCGCCTCCTGTTGGTTTATCTTCTGCTATAAGTACTTCCTGATTACTTTTGGGGAAAAGTTTATGGCTTGCGGCACTGCCTAGGGCGCTTAATACCATACCTGAACCGGTACCTAATGCCATACCTTTGCCGCCAGAGAAAAGCATTGCCGTTAATGCAGTTGAAACGCCCAAGCCTGCAAATACCGGAAGAGCTCCTGATATCATTCTTGACAGTCTGTCTTCTTTGCTGTCTGCAACTCCGATGGCTATTCCGCTTGCAATAAGGCTGGCAAGTGCGGTTACAACATCAGTAGGTGCACTTCCGAGTATAAGGTCGCGTTTTTTATCAAAGTATTCCACGCACTCTGTCTTGTTGGCTTTTCTCAAGAGTTTATTAGCCTGAGTGATGCTGTCTTCTATCGCTTGCTTCTCTTCTTTGTTAAGATGAGGAGCAAGTAGTTCCGCAATTTCCTGATAAGCTCCCTTTTTGGTTTTTCCGTCACCGACAAGAGAGTTGATAATATTTGTTCCCTGTTCTTCAATACTGTTGCGTTCAAACATTATAGAATCTTCTGCCCAGAAAGTACAGGTATCTTTGAGTTTCATTTCGTTATCAATTTTTTTACCTTTAATCCGTCCGACAATAGTATCTTTTGCCTGAACAATCTTTTCTGTCACATCTTTTTCAAGATTTTGCATTAAATCTTCCTGTTTTTTGAGGCGTTCTTTTATTTTTGAAGAGCCGAAATACTCCTGCAGCTTATCTATTTCTTTAAGCTTTTGCTCAAAAATAATTTGGTCTTCGGCAGACAACCTTCCTTTATATTGCTGCATAATATCATCAAGTGTGTTCATTTGATTAGAAACATTTTTATATTTGCTGTAAACAGTTTGTCTGCTTATTTTATCAAAGCCTTTTGTTATTTTTTGATGTATGCTTTTTGTGAGCAGGGTTTTGTTGCATAATTTTTTGAAAAGTTCGTCTTTTACGGAGTTTCCGTTATTTAAAACCTGAATGGTATTTGTTAATCCGTTTAAGAATTTTTCTTTGATTTTGTTCCATTTGCCCCAGAATGAGCTGTCAACTTTAGCTTTGTTTGCTGCTTTGGTTGATTTTGTTTTCAATTTGTTAACCAAAGAAGAAGAAAATTTCGGGTTAAGTAAGGCAACAAAGGCACTCAATACTAGAATCGTACTACCAACTCTGATTGCTGTTTTATGTGATTTTTTCTTTTCCTCGTCTTGTGATTCAGGCACAAAAGTATCAACGGTATTGTTAACAATGTTTTCAACCTTATCAATAGGCTTTTTGACAATGTTTAACCCGCCTTGTTCTCCTGCTTTGAAAGGAACATGGGCAAACGTTGTGTGATTGTACGAATTGTAATTTACGCCTGACACAATATTACCTGCTTATATTTAACCTTCTATTTATATAAAGTATAATATTCGGGCTGATTTGCCAAAAAACGGACTTTTGTTAAGACATGTTACGTTGTTATCTATTTTTCCGTAATCGTACCGTCAGAGGCTTCAAAATATATTCTTTTAACATCACCGCTGTCAGTGTATAAAGTTATTCTTTTGCATCCGTTATATTCTGCAACAGAGCGAAACGGAGTTTTTTCGTCACCTTTATACTGATAATTTTCATTTTTAGTAACATTAAAAATCAATCGGTTTTTACTGTCATAGGTATTTGTGCTGTCGTTATTTTCAGGGGTGTTATTAACGGATTCCCAGATTAATAAAATCCCGTTTTCATTATATCTTTCATAGCTCTCTGTTACAGAGAGGGGTGAGTTTACGTCTGTACTGTCTGATGGGTGTTCGTAATAAATTTTATTTTCTTTTAGCTTTCCGTTACTCCAGTATGTTTTTTCCGATTCTAACTTTTCGTTCGGATCAATAAGTTTGTATATTGTTTGTACGGTTTTTGTACTGTCAGGATAGTTTGTTGTTATGATTGTATTTCCGAGAGAGTCGGTTTCTGTTTTAGCAATGGTTTTTTCTCCGTCAGCATCTACGGATATTTTATATTCCAAGCTATCAATTTCTTTTCTTCCGTCCGGATATATTTTTTCCAACCAGTCCGGAGTACTGGAAATACTGCCGTCTTCTGTCGGGAAATAGTGATATATATTCTGTACCCCGTTTTGTGTTTCAAAGCTGTCTGCATCAAGGAATAAACTGTCACTCGCCGGTAATTGAGAGTTATCGGTCTTGTTTTTATTAGAGCATGCAGCAGTTGTTAACATAGCGGCTGTCATTAGTGCGTAACAACCTTTGCGCAGAATGTTATGACTGCGCCTGTTAAATGAAATATTGTTATGATAATAGTTGGTACTCGAAATAGAATTAATCTTTAGATTCATGACCATTCTCCGGATAATCAGACAAAAACCCCTAAAATAATTTTTTGCTAGTACAAAAAATAAAAATCGCCGATAAGACATTGCTTACCGACGAAGTTTAATTAATCTCGTTATAAAATTTTTATATAAAAACTAACTTTCTACAACTTCTGGTACTTCGCTGTTTCTGATAGTTGATTTGTCAGAAGACAGTGATTTGTCTTTGAATTTCTTAACTTGTCTGTCAAGTTTGTCAGCCAATAAATCAATACTTGCATACATTGATTCTGCTGATTCTTCACAGTGAACAGCTCCGGTATTCATTTTACAGGAAACTTCTGCAACGTGTTTTCCTGTTGCAGCGGGGTTTTTGATAACAGACAGGATTACGTCAATAGCTGTAATTTGATCGTAGTGATTAACTACCTTTCCGATTTTTTCTTTTACGTAAGCCTTGATTGCATCAGTAATTTCAATGTTTTTACCGTTTACGTGTATATGCATTTACACCTCCTAATAACTACATTATTCATTGTACTATATTTTTACATGTTTTTAAAGGGGGCGGAGTAAATATATTTTACAATTTTTACTTGTGTATTAATTTGAGTTACAATAGCAATAAGAAAAAAGAAGGAGAAGATTCTATGATAATGCTCGCAGTCGGTTTGCTTTTAAGCCTTGTTTTATGTTTGCTACTGGGCGTTCCTTATATAGATTTTTTAAAGAAAAAAACAATAGGTCAGTATGTTCTTGATCTTGCACCGGAAACTCATGCAAAAAAACAGGGAACTCCCACAACCGGCGGTGTTTTTATAATTACTGCAATTGTAATATCATCAATTGTTACTTTGTTTATGGCTCAGCAAATGGGAAACTCTTCCTGGATAATACTAATAACACTTGTTTTTATGGCATTTGCAGGACTCCAGGATGATTATCTTAAAATAAAAGGCAAAGAAAATAAGGGCTTAAGTCCCCGCGGCAAGCTTATAAGACAGATTCTAATTGCTCTGATCCCGACAATCTATGCTATGCAGCATTATGGAAGTGTTGTAACTTTGGGTTCAAAAAGTTTTGATCTGGGGATTTTTTATCCGCTCCTTGCAGTATTTATTATTACGGGGTCTTCTAATGCATACAACCTCACAGACGGTTTGGATGGGCTGGCAGCTTCTACCGGCATTCCCGCATTTTTAGCATGCGGTATTCTTGCATTTATCGGTGGTCATATTGATATTGCAATAATATCTTTAACGGTAGTCGGGGCGTTGCTTGGTTTTTTAAGATATAATAAGCCAAAAGCACAGGTTTTTATGGGCGATACGGGTTCACTTGCTCTTGGCGGCTTACTCGGTTCACTTGCGGTTATCGGCAGATTCGAACTTTTATTGGCAGTTTTTGGCGGTGTTTTTGTTATGGAAACACTTTCTGTTATTATTCAGGTAACAAGTTTTAAACTTACAGGAAAAAGGGTATTCAAAATGTCGCCTATACATCACCATTTTGAACTTTGCGGACACAGCGAAAAAAGAATAGTTGCCGAGTTTGCTCTTGTGTCACTTATTCTTTCAGTTATTGCCGTTGTACTGAACTTTATTTTCTAAACCAAAGACAATCTGTTGTCGTTAGAAAAATGCTCTGCTCTGAGCTCATTTAGACGTTCACGCGCAAAAACAGCATCTTCCGAAAAACGTTTGATATTCAGGAATTTTTTGTAATATCGAATAGCATCTTTGTATTTTGCCATTTTGTCAAAACTCATAGCAATTCCCAGGTATGCCTTATAATAATCGGGGTTGCGTTTTATAAGCTGGAAGAATGTCCTTGAAGCCTCCATGTATTGTCCCATGCCCATTAGCATTGCAGCTTTGTTGTAATATGCCTTTAAGAATTCAGGATTTGTTTCAATAAGCTTGTTATAAATCATTAATGACAAATCTGTTTCATCAACCAGTTCATGTGCTATTGCAAGCTGAATCTGAGCTTCCAGATTTTCCCTGTTGAGTAAAATTGCTTTGATTAAATATTGGATAGCTTTTTCCGGGTGCCCGTCAAGCAAATGACAAACACCAAGCTCGAAAAAATAATTATCATTGGAATCATCTATATTTGTAAGTTTTTCGAGAGTATTAATTGCTTTTCTGTATTCCTTTAAATATTTGTATGCAGAAGCGAGCCCAAAATATGCTTTTACTTCACACCTATCAAGCATGATTGCCTGAAGGTATGTTTGAACAGCATCCTGATACATTTTTGCAAACCTCAGCGCATCTGCTTTAACACACAGATTATAAGCCCTGGATTGCATGGGCTTTGTTACTGTTGATGTAACCTTTTCCAAATTTTTATTTACAGATACTTCCACCTGCATAACTCTCTCCCAACTATATGGTAAACAATCTGGTGCAAAAAAGTAACAGCCAAAGGGTGTAAAATAATAGACCAGATGGTCTAAATTTTTACTATCGGATGCCCTTAAACACTATGTGTTTCAATGACTTTAACTAAAATAAGCTGCATGATAGCCATCACCTATAAATACATGATTTTTTTGAAAAAATTCCTCCGTTTATAGGGTTGAATTATATAAAAACATGGTATATAATGATATATATTATATATAATGGAATATATACTTATTTAAAAAACAAAAAGGACTTTGAATCATGACGATTTCTTTTAGCGGGCTAGGCTCAGGCTTAGACACCTCATCGTGGGTTGAAGCACTCGTTTCTACCAAACAACCTGAGATTACAAAACTTCAAACCAAAATTACCGATACTCAATCAGTAAAAACTGCACTTAACAATACAAGAAGTAAGGTTTCAACGTTGAGAACGGCAGTTGAAAAATTTACCGACGCAAAATTCGGCGGTACTTTTGATTTATTTTCAAAAAGCAGCGCCAAATCTTCAAACGAAGATGTATTTACTGCTGTAGCAGATTCAAACGCTAAAAGACAAAACTATGATATATATGTAAAACAGCTTGCAACATATACAAAAGCAACTTCTATGCAGGCAGTAAGTTCTGTTGCAGATGATGAAACATTACTAAAAAGTCTCGGTATTACAAACGGAACGCTCAATACTTATGTAAATGGGGTAAAAAACACAATCAATATTGAATCCGGTGATACCGTAGGTGATTTAAAAATTGAACTTGCAAATGCAGGAATAAAAATGGATATTACCGACAACGGTGAAATTAAGTTTTCTGCTCTGAACGAAGGAGATACTATTCATGTAGGTGCAACAACAGATACATCTAATTTTGTATCACTTGTAGGACTCGAAAGAGCTGAAGACGGAAATTATATGTCTTCAAACTCTGTTTATAAAGCTACAACATCAACAAAATTAACATCAGAAGATGCAGGGTTTAATCAGATAATTAAAGCAGGAACGTTCACAATCGGAACTGCTCAGTTTAAAATTGACGGTAATACAACGTTATCTTCTCTGATTTCTGCAATAAATAATAATGATGACGCACAGGCATACGCATATTGGGACGACGCAACAGGAAAGTTATCAATAACATCGAAAAGAGAAGGGGCTTCGTTTATTAATATTGAAGCAGGTACAAGCAATTTTACTGATGTTATGGGCTTAACAGAATCCGTATGGGATGAAGACGGAAATGTTGTATCATCAAAAATGTTTACAGGCGCTCAGGAGCTTGGACAGAACGCTATACTTTCAATAAACGGTACAAATCTTGTATCAACTTCTAATACAGTAACTTCTGACGTTTCAAGAATACAGGGTGTTACAATAACCCTTAAACGTCCAAATACAGAAGAAGATGGTGCAACATCATTAAATGTTGAACAAGATACAAGCGGATTAAAAGACGCTCTTAAGAATTTTGTTGATGCATATAATGGTGTTATTGAACAGATAGGAACAGTTACTGCAAATGGCGCAGAACTTCACGGAGAATCTTCCCTTACAAGTCTTAAAAACACATTAAGAAGTTATACTAATGGTGCTAATAATACAAATGGTGGTGTGTTTAAATTGCTATCAGAAATAGGTGTTTCTACAACAAAAGCAGATTCTAACAACTTAAGCTCTGATACAAACACTTTGTCTTTTAATGAAAGCACATTCTTAAAAGCTCTTGAAGAAAACCCTGATTCTGTTAAGGCAATTCTTGCAGGTGAAAATGGTATTTTCAGCATGATAGAAGATACTGTTGAACAGAGTTTAAAGGCTGCTTCCGGTTTCTTCGACATAAAAACAACAACTCTGGATTCAGAGATTAAGAAAACAGAAGAAAAAATTAAAAAGAAAAATGCAAGCATAGAAAAATATAAAGCACAGCTGGAAAAGCAGTTCCAAAGCATGGAAAATTCGATTACAAAAATGCAGCAAAATTATCAGAAATTCTTTAACAGCGCCGGTACTGCATAAACATAGTTTTGGCTATTACTAACTAGCAGCAGATTTCACTAAGGCGTGCCATAATTTTGTCAGTGATTACTTTGATGTAATCCTTGTCAACCATGCCGTTAATAATGCAGTCTGCAAGATTGTAATTAGGTCTTATATATTTTTGTGCGGTAGCGTTAACGTCCTTAAACTGTAAATCAGCGGCTTCTCCTGTTTTGCCTCTGGAAACGGCACGTTTGTACCAGCGTTCTTTTATAACATCAATCGGAGTAAATACGTAAACTTTAACGTCCATAATATCACGGACTTCTTCATTCAGGACATACAAACCTTCTGTTAGAATAACTTTTGCGGGCTTTTTAATATCTCCGTCCGGATGAGATTCACAGGTTACAAAATCGTATCTGGGAGATTGAACGGTTTCTCCGTTTTTTAACCCTTCAAGATGCTTACGCATAAGAGCGAGGTCAATAACTTCCGGTGTATCAAAGCTAAAACCTGTCTTGAATAGTGCATCATAACTTCCAGCTTCACGAAGTTCACGGGAAGTATCTTTGTAATAGTCATCCTGTCTTATAACTGTATAAATACCTTCTTTTTTCTCACGTACTACAGCTTCAATAGTATTATCAACAAAAACTGTTTTTCCTGATGCGCTTTCTCCGGTAATACCAATTAAAAAAGTCTTTTTCTTTTCCTGAACAACTTTGCGCGCAATGTTAAGAATAAAATCATCTGCAACGCGCAAAAACAGGGGTTGTTCTTCTTTTTTATCTTCTTCTAATATTGCTTTAAGGGAGTCAACAATGTTGGATATAAGTTCCATATCCAGTCTGCTTGAATAAAAATTGTAATTAGTCAGTTCAAAATCCATTGTTGCTTCCATAGTTTTCCCTGCCATTTTAATTCAGCTTGTGTAAAAAGTGTGTTATAAGATGCACTCCATGGAACATTGTAGCGTGAATGAGAGAGTTTGTGTATATTTTGTAAAGAAATATTTACTTTAAATTTTGTTTACCCCTTTTCATGTTTAGCTTATAATTAAGTAAAGCAGAAAAGAGAGAATTTTTTATAAAGAAAGGAAGATTTACCATGAAAAAATCAATCAAAGATTTAGGTGACATCAAGGGAAAAAGAGCTCTTATAAGAGTTGATATTAATGTTCCGCTTGATGAAAACAAAAATGTTACTGACGATACCCGTATTCAGGCTATCGTTCCTACCGTAAACTATTTAAAAGAAAGAGGAGCTAAAATTATTCTTATGGCTCACCTCGGTCGTCCGAAAGGCGAAAAGAATCCTGAGTTCACTTTAGAACCTGTTGCAAAATATATGGCTAAAGTTTTTGGTGAAGAAATCGTATTTATTCCTTCAGTTGAAGCAGCTGCTCCATACGTTGAAAAGCTTGCAGACGGACAGATTGCTTTGTTAGAAAACATTCGTTATTACAAAGCTGAAGAAGCAAAAGATGATGATATGACATTTGCTGAAGAGCTTGCAAAACTTGGTGATTTCTATGTAAATGACGCTTTTGGTGCAGCACACAGAAACCACACTTCAACTTCAAAATTAGCTAAAATCCTTAAGCCTGCAGTTTCAGGTTTATTGATGGAAAAAGAAATCAGATGCTTATCACAGGCACTTGATAATCCTACAAGACCGTTTACAGCTATCGTTGGCGGTGCTAAAGTTTCTTCTAAAATCGGTGTTTTAGAAAACTTGTTAGACAAAGTTGATAACATGATTATTGGCGGCGGTATGGCTTACACATTTGTTAAAGCTAACGGCGGTAAAATCGGTAACTCAATTTGCGAAGATGACCAGCTTGAAGTTGCTAAAGCTATTGAGGCAAAAGCAGCTGCTAAGGGTGTTAAACTCGTTATGGCAACAGACGTTTTAGTAACTGACGATTTCTCAGGAAATGGTACTAACAAATTTGTTAAAATCAACGAAATTCCTGACGGATTTGAAGGTGTTGATGCAGGTGAAGAATCAAGAAAAGCATTTGCAGATGTTATTAAGTCATCTAAGACAATCTTGATGAATGGACCTGTTGGTGCATTTGAAAATCCGAAGTTTGCTGAAGGTACAAAGGCAGTTCTTGCAGCAGTAGTTGAAGCTACCAAGGGCGGTGCAACTTCTGTTATCGGCGGCGGTGATAGTGTTTCTGCAGCTAAGAAATTCTTTAAGGCTGAAGACTTCACTCACGTTTCAACAGGCGGCGGAGCATCACTCGAATTCATCGAGGGTAAAGTTCTTCCGGGTGTTGCAGCATTAGACGATAAGTAAAAAATACTTAGATAATAAAAAAGAGCGGATGATTTTTGTCCGCTCTTTTTTAATTCCGTATATTTTACTTAACAGGTATTTACCTTCTATATTTACCCCCTAGCACATAACAATCCAGAGAAGTTTTCTGAGCTGTTTCCCGAGGATAATGGCTATTATTGTAAAGAATACATCATATAGCATTTGTACTCCGCTTTGCGAAGCTATCCAGCTTGATACAAGCTCCCATGGAGCTTGTCTAAGGGTTGAAATAAATAAGAGGTATAAAATACCGAGAAGGTGGATAGTAACAACTCCTACCAATGCTATTACGGGTATTCTTAAATAATCGGTTTTTCCTTTGAGAAGGGTTCCTGCAAAAAATACGGCAGGAAGGTATGCAAGAATATATCCGAATCCGTATTCAAACAAGTAACTTATTCCGCCTCCGAGTGCAAATATCGGGAAAAACATACCTAATATGATATACATAACAATTGCAGTTATTCCGAATTTCCTTCCAAGGAGTGCTACGATAAAAAATATCATAGGAATTTGTGGGATATAATCGTAGCTTTTTATAAAATGTCTTATAATTTCCGCTTCCGTATGTTCCTGACCTAAGAAGTAAAGGAAATCCCCCGGAATGTACGGGTGATGAATTGTTATTTGGCAAAAAGTTGCAACTATAAGTAAAATTATACAGAGTAACATTACTACGAGTGTTCCGATTGTGATTTTTATCGGCTCACCTTTGTATTTAAAACTGTTAATTTGTTCTGTATATCGTTTACTCATTTAATTTAAACCGGATTTTTCAATTTTGCACAATTTGTTTCAAAAATACTTTTAAATTTGTCATAAAAAATATTTTCAGTCCACATAATAAGAGCATCTTCATTATTATCCTGATAATAGCCTTTTCTTGTCCCCAAAGACTGAAACCCGTATTTTTCATAGAGCTTTATAGCGGGCGTATTTGAAACTCGGACTTCAAGAGTCAGGTACTTAATATTATTTTTGTAGCAATCTTCTATAATTTTTTGGATAATAGCTTCGCCGATATGGTTTCTTAAATACTCTTTCTTGACTGCAATTGTTGTAATATGTCCTTCATCAATTATATGCCAGGTTCCTGCGTATCCAACAAGTTCTCCTGATGGAGTTTTTGCGGAATAATATTTTGCAAGATTGTTTGACATCTCATCATAAAAAGACGATTTTGCCCAGTGGTGCTTGCCGTAAGCCTCTTCTTCTATCTTAACTACGGCTTCAATATCATCTCTTGTCATTGGCGATATAGTTACATCTGTCAGGTTAATTACGGACATATACTCTCCCAGTCAATATCATCTTCTGTTTCTTCTCCGGGTTCTACAATGTGGTCGCCGTCTTCCAGCATAAGCATTAAAGACAATTTTAGTTGCTTTTTGTAGTTTTCAAGAGCTTTTTCTCTTGTTTTGGCACAAAAAGCAAAACTCGGAATTTCCTTTATTTCTATATAATGATACGGATTCCCGTTAAAATCAAGGTCTGTACCTTCAATGAGTGTCCAAGGAAGGTTCATATAATAATCCAGATCTTTAGTCATCAAGCGACCTCTCAGATAACGGTTGCTTAATCATTATACCCTCACCGCCTATTACATCAGCCTGTCTTCCGTTGATATATAGAAATACCGGCAAATTAGTGTTTGCCTGTGAGGTTTTTATTAACTGGCGCACCCGTATGTATGTACTTTCGGCACCGCCGCCGCTTTCAAAGGCAGGTGACAAATCGATTAAAATATTATTTGAGCCTTCTCTTACGGATAAAATCTTTGTGTTTGACGGAACCTCGGAGGATAAACCTTTATTTTTTTCCCATTGTGTCGGGGCAGAGATAAGCTCTTTTATTGCAAAAGTAAAACATGATTTTTCCAGTGATGTATCACACTTTCTGTTTACTGAACGAAGCTTGCCTTTTGCGTCTGTAACATAAATTTTAACTGTTTTGATTTCCTGTTTTTTTTCATTTTCATCTAATGGTTCTTCGTTCTCGGGGCTTGGAACATCGTTTATATTAACAGCAGGTGTTTCATAGTTTTTTTGCGGAAGATGAAAACCTTCTTTGCTAAAGAACGAAAAATATATATAAACTGTTGTTATAATAATTAAACAGAAAATTCCGAGTTTTTGAGAAAAATTCATACTTTCACTCCTTTACTCCGTTACCCCTTTTAAGAATATTTTACCACTAACCTTAACTTTGTTGTCAACAATATTAATATTCTCAATAATTGTCTTCTGATTACCGTTTTCCAGAATATCAACAGTGAACTCAAGAGGGTTAAGATAGTTAATCAGATTAGCAACTTTGTTGAGTCCGAGATTGCCGTATACTGTATCAATATGTACATTCTTGGCTTTGATTTTGCCGTTAACTACCTCAAAATCTGACTGGGCAACAAAAGAACGGTCTTTTGTTGCCGCAAGCGGCAAGTTATAATCAGTTATAATATACATTTTATCATCTTTAATCTTTGTCTTGACGCCTTTAACAACAAAGAAAGGGCTGGCTATTCTGTTAACTTTGGCGAGAACTTTTTTGTAATTGGAATTTTCTAATGCAGTATTTATGACCTCGTCATCTAAAAGAATATCATATGCGTATTTCATATCACATTTAAAGACGACGGGATTTTGGGTGTAATCAATATAGTTGTAATCGTCAAGTGACTGAAGATGAACATATGGTATCACTAAATTATTGTATTTAACGTCTTTACCGGATACTTCTATGGATTTAAAAATACCTCTTTTTATGCTTGAAAGAGTGTATCCTTCAAAATCAACATCAAAGTTTGTTCCGGTTTCTTTCTTTAAAGCTTTTTTAAGAGCTCTTTTTACTGAATGTTCTGCAATTCTTTTGGACAGTGAGAAATGATTTTTGCCCTGTAAGTATTCAACAGAGTATCTGTCAATTGCAAAGCAGAGATTAGAGGTCAAAAACATTATCAGTAATAAGGTTAAAAATTTTTTCATAATATACTTCCTTATGGTTTAGATATTATTTTGCTGAGGTACCACTTTCACCTACACCTTTATAAAATTCATTTGTTATGAGCTGTGAGTATTTTTTCTTTTCACTGAGGGAAAGTGCGAGTTTTTCATTTCCGTCAGATGTTTTTACACTTGCAACAACGCCTGATAAATCTGAAAACGGAAGTCTTGTTACGTGTGCATCAAACTTTGCGTACGGAACATTTTGACCGTACATTTCCATTGTTCCTTTGCTCGTAATGGTTATGTCCTGAACCTTGACACCTTTATAATTGATTTTTTTCGATATATCTTTGAGTGTTGTATCAAGATTCTGGCCTCTTATGTCTTCTTTTGTTAAAATCGGTTTCTTCCCTGAGTCAAGTATAACCATTTTTTGCCCTGAAGCTTTATGCTCAGCGATAACGGCTTTATAGCCTGCTATACTCATAGTGTTATCAATAATAAATTCTTCATTCATTTTTGAGAAATCACCAATCTTTTTTATGCTTTCTGCATTATGCTGTGCAATAAAAGTTCCGATACCGTCTTTAAGTGCTTCTACATATTTTTGTCCGCCGATTGCATTAAAACCTATGAAAGCCAGTACAATTATTGTTGCGTTAAATACTATCTTTATCATTCTAAACATAATTTCTTACCTCTTTGACTAATATTTTAACACGAATAAACAGGGGGTAAAAACGAAATGGGTTTATTTTTTTAAGTAAAAAGAAAACCTTTTAAGCAAAACTTAAAAGGTTTTCTTTTTTTTGTGTAGCAAGTTAGTTCAAGTATTAAATATGAATGTATTTTATTTTAATTCTGAGATTGCTTTTTCTGCTATTTTTGAGATTTGCGGATTTGGATCTGTCTGTGCAAGAGCAAATATTGCAGAGAGTTCTTCTTTGTATTCCGGTCTTTTGATATGTCTTAAAGCATCAATTGCAGCAAGTTTTACACCTGAGTCAGGGTCTTTTCTTAATGCGTTAACGATAGCAGAAACTCCGGGCACATCTGTTATTGGCACGATTTTGCCTTCTTTTGCCTGATAATCTTCAATGAATAATTCCGATAGAGCTCCCAATGTTGTAATTGCGTATTCTTTATTTCTTTCGGTTAATTCCATAGGAGAAAGAGTTGTTGCAAACGCAACATCGTTGTCATTCATCTTGTAAGGCAGATTATCAACAGCTTTTGGATCTTTTTCAACCGCAATAATATTAGCAATTAATTTTTGCCTTGCTTCAATTTGTTCACTGGAAGGAGGAGTTAATTTTGTTGCATCTTCTTCCGTAATGCTTATTAAACCTGAGAATATATCACTCACAAGGTAGTTTTTCGCTTTTTCAGGTTCCATTATGGCAAGTCTGACGATTTCTTCCATTTGCTGAGCCTGAACATCTTTATCAGAATTTGCCAGATTTTGAACAACCAACTCAACATCAACCTTTGGTAAAATAGGTTCTGACGGAACTATTTCAGGCTTTTTAGGAGCAGACTCCGTTCCTCTGAAAGAGAGTTTGCTTGTTACATCAGAAGTTTTTTTTTCCTCTGTGTCAGCTTCTTTTTCTGCCTCTATCGTTGTATAGCTTGGAGGCGGAACTTCAACAGCTTCATCTTTTCCTGATTCTGTTGCTTCTTCAACTTTTGTTTCTTCTGTCTGAGGTAATGCAACAGGATTAACTGCGAGCATGTCATAAGTAATTATGCCGTCTGCTTCAGGATAATCGTAAATAACTTTTGGGTCACTGTTTACGGAAGGGTTGTCTATATTAATTTTTACTGCATTATATATTCCGTTATCATTATTAACCGTATTAGGGTTTGTAACTGTTTTTCCTGCATTTACTTCAGGTTTTCTTATATTAATATCTACTGCACTATAAACCGGCTTGTTAAAATCAATGGGCTGTACCATATATACATTCCTTTCTGCTACACTTTTCAATTCTATTAAAGCCTATCAAGGAAAAAAATTGCTCAAAAGAAAAAAGATTTTTACAATTGTTTACATATTTTGTTTCATTTTTCCGTTCTTGATGTGTTAAAATCCAATTATGGGGAAATCAGAGATAAATTTAATTAATACGGCAGATGTTTTATTTGAAGACTTAACTCCTGCAATGCAGAAGTTTTTGGAAACAAAGCGTGAAAATCCGGATTGCTTGTTGTTATATCGCATGGGTGATTTCTATGAAACGTTTTTTGAAGATGCCGTAACAATGTCCAGAGAGTTGGAGATTACCCTTACGGGAAGAGAATGTGGAAAATTGGGCAGAATACCGCTTGCCGGGATTCCCGTAAAAGCATTGGACGGATATCTTGAAAAGCTGGTTCATAAGGATATCAAAGTTGCGGTATGCGAACAGCTTGAAGACCCAAAACTTACCAAAGGGATTGTAAAGCGTGGTGTTGTGAGAATAATCACAGCAGGAACACTGTTTGAAAGCAGTCTTTTAAATCAAAACAGCAACAATTACATGTGCGCTGTATATAAAGAAAAGGATAAATGGGGTTTTGCATACACAGATATTTCAACCGGTGAGTTTAAGGCAGCACAGCTTGATTATGCGTTATTGTTAACAGAACTTGCTCGTATTCAGCCTTCAGAAATTATCGCATCTGCAAAAAAACTAAAATTACAGCCATTTCAGATTGTGCCGGAAGAATCAGTAGATTTACCTGAAGAGATACTTAAAAAATACAATTGTTCAAAAGTTCCGGCAAAAGTTTTTGAAGAACATTTTGCAGGAAATAATCTTAAACAGGTATTTAATATAGCTTCGCTTGATTCTATAGGATATGATAATTGTCCTCTCGGTTTCAGGGCAGCAGCAGGACTTTTGGCATATATTTGGGAAAATACAAAAGAAGGATTCCCAAAATTTGAACGGATAGATACCTATGAGTTATCGGAATATGTTTCTCTTGATGAGGGGACAAGAAAAAACCTTGAACTGACTGAAACTCTAAGAGAAAAAAATAAATACGGCTCTCTTTTGTGGGCAACAGATAAAACAGTAACAAGCATGGGCGCACGTCTTTTAAAGTCATGGATTCGTCAGCCGTTAAAGGACATAAACAGGATAAGAAAGCGTCAGGAAGCGGTTAAACTTATTGTAGATAATCCAAAGGAACGATTTGAACTGCAGGATTGTCTGAGAAATATTTATGACATACAGAGATTATCCACAAGGCTAAGTAACTCTTCTGCAGTTCCAAAAGATTTTCTCAGTCTGAAGTTGTCACTGCAAGCATTACCGCAGCTTGTACAAACGGCAAAATCTGCAGGTCTGAAAGTTTTTGACCGTATAGAAGAAAACCTTGGTTTAATAAGTGATTATGCAGAGACGATAGAAAGAACAATAAAGGAAGACGCTCCGAATCAAATTAAAGAAGGCGGACTGATTAAAGAAGGTGTTAATTCAGAACTGGATTATCTTCGTGATTTAATGTACAACGGCGAAAACTGGCTTAGGGATTTTGAACAGAAAGAAAAGGAAAGAACCGGAATAAATATTCTGAAAGTCGGGTATAACAAAGTCTTCGGATATTACATAGAGATAACAAACTCAAATCTTGACAAAGTTCCTTTGGATTATATAAGAAAGCAGACATTAACAAACGGTGAACGGTTTATTACAGAGGCATTAAAGAAGCATGAAGATGAAGTCTTAACGGCACAGGTAAAAGCGTACGAACTTGAATATAAGTTATATACAGATTTCAGAAATTATTCAAAAGAGTTTGTATCAATTATACGTGATATTGCCGAATGTGTTGCAGAACTTGATGTATATACATCTTTTGCCATAACCGCGGCAGAAAACAATTATACATGTCCTGTATTAAACACCGGAGGCGGATTTGTTGTAAAAGGAGGCAGACATCCGGTTTTGGAACAGATTATGCCGCTTGGGACGTATGTTCCTAACGACATTGAGCTCTCTGCTAATGACAGAATAAAAACACAGTTTATGATACTAACCGGACCTAATATGGCAGGTAAATCTACGTTTATGCGTCAAAATGCCCTGATTGCTATTCTTGCCCAAATAGGTTCATACGTTCCTGCTGATTATGCGGAATTGGGTATTGTTGATAAAATTTTTACACGTGTTGGTGCGAGCGATGATTTAACGCTGGGAAAATCAACATTTATGGTAGAGATGACCGAAACAGCCTGCATATTAAATAATGCAACAGAAAAAAGCCTGATTCTTATTGATGAGATAGGACGTGGCACAAGTACGTATGACGGTGTCGCTATAGCCTGGGCAGTTGCGGAATATATAGCAAATAAAATTAAGGCACGCTGTATTTTTGCGACACACTACCACGAGCTTAACGTTATGGCTAACACATATCCTCAGATTAAAAACTATCGTATTACGGTTAGTGAAGAAAACGGTGAAATTGAATTCTTACGCAAAATTGTTCCCGGCGGTGCAAGTAAAAGCTACGGAATTCAGGTTGCAAAAATGGCAGGGCTTCCAAGAGAGGTTGTTACCCGCTCGGAAGGTCTTATGAAGAGGATGCAGAAAGATTATTCAAAAAATTTATCAACCAGAAAAAAAGAAGCGGAAATTGACATTGAGAACTTAACTCCCCAACTAAATTTGTTCTAAGTTTTATGATGTATTTATTAGCTTAATACCTTCCCGTAAAGCAAAAAATATGTTATTATGCAAGTAATAAATAACAGAGAGGAATTGTATTATGCAGGTTTCTAAACGTCTTGTTGTAAGAAAAGAGATTACTTTAGATACAGTAAAAGAAGCAGAGTTACTAACTTCCTTGGAAATAGTAATGGCTGAAGAATATTGTAAAGCGGGTGATTATAAGACCGGTTTAGATAAATTTAGGGATGTTATTCCAAGAATAATTGATCCCCTTGAAAAACAGTTAGTTACCAACAAATATGTAAACTATGGTATTGGATGCGGTCAAAAACTGATGAGCTCACAACAGTTTTTGCCGGCGCTGGAATTGTTCGGGGATATGTTAAAACAACCCGGATATCCGCTTACAATATATAAAAATATCGGTCTTTGCATGAAAGAGCTTGGTAATGCCGATATTGCAATTAAGTTCCTTGAACATTTTGAAGAGATTTCGCCTGATAAAGAAGACGTTTACGTATATCTTGGTGATATTATATATACAGATATTCAAGATTATCCAAGAGCTATAGGATATTATGAAAAAGCTCTTGAAAAATATCCGAATAATTTTTCAATTAACAACATGCTTGGTCATTTATATTCAACGTATTATCAGGACAAATTTAAAGATAAACAGATTGCATATTTGAAAAGAGCTTTTGAACTTGCACCAACTAACAGAATTGTTGTTAAGAACCTTGCTTATGTTTACGGCAAATTCCACGAGGAAGCTAAAGCGGATGAGATGTATGCAAAACTTATGTATCTGAACCCCACACATTCGGATTTGCACGCTTATGGTGCATATCTTGTTAAGCATAAGAGATTTGCGGAAGGGTTTAAATTCCTTCAGCATAGATTCCAAAAAGAGGATTTAGATCAAAAAGTATCATTCCCGCAAATTTTCAAAAATAAGAAAAAACGCTGGAATATTAAAAATGATATTACTGATAAAATTATTCTGGTACATTTTGAACAGGGTTTTGGCGATACAATAATGTTTGCAAGATTTATTGATGAGCTTAAAAAACGCTGTAAAGAAGTTTTTATGGTTATTCAAAAAGAATTAGTATCTCTTTTTAAAGATTCTGATTTAGGTGTAGAGATATACACTGAAGCGGAAGTTCCCGACTTGAGATATGATTTCTGGATTCCGATGATGGATTTGCCTATTGTGTGCGAAACAAAACCGGAGACAATTCCAAATGCACAAGGATATCTTAAGGTTCCGCAATCTAAAGTAGATGCATACAGAAGTCAATATATAAATAATAATAACAAATTTAAAATAGGTATTGCTTATGAAGGTACGCTTGCAAGTAAAGAAACAAATCGTGATATTCCGCTTGAATACTTATATCCTTTAATGAACCTTCCTGATGTAGAAGTATACAGCTTTCAGGTTGATGACCTGAACCATCAGATGGATAGAGTTCCGCCGGAAGCAGAGTTTATAAGACTCGGAAAAACATTCAAAAGCTGGGAAGATACAGCTTGTGCAATGAACTGTATGGATTTGATTGTAACAACAGATAACGGTGTTATGAACCTTGCCGGAGCTCTTGGTAAGAAGACATTTGGTATTTTCAATACTATTTCTGAGTGGCGTTGGTTTGATACTCAAGGTGAAGACTTAGTATGGTACAAGAGCATAAAACCATTTACCTGTCCGACTTCAAATGCTTGGGAAGATCCCGTTAACAGAATAATGGAAGAAATTAATAAGATTCGCTCAAAAAATATTGTGAAACAAATAAAAAGCGATTTAATGTTTACACCCAAAACACAAGGGTACAGGCCATCTCAGCGTGTGATTCCGAAACCGGCTCAGGCTCAGGAATCAACAGCAGAAGAAAAAACAACAAAAACTTCAAAAACAGTAAAAACAACAAAAGCCGCTAAACCAAAAACAAAAACGGAAACAAAATCATCGGCAAAGCCAAAAACAACGGCAGCAAAGCCAAAAACGGCTGATAAACCCAAAACGACAAAACCAAAAACAAAAAAGAAAGATGAAAAATAAAATAAGCGGTGTTTCGAATATAAACGAAGCACCGCTTTTTTGTTTAAAACAAGCAACTTCCTCTATTTAAAGGATTTAAAATTTAACAAAATATAGTTTAATATACGTAGAATAGTATATAATGCGGAGATAGTTATGGATATATTTGCAATTATAGGTACATTCCTGGGTATAGCTTTCATCTTGACAGGTCAGGCGATGGAAGGTGGTAACATAGGTCAGTTGCTTCAGGTTACGGCGGCGTTTATCGTATTAGGTGGTACAACCGGTGCTATTGTACTGAGCTTCCCTGCTAAGACACTTATTTCTGCATTAAAATATTTAAAAGATGTATATATGCCACCAAAATCCGATTTTGATGCTTTAATTACAGAAATCGGAGGATTTGCCACAAAAGCAAGAAAAGAAGGTATTATCGCATTGGAAAAAGAAGCAAATACAGCCTCTGACCCGCTTCTTACATTGGGATTGGGTGCTGTTGCCGATGGTACTGACCCGACTCTTGTAAGAGAAATGCTTGAGAACCAAATGAGCCAGGAAGAACAGCAGGTGCATAATGCAGCAAAAGTTTATGAATCATTCGGTGGTTATTCACCGACACTGGGTATTATCGGTGCCGTACTTGGTTTGATTCAGGTTATGCAGAACTTATCTGACCCGTCTAAATTAGGTGCAGGTATTGCGGTTGCGTTCGTTGCGACAATTTACGGCTTGTTTGCTGCAAACCTTGTTATGATTCCTTTGGGTACAAGAATTAAGTTTATATATCAGGACGTATTTTTATACAAAAACATGATTATAGAAGGCGTTCTGTCAATTCAGGCTGGTGAGAGCCCTGTATTAATAGAACGTAAACTCCGTTCATTTATATTGGAAGAAAAGAAGGACGCGGCTAATGGCTAGAAAGAAACCGCCTGAAGAGCATGAAAACCTCGAAAGATGGCTGGTATCATACGGTGATTTTATTACACTTTTATTCGCTACATTCGTAGTATTATATGCCCTTGCCCAATCTGATGCTGTGGATTATCAAAAGCTTGAAGAAGCACTTAAAAACGTTTTTGAATCAAATAACATCATGGATGCTCAGGATATGATTTTGGAAGGTAATCCTGCAATGTTTGATAATTACCAGGCAAACTCTTTTATTCCAGGGTTGATGATGGAAATGATGAGTAAAAAATATGAAGACGAAGCATTTAAAGAGATAGAAGAATCTATAGAACGCCTTAAAAAATCGGGTGAGCTTGAGGGGATTACGGCAACAATGAAAGAAGAGGGGTTGCTTATCACATTTGATGATAAATATTTATTTGCTCCCGCTTCTGCTACTCTGAATTCAAAAGCAAAGAATCTTTTGGACAAAGTCGGAGTCCTGATTTGTAAAAAATTCGTTCTTCATTCTATGAAAGTAGAAGGTCATACTGATAGTGAGCCTATAAGCAGTCCGATATATCCGTCAAACTGGGAGCTGTCATCTGCAAGGTCTTCTTCAGTTGTTCGTTATATGATTCAGCGTTTTCATTTCGGGCCTAATTTATTTAGTGCAATCGGCTTTGCTGATACAAGACCAGCTGAAGGTGCTTATTCAAGAAAAGACCCTAAAAACAGGCGTGTTGAGATATTTATTCTCAAGAACAGCTACAGAGATGAATATGACAGAAAAGCAAACAATGTAATGTCTTTATCAACAGAAGAGCAGCAAAGAATACAAAAAGACAGAGCAGAAGTTATAAGCAAGGTAGAACACGAAGCCCTCACTCCTGAAGCAAGAAAATTGCTGGAAGAGAACAGAATGAGATTGGCAAAGAAACAAAAGAGCGAAAAGTTATCCAAAAATAACATGCAAATATACATAAAACTCGATAATGAAACTAATACAACCGAGAAAAATGATTTGCCGAAAGTTGATAAACCGGTAATAAAACTTCAGTCTAATGTTCCTGAGGATGAGGACTTTGGGTTATGATAACACATGCCGTCGGTTTGTCACTTGGACCTTCTTCATCTGTAGAAAGCGGAGTTGCTGTAATGGAAATCAGCACGCATAAGCTTATATATTTGGATAAACTGTTTTCAATGAGCGATGTTCAGTTGTTTTTTGATAATTATGTATCCAAAAATAATTCTGTTTTCTGTGTATCACTTCCATGGGATAATACAATGTTGGAGGGAAAATGGAGAGTTTTATCAAAGCAGTACCAGTTAATTCATAACGATGAAGAGAAGTTTTTAAACAGGGATAACTGGATGCAGCGGTTTTCGACGAGAGGGTGTGAGCTTCTTTCTTCATTAAGCGAACAGGGAGCTGATGTTTCAAGGTTTGAAGTTTATCTTGCAAGACAGAAATTAAACTTATATTCAAATTATAAAGAACGTTCTTCTGCTGACTGCAAATTTTTGCAATCGGCTTTGAGGTTTGAACATGGATTTGACGAACTTCCGTCAAACATGATGCCTATGGGAGAACTTGAAGCTATTGTCGGTGGATTGCTGGCTGAACGTAAAATTAAGGGTGAAACAGAGAACATTTTTGAATTTAAAGGGCTGAATGTTATTAACGTAAAATAATGTTTTGTAAAAAATGAACAAAATATTTTGTATTTCGTTATAATAATAGAGAGGTCAATATGAACAAAAAATGCTCAAAGTATGAAGAATTATTTGTATCCTCCTCAACGGAGGAGCTAGAAAAACACATTCTGGAATGTGAAGACTGCAGAGCAGAACATGAAGCTCAGCAGAAAGTTTCATCTTTGTTAGATGAAGTAAAAATGTATTACTATTCAAAACGTAAAAAACGTATAGCACGTTTAAGAGCAGCATGTGCTGTTATGTTTATGGTATTTTCGCTTGCGTCGGTCGGAGGTTTTGCACTAACAAATGACGACATAATGGACACCTTAAAATACGGTGATACTCTTTCCGCAGAGGATTTGGGTTTCCCTGTTGATTCAGACGGGCTATTAATGGTAGATGAATGAAATTTGAAGATTTAATAAAAGCAAACAAACAAAATATTAAAAATATTATCAGAATGATAACAAAACAGGATAACGAAGATATAGAACAGGAAGTCTATATCAAGTTATGGAAAAACTCAGAGAAGTATGAAGAACGCGGTTCTTTGAAAAGCTGGGTTAATACAATTGCAAAAAATGCATCAAAGGATTATTTGAAATCGGCAGTTGTTAAGAATGAACAAAATTGTACTGCAGACGAAGAAGTTCTTGTTAACATACGTGACAGAAAGAAAAATCCCGAAGATACAATAATGACAACAGAAAGGCAAAAAAGAATTATTGATGCGGTTGAAAAACTAAAACCGAAATTCAGAGAAGTAATTATGATGTGCGAAATATACGGATACACATACGAAGAAGCTTCAGCAAGACTCAATTGTCCGCTAGGAACAATCAAATCAAGAATCTTTAATGCAAAAAAAGAACTGGCATCAGTTCTGTGTGACTTAATGTAAAAAGAGGTAAAAGATATGAAAAAACTATTAATAATGACATGTGCAATGTGCGTTTTGGCAGGAGCAGTCAGCGCAGGCGAACAGGCTAACAAACCGGACTTCGCAAAAAAAGGACAGAAAATTGAACAAGGAGCTCCGCAAAGACCAACTCCTGAACAGATGAAGCAAATTAGAAAGGCTCATGAACAGGCTTTTGAACAAAAACTCGGTTTAACAGAAGTTCAAAAACTCAAAGCAAAAGAACTCAGAAAAGCAGGTCATGAAAAAATGAAACCTGTAATGGGTCAGATAAAAGCAAAAAAACAGGAAGCAGAAGCTATCAGAAGTTCTAAACTTACAGTTCAGGAACAGGAAGAAAAACTTACCGTGATTGATAAGGACCTGGCAGAACTCAAAAAACAGGCACGTGATATTAAAAAACAAAATATGAAAGACTTTGAAGCAATTCTTACAAAAGATCAAAAGAAAACCTTAAAAAATATGAAAAAAGAAGGCAGAAAGAACTTTGAAGAACACAGAAAAGAACTTCCTCCTCCGCCATGTAAGGGGTAAATATAAAAAACACAGAAGGCAAGTATATAAACAAACAAAACGGTGCGGGCAAACAAAAAAAGCCCGCACCATTTTGTTCAAATATTTTACTTATAATCAACCCAGCATAGCCACATTGATTTTTCCGTATTTTGCCGATAAGTCGTCTATATGGTGAACGAGATACAGTATCGGTTCAATATCTTTCTCGTTAAGGTCAATTATTGCACCCCAGTCAGCTCTGGCATGGTGTGCGGCAATCATTCTTGCAATCCGCTTAAAGTCCGCATTCATACATAAACAAAAACCGTACTGAGAATGTGAGATCCATTCCCTTCTAAACTCTTCATCATAATCTATTAAGCCGGATTCAAGATCAACCGTATATTCAAAAATTTTGCCTATATCATGAAGAAGGCAAGCCGCATAAACTTCATCGTGATTAACTTTTTGGAAAAACATTCCGAACATTGTTTCTGCATAGTTAAGACACTCGTGAACGTGCACCATAAGTCCGCCGATATAGTTGTGATGCATAAGTTTAGCGGCAGGAGCTATTAAAATTTCCTCTTTGTTTTTTGCATATATGTCTGAAACAAAATTTCTGAGTTTTTCGTCAGTAATCTTATCTATGTAAGAAAGAAGTGCTTTATATTCTTCTTCTCTTTCATTTTCATTAAGTCCTGTTTTTGCTTCTTTAACAAGTTCAAGAGCCTGAATAAGACAGTTGTTGTATTTTTCATTAAATGAGCCAGATGCAATTCTCAGATGATTGCCGGAGCGAAAAAGTTTTGAATCCATTCTGTTGAGTGCTTCTTCCCAAAGAATACAATTCAGAAGCTCATCATTTTCCAAATCTTTTAACTGCAGTTTACCCATTTTTGTTCCGGATTTTGTATCGCCGATTGAGAATGTAACTACTTCATAAATTATATCAGTGCTAAACATTTAAACTCCTTAATTTTTTCTAACATTGTAACATAAAAAAGAATTGAACCCTGTTTTGAGAATTCAATTCTTTCTTCCTCTCTCCTAATTGCTATTGTTTAATTTCTGCTCTTCTCTCAATAGCTTTTTTCTTTTTATCCGGCAAAGTTTGTATGATTTACCGGATTTGCTCCCTTTTATACTCCCTGCTGTTATCAATGATGCGAAATCCATTTTGCATCAGATAACCTTCTATAACATTTTTTGGCTTTTCGATAAGCCTTTTCAGAAGATTCATATTTTCGGATAGTTGGTTTTTCAAATCGTATAACCCCGTATAAAAAACATATTTTATACTTATACTCAAAACGACAAGAGTTGTAAATATATTGTGCATTTTTCTTTACATTTAATTACATTTATTGCCATACAGGGCAATAAAAATTTTTTACGGGAAATGTATTATAAGAAAGGTTATGATGAATGAAAAATATGAAGGTTATCAGTATGACAGATGTTCTTCAAGGGGGATTTGTTCAATCAATCCGACAACTGCATCCCTCCTTGAGGTTATTCTCCTGTATCTCAAATCTGCCGCATATTACGGATTAAAAGCTGAAAAATACGGAAAAAAAGACAAACGTATAACAAATCTGGTTTTGAATACTTTGTCGGTTTTATGTTCAAACTATGAAATATCTATGGCTAATTTTGAAATAATTAATTCCGCATTCAAAACCGAGCTTTCAAGGGCTGTCAAAGAATTTGACGATAACTATGAAGGCGGAGGAAAAGCAGAAGCGAACATTTTTTTTGAAATTGATGCAGGGTTGAATGATTATATCAGATATGGAGAAAAGGAGTTCAACAAAAGACTCCAAACTCTGTCATCAGAGGAAAGAAACCTGTACGGAATACTTTTTATTATAATCAAGAGCTTGTGTATTAATATTCTGATTTATGAGAGTTATTGTAAGGTGGCTGATGAAGAAATTACACTGATATATAAGTCACTGACTTTGTTGAACAATCCGTCAGAACAAAAAGAAACGCTGATAAAATATATCTCTGATATTTCAGAAAAAGACTGCAGTTTAATGAAAAAAATCCGTGAAGCTCAGGAAGAAGCATATGGTTTGCAAAGTGAAGCCGAAGTATCTTTTTCAACAACAAAAGGCAAGGCTGTTCTTGTGGTTGGTTCAAATATAAGGGAACTTGAACAGATATCTGATGTTTTTGCGGGTAAAAATATCGATATTTATACACATGATAATATGGTGATTGCTCATACTTTCCCAAAGTTCAGAGAACGAAAGAATATAAAAGGTCAGTTTGGGCAGGGACTGGAAAGTTGCCATTTGGATTTTTCGACATTTCCGGGACCAATTATCCTTACGAGATATTCTTTGTTTAATGTAGAAAGTTTATACAGAGGCAGGTTGTTTACGACGGATCTTTCGTATTCAAAGGGAGTTATTCCGATTAAAAATAATGATTTTTCTGAAGTTATAAAATCGGCAGAGGAATCCAGGGGGTTTAAAACAGGAAAAGTTTGTGATTCTGAAGTTGTTGGTTTTTCTTTTTCAAAAATTATAAGTGATGTAAAAGAAAAAATGAAAAGCGGGCGTTACAGACAAATGATCATAATTGGCGTCGGCGGACATTCTGCGGAAGAGAATGAATATTTTAAATCATTTATTAAACATGCTCCGCACGACATATTGATTTTAAACCTTTTTTGCTGCGAATCGAAAGAAAATGTAATATGCATAAATGCAATGAACGATGTTTATGGTATGAACAGACTGTTTGATGAAATTACAAAAACTTTTTTGCAGAATATTACTGTTATTTTCCCTTATGCAGACAGACATACGTTCTCTGTTATTATTAATATTGCAAAAAACAAAAATATTGCACTATATGTCGGGAAATGGTACCGTGCGCTTATAAAACCGGATATTATTGGGGTGCTTAAGTCGGTATTTGGTATTAAAGAAATTACAACTCCTAAAAAAGACCTTAATATTATGACAGATATTAAATAAATTGCCCTTGAGTTAAAATTGTTGTATATTAGAATATGATAATTTAATCAGATTTTAACGGGAGTAAAAATGTTTAAAACAATAAGAGAAAGTTTAAAAATAACAAACGGAAATATAGTTATAGCAACCCCATTAATATTCTTTTCTCTGATTGCAAGTTTGTATATGATATTTTCATCAGCCGGAAATAATATCGGTATGATTTTATCGATAGTACTGTTTTTTTTGATGTTTGGTGCGTTTCTTTCAGGCTGGTTTTATATAATTATAAGGGCAGTCAAAGAACCTGAAATAGAGGACAATCGATTAATTGCTGAGTTTCCTTCAGGGGTTGGAGAATATTTTTTACCTGTTATGGGAATGATATTTAATGTTCTTGTTCTTTTTATTTTGGTAGGACTTGCTGTTCTTTTTGCAGGCAAAAAACTTATAGGCGGCTTTGGTGTCTCTTATGAGCAGATCCTTCAGGCAACATCAAATGTTGAAGCTACAAAAGCTTTTGTTGAGTCGCTAAGCCAGGAGCAACTCGCCAAGATTAATGCGTGGAATCTTTTGGCGTTATTTGCAGGACTCTTTACACATTTTATTATTATGTTTTATCCTGCAGTAGTATTTTTTAAAGAGAAAAATCCTTTCAAAGCATTTTTTATCTCTCTTAAGGATACGTTTGGTCACAGATTCTTTAAAAATGTCGGCTTGTTTATATTTATAATGCTGTTTTATTTTATTATATCAACGTGTTCCGTTATATTAGGTAAAAATATAGTATTTCATTTTGTATTCACCCTGTTGAACTTCTACTATATAACCTACGTTGGAGTATTGATGTGTAATTATTATTATTCCAATTTTATGAAAATAGGTTCTAATATTGATACAACCATTTAGGTTTTAAAAAACAGTATTACATACTTAAGACTTTCGTCTAATGAAATACAGGCATGGACAGGTTATATTAATAATGTAATCCGCAGATGCCCGCCGGGTTTGTCGGTGTACGAGGTGTTGTTTCCTCTTAGGTTGCGGTAAAAAGGCAGGTTTGTTGAGTACCTGCCTTTTTTAATAAAACTTTGTTACTTAACTTCAACTACTTCAGCCCAGATTGTCGGGTTTTTAGATGTACAGTCAAAGATATCTATGATTCTGTAATACGGTGCCGGGGCAGTTGATATATGGATTACCCCGTCAACAGTTTTTTCTTTGTTTACGCTAAAGTGACCTGATATAATAGCTTTAACGTTATTGTGTTTTTGTATTACTTCAAAATACTTTTGCGGTTTAAATGTTACATAGTTTTCGTTGTCTTCCGGCGGAATCAGAGGAAAATGCTGAAGTATGATAACGTTTTTGTTGTTATATAAATCAAGATTAGCATCAACCCACTCTACAACGTCATCTTTATAATATCCGTTTGAGCTTGGTATAACGTCTTTTGCTCCGTCAACAACAAGAAAAACCACTCCGTTTTTCTCAAAGGCATAGTTAGTTTCTTTTGCTCTGATATTTGAAACTTTTTTTCTTACAAGCTTCTGGTAATCTTTTTTGCTCATGTCTTTATGTTTATTGACATCTTTGTCGCCTACTACTATGTAAAAAGGTTTGTGGAGCTTTTTTGCTTCGCAAAGAAAATCCTGCAAAATTTTAGGGTCCGGCCTGTCGATGTTATCACCTGTAAATACGACAAAATCAATATCTTTTTGTTTATTTACATTATTAATAACTTTTTCCAGTGTTTCACTGTTATGTTTTTTGGAATACCTGACACCATCAATTTGCACAAATCTCAAGTCTTTTGCGAAAACAGTTGTACAAAAAAGAATATAAACTAAAAATAAACTGAATATCTTTTTCATATTTACCCCTTATGTTTACCCCTTGCACTTATTTTATCACAGAAATAGTGAAAAAAGTTCAAACATGCGTTATAATATACATGCAATGTACAAATCAGAAGCAGGATAGGAAAATGTCTTTTGATTTTTCGTCAAATATCAACCCACCCCTGAAAGCAGGTGCTGCATACAAAGACGGAAGTGGTATGGGCGGCGGCGGAATGTATTTTCAACAAGGGAAGAAACGCAAAGACCAACCGGAAGAAGATTTGTTTGAGCACAAAAAAGACGAAACAGAAAACGATATTACTTTTTCTGAATTGCCGGAAGAAGAGATTCCCCATGATAATATCGTTAATGATTTTGTAAACTGGTTCAGGCAAAAAAGAAACAGGTAGTTTTGGAAGAGATTAGGCATGTTGTTACCTTGTTTTAGTGACAAGTTGTTTTGTGCATTAAAAATATTCAAATCTTAACAAAGGAAATTCACAGAGTTAAAATAGAATAAGATGTGAGGTTTTTATGGATTGGCAGAAAGAAGATTTGAAATATATTTGGCACCCTTGTTCTCAGATGAAGGATTATGAAACACTTCCGCCAATTGTTGTTGAGAGCGGTAAGGGGATTAATCTTTATGATGTGAACGGAAAATGCTATAAAGATGTAATAAGCTCATGGTGGTGCAATCTTCTGGGACATTCTCATCCGAGGATTAATGAAGCAATCAAAAAACAGGTTGATACACTTGAACACGTTATTTTTGCTAATTTTACGCACAAGACAGCAATCACTCTTTGTCAAAAGCTTATGGAAGTTTTGCCGCAAGGTCTTTGTAAATTTAATTTTGCCGACAACGGCTCTGCGGCTGTTGAGATGGCTTTAAAAATGAGTTTTCAGTACCATTATCAGACAGGGAATCCGCAGAAAAAGAGATTTATGGCACTTGCTGACGCATACCATGGTGAAACTCTGGGTGCGCTTGCAGTCGGCGGAGTTGATTTGTATTCTGAACTGTATAAACCTCTGCTTCTTGATGTTATAAGGCTTGAAGGTTTGGACTGTTACAGATGCAAATGGGGAAAATGTCGTGATTGCTGCAATTGTGAATGTTTTGAAAAAGTTGAAGAAACATTCAAAAAATATGCAGATGAAACTGCCGCAGTTATTGTAGAACCGCTTTTGCAAGGCTCTGCCGGTATGAAAATCTATCCGCCATTGTATCTTAAAAAACTAAGAGAAATCTGCGACAGGTACAATGTTCACCTTATTGCGGATGAGATTGCAACGGGTTACGGAAGAACAGGAAAGTTTTTTGCTTTTGACCACGCAGGTGTGAGTCCTGATATAATGTGCTTATCAAAAGGTCTTACGGGCGGATATATGCCAATGTCGATTTGTGTAACAACTCAAAAGATTTATGATGCGTTTTATGATGATTATCTGAAAGGTAAAGCGTTTATGCATTCCCATACTTATGCGGGGAATCCGCTTGCCTGCTCGGCTGCGATAGAGGTTTTGAATATACTTGAAGAAGAAGAGATTATTCCGAAAGCTGTTAAAAAAGCAAAATATTTTAATCAAATAATAAAGGAAAAATTTTTATCGCTGGAAAATGTTGGCGAAGTCCGCTCTATCGGGCTAATTAATGCAATAGAGCTTGTTAAAAACAGGGAAACAAAAGAACCTTTGGATTATACAAAGCGGACAGGTTATCAGATTTATAAAAAAGCGTTGGAAAAAGGAGTAATCCTAAGACCGCTCGGGGATGTAATATACTTCAATCCGCCGCTTATTATCGAAAAAGATGACATGGATTTTGTAACTGATGTTGCTTTAGAATGTATGCAGGAAGTTCTTGGACAAAAATAGCAAATAAATTTTTCACAGTTTTTAATCAGAATATGAAAATTGAAAGCATCCAACCTTCTTCATATGCATTAAACAAACATCAAAACCAAATTGTGAGTTTTGGCAAGGCTTCTGATATTACGATTGGGTATGTGCTAAAAAATCGTGCCAAATATCTGCCCCAGAGCATTAAAACCAGGATAAAAGAACTGGTTACTTCAGGTTTCAGCAATAAACGACTGAACGAGGTTCATGAAGAAGTTTACAAAGATTTGTTTGCGGCAAAAACTCTTGATGAAGCTTCAGAAAAGTTTCCTGAATTTGCAGGTGTAAAAGATGTTACCGAGCTATCTAAAAATCGTTCAAAAGCTATAAAATTTCTTATGAATATTATGCCTTTGGAAAAATTTACTCTTGATTACATAAAAAAATTATACAGACCAACTTCGCAGGATAAACTAGTAAACGAATATGGTTTTACGAACAGAAGTTTACTTGCATGGTTAAATAAAAAATTAAATATCAAAAAATTAAGCGGGAGTTATATAAAACTGCTGAAAATGTGTGACGAGAAGGAGAATGAAAGAATTGCAGAGCTTTCGAGGCGGGCGATATATTCTGATGCGAAGGTGCAAAAATATCGCCTGCAAAAAGCTGCAGAAGCACACAGAACGCCAGAGTACAGAGCAAAAAAAAGACAGGAGATGAAAGATTATTATATTCGTCATCCTGAAACAGCACAAAAAACAGGTTTGATTAGTAAAATGACCTGGGACAGATGCCCTGAAATAAAAAAAGCTTTTAGCGATTATACAAAATCTTTGGATTCATATACAAAAAAAATTATGTCTAAAAAAATAGAAGGCAGAAACCTGAATGAGCAGGAAAAACGCATAGCGTCAACCTATTACAGCAATTTCTGGAACCAATATCCGCAATTTAAGACAATATATCGTGAGCGCAGACTTGAGGTTATTAAAGAGCTCAAAAACAAAGATTAACTTATTTTGGATTTTAAAATCTGAGCAGCTGAAATAAGTATATCTATGCTTGTAGAAAACGGTGGTGCGTATGTCAAATCAACATCAATAAGTTCTTCAACAGTTATTCCCCGTAATAACCCTATTGAAACTGTATTAACTCTTTTGTCTGCATCGCCGCACCCTATCGCCTGGGCGCCCAGTATCTTGTGTGAACGTCTGTCTGCAACCAGTTTGAGGGTTATGTTTTTTACTTCAGGCATATACCCAGCCCTGTCACGTTTCGTTATTATGACCGAAACTGTGTCATAACCGAGTTTAAGTGCATCTTTTTCGGTTAAACCCGTTCTTGAGATATTTAAGTCCATAAATCTTAAAACTGCAGAACCCATAATGCCTTCAAAGTCTTCGACCCCACCTGATACGTTTATTGCACAGACACGGCCTTCTTTGTTTGCGGTTGAGCCCAAAGGTATCCAAACGGGCGTATTTGATATCATATTTACTTTTTCAACACAGTCACCGCAGGCATAAATGTCTTTTATGTTTGTTTCCATTCTGCTGTTAACCTTGATTGCTCCTGTTTTACCCAGTTTAATGCCCGCTTCTGCGGCAATATCAATGCAAGGTCTTACACCTGCTGCTACAACAACCATGTCGGTGGTAAACTCCTGACCTTTTTCGGTTGAAACAGTTACAGTGTTATCTGTTTCAGAAATATTATTTACAATATCGTTATTAATAATCTTTACCAAACCGTTTGAATGTTCCAGAATATAATCCTGGACAAGTGCCGATATATCCTCATCAAGCATTGACAGAACAAATTGTGAGCGTTCAACCAGGGTAACTTTTTTGTTATTTTTTATAAACCCTTCTACAAGCTCAACGGCAATATATCCACCCCCGATAATTGTAATATGATTAGCTTTTAACATCCCCTGTTTTAGCCTTATACCGTCATCAAGCGTTCTAAGAGGGTAAACTCCTTTTAATCCGTTTGCGTATTCAGGAATAATTGGTTCTGCTCCGGTTGAGATTACAAGTTTGTCGTATTCCTGATATTCAACTTCTTTTGTATCAACATCTTCAATGAGAATTCTCTTTTCTGACGGCATAATCTTTGTTACCAGTTTTCGCGTATGAATATTTATTCCGCTTTTCTCAAACTCTTCTTTTGTGCGGATAATCAGTTGTTTCCAGTCCTGAAAATCACCTGCAATATAATATGGCATTCCGCAGGCTGAATAAGAAACGTAATTGTCTTTTGTATATATATGAACTTCCGCCTCCGGAAGCGAACGTTTTGTTTTTGCGGCGGTTTTTGCTCCTGCAGCTACACCACCTATAATAATTATTTTCATAAAAAAATTATTATAGGAATCGATTCCGTACTCAATTAGTCAACTATCTATAAAAGCTGCAATTATAAAAGAATTGTGAGTGCAAGACCTGATATAATACTTATAACAAGTAAAAATGCAATGATTTTCAGCGTATCTTTAAAATCATTATTCTTTAACAAAACCAATAATCCTAATCCCGCATTGGAAAGAAGTGCACTCATAGCAGCACCAAAAGTTATAGAGCCTTTTATAAGCATCATTGTTACACCAATTGATACTGCACAATTAGGAATTAAACCGACAAAAGCCGCGATTACGGGCTGAATATATTTTCCGCTTTCAAGCAAATTTGTAACAGAAACACTTTCGAGGCAGTAATTAAGAATAAGTGTTATTACAAGAATAAAACCAAAAACATTTGCAGTGTGGATTATCGGATGAATAATAATTTCTCTTTTATGTCCGTGTTCAATATCGTGTTTACAGCATCCTTCTTCTTCAATAAAATCAACAGAAAAGTCCTCATTTTTTACAACAGCCTGAGGTCTGATTATATCTATCAGGTATCCTGCAGTTATACCTATAACAAGTTTTACGGCAACAATCGGAATAATAAGATATGCCTTTGTTGGAGTCGCAAGCAGAATCGGAATAGTTTCGTCAGAAGTTGCAAGATAAACTGCAATTAAGCACCCTCTTGTGATTATCCTTTTTGAATACAGGCTGCTTGCTATAACTGAAAAACCGCATTGAGGAATTATTGAAGCAAGCCCACCAACAAGGATTCCGCTTTTTCCCGTTTTCTTCAAAATAGAGTTTAATTTATCAGCATAGAAAAATTCCAGAATCTCTATGATTAGAAAAACAATAAACAGAAATGGCAAAAGGTGAACACTGTCGCATATTGCATCAATAACCCACTCTGCAAAAGGGAGTTTCTCAATTAAGCCGTCAACCGGAGCAAATAGCCATTCATTTAATTCGTTTATTTTGTTTATAACGGAAACTAACATAAGAAAAATTTACCATAAAATTTAAAAATTAGAAAGGTTGTTCATTAATCTTCAGTAAATATTATTTTGTTGCCGCTTTCGTCTTTTACACAAAAATCAAAATCGTTGAGTTTTTCTGTTTTAACTTCTTTACCGTTTAACAAATAGTATTCTTTCTCCAGTTTACAACCGTTTGTAAGAGTGGATTCAAGGGAAGTATATCCGTAATTTATAACATCAGAGCTTCTGTTTTTGGTCGTGTCATAACCGAAGACCCTTACTATTGTAAACGTATTATTATCTTGTTTTATATGTTTATAAATAACTTTTCTTCCGTCATTTGATTCATAATTATAATATTTTTCTGCGACTACATTTCCTGCTTTGTCGGTTATTTTTGTAAAAACATAATTATCATGTTTAATTACTTTAACCTTATTTCCGTTCGGATAAATGGAGGTTTCTGTTATATTACAGTCATCATATTTCAGAGTTTTAAAATAAACTTTATACCTTGTCAGGCTTATCTTAAGGCTGTTTTCTACCCGTTCAATTTCATCAATATTGTTTTTATTTACAGCCTCGAACCAGCTGCTTTGGTCAGTGTCAAAACAAGAAAGTCTTTTGTCATAAGGAATATGCCACAGGGCAACCTTACAGTTATATGTTTCATTATCAGGTTTTTTATGTATAAGATTGATGTTAAAAACCCCATGTTTTACATATTCTGTTCCCAAAATCCGCTCCTCTGTCCTATAGATATATAAAGTATTTTTCTGAAAAGGAATTGCCCTTTTAAATTAAAAATATTACAAAGTAATAAAATTTATTCTTTTTTTATGTTAGATTTAGTATAAAAAGGAGCTTTTATGAATATGATATCAATTGATAAAGAAAAATGTGTACAATGCGGACTATGTGTAAGGGATTGTGTTTCAATGTGTCTTGGCATGAATAAAGACAACTTCCCATATATGAAAGATGAGCATATGTGTCTTAAGTGCCAGCATTGTATGATGCTTTGTCCGACAGGGGCGCTGTCTTTTAATGGTAAAAATCCCGAAGTTTCTGAGAAGGTTTCGGCAAAAGATGTCTTGTCGCTTATAAAATCACGCAGAAGTATAAGAATGTACAAAGACGAAGAACTGACTGAAGAAGAACTTCAGGTTATTAAAGATATGCTTCCTTTTATCCCAACAGGCTGTAACTCTCATAAACTGCATTTTTCTATCGTTGAGAAAAAATCCGTTATGGTTGAGTTAAAAAATAAGGTTAATAAAAAATTTAGAAAACTTCTAAACAGCAAAATTCTGTCACCGCTGGTAAAACATTTTGCAGTGTATAAGGAAGCGTTTAACAAAGATGAAGATATTGTATTCAGAAACGCTCCGCATATGATAGTTGTATCATCTCCTGTTTCTGCTCCTTGTGCTCCGCAGGACCCGATTATTGCATTAAGTTATATTGAACTCTATGCGAGAAGTCTCGGTTACGGAACATGCTGGTGCGGATACGCAGAAGTTTGTATAAAACTTTTCCCAGAGCTCTGCGAAATATTGGAAGTTCCCAAAGGATATACCCCTGTTTACGCAATGCTTTTGGGTAAACCTGCTATTAAATATCTGAGAACTCCTCAGCCTGAACCATATTCAATATCCGAAATAAAGGATATTCTCCCGAAAGATTCATGTATCTGGTGCAAAACAAAAAGGCTTATTACAAACTTTCTCAGAGGTTAATAGGTGTGGTAAATGCATTTAGGCTGGTTTAACTGCTTACGTATAATCAGAAAGCTTTAATTAAAAATATTTTTATTCCGTTATCAAGTCTTTCAATGCGTTTTACGTAATGATAATCTGTAAGTGATGTTAAAATAAGCACAACAGCAGGAGCTTTTCCGGTCATTTTTGAATAATAAAGTGACTGACCAATACTTTCTGCCCATTTTTTGGCAAAATCAAACTCTATTGCATAGTCTTTTGTAAGGCAATCTACTCTTGTCATATCCCACAGGATAGCTTCTTTACGCCCGAAATCGGATGTACACCACTGGTTAACATAGTATGATTCTACCTGATTAGGCATCATGGTTTGTGTTTCGTACCACTTTTGAGGAACGTAATTAAGTCCTAAATAGTACAATCCTGTTGCCATAAGAAAAAACGTAATTCCAAAGCTGATAATCTTATTTTTTCCTATACCCTGTATTTTCTTCTTCCTTGCCATAATAAAATTATCTTTTAAAACCGAATTAAACTCAACCCTTTTTTATGATATTATCAGTTTATGCGTTATATCGGGAGTAAAAAGCTTTTATTAGGGGATATCGAGCGGGTTATTGATGAAAAAGTCAAAGACGCTGAGACTTTTTGCGATATTTTTTCAGGTACGGTATGTGTAGGTGAGTATTTTAAAAAAAGATACAAAATAACTACAAATGACTTACTTTATTTTTCATACTGTATCCAGCATGCTGTCATTGAAAATAATACAATCCCGAAGTTTGAAAAACTCGGGTATAATCCCGTAGAATATTTTAATAGTTTATCAGAAAAAGAGCTGAATAATTTACCCCCCAAAAAAAGGTTTTGTGTAAACAACTTTTCTCCCTGCGGGAACAGAATGTATCTTACTGAAAAAAACGCTCTTAAAATCGATTTTATAAGAAACAAAATTGAGGGCTGGAGGGATAAATATTTAATTAATGAGGGTGAATACTATTATCTTCTTGCGGTGCTGATTGAAGCAATCCCTTTCGTATCAAATATTTCAGGTACTTACGGAGCATATAATAAATTTTGGGACAAAAGGTCTTTAAAGGATTTGATTTTAAAAGATATTGACATTTTTGATAACGGGAAAGAAAATCACGCATTTAATGAAAATGGCAATGAACTTATCAAAAAAATAAGCGGTGATATCTTGTATATTGACCCACCGTATAACAAAAGACAGTATTCTTCTAATTATCACCTTCTTGAAACCGTTGCAAAGTATGATAATCCTACGCTTAGAGGTGTTACGGGTTTGAGAGAAAATGAAACGAAATCTGACTATTGCAAAAAAAACACAGTTCTCAAATCTTTTGAAGATTTGATACAGAATGCACAATTCAAACATATAATTTTAAGTTACAGTACAGAAGGTATAATGGCGGTAAATGATATAGAAACGGTTTTAAGAAAATACGGTACTGATTATAAACTGTATGAGATAGATTACAGGCGGTTTAAAAGCAGAGAAACAAGCTCTGAACATAAACTCAAAGAGCTTATATTTTATGTCAGAAAGGATGTGTAATGAAAGGGTATATTAAATCACCCCTGAATTACACAGGGGGTAAGTATAAAATTTTAGAATATATTCTTCCCTGTTTTTCTAAAAATATCGGAACTTTTGTTGACCTCTTTGGCGGCGGATTTAATGTGGGGGTTAATGTTGATGCAAAAAAAATAATCTATAACGACCATAATTTGTTTCTGTCCCAAATGTTTGAATATTTTAAGGCAGAAGGGTTAAATATTATTGAAAAAATTTACATCCGAATAAGTGATTTTGATTTGAGTGAAGAAAACGCCGAAGGATATTTGGCTTTGAGAGAAAGCTATAATAAAAATAAAGATATTTTGGATTTGTTTATTTTAACGTGTTACTCATTTAATCACCAAATCAGATTTAACTCACGTCACGAGTTTAATACTCCGTTTGGCAAAAACAGAAGTGCTTATAATAAAACAATTGAAGAAAACCTTATTAATTTTATTCATGCTTTACAGAGCAAAAATATTGAGTTTTTTTCAAAAGACTTTACTTTTCTCTATGGTTTTGATTTAGGGGAAAATGATTTTGTGTATTGCGATCCTCCGTATTTGATTTCAAATGCTTCTTATAATGACGGAAAGCGCGGATTCAAAAACTGGGGTACAGATGAAGAAATTCAACTGCTTGACCTGCTTGATTTTCTGGATTACAAACATGTTAAATTTGCTCTCTCAAATGTCCTTATCCACAAAGGAATGTCTAATGACAGGCTTATTGAGTGGAGCAAAAGATATAATGTTAAACACATAGACAAGAACTATAATAACTCAAGTTATCAGCGCAAAAACAAAGACAAGGAAACACAGGAAGTGCTTATTACAAACTATGAATAGTAAATTTGGTATTAGTTTTTGGGTTTATTTGTTTGACTTCTTCTCCGGCTTTTTTGATTCTTTCTATTCCGATTTCACAAATTGTTTTGAACCCTTTTTTTGCAGCAGGTGAGTTTTTTGATGGGGATTCCGGTTTTTGTACAAGTATAAATCTTCGTTTTCCGTTATCTAAGGAGTTTAAGTGCATACAGGCATGAGCAGTTGTTCCGGAGCCTGAAAAGAAGTCAAGAACTGTAAAATCATTCGGAAAAGTTTTGGTCTTTTCATCATAAATAAGCGAAATCAAATATGATATCAAAGAAACGGCCTTTGGATAATTAAAATACTTACCCCCCAAGAGTTTTTCAAGCTCCGCGGTAGCAGTTTCGCTTGATGTGACACGTTCTCCGAATCTTGATAATGTCGGGTTTTTGGGGTTGGTGAAAATAATTTGCTTAGGTGCAATAACCGTTGATTTTTCTTCATGGTAAACCGCTCTTACAGCAAAACTCTCTGTTTTTACCCAAAATGTTGTTCCTTTTTTGAGTTCTTCTATAACAGTCTTTGCTGACCATCTGGAGCGGAATCTTAGGGTGAAGTCGTTTGAGTTTAATCCGTTTTTTATGGTTACCTTATTTAAAAGTTCATATTTTTTTGATGTTGTTTTTGTATAAATACCGTCTTTGATATTGAATTTCACACTTCCTGCCGGAAAAACAACCTCCGTAACTCTATTAGAAGCATTATATAACGGAGCATCCAGTAAATTTGCATTTACCCCTTCTGCAAGGAGTTCCTTGATTTTTCCGTTTTTTATAAGTTCACGGGCATAGCATAAAATATATTCGGCGTTTGAGTATGTGTTTAGTTTTTGCCGTCCGAAGTGTTGTGTTTTTTCGTAAATAAATCGGGTAATAAAATTTTCTTTTCCAAAAACCTTGTTACAAATCATTTTCAGAGTATCAACTTCTTCTTCGCCGATTGAGATAAAAATAACACCATCGTCGGCCAAAAGTTCTCGTGCAAGTTCCAGGCGCGGAGTAATCATATCTGCCCAGTCTTTGAAAGAGTCTTTGTACACAAAATCGTTACCGGTATTGTACGGAGGGTCAATATAAATCATACGGATTTTATTTTTATATTGTTCCTGCATCTTTTTAAGAACAACTATATTATCCCCTTCAATATAAAGATTTTTACACAACTTCAAAACAAAACCCCTTTTATACAATACTAACACAAAACAAAAGCAGGCGGAATTTCATAACTTCCGTCTGCTTTCGCTCTAAGTTTTGTTCTGACAATCTATCGGTTATTGCGCAAGTTCACCGGTATAAAATCCTATAAGATTTGCCAGTCTGTGCTGCTTTTCCGCAGCTTTTTCAATGTTTTTCTTGATCTCATCAAGCTCTTGTAATAATGTTTTTAAGTCTTTTCGCTGATTGCTCTCTAGGCGTACCTCCTTATTAACTGTGACCTCATTGCTTTTCGCAGATTCACCCAAATCAATCTCAAGCCAATTAGGCGAAAAGCAATTATTTTCAAATTCTTTTTTTGACATACACTTATCCTCAAAATTATTAATACTTACACAGATTAAACAGTTTCAGCGGGTTTCATCTTGCTGAAAAACTGCCCCATTTTCCAAACAAATCTCTGAGCAAAGTTTTTACATTCAATGTAATCTTCTCTGATTTTCTGAAACTCCTCGGAGTTGAAATCGAAAGCTGTCATTTCCGAATATTGTATTAGCATTTCATGTTCATCTGTAACGTTCATTACTACTCCTTAAAAACTGATACTGTTTGTTCCCTAAAAAACAACTATACTTAATAAACAATTCATTCTTTAATCCATACAACTTTGTTATCGGCAGTTTTCAAAAAAACTTTAGGCTTTTTGAAGTAATCGTTACAATTTGTTACACAAAAACTCTGAAACCCTCGAAAAAACAGGATAAAAATTTTTTAACAAAAGCAATGTGTTAAGTTTTGTAACAAATGTATTAAATCAGGCAATTATTTAAACGAGAAATACTTTATATATACAGATATTAACAGAGAAACATAACACAACCTTTCATACAACCTACACACTAACCTTCTACACATGAGGAATTATTAAACAAGATTCCGAACCCTGTTCAAAAGACCAGGGTTTTTTATTGCGGATTTTGGCAAGTGCGACGGTTGCGCAAGCAACCTAGACACGTCCCTGTGAACAACCTGACGAAGCGCTGTTTTTGTAAGAAAACAAGAGCGGAGCGTAAAGGTTGTGAACTGCCAATAATCCAAGACAGCGCGAGCGAGCGGAGGGCGGAGGAGTTGCCATTTGGCTTGTGTAGGCAAGGCAAAAAGGCAATCCGCAGACCTGTTCAGTGCGAGTGAGCAAGACAGCGGATTTTTGCAAGTGCGACGGTTGCGCAAGCAACCTAGACACGTCCCTGTGAACAACCTGACGAAGCGCTGTTTTCGTAAGAAAACAAGAGCGGAGCGTAAAGGTTGTGAACTGCCAATAATCCAAGACAGCGCGAGCGAGCAAGACAGCGGATTTTTGCAAGTGCGACGGTTTAATCCATTCCGCTAATTGTACAAACATCGGGGTCCTGAAGATACTTACCGAGGACTTTTGCTACCGGATTATTTTTTACTGCTTCTGTTGAAGATAAGTCAATATCTTCTTCTGTATATTTTTGTGTAATATCAAAAGCATCAGCAACAGACACTATTTCCTGTATTTGGGGTTTAGAGAATCTGCATACAGTTGTTATTTGCTGACCGTTAAAAATGAGCGTTTCTTTATAAGTGCACTTGCCGTTATTCCAGCCCTGCATTTGCTTGGTTGTTGATGTTGCAACACCGTTAATAACCATATCGCCTGAAGCGTTATATGGTGTACAATTTCTGAGAGCGTTTATAAATGCATCCTGATTTTTAGCATATGTCGTACATATACACATCAAAACCAAAATCAAGACAAGAGTAATATATCGTTTCATAAGTTTTCTCATGCATTAATCAGTTTGTGCTTATTTATTCAAAGATGCCTGAAGTCTTGCCAAAGCTCTTGCTAATGCTGCTTCAGCCCTCTTTATATCAATTTCTGCGTTAGTTTCAGCCAGGCGGGCCTCAGCTCTTTCTTTAGCAGCTTTTGCTCTTGCAACATCAATGTCACCACTTTCTTCGCAGACATCTGTCAGGATTACGGCATTATTATCTTTGAACTGGAAAACACCGCCCATTGTTGCAAAATGTTTGAAGCCTTCACCGATTTTTGCTTTTGTAATACCGATTTTTAACGAGGTTGTTATTGGTATGTGGTCTTTCAAAATACCAATCTGACCGCTCGTAGTACTTACTACAAGTTCATCGACTTCATTATCATAAACTATTTTTTCATGTGTTATTATTTTTAAATGCACTTTGCTTATCCTTTGTCACGATGTTATAACGTAACGGAGCGTTTTTTATAATTACTATTATAATGTTTTAGCTTTTTCGATAGCATCTTCAATTGTACCAACCATGTAGAAAGCTTGCTCCGGAAGGTTGTCATGTTTACCTTCTATGATTTCTTTGAATCCTCTTATAGTATCTTCAAGTTTTACGTATTTACCTGAGATTCCTGAGAACTGTTCAGCAACAAAGAACGGTTGAGACAAGAATTTTTGAATTTTTCTTGCTCTGTTTACGGTTAATTTATCTTCATCAGATAATTCATCCATACCCAGAATAGCAATAGTATCCTGGAGTTCTTTATATTTTTGAAGAATTTGAAGAACTTTTCTTGTTGTTTCGTAATGTTCTGTTCCGATAACGTTCGGATCAAGTACTCTTGAGCTTGAAGCCAGCGGATCAACAGCCGGATAAATACCCAAAGATGCAATTTGTCTTGAAAGAACGGTTGAAGCATCTAAGTGAGAGAACGTAGTAGCAGGAGCAGGGTCAGTCAAGTCATCGGCAGGTACGTAAATTGCCTGAACAGATGTAATTGAACCGTCTTTAGTTGAAGTAATACGTTCCTGAAGTTCACCCATTTCAGTTGCAAGTGTCGGCTGATAACCAACCGCAGAAGGCATACGTCCGAGAAGTGCTGATACTTCTGAACCTGCCTGAGTAAATCTGAATATGTTATCAATAAACAATAAAACGTCTTGTTTAGAGAAATCACGGAAGTATTCTGCTGCGGTAAGAGCAGAAAGACCGACTCTCATTCTTGCTCCCGGCGGTTCGTTCATCTGACCGTATATAAGAGCAACTTTATCGATAACGCCTGATTCCTTCATTTCGTTCCAGAGGTCGTTACCTTCACGGGTTCTTTCACCAACACCGCCAAATACAGATACACCGGAGTGTTCAGATGCAATGTTATGGATAAGTTCCATAATAAGAACTGTTTTACCAACGCCGGCACCACCGAACAGACCGATTTTACCACCTTTTTGATAAGGTTGGATAAGGTCGATAGCTTTGATACCTGTTTCTAAGATTTCAACTTCTGTGTTTTGGTCAACAAGTCTTGGAGATTCTCTGTGAATAGGAAGATAAGTATCTGTTTCAACAGGACCTTCTTTATCAACAGGCTGTCCGATAACGTTAAGAATTCTTCCTAAAATAGGTTTTCCTACAGGAATCTTAATCGGTTCACCTGTGTTTACAACTTTCATACCTCTTTTAAGACCATCAGTTGATGACATTGCAACTGTTCTTACTCTGTTAGAACCAAGCATTTGCTGAACTTCTGCAACGAGAACAGTTCCGTCATCACAGGTGATATTTAGTGCGTTATAAATTTCAGGCAATTCGCCGCCTGAAAACTCAACGTCAATAACAGGTCCAATGATTTGCGTAATAATACCTTCGTTTTTTTCTAAAGTCTGCATATAATCTCCTATCTCTCTTCTTTGTTATAATTATATAATATAATTCGAAATATAACAAGTTTATTATTTTTTGGAAGATATGAGTTTAAATTTTATATTACAGCTATCAGAAAATTATAAATCTGCCGGCATTTTGTTTCTGCGAATAAGCTCTGTTATTGGGTCCAGATATTTTTCTTCATCGTTGCCTTGTGCTTTAAGAGAATAATTTGAAATTTCAATAAGGTTTTTACAGATATCCCTGACTTTTGTTCCTCTTATTTTTGCGTGAATTCCGTATCGGGCAACATTGTACCTGAGTTCATTTATTTCTTTTGCCGAGTATTTGCAAAGAATACCGTTTGCCTCATCATATGCATCTTTATTGTACATAACTCCTTTGTATAAGGCAGGTATAGAGTATTCAAGTCCTCCGCCTACGCAATCATGGTTACGTATTTCAATAAAGTTCCGAAGTCTGACTTCCGGGAAATAAAGGTTTGAGTGCAATTTCCAGTCATTAATGTTTGCTTCAAAGCCTTCATAGCCTTTATCCATAAACTGTTTAAAGGTCATTCTTCCGTTTAGATCTACCGTTCTGTTTTCTCTGTTGATAAAAATCATCGGAGTTTCTAACAGACGATTTACATAATCCCTGAAACACATACTGTCTGAAAATCTTGTTGCAAATCCACAACGCTCATTGTCTGTATTTAGCCATGCAAGAGCTCTAAAGGACTTATAACCTGTATCAACGCCGCCTCTTATTTTTGAGTTGGCAAACATAGCTGTTACAAAAGGCATCATAAGGTTTGCAAGATTGAATTTTTTTATTGCATCTTCTTCCGATTTATAATCAATGCCAACCTGAATCCCTGCTGTTTCTCGCATCATGACATCTGAAAGAATGCCCCAGAGGTAATTTGCCATAACTTTATATCTTTGTTTTGGTATAAGTTCAATATTTCTGTATGTGGTTTTTGGTGAAACCCCTTTGTTTATAAGTTTTATGTCAAATTTATCCAGTATTGGTTTGAGATTTTTATCAATTTCTTCAATTTTATTTTTTATTTCTTTGATATAATCCTGCGGTTCAAGACTCAGTTCAAACTGACAACCCGGTTCAAGGGTAATTGTGTCATGAAGTTTTTTTAATCCGATTATATTTGTATCATCTAAAATATAATCCCAGTTGTCTTCTTTTGCGAATTCTCTGAGCAGCTCGCACATTCCGTACTCACCAAAATATGAAATAACTTCTCCTGTAGTCTTGTGAACGGGTATGCGTTCATATTCCATACCTATTTTTTGAGAATTCTTACACCCCAAAATAAATTCTTCAAGTAATTGGTTGTACTCTAGATGGTTGTCTGTTTTTGATTCGCAATAGTTCACAATTAACTCCTTCTCTTATTATACTACACACAATCTATTATTAATATATGACTTAAAACTCTTTATGCATTTACCCCTTTGTGCTATTATTTGAGTTATGACGGATTACTACAGCAGGGCAAAATTTTTCAGAACAAAAAAACGTCTCGGACAAAACTTCCTTATTAACGGGGAAGTTATACAGGATATTATTGACTTTGCCAAAATAACAAAAAATGATGTTGTTGTAGAGATTGGTCCGGGGGTCGGTTTTGTAACCGAACAGCTCGTAAAATATGCAAAGAAAGTTATTGCAATTGAGCTTGACGAAGAAGCAATAAAAGAACTAAAAAAACTGGGATGTGATAATTTAGAGATTATCCATGCCGATATTTTAAAAACAGATTTGTCGGTACTTTGTGATGAAAATATAAAAATAGTTGCAAATATTCCGTATTACATTACATCGCCCATTATTGCACATTTACTGGGCGAAATTGACGATTTAACCAACAAAAACAGAAACAAAATTGTTGATATTATACTGATGGTACAGGAAGAAGTTGCAAGAAGAATAGTTGCAACAGAAAAGAGTTCCGGTAAACAGTACGGACTTTTAACTATTCTTTCTCAATTCTGGGCGGATTGCAAAATTATACGAACAGTAGGAAGAAAATCTTTTTATCCTGCTCCTAAAGTTAATTCAGCCCTTGTTTACTTAAAAGTCAGAAAAGAACCCAAGTTAAAATTATCCGATTATGCACATTTCAGAAAAACATTAAAAGCAGCATTTTCGCAGAGAAGAAAAACACTAAAAAATTGCCTTGTAAGTAACGGTTTTGAAAAGGGTAAAGTAGAAAAAACCCTTAAAGAGTTAAACTTTGACGAAAACATAAGAGGCGAAAAGCTCTCCATTGAACAATTCGGAGAGCTTTCGGAAAAACTTATTTAATACTCACTATTTTCTGACAATTAGTGTTATGTCGTTAAATACGACAAATATCATAAGAATTATAAGCAGTGTGAAAAATACTGTTGATACAATTTCAACAATTCTTTCATCAACAGGTTTTCGCATAATTTTTTCAATCATTAAGAACATCAAATGTCCGCCGTCAAGTGCCGGAATCGGAAGTATGTTTAATATAGCAAGGTTCATTGAAATAAGTGCTGCAAGCAGAATTCCTGAACTTTTACCGCTCTTGTCAATCATATCTCCGCCTATTTTTGTTATTGCAACAACTCCATGCATATCTTTAAGCGGAATATTTCCCGTAAACAACTGACCTAAAGAGTACATCATTGTATAAGTGTTATCCCAAAGATAAACACAGCTTTCTTTTACAACAGCAACAGGCTTCTTAGTTTCAATCATTGTCTGCTTTGTAGAAAGCCCTATTCCGATAATTCCCTTTTCGTCAGGATAAATCGGATTAAGCGTTAGCACCTCACCATTACGTTCAACGACAAAATTAATCGGATGTGTACCGTTAGATAGCGCTTTTGCCAAGTCTTCCAAAGAATGCTTGCCGTCAGATACATAAACCTTTTTGCCGTCTGTTTGTTTAACAAGTTCCAAAAGATTTTCATCTATTTTTTCGCCTTGCGGTTTAAAATATTTTGCACCTTTTGCGGCGTATTTATCCATTGTTACAACTTCTCTTGATAATGTTTCGGGAAGTCTTATAGCCAAACCTTCCGGGATTTCTTCATCTTTTGTTAATCCGGGATTCAGGTCTTTGAGTTTTGTATAATTTGTTTCAACGATATCAGGCGTAATAAGACCGTTATTTTTTGCACTATTCTTAACTATTGTTACAAGTGAATATACATTATGTATGTCACAGCCGTTAGCTTTCAGGATTCTATCCCCCTTTTGTAATCCGGAAGTCCAAATGCTTGCATCTTTAGGTGCACTTATTTCTTCCGCAAAAACTTCATAATTTCCTGATGGAAGTTTGCCGGTAAATATAGCAACAGCCATAACCAGCGCGATTGCACAAATAACGTTTGCAATAACACCTGCTGAAACAACAATTACTCTTTGCCAGACAGGTTTATTTACGAATCTTTCGGGAGAATCTTTCGGAAGGTTGCAGTCTTTTTCGTCATCGGGGAATGAAACATATCCGCCTAATAAAAATGCGTGAACCAGGATTTCTACATCACCGACTTTTTTGCTGAACAGGGTAGGACCAACAGGAAGCCCAAAACCGAATTTATCGACCCTTATACCGAAGGCTCTTGCGGCTGCAAAATGGCCTGCTTCGTGTACAAGTATAAGCAAACTTAACAAAAGTATCATTATTAAAATAGACATAAAATCTCCCTCTTTTACATAATTTTAGCATGAAAAAATAAGGTACATAATTTGCACCTTATTTTTTGTTAATTTCTTTGTTTTTATTGTATTCGTCTAATGTAACTTTCCAGCTTTCTTCATAATCAAAATCTTTTGCTGCAATCTCTTCCGGAATACCGGCATGGTGGATTTTTGGTAAAAGCTCTTTTTCGCTCATTTCTATCGGTTCTGCTTTATCGTCATCAGAATCCTGACAAATGAATACGCCTTCACCGTCCGGTTTAACCTTGTAGCTTACGATTGTAATCTCGTGTCCTGCAAGCCTGTTTTCGTTGTGCGGATCAGGCCATGTATATCCGATGTTGATGTTGTGTCCGGCTTTCAGCGTTGCAAGAAGTTCTTTTTTAATAGTTTTAAAATCTTTTGTATAACCACTTAAACGTCCCTGGTCATCGACGTTTTGATAAATAACTGAGGTTGTGTTTTTGTCCTCTATTACGGATTCTACAAAAGTTTTTTCAAATTCGATCAATCCGCCGTCATCCTGAGTCCAGTCATTCGGAGCGCGTTTGTCGGTAAGAGAGTTATATGTTTGTTGTGAGCCTAACTGCATAAATGTTGACTGCATCAAAACATCAATCATAGAACGTTCGCCTTTATCTCTGTGGTTGTTTTGAATCCTTGCTCTTATGATTGCATTTTCATCAGGCTTTAACAAAACAGTCGCACTTTCAAAACCTTCTTTTTTCCAAGGAGTCTTAAATTTGTTCAACAGCCAGACTGCGTCGAGTGTATTTTCCGATAAACTGTCGAGCTTAATCCTTTTTGTAACTTCGTGTTTTGGTGATGTTAAACCTTCAACAAGCCTGAAAAATTCCGCAGTATGTTTTGTTGCCAAATCAAACTCAATACTTGCAGCGGGACAGGTGCCGGTATGCATGTTATCAAGCTCCCACTTTGTTTCCAAGATTTTTTGCGGGTTTGTGTCAAGGTTTGTAATCAACCCGATAACAGGTTTTTGATACTCTTTTGGTATATCCTCACAGGTTTGGGTAATTACATAAGGATTGGCAAGAATATCCAGACATTCTTCAAGGATAGCGTTTTTATTAAGTCCGGGGTCACGTTCTTCTTTAATAATCTTATACAGATTATCCAATACCGTGCTTTTATCATTAGAGTTATTCTTTAATAATTTCCCTGATTTAAGAGCGTATTCGAGTTTTCTTTTGTATCTCGGTTCAACCAGCTCTTCCATAAGCTCTTTGTATTTTTTCTTTTCGTCTTTTGTTGCAAGGTGTGTGCGAATTGTCACTGCCGAAGAATAAGATGCTGGTCTGTATTCCTTAACTTCTGTTTTTTGTGCAACAGGATTCGTAACCGCAGAATTTTTATGACGGTTAACCTGTTGAATATTTTGAGGATTTACCCCCTGAGGATTTACCTCAATAGTATTTAATTGCACACTATCCATACTTATATAAAAACATTTCCTCGCTCATATTTGACTTTTTGTAAATATTTGTAACAATCTTTGCTAAAATACTAAAGTTTTGCTCCAAAGTGCCGATAATCATGGGGTACAAAAGCTTTAATTTTGACGTCACAGCTAATGTACAGAACAGATAAGTAAAGGATTGGAAACTCGGTAACACAATGGGTTTAGGCGACTTTTGGTTACAATTTAATAATGGCAAGAAAACCCGTTTATCTGATATCAAGGGTGATATCAGACGTGAAACCGTGGACAAAAAGTATCAAAAAATATTTGACTTTTTTGATACAGAAAAAGAAGACGGCACAAAAGGTTCTGATGGTGTTTTAAGCAAAAAAGAATTAAATTCGTTGTTTAATTCAATACAATCCGCTGCTAAATTTAACACTGAAAATTCTATTTTCGATGAAAAAGAGGCTGAAGAATACGTAAATACAGTGAAGTCACCGGACGGTAAAACTTTAAATGAGCTTGGAGTTAAAGCAGCAGGTTTGTTTGAGTTTTTAGTTCAACTTGGGGCTGAGAAAACAACTAGTGATAAATCAGCCATGAAAAAACCTCAAAAAACAAATCAAGAGGTAAAAGCCGGCGTAATTGAATCTCTAAGAGCTGATAGTGATGAAACTTTAAAAATCATATCTAATATGAACAATGGTGATATTTCGGATATTTATGATTCTGTAAAAACATTCCTTGATATGGATACATCTAAGGCAAAAGTTATGGAAGCAGCCGTAAATCAGGCTCAAGGTGCTAAATATATGGAGCAAGCACAGGGTGGGACACTTACAAGAGAAGAATATATCAAAGCTAATAAAAAACGTTTACAAGATATGATGAAAGCTCGTTTGTATAAAAAAGATAAGAATGGAATTGATTATTTAGATAAAAACCGAGCAGAATTAAAAATGTCACGCAAAGAGTTTGAAGCTTTAATGCTTGCGACAATCGAACGTATGACAGAAGACATGAATATTGAATCGATTAAAGAAAAAATACGTCAGCTTCCTATGACAACAGAAAAAGGCGACAAATTTTTGATGGATTCAGTCAAACAGAATGCAATTGTTCTTTTTGGTAAGGCAAAAAGCAAAGGATACTCAACATTGGATTCGGCAACTAAGTATATATACGATACAACTAAGATTGCTAAACCAAATCCTGATGACGAAAAATTACTTTCATTTGAGGAAGTCTTTTTCTATGAGCAAGGCGTAAACTATTCTAAAGAAGATTGCGAAAAATATTTGGCTGTTCAAATGCAGCTAACAAAAAATTTAAGCTCTTATAATAAATATCTCGAATTCAGAACGGGTGCAGATAGTATACTTAAAGAAAAAGATGCGGAAAAAGCTTTAAATAGCGTCATAAAACTTTTTGAACAATTTTATTCTGACCCTGCATATCCAAATCTTGCTTATAAAAATTTGAAATCCGTTGTAAAGAATAATAATCTTCCGATAAATGTTACACAAGATGAAACGGGAAGAATTTCCATGTCTATGGTATCAGGTTCAGAAGACCTTTTGAGAAGTTATGTTTCAGATATATTGACGGCAGAAGGTAATATTCAACAAGAAAGACTTGATAAAATTTTTGGTGGTAATGCTGAAGAAAAACTTGAAGAGATGCAAAAAGAAGTAGAAATTGCACACGAAAAAGCTTACGGTAATGATTTTTCATCGGCACTAGGCAAAGCGATGATGGAAGATAATCAAACCTTTATCCAAAGATATACAGGTAATGCATCTATGACAGGCATGGGCTTGACTGTTGTCGGCGGTATTCTTTGTTTTACTCCGGCAGCAGCATTGGGTGCAGTAATGGTAACTGCAGGTAATACACTTGCTATTGGCGGAATGGTTAGTGAATCCGTATTAGGTTTTGAAGAAGCTTTAACAAGAAAAAATGGTGCTGAAGACGGTGAATATGAAGAGCTTACAAAAACAATGCTTATGAATCTTGGCGGTTTTGGATTCGGTGGAGTGGCAGGTAAAACAGGTATGAAGCTGTTTAACAAATTTGTAAGTAAGGAATTGGAATCGCTGCCGAAGTTATCAGAAGCATTTAAGGATGCAATGGCTAAGGGTAACAGAGCAGAAGCATTAAAAATAGTATGTTCTCAACCTGAGTATAGGAAACAGTTTGCAAAAGGTTTAGTATCAAAACTATTTTCTGATTTTTCTATATCTTATACAGGTGATTTAATAATGATGGGTGTTCTTGATACCCAAGATGATTGGGAATCATTACTTCAATCAAACTTAATTGGTATTCTTGCCGGCATGGGCGGTGATATAAAAGAAGCTGCACATTTTGGTATGAAAGGTGACAAATACAGAGCATTAAGACAAAAAGAAGTTGAAAAAAAACAACCATCATTATCTGAAATAGATAAAGTTGCAAGGAACGAAGACATTAATCAATCCAACTTAAGTCCGCATCGATTCAGTGATGTAAAGGGCAAAAAAGCACAGGCACAGGTTAGTAATTATTTAGATTATTTATTAGAAATGATACCTAGCAATATTCAAGAAGCCCCAATTGATGCAGTAAAAAAATACGATGATTTTATTTTACCTGACGGAACTGCTATATCCAGAAATCATGCAGGCGACAATGGTCAGGTTGTATATGATGAAAAAACGAAAACTCATATAGTTCAAGATGTAGATAATGCCGTATTATTCTGGATAAAAGATACAAATGGTCAGGAACATGTTTTGCCTTGTCTGACACCTGAAAATGTTGCTAAAGCAAGAAGACTAATAGGATATTTGGCAACTCAAGAAGCTGTGCCAAGAGATAACATTGATGTTGTTCAAAAACAGGTGTTAACATCTAAGAAAGCACAAACAGAAGCAGATGTAACTTATATAAAACCAAATCAAGAGCCTTTGCAGTCAGAAAATTATAAAAAGATAACTTATGATGAAGCTGTTGCAACTATAAATGAAAAAATACAAAGTAATTCAAATGTTTCTGATTTGATGCCGTTTTTAAAAGTAGTACAAGAAAAATATCCTAAAGATTTTCGAATAGACGAATACGGTAATTTGAGTTTCTATGATGGCGATAGTAAAACATTTTATTCGCTTGCGTTTGACGGACAAGGAAATATTATAAAGTTCTCTAAGAAGAATTATAAGTCCGGATATGATTACAAAAAAGATGAGCAATTCTACATATATGATAAATCCGGTAAACAAAAAGAAGTTAGTCGTGATGATTATCATAAAACATGGTCAGGAATCAGAACAAGTGAACTGAGAAATTATATTATAACAAATCCTGATTTATTGCCTAAAGAAACGCGAGAGCTGTTACTGCAGGATGAAAACCATTATTACACAAAAGAAGATATTGATGAGTTGTCATCTATGTTAAAAACTCCTGATAATATAGCAATCGTTAATAAGCTTTTGGATACAAGGGGTAATGAAAACAGGGCTATTCGTGCAATTGGAAATGCTTTAAATCTGTCACAGCAAAAGTTCGGAGTCAGAGATATTATAAAAGTTTTAAAATCTCAAGATGCACGAGCTTATGTTTTGGATAAAATTGCACAAAACAAATATGCAAAGAAAACAGAACTTGAACCGCTATTAAAAGGCGAAACTTTCAGTGCTTTAGTTGAACATAATTTTGTTGATGAAGTAAACACTTCGTACAGAACTAAAGATATAACATTAGATAAAGTCGGTGACATTATAAAAGAATATCAAACTAATCCGCAAATAAGAGAACAAATTAATCAGCAAGTTCCAGACGGCGAAGCTGCATGTATTAACGGAAAAATGTACTGTCGTGCAGATAATACTCTTGTACCGATTCAGCTTGAAAAAGCAACTTTTGACAAACTGTTTCCTGTTGAGGAAAGATATAATATACAACAAGGAAAAAAAGGAGATTGCTATTTTATAGCGGAATTGGGCGGATATGCCACTACACCTAACGGCAGAGCTGCATTATACAGCTCATTCAGACAAGAAGGTAATGATATAATCATTAAGTTCCCAAGGTTTGATAATATTGAAATTAAATTCGAAAACGGAGATTTGAATAAGTTATATCCTGTCAGTTTATACAAGAGATACGGTCAGTGGCAGGTAGGCAGCGGCAGCGCTCATGTAAAAGCTTGTGACGGTATAAAAATGATAGAACAAGCTTATTCCTTTGTAAGAAATAATCATACAGATGAAAATGTGCAAATTGTTGCTAATGATAAATTTTTGATGAATAAACAAATGCAGGAACTTGACGGCAGTCGTATGGGCGGTGGTGCAGGAGAAGTGCCTGGTCTTTTTGGGAATTATAAATGCTTAACCGCATATACAAGTCTTGGCTTTATTTTAGATGGTGCCAAAACAGTAGAAGAAGGACTTGATGTTCTTGCAAAAGAGCTTGAAACAAATCCGAATGTATTTGGCTCTGTTTCGTTTAGCGAAGATGTTCCGATTGATGTGAATGACGGTTTGCTAAGGAATCACCAATACAGAATAGTCGGATATGACAAAAATAAACAGATTGTAAAAATGGTAAATCCGCATGATTCAAGTAAGTATATGGAAATCCCGCTTGAGTTGTTCAAAGCTGCAGAGCCGAGCTTTTCAGTATTTAAAATAAATCCGCCAGAAGTTAAAGAAGTCAAAGCTAAAGCGGGCGATAGCAATGCGGTTAAGAATGAAGTAAAAGCAAGTCAGGAAACTTCGCAATCAAAAACACTAATTGACGGAAAATATTCAAGACCGCTTACCGAGTATGACAAAATCGGTAACAAAGTTTTTGAAATAAGCAAGGATTTGGATAATCCTCAAAAAATAGCCGAAATTAAGTCAGAAATTGAAACTTTAAGAAAAACAGACCCTGAAAAAGCAGAAGAACTTCAGATAATTTTAGAAATGTTTACAAATCCTACAAAGGCTGAAAATGTAACAGACAAACAAATTGATGCTGTTGTTAATTATCTGAATAATCATTATGACAATGTAGAAACTTATTTAACAAAACAGGCAGACGGAATAGGTATTTCAGGCGAAAATCTTGGCAGATTCGGACATCGAATTAAAGGTGAATGGAGTACAAGAGATAAAGTTGCAAACTACATTAGTGATGCAGTAAAAAAAGGAAAAAACAAAACTTTGCTTGATGCATATCAGGATGTCCGTGACAAATACGCCTGCAGAACAGTGTTTAAAAAAGGTGACTATACCAAACACCCGGAAATAATCAAAATCTTAGCAGAAGGAAATTACAGCTCCGAAGCATACAGAAAGGCTGTTCTTCGTGCTGCAGAACTTCAGTCCCAGCCTGCTGTTGATATGCTAAAAGAAGCAATGAGAAAAGCTGTTCATGAAGGTAAAGACCTTTCAATGATGCGTATATCAAATTATTCTTCAGAAAACGGCGTTCCTGTATTTTCACCTGCGCAGCTAAAAGAGTTAAAGTTAGCAGGTGCTCAGTTAGGTATTAATGTTGAGTTTATAAAACTTGCTAAAGAAATTGACCCCAATGCAAAAACGGAGTTTGTCAAAGATGCTTCCACAAAGAAACAGCCGTCAGGCTATACAGCTTTACAGATAAATTTTGTTACAAAATCAGGCGAGATAATTGAATGGCAGTATAGAGGTGAGCTGGTAAATGAATTTGCAGAAGCTGAACATTTACCATACGACCTCAGAACAGGCAAACACCCGTGGAATCAGTATCCTGAGCTGGAAACTTTGTACAAGCCTGTTGCTGAACTTCTGCAGGAAAAAAATATGCCGGATTATGCTTATGACCAGTTAAATAAATATTTTACAGATTATTACGCTCATCTTCGCAAGCTTGAACTTGGTTTTGAGTCAAAAGAACCGAAACTGGAAGAGTATGAAAACTGGACAGTTAGGGATGAAAACGGTGTTGAAACAAAATATTTGTTTAGGTTTGATAAGCGACTGAATGCTGAAAATCTTAAAAAACTACACTTTTACGGCGAAGGAATAAAAGATGGTACAATTACTCCCGAAAGAGCTTTGGAAGAATATAACGCAGAGGTTGGGTATAAAGAAGCAAAACAAGATACCAACAATCCGATTCATGCAGCAAAACCTCTGACTCATGATGAAATGATTAAATCATTCAGAGAACTTGGGCTGTCAGATAATGATATCGAGCGTGTTAACACAGAAGAGCCAATGTTGAGCAGTGCAATAGAACTTATAAAAACAATGAAAGAATATAATCCTGAAGAATTTGGTAACATTCCATCAGGTCTGCTTGTTAATATTTTTAATCATCCGGAAAAAGTTTTTAATAATGAAGATTCACCGTTTATGCATTATATAACTAGAGATAATGTAAAAGCTTTGCTTGAAGTTGCGGAATTTGAAGGCTCACCGCTTGAAGATATGAATTTCTGGCAGGATACGGATGTTTCTCAATTGTATCGCATGGTTAAACATTATTTTGACGTAACGGGTGAAAAATTCCCTATTGAGAATATAACGCGGAGTAACAAAGAGTTCAGGACAAACTTCCCTACTAATGAACAAGTTGATGTTGCCCTGCGTATGGAAAAAGCAGATTTGTGGTCAAAATATGCTATGCTTTCTCATTCAATGGACGTAAAATCTCCACAAAAAGTTAATGACCAATTTGTTGCGGCAATAAAAGAACTTAAATCACAGGCAAAAGCTCAGGGAATAGATTTAAGTATTGAGTATGGTTTAAATGATGAAGGTATTGAACTTGTTAACAGGCTGAAAGAATACAATGATAAATCACCGATTGACTTTAAAGCTATATCAAAAGTTATAAATAATACTTATTTGCATCCAAAAACAGTAGTATTTTATATTGAACTTCAGGAAAAAGGTATAAATGTTCCTCCAAAAATGCTTGGCAATTTGTTGAGAGAAATAGATTCTGCTTTTTCATCATCAGCAGATGCTGATTCAAGAAAGGATATGGCACAATTCTTTATTGAACATCAGGATATTTATAATACAGCTCCGGAATGTTGTAATTATGCCGTTCGTTTTGCAGATAAAAATAATATAGAACTTACAAAAACACTTTTGCTGGATAAAGAATTTCCAAATAATTTTGCTTACAGAATACAGCAAAGTGTCAGCCTGAGAGGAAATCTTCCAAACTATAAAGCAACTGATGAAGAGGCTGTACTATTTATTCAAAACAAAGCTAAGTTTGCACAAAAGCTCTGTCTTGATAAAACTTTGAATTGTCCGAAAGAGTTTGTCGTAAAACTAATTGAAAATTATTATGACGGCTGCGAAGAAATTGTTATAAACGGAATAAAAACAGGACTTTTGGATAGGCACCCCAGACTTATGAATTATCCTGCAGATTGCTGGAAAAATATCCTAAAAAGAAATCTTACCGGTCGGGAGGTAGATAGGATTTCAATAAATTTGGGTTACAGTCCTGTTTTAAATTATGCCCGTGCTAAAGATGACAATATAGTTGAAAAACATGCAAGGTTAAGACATGATGCACTTGATAACAAAGACCTGCTTAAATCAGGCATGGAAGATATATCCGATTGGGAAGTAAAAAATGTTACCGGTATGAGCGAAGCTATACGTACTCTTGATTTAATCGGTCTGAGTAATACGGAAGCAGCATTTCCACTTATGCTAGAAGAGTTTGGTGAGTTCTTAAGAGAAACATCAGAGCTTAGTGAAACAAAATTATCTGATGCCAATAAAGAACTTTTGATGGAAAGAGTGAATCCGGCAAATACTCAAAAAGCTAAAATTTTACAAAATGAAATCACCAAATTAAAGAAACAAATAAATAAAGCAGTCGGAGAAGAAAACCTTTCAAAAATACAAGATATTCAGGCTCAAAAATCAGAAGTTGATGCTTCAATATCTGATTTGAAAACACAGCTTGATAATGCAAGAATGGCAATTCCTGAATATAAAGAAATTGCAGACAAAATGGTAAACTTAAATCAAAAGTCCAAGGAATATAAAGAGTATGAAAAACAATTAGCCGAGATAGAAAACCAAAGACCTGAAATCGTCAGCCTGAAAAACTCAATAAAAGAACAGCAGAAACAGTCAAAAGCTCTTAACGGTCAGGCTCAGTCAGTTTATTACAACTGTGAAAATGCCGCAGAAGTCAAAGAACTTATGAAACAGCTTTCGCCGAAACAAAAAGAGCTTAAAGATTATTTGGCTCAATACACCGGAATAGAGCCGCAGGAAGTTGTAACAAAACTAAGAGTATTATCTGCGCTTTCTGAAATCTCAACAGAAGAAGAAATGGCAAACTTTATCAGGATGATTAAGCCGTCATCAGCTGAAAATAATGCTGCTTGGAATGAGGCTGTTAACAAAAAGATATTCCAAAAACTCGGTGTTGAATATGATGAAACTCTTTCTCAAAAACTGGACTTAATCAATTGTAAATATATTTCAAAAATGTTTATATCAAACGAAGAATTTTTTGAAAATATGAGAATTTTGGTTGATGTTATAAAAAGCAATCCTGAACTTTCAGTAGTGGAAGCTATTGACAGAATGCCTCAGAACATAGAAACAAAACGTATCTTTGATGAGCTTGGGTTTGATTATGAAAAATTTACAAAAGCAGATAAAAATTCGTTTACTTCCGTAAAAGTTAAACTTAGTGCTGATGAAGCAAAACAGGCATCAATTCATAATCTGGAAGAAGATCTGAATGACGTTCTATTTAAATCACTTCCGCAAAAAGTAACAGAGCCGATATTTAAACAACTGAAAGATGAACTTGGTGTTGAGTTTGTAAAATCACAAAAAGATAACTGGGAAGGTGACGGCTTTAATGCAGGAACAACAGAGTATTACCGTTTATACAAAAACGGTAAGCCAATTGCGTTTGAAGATATGGATAAAATCATAACACTTATCAAACGAGAGATTAACAAAAATGATTTCTGGACAAGAACTCAGGGTGATGAAGAGCTTGACAATGCAAGAAAAACAATGTACACCCACCTGATTAAAATGAGAACTCAGGAGGTTGATAATGCGCTCAATATAAAAGATGGTGAAGTTGCTGAAATAGAAGTCAGAAAAACCGATATGTACGATATTAAAAAAGCACTTGGCTTGGGTAATGATGCTCAATGTTGTACGGCTCTCGGCAGAAATATGAATGAATGGTCTGCTCCGACTTATATTATGAACAAATGTATCGGTGCAATAGAACTGAGTGACAAAGGTTCTTTTGTAGGTAATACAATGATTTATCTGGCTTCCGTTGACGGAAAGCCTGCGCTTGTTCTCGATAACATTGAACTTAAAACAAAATACCAAAACAACGATAAAATACGTGATACATTTATGGAATACGCTAAAAAACTTTGCGCAGAAATAGGTCAGTCTGACTTACCGATTTATGCAGGTCCTAACAGACATAAATTAAATATGGATATTTACCCTAAGGCAAAACATACAATGGAGATTATCGGAAACTCAGGCGAACAGGAAATCTATGCAGATTATGATGCAAGCCCGCATTCTGTAGGTCAGGGTGAAAAAACAGAGATAGATATGTACAGGATAAGATAATATTTGCTTCCACCAAACGTTGCCCCCAATACATTTACCCCAATACATTTACCCTCCCCCCTCTATACATTTACTACCGAATAATATAAAATAAAGGATATAATATGAACAACAGAATTAACCGAAATAACAACATCAAAAATATAAATTTCAGCGGTGTTAAGCCAAATGCCGTCGAAGCTTGTGTGGACAAAGGAGCTGAAAAAATGGAAGAACTTATAAAAAAAATGATTACTGACTTAAAGAATAAGGTTAAGGAAAAAGTTCAGCCAACCGGTGAGTTTGATGCTGTATGGGAAGAAATTGAAAATCCTGATAAAGCTCTTGATGCAACTCATTTTCTGCTTAAAGTTTCTCCGACAGGTGTAAAGGGTGCAGAGGATAAAAGATATCTGGAAGCTGCTGCGGTAATCCGTGGAAGTCAATATGGTGCAGAAAGCGTTTTAAGCTTGGGGTCTAAACAGGAAATTCTTGATAAACTGAATGAACATGGACTGGAACAGATAATAAAACAAAAATTTGTAAGTTTAGCAAAAAGTTTGGAAAATATTTAATATCTTTAACCATGTAATATCCCCGACTGTCTGATTTTATTTAAAAATCCGCTTTCTATAATGTGAAAGTGGAGATGTTGTCGTGCCGAATATTGATTATAAAAAAGCAGATATGGATATGATAATTACTCTCTCTCAGGAAGGTAACATTAAAGCACTAGAAGAATTAATAAAGCGTATTCAGAAAAATGTGTTTGGTATGTTCAGCTACTTAACCGAAAAAAGGCAGGATGTCGCAGATTTGACCCAAGAAGCACTGCTTAAAACAGTAAAATGTATTCAGTCTCTTAAAGATATTCATTGCTTTAAATCCTGGCTCAATCACATTGTAACTTCTACGTATTATGATTACGCAAAAAAACATCAAAAAGACGCAAATGTGGATTATGATGACGAAAAACTTCTGGAACTAAAAGACAAAATCGGATGTGAGCCGGGTGAAAAATGTCTTTTTTCCGAGCTTGATACAATAATAAGATTTGCGCTGCTAGATCTTCCCGATAATCTCAGATTGGTAATTGTTCTCAGAGAATATGAAGGTCTGAGTTATGAGGACATTTCAAAACTTACCAACACAACTATCGGAACGGTAAAATCGCGAATCTCAAGAGCAAGAGGTAAATTGCAGGAACAATTAAAGGAGTTTATATGATATGGAAATAACATGTTTACAAATGGACGTACTCATATCGTTTTATATTGACGGAGAACTTTCTGAATCGCTGAAAACAAGAGTTGAAGAACATCTCAGGCAATGTCCTGTCTGTCGTGCAAAGCTTAACATTATTGACTCTCTGTTTGGTGATGTTAAGAAAAAACTTTGTCCGGAGGAAAAAGAAGTTTTCTCGACTAATACTCATTCTTCAAAGCAGTATCAGTTTTTTAAAAAAAATCTTTCAGCATATGTAGATAATGAACTTCCTGAGGAGGAAAATGTGAAAATCAGAAAATATACAATAGGAAATAAAAAGGCAAGAAAAGAGCTTGAGGATACTTACAAGATAAGAAAAATTTTAAAAGATTCTTTCCGCAAAACCAAAACGGAATCAAAACCTGATTTTATAAAAAAAGTAATGAAAAGCACAGAGTTTGATGACAAAACGGAGTTCGAGTTTAATCCTTTAATTTCTGTCGGGTTTGCGTTCATAATGACGGTAATTTTAATCAGCGCGATAGTTATTTATATGCTGTCTTTATAAGTTGTTTCTCGAATTCTTTTTATTGTAATTTAATGTTGTTCATGATATATTCCTCGTTGTGATAATTCTGTTTTCTTCAGTACAAAAGGAGTTTTATGTCGGGCAGCTTTAAGATTTCGGTGATTATGCCGGTTTATAACACAAAAGAAGAGTATTTGAGAGAAGCTATTGAAAGTATTCTCAATCAAACGTACACGGATTTTGAATTTATTATAATTAATGATGGCTCAACCAACAACGCAGAAGAAGTTATTTTATCATACGAAGATGACAGAATAAAATATATAAAACAAGAAAACCAAGGCATAAGTAAAAGCCGCAATAATGCCCATAAAATAGCGCAGGGAGAATACATTGCAGTATTTGATTCCGATGATATCTCTATGCCTGACAGATTTGAAAAAGAAATTAAAATTCTTGATGAAAACCATAATATTGGTGTTGTAAGCTCCTGGGTAGAAAAAATCCCTTCTAATAAAATTCTAAAATTTCCACAAAATCCAAAATACATGGATTTTGTTACCGGTTGTCCCATAAATAATCCGGTTGCAATGATTAGAAAAGAAATATTGGATAAATATAACATTACATATGATGAAGCTCTTTCTAGTGCAGTCGATTATGACTTGTGGAGCAAAATGATATTCCACACAGAGTTTTATATTATTCAAGAAGTTTTATTAAAATACAGATGGCATGAAAATAATGTATCAGTTAAATCTAATAAAGAACAAACTCAAAATGCCGCAAAAATACAACTCAGAATGATGGATTTTTTAACAAACGATAAAGATTTGCAAAAGAAAATTATGGAAAAAGCAAATTATGTTCTTAAATATTCAAATTCACAAAAAATATTTTCAATAAGGAATCGCACAATCGGTAACAAGAAACAGAAAATACTTACAATATGCGGTTTCCAGATAAAATTATCTGAAAAAAATATATAATAAAAATTAAGGAGTTTTAATGCATATAGCAGTTATCGGAACGGGATATGTAGGTTTAGTTGCAGGAACATGTTTTGCAGAAATGGGAAACGATGTTATTTGTGTTGATAATGACAGAGAAAAGCTTACAAAACTTGAAAACGGCATTATTCCAATATACGAACCCGGATTAGAAGAGCTTGTAAAATCTAACTTTAGAGAAAAACGTATAACTTTTTCTTCAGACTTGGATAGTGCAGTAAAAAAATCTGAAGTTTGCTTTATTGCTGTAGGAACTCCGCAAGATGAAGACGGTTCTGCCGATTTACAATATGTTTTGGGTGTTGCCGAACAAATAGGTAAAGCAATAAACGGATATAAAGTTATTGTGGATAAATCAACAGTTCCTGTTGGCACCGCGGAAAAAGTTACAAATATAATAAAACAAAATACTATTTACCCCTTTGATGTTGTGTCAAATCCGGAGTTTTTAAAACAAGGGAATGCCGTTGATGATTTTCTTTCGCCTGACAGAGTTATTATCGGTTCAAATTCTGAAAAAGCAACAAGAATTATGCAGGATATTTACTCCCCGTTCTTTAGAACAGGAAATAGAGTAATTGTTATGGATGTTAAATCTGCAGAAATGACAAAATATGCAGCTAACTCTTTTTTAGCAACCAAAATTTCTTTTATGAATGAAATCGCTAATCTTTGTGAAAAAGTTGGTGCCGATGCAGAAATGGTTAGAGTAGGAATTTCAACCGATTCAAGAATTGGTAATAAATTTCTTTTCCCCGGATTAGGATATGGTGGAAGTTGTTTCCCAAAAGATGTTAAAGCTCTAATTAAAACAGGTGAAGACTACGGTGTAGATATGAGTATTATTAGGTCTGCAGATAATACAAATAAAAAGCAGAGAGAAGTATTTGTTCAAAAGATCATAGATAAATTCGGAAAAGATTTGAATGGTAAAACTTTTGGAGTTTGGGGATTAGCATTCAAGCCCAAAACGGATGATATGCGGGAAGCACCTGCCATAACAATAATTAATTCTTTATTGGAAATGGGTGCAAAGATAAAATGTTACGACCCAAAAGCTATTGATTTAGCAAAAAGAATTTTTAAAGAAAAAATTGAATATTGCAATTCGTCTTATTCGGCAATAGAAAACGCTGACGCTATGCTTTTGATGACTGAGTGGAACGAGTTCAGGCGTCCTGATTTTGAAAAGATAAAAACCTTGTTAAAACAACCGGTTATTTTCGACGGCAGAAATCAATACAACGCAGAAAGATTAAATGAACAAGGTTTTGAGCTCTATCAAATCGGCAAGGAGAAAAAATAATGAAATTGAGTGATATTTTTTCTATAAACAATAAAGGATGTCATAAAGTATTCAATTTATGTGGAATTAAAATTAAAATAAAAAATAATAAAATAAAAGAAAAACAGTTAGGATTGTTCATTTCTTGGCTAAACACAAAAAAGATTAATAAGGAGCAGCTTGCAAGCGAAATTGAAAACAGAAAACCGTATATTGGTGTAACAGAAGAAAAGCGAGAGCAAAAACTTATTGTTTCATTAACTTCTTATCCGGATAGAATGTATGATGTTCATTATGGAATTTATTCGTTATTAAACCAAAATTTAAAACCGGATGAAGTTATTTTGTGGCTTGGAGAAGAACAATTCCCAAACAGAGAAGATGATGTACCGAAAAAGGTACTGGATTTAAGAAATAACGGACTTACAATAAAGTTCACAGAAGATATAAAAAGTTTCAAAAAACTTATTCCGGCTTTGAAAGAATATCCGAATGATATTATTGTAACAGCAGATGATGATATCTTTTATCCGTCTGATTGGCTTGAAAAATTGTATAATGAATATGTAGAGGATAGGGAAAATATAATTTGTCATAGAGCGCATAAAATTGTTATTCAAAGGGATAAAATACTGCCTTATGTCAAATGGAAAAAATGTATTAGTGACAATTCAGCTTACGTTCTAAACTTCTTTACAAGTGGAGGCGGTACATTATTTCCACCTCACAGCCTATATAAAGATATTTGCAACGAAGAGTTATTTTCAAAATTAACACCAGATGCTGATGATATTTGGTTTTGGGCAATGGCAGTTCTTAACGGTAAAAGAATAAAAATTGTAAAAGATCCTGTTAATGATATAATTTATGTAAATGCAGAGCGTGAATTGGGAATGTTAGATAATGAAAAAAATCTTTTTGATACTAATAAGGATAAAAATGATATGCAAATTCAAAATGTGTTAAATTATTATCCGCAATTAAAAAATATATTAACAGATGCAATAAATTAATAAAGCTTAGGAATATAGTAGTGGCAAAAATGTAGCAAATCTTCTGTCCGATAATATTAACGTATTTATGATTTTGTAATATAATCTTAATAGTTAAACGAAGAAGAGAAGGCTGTTTTTTATGGAAGAGAACAGACCAAGTTGGTCATCAAGGTTAACATTCATTCTTGCGGCAGTTGGTTCTGCGGTAGGTCTGGGAAATATTTGGAGATTTCCCTATATAATGGGGCAAAATGGCGGAGCAGTGTTTCTTGTCGTATATTTATTACTAATTCTTACAATATGTTTTGTTCCTCTGTTTGCAGAACTTGCAATGGGGAAAATAACAAAAAAAGAATGTATTGGTGCTTTTGAGTCTGTTAATCCGAAGTTTAAAATTTTTGGATTCCTGAATCCTCTGACAGGCATTTTGGTAGCTTCTTTTTACTTTATTGTCGGAGGCTGGATTATTGATTATATATTTTTAAGTCTTACTAATATTAAAATAGAAGATTACGGAAGCTATTTTGTTACATTAATCCAAGACTCTGTATCCGCATGTGTTTTTACTTTGGTTTTTTTACTTATATGCATTATATTTGCAGCAAGGGGTATAAAGAAAGGTATAGAGTTTGCAAACAATGTTTTAATGCCTTTATTTGCAGTTATACTTTTGGGATTAATTGTATTTTCACTTAATCTTCCGAATGCTCATGAAGGTCTTATTTATATGTTTAAGCCGGATTTTTCCAAGGTTAATGCCCACATGTTTTTGGCAGCACTCGGTCAGGCTCTTTTTACACTGAGTATAGGTATGGGAGCTTTGTTAACATACGGAAGTTATATAAGAGAAGATAAAAGTATTCTGAAATCAACTTATACAATTATTTTTTCAGATACTTTATTTGCTCTTATGGCTGGTATAATGATATTCCCTGCGATATTCTCGTTTGGACTTGAACCTAACTCCGGAGCAGGACTTGTATTCATTACAATTCCACAGATATTTGCACAGATTCCTTACGGAAATATTGTCTCGGCAGCATTCTTTGTTCTTTTGTTTGCGGCTGCCGTAACTTCTGGCATAAGTATAATAGAAGTTCCTATTGCATCTATGGTTGAAAGACTAAAATTAACCCGTACAAAAGCGTGTGCGGCAGTATTCTCAATAATTGCTTTAATTTCAATACCCGCGACTTTGTCCTTTGGTCAGCTTGAAAATTTTAAATTGTGCGGAAAAACAGTTTTTGATTTTCTTGATTTCACAACATCAAGTATTCTTATGCCATTAAATGCTTTATTTTTATGTTTAATTGCAGGCTGGTTTTTAAAGATAAAAGGAGAACATTTTATACAGAACAAATTTTTTGCATTCCTGTTTGATATCGGGCTTAAGTATGTTGTGCCTATTATTCTGGTTGCGTTATTATATGTTGGGTTAAAATAGTTATATGCAGAATATATTTAATCAGGAACATCCAAAGGGTTTGTATTTATTATTTTTTGTTGAGATGTGGGAAAGATTTTCCTACTACGGAATGCGCGCCCTTTTAGTTTTGTATATGGTGCACGAACTCATGTTTTCATCACAGAAAGCAGGAAATATTTACGGCATCTATACGGGACTTGTTTATCTGACTCCTCTTATCGGCGGATATCTTGCTGACAGATTTATCGGACAGAGGCGTTGTATTACTGCCGGTGCTGTTCTTATGAGCGCCGGGTTGTTTTTGCTGGCATTTGGCGGAAAAGAACTTTTTTTGCTTTCTTTGTTTTTAATGATTTGTGCAAACGGTTTTTTTAAGTCAAATATAAGTTCTGTTCTCGGATTGTTGTATGGTGATGATAATGATAAAAAAGATTCTGCGTTTACGATTTTTTATATGGGAATAAATTTTGGTGCATTTTTATCTCCTCTTGTATGCGGAACGCTTGCCGCAAAGTACGGCTTTGAATGGGGATTTGCATCGGCAGGGGTTGGAATGTTAATCGGGCTTGTTACTTACAAACTTTTTGAACATAAGCTGCTAGGTGATACAGGTTCAAAACCTGTTTGTATAAAACAGGAAAACAATATCTCAACAGACGACGTAAACAAATCAAAGTTTATCGGTCTTCTTATATTAATGCTCTTTACAATACCTTTTTGGATTTGTTTTGAACAGGCGGGTTCTTCATTAACCTTGTTTGCGGAATATAAGGTAAACAGAGATTTTTTCGGATTTCAGATACATACAGGGTATTTTCAGTCCTTAAACCCGTTATTCATAATTCTTCTTGCTCCGCTTACGTCCGGTTTATGGAGTTGGTTAAATAAGAGGAGGATGGAACCGACTTCTATTGAAAAATTTTCTGCAGCACTATTTTTGATGTCTGTTTCTTATGTAATTATGATCGTGGCAGGATTAATGTCTGATACAGGCAAAATTTCACTGCTTTGGCTTGTCCTGGCATATTTTGTAATGACGGTGTCAGAGCTTTGTCTATCGCCAATCGGCTTATCTTTGGTATCAAAACTTGCGCCTGCAAAATTTCTTTCGCTTACAATGGGCTGTTGGTTTATTATGTGTTTCTTAGGTGATGCCATTGCTGGTTTTTGGGGCGGAAAATATGACAGCCTGACTTCACTTCAGCTCTTTACACCGCTTGCTGTTTTATCTTTTGCGGCATTTTTGCTACTTTTAATTCTTACACCAAAGCTAAACAAACTTTTAAAAATGTGAGCTGTCGGCAAAGATTACACTCTATAGGTCATCTTTTGTAATATTCAAAACTTTTTCAGGTTTGAGTTTCAGAGGTAAGCCGATTTCTTTTTCAAGACTTGCTGCAGTGTTGTTATAGTTAAGCATTGCGTTATAAAAATCAAGACGAGCGTTTAAGTATGTATTTTCACCGTCTTTAAGTTCGATAGCATTACCGACGCCTGCTTTATATCTTCCTGTTACCTGTCTGTATTGTTCTTTTGCCTGGTCTAATGCAAGCTTTGCAATTATGATGGCTTCTCTGTTTGTTTCAAGCTCCATATAGTTTTTCTTGACGTTGAAATAGACATTGTGTTTAGTATCTTCATATTCTGCTTTGGCTCTTTTGTATTCTGCTTTAGCCTGATCTACTTGCTTTTTGATTCTCAAAATATTAAATGCGTTATAAGTAAGTCCTACACCGACTTGTCCTGACTGTAAATTGTATTCATTTCCGATACCGTTATTGTAGCTTCCGTATATGCCCAAATTAGGTGTGAAATCTCTTCTTGCAGCTCTAAGATTCATTTTAGCCGCTTCAGCCATCTTTTCAGCAGAAATAAGTTCCGGTCTTACTTCAAAAGCTGTATTAATAGCATTCTCTTCTGTTATATCAAAAAGGTTAAGCGTAAGCTGGTCGGAAAGTTCATAGTTTGTGTATTCAGGAATACCCATAATCTGAGATAACTGAACTTTTGCAACTTCAAGAACGTTCTTTGCTTTGACTAAGTTCAGTCTTGCTTTTCCGAGGTTGTATTCAGCTGTTACAACATCAACTTTCGGTTTTGTTCCGTAACGGTAGAAACCCCATGCTTGGTCTAACTGAAGCTGGTAATCAGCAACCGTATCTTCATACACATGAACCTGTGCCTGCGCAAACAAGATGTTATAATATGTGTATTTTATACTATAGATAATTGTATTGATATTCTCTTTTGTATCTTCTTTTGTAGACTCATACATTCTCTTTGCCATGTCTGCAGAAGCTTTTGTTTTTCCGAAATCGAAAATAAGCATATCAGCTGAAACGGAAGGAATATAACCCATTGTCAAGTATTGGTTTCCACCTGTACCGCCGTATGGACTTCCGCCAACGTATTTATTGCCGCTTCTTGAAACATCCAGACCTGCACTTATTGTCGGAAAATAATTTGCCCAGGCTTGTCCGATTCTTGTTTTGTATGCTTCTTCATTATATATTGAAGCTTGAATTCCTGGATTGTATTTAATTGCATTTTCTACACAGTCGTTAAGTGAAAATACGGAATGAACCTCGTTTGTATATGGCGGTTTTTCTTCTGTATTATTTTTCTTTTTTGTTTTTGTTTTAGTTAATGTTACAGCCTGAGTGTTGTTATTTTTCTTAGATTTACCCCAGGAAAAAGCCTGAACCGTATCAACAGAAGTTAATACAAAACAGGATAATATTGCTAAACTTATAATTTGTTTCTTATTAAATTTCATACTCTTCTTTCTCATTTTTTTATCGATTATATTACTATATTTATATGCAAACTAGTGTTTGCAGAGCTTCCTGGCGAATTTTTGATAATTGTTTTTGCTTCTTAACCACTTGTTCAAAATAACAAGCATAATAAAGGCCATAGTGCTTACAGAAGAAATCTGTAAGATTTTCCAGGTCGTAGTCTGACGGTATCCATTTCCATGGTATTGATAAATTATTAAATACATTAAAGATATTATCATATGTATCTTTATTTAATTTAATTCCGCCGATATTACTTATAAAATTACCAAAAGAGTGCGGATAAACTGACTGATTTGGCAGAATTTTTTCACCTGCAATAGAACTGTACAGAATGTTATTTGAATAAAAAATACTGTTTCTTACGTCATCTGCACCTGCCAAATGCCAATTTATATCATGCAAAAGAAATACACAATCCTTTTTCAAATATGGCAAAATTTGCAAAAAGTCCAAAAGTTCGCCCGGCAAAGAATGGGCAGTGTCCAGAAAACAAAAATCAAATTTTTCATCTTCGTTTTCATCTGACCCAATTTGGTCCATGAAGTATAAACTTATTTTACCTGTTTTTAATGTCCAGTTTTGTTTAAGTTCAGGGTATTTATCTAGATAAAAACCGACACTCTTCTGAAAAGCAGGCTGAATAGTACCAAGATCCAGAGAATACAAATGAGAATCTTTGATATTCTTTAATGCATTAAGCATAATGTAAGATGAGCCGCCTGAAGACACGCCGACTTCCAAAACTTTTTTAGGTTTAAACTTTTGAATCGCTGAGTATAAAAACAATCTGTCCTGATCATGCATTTCGGAATATTGTTTATAATCCTCTCCCAAATCCTGAAGCCCTTTAATGTCATCAGACGTCGGAGTTAAAAATTTGAACCCAGGATGCATCTTATCATTAGATTTTATATCTTCCATATAAATTTTGTACATTTCAGTAAAAATATTAGGACAGATTTTTACCGAACTGCAATTATCATTTTCCGTTATGCTTTTTGTTATTTTGTTATATATTAATTCATTATTATTCTTTATTGTAAAAATAACGCAAACCGGCTGGATTACTCCTAACGATTCAGGAGATAAAATTGTATAACCATAGAACTCAGTGCCCCATTTCTGGCTGTCAGAATCAACAATACCGACAATATTATAATCTTTTAAATCATTCTTTTCCAAAAAATCTTTTAAGAATAAACTTGCACCCCAAAAAACCACTTTGCGGTTTTTATTTTCTTCCAGCTGTTTCAAAATACATTTTTTAGCTAAAAAGAGATTGCTCATATATATACCCTTCCGTTAAATCGTATCTTCTTCTTTCTTGCTATTGAAATATTTATCAACTACATCCTGAATTATAACATAAAAAGCAGGAGTTAAAACAGTACCCAGGGTTGCTGCTACAATCATACCTCCGATTACTGTTGAACCAACTGATATACGGCTATTTGCACCGGCTCCTGACGCAAATAACAAAGGTAAAATACCTAAGATAAACGCAGCTTCCGTCATCATGATTGCTCTGAATCTCAAAAGAGCCGCTTTAACAGCTGCATCGCAGATTGATAAACCATGTGATTCATGCTCTTCTTTGGCAAATTCTACAATCAAAATAGACTGCTTTGCTGCCAAACCTATTAATGTAATCAGACCTACTTGTGAATACAAATCAAGCGCTTGTCCCATCATTAATTGGAATATTAACGCACCTACAACTGCGACCGGCGATATTAAAAGTACCGCAACAGGTATCATCCAGCTTTCGTATAGTGCAACTAAGAACAGGTAAACAAATAAGAGTGCAAAACCGACAACAAGTCCTGTTTGTCCTGAAGATTCCTTTTCCTGAAGCGATGTTCCGGACCAAGCAAAAGTGTAATCGTGCGGTAAGTTTTTCTTAGACAAATTTACCATTGCGTTCATTGCTTCACCTGACGATTTTCCGTTTGCAGGAGAACCTTGAATTTGAGCAGCACGGAATTGGTTAAACCTTGTAATAGAAACCGCACCAACAGTTTGTTTTGGTGTAATCATTGTCATAATAGGAACAGGTTGCCCGTTTTTATTCATAACAAAGATTTTTTGTAAATCTTCAATCTTGTTTCTGTAATCACCCTCTGCCTGCATAAATACTTTGAATACTCTGCCTAATTTATTAAAGTCATTTACATACGCATAAGACAAGGTTGAAGCTAAAGTATTATGAAGTTCATTTATATCAACTCCTTGTGCAAGAGCTTTTTCATAATCTATATTCAATAAGTATTGAGGAACATTTGCCTGAAATTGTGTATATACATTCTGTAAAGTAGGATCTTCATTGGCTTTAGCTACGAATTCGTCAGTAAATGCAGCAATATCTTGAACGCTTGCGTTACCTGTCGAGATAAGCTGATATTCAAAACCACCTGCCATACCCAAACCGTCTATCGCCGGTGGCGATAATGTAAATATTGCAGCTTCATTAATATCAGCAGTACGTTTATAAATTTCCATTAAAATTCCGTTGTGAGAAAGGTCTGTTTGTTTGCCTTGAATAGCACGAACTACTTTTCCAATGAGACTGACTTTTCTTTCACCCCATTCTTTTAACTGAATGATAACAGTTGCCTGGTTAGAAGGTCCCATACCGCCAAAAGCAACAGTTCTATCTTTATCGATACCTTCTATGTTTTCTATTCTTTTTATAAATTTAATACATACATCTTCCGTTCTGTTTAATGATGCACCATCGGGAAGTGTTACAACTGATATAAGCATACCTTGGTCTTCATCAGGAATAAATCCTGTAGGAATAACTTTGAATAAGCCAAGCATCAATAGTACAATTGCAACGTACGTAATTATTGTCAGCTTTTTATCGTGAACGAATTTTTTAACAAGTTCAATATAATAATTAGTCAGCTTATCAAATTTTTCATTAAATATAGTTAATCCTATGCTTAAATACCCGTTTAGTTTTTCCAAATACTGAGGAAGCGGTTTAACATTCTTTTTAACTTTCAAAAGTATTGAGCACATTGCAGGTGAAAGTGACAATGCACAAACAGCAGAAAATGCGATTGATACTGCGATACAAACTGCAAATTGTTTATACATTGTACCTGATAAACCACTCATAAAGCACATTGGAACAAATACTGCCATAAGAACGGCAGCCATTGCAACAAGTGAACCGCCAACTTCACCCATGGTAATTTGTGTTGCCTCTAGTGCCGATTTACCATCCTCAATATGTCGTTTTACGTTTTCTATTACAACAATCGCATCGTCAACTACAACCGCAACTGCAAGTACAAGCGCAAACAGCGTTAACAGGTTCATAGACATTCCTAAGGCCTTCAGGGCAATGAATGTACCTATTAAAGATACAGGAATCGTTACACAAGGAATTAACGTTGCCTTAAAATCACCTAAGAATACAAATATAATTAAAATAACGATTAATGATGTCAAAAGAATTGTAAACTCAACTTCATCCATTGATTCGGTAATGAAAGTTGAGCTATCTAACATAATATCGAGTCTCAACGAATCGGGCATAGTTTCGGAAAGCTCGTTAATTACTTTGCGGACATTTTCACAAATCTCAACAGTATTTGCACCCGGTAACGGCATAACCTGAATCAAAGCGGCAGGTTTTGTATCAACTATACCGAACATAGAATATGATTTTGCACCGAGTTCTACTCTTGCTAGTTCTTTTAATCTTAATTTTGAACCGTCAGAATTAGAACGAACTACGATATTTCCAAATTCTTCAGGTGTTTGAAGTCGGCCTTTTGTAAGAAGTGAAAGCTTCAAGCTCGGATTTGTGTTTGTAGGTAAATCCCCCAAAGCACCGGTTGATATTTGAACATTTTGAGTTCTTATTGCATTTTGAATTTCTCCGATTGTAACTTTATAACTTGCAAGTTTTGCAGGGTCAAGCCAAATTCTCATAGAATAATCATCTGCACCGAATACGTTAACTGAACCGACGCCGTTAATTCTCTTTATCGCATCTTTAACGTAAATATTAGCATAGTTAGTTAAATCTAATTGGTTCCAAGATTCATTTTCGGACGCAAGATTTAAGATAATAGCACCTGCACCGCCAACTTTGTTTTCTGCCGTAACACCTTGCTGAACAACTTCTTGAGGGAGAAGTGACTGAACTTGCTGAAGTTTATTTTGAACATTCATCAGGTTGATATCATTATCAGTCCCTGTTTTAAAATATATATTAAGAGAATAAGCATTATCATAACTGGTTGAGGACATATAAATCATATCCTTAACACCGTTAAGTTGAGATTCAAGAAGTGAAGCTATTGAAGATTCAATAACAGCAGCACTTGCTCCGGGATAACTAGCAGATACTGTAACCTGTGGCGGAGTAATATTAGGATACTTTTCCTGTTGCAAACCAAACAGTGAAAGCAAACCTAAAATTACAATAAATGCAGATATTACAACTGCAAATCTCGGTTTTTTAATGAAAAAATATAAATCGTCTTTGTTTATAGCCATATTCTCTTTTTCCTCTTTTTATTTTTGCCCTCGCCCCTTGTGGGAGAGGGTTAGGGTGAGGGGTTAATCTCACTTTTGTTCTTTTTCAAATCCCTCAATAATTTCTTTTGCTCTGTTTATCCATATTGCCGGATTGTTTGAATCTATAACTGCATATTCAGGTTTTTTACCTGCTGATATTCTCAGCTCTCCGCCGTAAAACCTGTACAGTTTCAAATCATAATCTTTGTTTCTAACAAGTTTTTCCAAACAAGGTTTTACCTGTTTAAAAACCTCTCTTTGTTTTGGTTTAAACCAAGAGCAACCGATAACTTTTCCCTGAAAATTTTGATTTGAAACAGAATCAACCTTCATTTATTTTTTGTCCTTTGATTCTGTGTTATCAGGTGTATATGGTTTTGTTTTTACTTTTTGTCCTGATTTATAAATATCTTGAATACCCTTCATTACTACAACATCGTCATAATCAAGACCTTTTTCTACAATCCAATTATTTTCGTAGTTTTCGTTTACGATAATGTCCTTTTTAACAACTTTACCGTCTTTTACAACCCAAACGTAGTATCCCGTACCAACGTCTGTTTTTGTAGCAGATTGCGGAATAAGCATAACTTTTTGAGGTACGTTAACTCTTATTGTTACGTTTACATAGTCACCCGGAACCAATATTTCATCAGGGTTTTCAAAGATAGCTCTCATTGTTACGGTACCGGTATTTTGATCAACTTTGTTATCTACGAACTCTACTTTTCCTTCTTTTTCATAGGTTGAACCATCAGAAAGACCTAACAGAATTGATACATTTGCATCAGTAGCAGGAGCATCCGCATTAATGTGATTATCTTTAAAGTATTTTTTTAACTCAATAAAATCACCGCTCTTCATCGGGAAAGTAACCTTCATTGGATTTGTAGTATAAATCTGAGCAATTACACCGGTTGAAGGTGTAACATAGTTGCCGACAGAAACGATAGATTTACCGATTCTTCCATCCATAGGAGAAGTTATGTTTGTGTAGCTTAAATTCAGATTTGCCTTGTTCATGTCTGAAATGGCACCGTCTAAAGTTGCTCTGTTTTTATTTCTTTGCGTAAGTGCGTTGTCATAATATTCTCTACTTACCAAATCTTCTTTAAGTAATTGTTCTGCACGATGTAAATCAATTTCTGAATTTTTATATACAGCAGAATTTTCATTAACTCTTGCTCTTGCGGTTTGTGCGGCAAGTGCGTATTCATCAGGCTCTATAAGGAAAAGTCTTTGACCTTTTTTAACTCTGTCTCCTTCCTGGAAGTATCTTTCTTGAAGCCAACCGCTTACACGAGCGATTATATCAACAGATTTTTGTGCTTCTATACGACCGGTTGTTGAATATGTCGGCTGAATATCTTTAGCGATAGGAGTTGCGACTTCAACTGTTTTTGGCTGAGACATCATATAAGCTGTAATTGCCCCTGTGATTGCAGCTTTTCCTTGGTTCCACATTATTGGGATAAGTATTACCGCTAAAATACCTGCTGTAATTTTAGTTTGTTTTGATTTCCAATCTATTTTCATATTCTCTTCCTATTTTTAGTAAAAACCCTTCTTGATTGTATCATATTTTTGGGTATTTACAATATAGTAAATTATTTGCAACCTTTATTTTTATTACGAATTAATTATAATAAAAAACGAATTGTAAAGATTTATTCATTTGAGTTAATAGATTAATTATTAAATATTTAAAAACATTAAAATACGCATTGAAATATATGACATGTGATATATAATAATTTTTGTTAAGTAAAGTATTATAGAGTTAAATATGAGGATTAAGAAAATGAAAAAGATTTTAGCTTTGTTCTTCGGAATATTGTTAGCGGCAACAAATTGTGCGTATGCTTTAGCTGCAGAACAAAATATTCAATTTATTTACATAAACGGCTCCAACTCAAATGATGAAAGAGCAAAAGAAGCTTATGTAAAAGGTTTTCATGCTATGCATAAGCAAATGAAAAATATTTTTGAAACTGACGAATTTATGTATCAAAACATATTAGATAATGGAAAATATGCCATAAACAGTAATGAAGAAATTCTGTTTTGGGGATTTAATTCAAATCAGGAATTAGATGTTATAAAAAATAATTTGGCTGAAGCAAAAAAATCGAGTCCGGTTATGGCTCAAACTATCAGAAGCATACTTGCACACTGTATGCACGATGCAATATGGGTGCAAAGAGAAACAAATATGCAAAAGATTATAGATCAACTGCACAGATATGTTATGTCTGCTCACGAAAAAGGTGAAAAAGCTATTTTGTTCGGACATAGTGCAGGAAGTTTTGTTACTTATGAATATATGATACACAAATTAAAAGTTGTAAATCTTGATAAATTTACAGGTAAAAAAGATAATAAATATACTTGTATCGATGCTTTTGTTAAATCAGGACTGGGTTACAAACTTGCAACAGACAAACTTGCGTTAAATCCAAATGAAAAACAATTTGCAAAAGCATATAACGATATTGATAAATATACTGAAATTGCTTGTGTACCGGATAATACAATTCTTGGTGCAGTAAACTTCGGAAGTCCGTTATCTTTGTTCTATTCAAGTCAAATATCTCATTCTAACGGAAATAATGCAGCCTATCAATATTATTTTCTAAAATATATACAAGAAAACAATATTTTCTTATTAAATGTTAATTTTGCGGATGATCCGGTAGGATTTCCGGTTAGCAGAAATATATCAAAGGCTGACATTGAAATGGAATTTAATACAAACTTGAGTGAGAATGGAAAAGGTTTTATTTATACATACTCAAAAGCACGAAGCGGCGGAATGTTCGCAACTGCTCATTTTGCATATTGGAAACACGCAAAAAGATTTGCAAAAGCTGTTAGAGATGCTTATAAAAAAGGTTACACTAACTTTTATGAGTTGTATTAATAAGACTAGGAGCATATAGTATGATTCAATTTTTTGAAAAATTTTTTAATAAACAAAATATTACATTTTCAATAGGCATTATATTATATTTAATATTTTTATTTGTTTTGACAGATATTGCCTTAATGCTTTTTGCAAGTTTTGTAATAGCATGTTCACTTAATCCTCTAGTTGACAAATTAGAAAAAAAGATGAAAAGAAGTATGGCATCAGCTATTGTTCTGTTTGCATTTTTAGGTGTTATATTTTTGCTTTTCTTGCCTATTGTAGTAATGGGTTGTACTCAATTTGATAATATAACATCTCAATTCTTTCATATCATAGGAAATCTTGAAAATGTTGTTGAAAAAACTCCGTATCTGAAAGGTATAGATATTTCAAAATTCGATATAAGCACGGTTATGGCAGGGTATTCTGATTTGGCAAATAATGTAGTGGATGTAATGAAAAATTTATCATTTACTATTGTGTATTTTATTATATCTGTTCTTTTTACATACTTCTTTATGGCAGACGAAAAAACTATCCGAGATACACTTTTAAGACTTATACCGCCAAAAGCTCGTGAAGCGAGAGCTAAGATGTTCGAAATTACAACCAAAAAAGTCAGCGGTTATATTACCGGAATGGTTGCGGGAATGGTTTGCGTTGGGGTAATAATGACAGCAGGGCTTTTATTGCTTCAGGTTAAATATGCTGTATTATTAGGTTTTATTACTGCAATTTTTGACATTATTCCTGTTATTGGTCCCGGAATTGCATTAATTATTACCTTGCTTGCTGCAGGTAGTACAAATCCTATAACATTAGTACTTATTGTTGCAATATTTGCAATAGCGCAATTAGTAGAAAATAATGTTGTAAAACCCTACGTTTTTGGTAAATTATTAAATCTTCACCCAATAATAATATACATATTTTTATTTATTTGTGCAAAATATTTGGGTGTCATTGGCGTAATCTTTGCACCTGCAATAGCTGCTGCGGTTTGTGTTGCAGTTGAAGAACTATACATAAAAAATATTGAAAAAGATTAAGGCGTGTAATATACAAAAATTATCGGTCAGAACTCTGTTCTTACTATTTCAAATAAATAAAAAAGCTCTTCAAAAAAGAGCTTTTTTAACAATTATTCACAACCTTTTTTTTCGTCACACTGGCAATTATTTCCGCATTTACATTTACATTTGCATTTCGGAGCTGTTTCTTCTAAGTATTTATCTGTTTTTTTAATTGTTTTTTCTGCAGAGTTTTGCATTTTTTTACCCATTTTCTTCATACCTTTTGCGGTTGAGTTAGAAACTTTGTTTGCACCTCTTAGAGTTGCCGTTTTAACTTTTTCTGCTCCGCTTTCAATATGAGGTTTAGCTTTATCAGCAGCTTTTTTAGAGCTTTCTGCAATGGCTTTTCCTGCTTTTTTAGAACCGGATTTTACACTTTCTGCCGTTTTTTCTGCAGCAGCCTGTGACATAACCGAAACAGTTTCCCAGGTTGATTCAGCAGCAGTTTGCTCTTCAACTTCAGCAAAAGTTATATTTGAAGCTAATAAAAGGCTCGCTGCAACAGCTATTGTAATAGTTAAAAACTTTTTCATAATTTTTCTCCTGTTTTATGAATATACAAATTCTTCTTTTCCGTTTTCATCTAAAATTAAAGCACAAAGATGTGCATTTTTATATTTACCACATCCTAAATCTATACCTATTTTATCATCAGCTATATATGGTTTGTCAAATTCCGTATGACCGAAAATTATTTTTTGTGGTAAATTGTGTTTTGAATATATAAATTTATCTCTTATATACACCATATCAACTTCATTTTGTTCTTCCAGAGGATAATTTGTGTCAATTCCTGCGTGGATAAAAAGGTATTTATCGGTAAGATAATAAAATTTTAAACTCCTGTAAAAGTCACCGTGGATTTTCATAATGTTTTCAAATCTGCCGTAACTTCTGCTTGTTGCAGGACCGCCATAATTATCAAAAAGAAATTTATAGTACTCATCTGTTTTTGCATGCAGCATTGCGTATTCGTGAGAGCCTATAAGGTAAACGCATTTATTGTAGTTTGACTGTTCAATTACTCTGTCAACAACTTCTTTTGATTTCCCACCGCGGTCAATGTAATCTCCCATAAATACAAAAATATCATCAGGACGTGTTTCAATTTTGGATAAAACACTTATTAATTTATCCAATTCACCGTGTATATCAGTTATTGCAATATATCTTGGCATAATTAAATTATATCACAGTTACAATCTTGCGCTGTTTTTGAAAATTTGTTATCATGAAAGAAGATTAAGATAGTTGATATGCGTATTCAGTCCGTTTCTTTTTATAAACCATATAATTTATATAGGAGCTCTTTATCTGTGTCCAAACCTTCAGCGTCGCATAAACCAAGGATAACCGAAGAAAATTACCTCTATTACTATTACGATATCCCATTTCAAGGTTCAACCTCAGCAGGAAAGCCTTTGAGGAAACTTAAAGACATTACCTGCCCTTATCGTGGTATTAAAATTATTCCGGGGACGGCACTAAGAGGGTTTGAAAAGAATCTTGCAAGATGCGGAAACTCACAGGATATTGTTAATCTGCTCGGGCAATATTATGATAGTCTGCTTCCGACGGAAAAATCTATGTATGCAATTTTTAAAGATTTTTCGATGCTGAACCCAGAGGACAATATTAAAAACTGTCTCCAGATGATTTACACAAATTGCCTGACAAAGCTTAAACTTGAAGAGTTTTATGTCCTTGATGAAGTTGATGTTATGTCAAGAAAGCTTTCTCCGAGTACGGCATTAAAACTCAGGCACAAAACAACAAGATGCCGGCAGATAATTCTGGATAATAAACTTCAGGACTCATTCAAGCGAAAAACTTTTTTAGCTTCTCTTGATGAAATTATTCCAAACGAAAACGAGCGTGAAATTTTTAATGATATTAAGAACAAAGCTCTGTTTCTTCCGACATCAGGAAGCAGTAAAAACGCTTTTGTTGTTAAATATTCCAGGAGAGAACAAGAGGAGGCAGCAAGGCGTTTGTTTATTGGTTCAACTGGCTCAATTGAACACGTAACACCCGAGTCTTTAGGCGGTAAAAATTCCATAGGGAATTTTTTACTGACGACGGCTGACGGAAATAGGTACAGAGAAAATATGCCGTTAACCGAATATATAAAACGACATCCAAAAATTCCGTCATACATGCAGATTTATATTGATGATGTTATACGTAATATTCATGAAGGCGGATTGAAAGGTAACGAAACATATCCTTATAAAATAAAGAAAAAACTTATGGAAGAATCTAACGGCAGAATTATGATAAGCCTTGGAAGGTACAAATATACTGAAGAAGAAGCTGCTGAAGCCGTTAAGGAATACGAGTGCCGCTGGAATAAATACAATGAGCGTATATAATATTGTTATGCTTGAATACATTCAGTATTGTTGATATACTGTTTTTATTATGAGAAAGATTTTTTTAATTTTTATTCTTATGCTGGGTATGAACCTGGTTTGTAATGCAAATGAGCTTAGTTTCATATACATAAACGGCTCGAATAACAATGATGAAAAAATGAAAAACTGGTACGAAAACGGGGTTAATAAACTGCATCCTGTTTTAAGAAAAAGATTTCTTAAAAATTCTGCCATAAAAAAATATTATAAAGGTTTTGACGATAAACTCGCAATAAAAGAAGAACCCGTTATTTTCTTTTGGGGTGATAAAAGCAAAACCGATTTGGATTTTGTAAAAAAACAACTTAATATTTCAAAAGCGATAAGTTCTTCAGGTGCCTATTTTGCGAGAAGTCTTATTTCTCAATATCTTCATGATGCATTATGGGTTCAAAAGACTCACAATATGCTTCCTATCTTAGATGAGCTTAATGAAGCAGTCAAAAAAGAAGTTGCATCAGGTGATGATGTTATTTTATACGGATATTCGGCAGGAACTTTTGTTACATACCAGTATTTGTTTAATAAACTTCCGTATATTAATCTGGAAAAACTTTTTGAAACATTAAATGCTGATAAAGATGTCATAGATTTTGTTAAAGCTAACCCGAGAAAAAATACCTGCATATCAGCACTTTCATATGATTATGCAGGCATCGGCAACGTTTCAAGTGCAGGTCATTTAATTCTGAACCAAAATAAAGAACAGCTTAAGAAAAATTATCTTACAATAGATGATATGACACAAAAAGCCTGTGCGCCGGAAGGAAGAGTTAAGGGTGTCGTTAATTTTGCATGTCCTATAGTTCTTTTCTATTCTGATATTTCTGATAATAATTACGAGTTAAATTTTTATAACAGGTTAATGATTAAATACATAATGGAACACGGAATTTTCATGCTTACTGTAAACTTCCGCGAAGACCCGCTGGGATTTCCGACAAGCAGAAATCTTACCGCAAAGGAAATTGAACAACGTTTGGGTGTAAGTATAAATAATCCGACAGGTGTTATTTATGATGATTCAGGGGTTTGGAGTAAGAGATGTTTTGCTCTTGCCCATACTTCATACTGGACGGCAAGAGGAACTTTTTCAAAGGCAATTGTTAAGGATTTTGTCAACGGATACAAATTCCAGTATGATGAAAAATATCAGAAAAAAATTCTTAAAAGAAAAAGTAAAAAATCGGAATTGGGAGTGAATGATTAAAATTTACTCCGGTCACAGTGATTTTATCGGCGGGGGAGAGATTATTGTATATAGATTATGAAAAAATCGGTAAATTTTTAAGATTTGGAAAAAGCTTTTTTTATGACCTTAAAGTAAAACAAAACCTTGATTATATTAAAAGAAACCGAAAACGTGTTTTGGGAGAACTCAGAGACAAACTGCCGCTTAATGTCGTTTTTTATGTTTATGATGAGTCAAAGTGGAAATCACAATCAGTTTACGATTGGATGGAAAAAGATGACAGGTTTGATCCTTTGGTTATAGTTACCAAAAATTGTGCACCGGAAGGAAATCCGAATTTTCAGACAGTTGACGATGTTAAAAGATGTTATGAGTTTTTTAAATCCAAGGGAATGAATGTAGAGTATGGATACGATGTAACTGCTAATTTCCCGTATCCGTCGGGGTCGAACGAATACTTTATTCCTTTTGAAAAATTTTATCCCGACATAATTATTTATTCTCATCCGTGGTATGTATATGAAACTCAGGGTCCTGTGGTATGTTCAAAGTTTGCTCTGACTTATTATATTCCGTATTTTTTACCGGCATCAGAGCAATGGCACGAATACGGACTCAGATTCCATCAATATATCTACAGGCACTATGTTCCCACAGAATCTGTTCGGGAATATTATTCAAAAAATATGCCAAGCATAGAACACTCATTTAGAGTAGTGGGACACCCGGTTTTAGACAGCTATAAGAATAATGAAACAGCTGAGAAAAAATATATAATTTATGCGCCTCACTGGACAGTATGCGGAGATAATCTGAGATTCGGAACCTTTAAGTGGAGTGGTGAAAAGGTTTTAGAGCTTGCTAAAGCGCACAAAGAGCTTAATTGGGTGTTTCGTCCGCATCCGCTTTTATATAATTTTGCTATTACATCAGGTTTTATGAGGAAACAGGATATAGACCAATATTATGATGAGTGGAAAAGTTTCGCAGAATTTAGCGAAGGCGGTGATTATATTGATTTGTTCAAACAGTCTTATGCAATGATTACTGACTGCGGTTCGTTTCTGACGGAATATTTTGTGACGGGAAATCCCGTTATACACCTTATTTCAGAACATCTTGAACCAAACAGTACAATAAAAGAAATTGATAAAACATACTATATGGCATACAATACGGATGACCTGATTAAATATTTTCATCAGGTTATTCTTGATAAAGGTGATTACAAAAAAGAAGAACGGATTAAACTGCTGGAAAAACTTGGTTTTAAAAACAGCAACAGCGCAGAAAAAATTATAAATGATATTTTATCCGACGTTATCTCTTAAATCCATCGTGCCCGAGCGGAATATTTTTGGGAAAGCTCATAAAATCTTTGTACTGCACTTCTGTATAACCTTCAGGTGAGTTTGGGGCAAAGAACTCATACCCTTCAAAAACCATTTTCCTTCTCGGGTAAATAGTGCCCTCTTTCATAAATGCGGTTGGGGTAACAATATATCCCCCCAGGTTGTCTATTCCGTAATAAATTTTATTACTCTTCTCAACAATATTTGGGTTTGAACGAATTTCGCTGTCCAAAAATTTTATAATCTCAGGAAATTTATCAAGTTCGATACGTTTGGCACGTACGTACTTAAGATATTCTCTGTGTTCTTCCCAGGTGTAATCATCTCTGTAATAATCGTGTGAAAAGATATCCATAGAGACGCAGTCATTAATATTTTTGCCCTGGTAAAGCTGAAGGTATTCTATGCCATGGAAGAATAAAATTTTACCCTTGCTTCTTCTGAGCGCTTTATCAATAATTTCTAAACGGTTGTTTTTGGATATTGAAACTTCCGAGTTATCAATTTCTTCAAAGTTTTCTTTTAATATTGTTTTTAATTTTTCAAAATCTTTTCTTAAAACCCCTGTGTCAAAATCATCATCCCACGGAACAAATGCTTTGTGTCTTATAGCTCCGATAAGAGTGCCTGAAGATATGAAATATTCAATACCGTTTTTGTCAAGAAAGTCAGTCATTCTCTTGCAAAACTCTGCCGTATCAAGTTGAAATTTTCTGTATTTCTTTTTCTGCGTGGGTTTTATTTTGGTAATATCAATGTTTTCAAGTAATAAATCAGTCATTTTTTTGTAGCATTTATAGGCTTGTTTGTATTTTTTTTCACAAGCAGGGAAAAATGAACAAATCTTGACTTGTTTCAGCTCTTGTAAAATCTCTGACAGTTTGCTGTTTATTTTATCTTTGTCCTCGTCTGAAGTTATGCCATAAATAAACTCATATAAGCGTTTCCCTTTTATGTAATGCTGTCTTGCGTTTGTTTTAAGCTTCGTATTAAGCAGAGACAGAACTTTTTTATCTTCATTTTTTGTATTCATTAAAAGTTCGTACTCGATATAATCGCATAATTTTTTATCATTTTTAAGCAAAACAAGGATAATATCAAAATCAAAATCCTTGAGCTCTTCCGGGGTAAGTGCTATATAATTGCTTGGATTTTCTTCTTTGGAAACTTCAAATTTTTTATCTGAAATTCCTGTGATATTTAACCCTGACAAATCAATATTATCTCTGACGAACAAAAAATAATCGCCTGCACCGTATATTACAATCTTTTTCCCATAATATTTTTTGGAGAGTGCGTCAATTTGTTTTTGAATTTTCTCTTTATCTAAAACCGTTTCCATAGATTATTTTATTCTCTTTAATGATGACAGGAAGTTGTAATTAATTAAATCCCCGTCGATTTTGGTTAAAAATACCTGTGAACGTTCTTCTCCGTTTTCAAGTGTCGGTATCATCTCAAGCTCGTTTGCGTAATAATTGCTTTCATTTCTTGCGCTTATAGGTAATTTAGCAGCAATAGAGTTCAATGAAAGATTTCTTAAAACTCCGGCAAAACCCTTACCTTCATCTGTAATTTTTGTATATATTCTAAGTGATGAATCATTGGTGGTTAAATCATATCGTCCGAAAATCAAAGTTGCAAGTTCTGGAGCAATAGAGGTTATTTTCATTCTTTTAATAATATTGTCTTCAAGCTTCATTTCGCCCTGAATGTCATCGAATTTGCCGTCAGGAATACTTACCAAATCTGCCAAAATTGACGGACTTATCATTGCAAGCGGATTTCGGAAAAGCGAAGCTACTTTTAAGATATATTCAACGTAACCGACTTGTCCGATTGTGCCGTCATTAATTTTAAACTTGATATCACCGTTAAGTCTTAGTGTTTTATCAGTTGATAAATCGAGTAGTCCCTTTGCCTTGCCGCTAATCTGTTTTGGCAGTCCCAGAATTGAAGTTGCCATAATATCAGAATTAACATTCATTACGCCAAGTTTAAGATTGTACTGTCTGTTAACCAAATCCGCATTAACCCTCAGCGAAGAGTGGCCGTCTGCTATATCGAATCTGTTTGATTTAATCTTTAAAACTCCGTCTTTATCAAGTGTCAGGTCTGCGTGAATATTGCCAAAGTTTATTTGATCATAAACACCTTTCAGCAAATTAAAAGAACAGTTTTCTATTATAAGCAGACCCTTTTTAAACGGCGGAATAATTTCTTCTTCACTTTCTGTGTTTTTTGCAACAACAATCGGTTGAGTATCGGTGTTTTGAGTTTCACTACCAGTTTCACCCTGACTAAATCCTTTATGTGCAGCATCAAATAATTCCTTAAGGTTTATGCTGTCAACAGAGAAGTTAACTTCTTTTACGATTACGGGAAGCTTCAGTTCGTTAACAATATGACCGTTAAATTTGTATTGTTCACGTCTTAATCTTCCTTCTGAAATCAAAGCTATTCTGTTTCCGTCTGCTTTCATTTTGGCAGAACGGATATATAATCTCAAATCCGGAACAAAAACTTTGTCCAGCATAAACTCACCATTCATCGTTGCAACTTTCCCGTGGTTGTCAATTTTCATGCTTCCCGAAACATTTCCGTTTTTAAATATTTTCTGGCAAGAAAGGAAGTTTAAAAACTCACTCGGAAGAGGGCGCGGCATATTAATATCCAAATCAAGAATCTTCATATTGTTCGCCATATCTATATTACCGTTGATTTTAACAAGTGGTGTTTGTCCGCGTTTTAGATGTTTGGTTATATGATAATCTATAGTATTTATTTTTAAGATATTTTTCAGAACACTTAAATCAACTTTAAAAAATGATTTGTATTCCTTAAGCACCATTGATTGTTCGCCGAATTTGAATCCATGGTTTTCTCTGAGTAAAAAGTACCATACAATATCAACTGAACCGTGTTTTGATTTGATAATCAGTTTAGACATTGAATCGCCGACAAGTTCGACAGGAGAGCCGAGCATTTTTGAAAGATAATTTTTGAAGAAATCATTTGTTACAAAAATGTCCGAATCAAGTTTTGTATCACAAGTTTTATGGTAATCTTTTGTGTACCCTTTCATTGAAAGCGTATTTGTTTTTTTGTTGTTGTAATATCCTTTAAAATCAGAGAAGTTTATATCATTGTTTCCGATATCGACTTTCCCTCCTGTAATTTTTACAGGCATATCTAAAAGGGGTATTACTTTTAAATCAATTCCGTTAACTTTTATATCTGAAGCAAAAACCCCATTTAATAATCTGACATTAAAATCAACAGTACCATTTATATCTTTGACCGGTGCAAGCATTTGACTGCCGTTTGCAACAACAAGGTTTGAACTTATAATATCCGCAACGTCTTTTGCATTAAAATCTTTTGCATTTACGTTGATCTCATATTTACCCTTGTTTGTCATTTGAGCGTTAATAATGATTTTAGATTTTTCTATCTCTATCGGAAAGTCTTTTATATAAGCAACATGGTTTTCCATAAAGATACGGTTTTGGTCATCTGCTGAAATCGCTATATTCCGTCCAGCTTTCTGAAGCTTAAGATCAAAATTAAGGTGCAGAAATTTTCTTTTGCAGGTTCTGTCAAAAATTGCTCGTTTTACAGCCAGTTCCATATCAAATGAGGGCGAATGGTAAACAAACAGGGCATTTTTTATACCGAGCAGAGTGTTGTAAAAATTAAAATGTATAAAACCTTTTTTCTTTTTCTTTTCGTGTTTTGGCAATAGTTTGGACAAGTTATATGTATCTGCATAAATATTTTTTGCCAGAACTTTTTTTATTTCAATTTTTCTTTTATATAGCTCTTTTATTGATATTTGCGTTTCAATATCCGAAAGAGTCAGGTAATTATTTCCGTCTTTATCAACCGCAACTCCCTTAACATTGAATGAAATATCAAGTCCTGTTCTAAGCTTCATTCCGTCAATATTAACATCTGCTCCTAATTGTTGTTTTGCAATATTTTCAAAAAGAAGCTCTGCGGAATAACTGTTTACAAATGCAGGAATTATCCATTTATAAAAAATTAGTAATATGCAGGTAAATACAAACAATACCGCCGGTACGAATATAAAAATTTTTTTAGCCCTGCTCTTCATACATAAATTATAAACTAAAAAACAAGTTAAGGGAATAATGCAACAAAACAAAACGGCAGGTTGTACAGCCTGCCGTTTTGTTATTTAGTTTTTGTTATTACAGTTCTTCATCACCAGCTGTTTTGCTGTATTTTCTGATAGTAGCATTTAAAAGATTTTCATGATGTTTTTCTCTGTAAATCTGGCAAAGCAGTTTGTATGCATACTTGTTATACGGATTATGTTTAAGTATTGTTTCCAACTGATCTGTTGCAGAGTTAGAACGTTTCATATAATAATCAATTAAAGCAGGCAGAGTATCTGTTAAATCATTTTCATCTGTTGCCATTGCAATTTCAGCACAGCTTTTTGCATTATCAAATTCTTCTGCATCAAGGTACATAACTGCAATTTCATAATAAACTTCTGACTTGCTTCTTCTGTCAGATTTTGCCTGAGCAACAGCCTGATATTCTTTTGCTGCTTTTGTGTATTCTGCACGTCTTCTGTATTCTTCAGCAAGTGCCAGGTGAGTTGAGACATCCGATGCAACAACTTCGTCAAGGTTTTTTGTATCTTTAGATACAGGTACGTTTAATGTATTAAGAATCTCTGACACGGTGAATAACTGGCTTTGTTCAGTTGTTGTCAGAGGAACGTTTGTTACATCTGGCTTAACTGAATATATTAGAGCTAATGTTTTTAAGTCACGAGCTGTAATCTCAGTGTTGAATTTTGTTCCTACAGGATACATAACGTCATAAATACTTGGGCTTGCACCGGTTATACCTAAAGAATGACCTATTTCCTGAAGAGCAGATGAGAACAACTGCTTAGAATCAAGGCTGTGACCTTTTGCATCTACTTTGTTGAAAATAATTGTTGATGCGGTAATTTTGTTGCCGTTAATTGTAAATGCATGAACACCGATTGATTTTGTGTTATCAGTATTTTTGAAATAGCATTTCATATCAGCATCGTTTGCGTCTTCGACAAAATCAAATGTTACAAGTCCGTCACTTGCTCTCTGCCAAGTCTGATATGCACTCATAACAACATCTCTGTAGTATCCGGGAACATCAGCTGAGTCCTGAACATAAACTTTTAACGGGAATGTTGATTTATTCCATCTTATAATTTTGCCGTTTTTGGCAACATTTCTGAAATAGCTGTCAATAACAGCAGCTTTTATAATCTTTTCGCTCATTGATTTGTCATAACCAAGGGTAATGGCATAAGAATTTTTTAATGTAAACTCGGGAGCGTTTGTGTCTATTTTGTTGTCAATATTCAACAAAGCGGCTGTACCCGCTGCGATAAGGAATGTACAAATAACAATCTTTTTCATTTTCTAAGAGACCTCATTTTCTGTATTCTTACAATTTAACATCTATATTATACACAAAAACACGAAAAAAAGTAATTTGCTATGCATTTGCATTTACAAAGCTGTAATTTGTGCCTGAGGACAAAAAAGAATATTTTTGAAGAGCTGCATAAGTCTGAACAGCAGTTTTTGGCGACATACCGTTTTCGCGCATAGCTTCAACAAAGGTTTTTGCTGTAGCAAGTTCATTTTCTGCAGAATTTGTTAAAATGTTCAGCGTATTTTGGAATTTGTTAGCTGAGTTGTTCCCGTACAATGCAGACATCATTGTATTGTATGAGTTTAACTCAGTATATTTCTTTAAAGAGATTCCATATTCACCATTATTCAGCTTTGTTAACGTGTTCTTATCAAGTAGTGAGGGAATATTATCAAGCTGCTTCTGAATTTGCTGCAGCTGATTTTCTCTATTATTACTCTTTTCAGTAGCACGTAACAATAAAGAATTTTGTAATAAAGAACTTAAGTCCGATATTTCTAACATATTCCTAACCCTTTTCGTTTTTATTATACAATAACGATTTATTTTTTACAAGATTTAAGATATACTAGTATATAATAAGTGAAAAAAAGGATTTTGACAATGCTTAAACGTAAATGTAAAATAACTTTCATAACACACGGTGCAACTGTCCATACAATGGACGGTATTTTAAGTGATTCGGATAAATTCCCGAAGATTAATGATATCGGTGTAGAGGAGATTGAAAAAGTATGTGAATATCTTACAAACAGAGGAGTTCACTATGACAAAATTTATACGAGTTCATCAACAAGGTGCACTCAGTCTGCTCAGATAGTAGCAAAACTTTTTAAAAAGCGCATAACAACGATTGATTTGCCCGCAAGAAAGCTGGGAGAATGGAGTGGACAGTCATTTAATGATGTTTATAAAGAGTTTGGCATCCATGTTGTCTCAACAACACCAAAGGGCGGAGAAAGTATAAAAGATTTTAATAAAAGAGTCGGTGAAGTGATCAACAAACTTGTTGAAGAAAATCACGGTAACCGGATTATAGTTGTAACAACACCTGATGTTGTTCAGGCTGCTGTTGCTTTAACTCTTAATTTGACACCTGAAAATCAGTTTAAGATGCTTATTAAAACGGGTTCACTTACTCAAATCAGCTATTTTGTTGATAACTGGTCAAGTATTATTTATTCCGATTATCTGCCTCTCTAAGTTTACAACTGATAAAACGTAAGATACAATATTGTTATGTTAGATATAGATTCTCTTGAGCAAATTGAGGCTCTTTATAAGATGTTTCGTATAAAAGGCGGCAAAAAGGAAGAAAAATTTTGTTCAGCAGATATAAACGAAGCTATTGCGTACCAAAAAAATTATGCCGCAAGGTATAACGAAGGTCTTTATATGGAAATTTTGCCCAAAAAGAAAATATATAACTGGAAAGAAAAAAGGGTAGAGGAAACTTTTTGACGAATCAAAAATACATAGCGCTTGTGGATTGTGACAGCTTTTTTGTGTCATGTGAAAGGAAGCTTAATCCCGAATTGAACGGTCTTCCCGTAAGTGTTGTTTCAGGAGAAAGAGGTTGTGTAATTGCACGCTCCAGAGAGGCAAAGCAGCTCGGTGTTCCTATGGGTATTCCTTTGTTTCAGGCGGTTGAAAACTATCCGAAATGTTTATATATTCCTGCCAATCATTATGCTTATACAAAAATATCTAAAATGGTCATGTCTGTGTTAAAAGACTTTAGTCCGAATGTTCAGATATATTCAATAGATGAAGCGTTTGTTGATTTTACGGGATTAACAAAACTGTACAAAAAAAATTACTACGAACTTGGGCTTGAACTCCAGAAAAGAGTCTGGAAAGAGGTAAATATACCTGTAACAATAGGTATCAGCACTTCAAAAACACTCTCAAAACTGGCTTCCGATAAGGCAAAAAATACATCTTCACGTGTGGCACTTGCCGGAAACAAAACCCGTATAAATTTGCTCAAGAAAACCGAAATAGATGAAATTTGGGGGATAGGAAGAAAACTTGGTGCAAAACTCAGGGGGTACGGTATAAAAACGGCTCATGACTATACACAAAAAGATGACGCCTGGATACAAAAACGATTTGGGAAGAACGGATTGGTTACAAAAGCAGAGCTTCTGGGAACAATGATTTCTGCTATATCAAACGAGGTTGAACTTCCAAAGTCTGTGAGTGACTCAAAATCATTTTTGGAGTTTACTTCGGATTTGAATTTCCTAAAAAATGAATTATCAATACATATTCATTCCTGCTGTAAAAGGCTTAGAAAAATCAATTGCAAATGCAGTGTTGTCGGAGTTTTTGTTAAGGCAAAAGATTTTAAAACATATTATGAAAAAAGAGAACTGGAGGTTCCGCTAAATTTTGAGTTTGATATTTCAAAGATTGCTTTTGGGATTTTGGAAAACCTTTATCAGTCGAACATTTTGTACAGAAGTGTAGGAGTTGTTCTTGAAGATTTTAACAGAACATCTGAGGAACAATTACTTTTGTTTACAGACAACGACAGGCTGGAACAGAATGAAAAACTCGGAAAAAGTCTAGATATACTGGAACAGAAATTTGGCAGAAATATTGTCCGGACAGGGTTTACCGACAAAGAAGTCCCCTTTAAGCAAGGTTTTTTAACTTCACCCCATGATGTCTAAATAGGGATTCTAAATTGTTAATTTTTGTAAAGAATTTTGCTTTTAAATAGCAAAATTTTTTATTGACACATTTTAGAAAAAACATAAAGCTCTCTCTTCTTATTTAAACGGACAGGCCTTGGTATAATACACAAGGTCTTTTTTTTGCGAATTTTCGGTAGGGTGATGGCGAATGCGAGTGAGCCTAACCCGTAAGAGCAATAGCTGTTGTTGAACGCTAAAAAGCGTCAGCATTTTATAGTGAAACAAAAAGCTATGCGCGCCCGAATAATTCGGTTTTAATTTCGGAGCAAAATGCGATACAAGCTTGGAGTATAACACTAAAGACCCGTTCAACGCGAACGAGCAAGACCAATTTATAGAGTATGAACTCAAACTAAGAGTTCTATGTTTGAGTATCTTCAACCTGAATCAAGATGTCGTGTATTCTGCAATCAAAAAATTTTGCAATAGTTTCAAGTGTCTGTAATGTATAATTATAGTATTTCCCGCTAAATAACTGGCTAACGGTTTTCTTGCTTAATCCTGTAGCCTTCATTATTTCTTCCTGAGTATATTTTTGTTTCCAACGAACGTTATATAAATTAACTATATACATATTTTAAGTATATATTTTCATTTTAAAAGTTGAAAATTGGTAACTTATGCTATAATAATAGCATATTATAAGTTACTTATTGTTATATTTTGAAATATTGGAGAAATTTATGAAAGACTGTGAAAATTTGTATGCAGAATATAGATATGATTTAGAAGAACTCAATAGTTTTATCAAGACTCTTTTAGCAGCAGCTGAGAATGAAGATTTTGAGCTTACGCATAAAGATATGGAACATAATATTGAAATAATACATGACAAGTTGGTTAGTTTGCAAGATAAGTTTGAGTTATTTTCTGAAAAATTATTTATAGAATCATAGATTTTCTTTGGAATTTCTGACCTTCATTTTTATCCCAAACTTCACAATTTTATTAATCATATCCTGCGGAAGTTTTGAAACAAGACTCGCAAGAAAAGCGTCACGCCCTACTGTATATGAGAGTTTCGGATTCTCCAAACGGTCTGCTTTTAAGATAACATCAACAACTTTATTCGGAGAAAGACCAGATTTTTCGTTCTTTTGGGCGTTTGCTATAACATATTTCATCTCTGCCGAATAGTCGCCATAGTTGTCAAAATATTTTGAGTTTTCATCAATCGATTTTCCCCAGAGAGGAGTCGCTATTACTCCCGGTTTTATTGATATAACTTTAATATTTTTCTTGTTTTCAACAAGCAGAGAGTTAAAAAACATATCTAAACATCTTTTTGATGCACAGTATGGTGAAATAAAAGGAAAAATCCCAAAGCTTGCCATTGAGCTTACATTAATAATTTTACCATTTTCCAAAATAGGCAAAAGTCTTTGAGTCAAGTCAAGGTGTCCGAATACGTTAACATTAAACTGACGTCGGATTTCATCTATATTTACGTCTTCTACCGGACCTGCAACAACACAGCCGGCAATATTTATCAGAGAATCAATTTTCGTACACTTTGATAAAATGTATTCACAGGCTTTTTTTATGGTTTCAGGCTCATTGTAGTCAACGTAAAACGGATAAATATTAGAAGATATTTTTTTCAAATCAGCTTCTTGGGATTTATTTCTGTACCCGGCAAAAATAATATTGTTTTCGGCGAGCTTTAGTAATAAAGCCCGACCTATTCCCGATGCTGAGCCTGTAATTACGTATGTCTTAATCTTCATACACAGGTCTCATTAATAATATTGTAGCAATATTTACCTGTAAAAAATCGTGATATTCAATTTCTTTTTGTGGTAAAAGTTTATACTCCAACTTACATTCTTTTACGGCAATAAACTGTTTGTTGCTGTTTAAAACTTCAGTAAGCAGCCTTGATTTGTTACCGATTTTGGGCATGTAAATAAAACCGATAATCTTAAACTCGGCTGTTTCTATATAAACTTTTTCTTTCCATACCGTTTCGGTTAAAGCTGATTTTTCTTTTGCACCCATATAGAATCCTTTTTATTGTTGATATGACTGGAACAACGGTAAGTATAATGCCAATGCCATTATAAGAACTATTGAACCTATAACCAAAAGCATTATCGGTTCAATCATTTTTGTTACCGTATCAATGATGCCGTCAAGTGTTTTGTCTAGGAAGTTAACCGCTTTTTCAAGCATTTCTCCCAAACGACCTGATTGTTCACCTGTTGCAATCATAAACAAGAGCATTTTAGGCATAACCTTTGTTGCTTTTAGTGCCTGTGAAACCTGTAAACCTTGAGAAACTTTTGTAACTGCATTAGAAACTTTCTGGTTCAGAATAGTGTTTGTAAGTGTTATAACTCCAAGCTGCAGGCAGTCAACAATCGGGATACCTGCGTCATATGAAACGCTAAATACAGAGAAAAAGTTTGAATAATTAGAATACATAACCAAATTGTTAAACAGCGGTATTTTTAACATGGTTTGGTCAATATATTCTCTTGTCGGTTTCCAGTTGTATGAAAAATAACATGTAGCAACAAGAGCTATTATGAATATTGGTATGGTGAACCAATACGCTTTAAGAAAGTCTCCTGCGTTAATCATCATCTGTGTAATCCACGGCAAAGCCTTTTCTTGTTGTTCAAACATTTCTTTGAATGCTGGGAATACAAACATAAGCATAACAAGAGAAATTATGCATGCAAGGATAATTACGAAAACAGGATACATCAGAGTTCCGATAACTTTGCTTTTTGTATTTTGTTGTTTTGTAAGCAAATCTTTGATACGACCGAGTGTTTTTTCCAGTTCACCGGCTTCTTCACCTGCTTTTACCAAACCGATAAATATATAACCGAATGCACTCGGATATCTTGCAAGAGTATCAGCGAATGTTGAACCCGCCATAATTTGTGTTTTAAGAATACGTGACAGTTCGCGAATTTTCTTTTTGGCCGCTTCCTGTTCCATAAACATAAGTGATTCAACCGCAGGAATACCGGAAGACAATAATATTTGCAATGTTGATATAAAATCAATTTTTTCTGTAAGTGACAGAGATGAAATAGTTTGGCCTTTTTTCGATTTTGTATCAGAGAACTCTGATATTTGCGTTGGTACCAATCCCATTTTTCTGATGACATCCCTTGCATCCTTCAAATTTGAAGCGGTGACTTCACCTTTTATAATCTCTTTTCCTGCTTTTAATGCTTGATAACTATATATTGGCATATTTATCTATATCCTTTTTTTATTCATTTGCATAACCTAATACTCTTATAAACTCACTTGTTGTTGTTTCACCGGCTAAGATATGGTTTAAACACGAAGCTTTAAGAGTTTTCATTCCTGCAGCTACAGCGGTTTCTTCAATTTCTATATCGTGCGCACCCTGTGCAATAAGACGTTTTATTTCTCTTGTTATAGGCATTATTTCATAAATACCGATACGTCCTGTGTAACCGAGATATCCGCAATCCTTACACCCTTTTTTTCTGTATAGTTTTGTCTGCATTATTTCTTTTTGTGTTTCCGGATTGTTTGAAATATGTTTCGCTTCTTCTTCGGAAGGAAAATACGCTTCTTTGCAGTTATCACAAAGTCTTCTTACAAGACGCTGAGCGATAACACCAGTTAATGTAGAAGATACAAGATAATCTTTAGCTCCCATTTCGATTAGACGGGTAATAGTTGCTGCTGCTGAGTTTGTGTGTACCGTGCTTAAAACAAGGTGACCTGTAAGTGCAGCTGATATAGCTGTTTCCAGAGTTTCAAAGTCACGGATTTCACCGACAAGTATGATATCAGGGTCTTGTCTTAAAATGGCTCTCATACAAGAAGCGAAAGTAATGTCTGCTTTTGTATTTACCTGTGATTGATTTATACCCTCAAGCTTAATTTCGACAGGGTCTTCGATTGTTGTAATATTAACATCTTCTTTATTCAGAGATTTTAATATTGTATAAAGGGTGGTTGTTTTACCGGAACCTGTTGGGCCTGAAGTCAGGATAATTCCGTTTGGACACTGGACCATATCATGAATTTTCTTAATATCTTCTTCTGTCGCGCCCTGTATGACCATTTTTTCGCCTGCTGTTTTTAAACTGACAGCCGGAGCAAGAATACGAATTACAACCTTTTCTTTGCCGGATACGGGTAAAGTATTAATACGGAAGTCATACATTCTGTCGTTATACTTTATTGAAAAAGTTCCGTCTTGCGGACGTCTGTGTTCTGCGATATTCATTCTTGCCAATACCTTAAAACGGGTTATAACAGCCTGTTCAATACTTCCGGGGATATCAAGAACTTTTTTTAATATACCATCGTGTCTGACCCTTACGACATAATACCCGATACGCGGCTCAATATGAATATCCGAAGCTTTTGCATCAATAGAATCAGTAATAATTTTATAAACAAACTTTGCAACGTTACCGCTTGCATCCTGAAGTTCTTTTTCAACCTGTGCCCATAATTGATCTTCATCTGCAAACTCCGCTGTTTCTTCTTCAATACTCTGAATGATACGTTCAGTTTCTTTGGCAGATTGCTCAGATTTCTTTTTTATATAATACTCTTTTAAATATCCGTCGAAAACGTAATATGGCGCAGTATATACATTAACACTGCGTCCGGTAGAAAGCGATATCTCCTTGATTGTGTTTTTGTCTTCCGGATTAAGCATTGCAACGCCGAGTTTATTGCCGTTTTCCAAAGACATTATTATCACTTTTTTCTTTTCTACAAAATCATCAGGTAGTAATTTCAAAATCTTTTCATTTACTTTTATATCCGATTTTGAAATTACCTTATTCCCAAATTTTTTCTGCAAATATGATGCGATTTTATCAGGAGTAAGTATTTGTTTTTCAAAAAATATACCATCAAGCGGAACGTTGCGTTCGGCACTCAGGTGTTTTGCCTCTGTAAGCTGGTCTTCAGTTATCCAACCTATACCAATCAACATATCCTCAGGAGTCAATTCTTTGGAACCTGAATTTTTGTTTTCTGAATTATCCATGATCTGTGTATCGTTGGCATCTGGGTTTGTCTTTATACCAATGTCATTAAAAACTTCATCAAAAGCGTCCGGCTCCAACGGAATAAATTGAGGAACGACTTCTCCAAGTTTTTCCTGAATAATTCCTGAGATAGAGTTTTTATTATTCGTGTATTCTTTGTTAAGTATTACGTAAAAATTATTTTGTCTTTTGTCCACTGGAATAAAACCTGATGTTTTCATCAGGTTTGATTCAAATTGCTTAACATATTCTTTGTTTATACTGTTTTTTAATTTTTCCAGTTGATTAGACATTACAAGCTATCCGCAACGGTACCCTCTCCGTCATTAATAATTTTTGGTGTAATCATTATAACAAGTTCCGTTTTTACCTTTTTGGAAGATGTTGATCTGAAAGCTGCACCAACTAGCGGTAAATCTCCCAATACAGGAATTTTTTGAACAATTTTATCTTCTGATTCTCTTATTAAGCCGCCGATTACTAAAGTCTCACCATCTTTAATTCTTACATTTTTCAAATCTAATTTTCTTCTGTTCAATAAAGTAGCTGCAACATCTTTCGTACCATCTGTATTTGTTGAATATTCTCTGCCTGCTTCTGTAGAATATTCAGGTTTAATATTCATTGTTACATAACCATCGGGAGATATGAACGGTATTAATGATATTTTAATACCCTTATCATCCCCTATTGTGTATGTTTTTTGAACAGAACCTGAAGCTCCTGCTCCGGTAGAAGTAGAAGACAAGAACTCAGAAGTTACTTTTTCAACATAATCTTCGGTTAAATCTATAGTAGATTGTTGTCCGTTTGTTATTAAAATTTTCGGATTTGCAAGAACTCTGCCTTTTTTATTCTCAATAAGATAATTCATCTGCCATGAAATGTATGGGCCGGCATTATATAATCCCTGCTGTTTGCCTGGTATTGCATAGAATTTTGATGGTGTATATGTACTACCATCAGCACTCCATTTACCGTCAACCCATTCATACCTTGTTGTATCATACCAGGTTGGTGTAGGTGATGCGGGTCTGCCTCCGGTTGTTCTGCCATTATTAAAAGTTACTCCCCAGTTTTGTGACTGAAGACTCCAATTGTTTTGGAATTCTTTACTTCCGTCCTCATTAAGTTCAACAATTGACAGTTCCAGATATGCCTGACGTTGTTTTATATCGTTTGCTTTAATGAATTCTTCAACTAAATTTTGTTGAGCAACAGAACCGCCAATCATCATGACTGCACCACGAGATTGGTAGTATGCAATAGCAATATTCTGTGCATCAAATGCAATATTACCGCTTGCATTTGACGAAGCTTTTTGTGTTGTTTGACAAGCAACAACCCCCTCTCCCAAAACAACATTTGTAACTGCGTCGTTACTTGTTGAGGAAGCACCGCCTGTTATCCTTCCAAAACTATCTGAACCGCTGCCGCCACTGGAATTATTGGAACCATGTGCCGGTAATAGCATATTACAAATCATATTAGCCATTTCTCTTGGCGTTGTATGGCTAAGAGTATATGTTTTGCTTATAGGTTCTTTATCGAGCTGCGATATAACTTTTCTTACAATCTCAGCATCAGACGGCATACCAAATACAATTACTTCGTTTGTTGCTGAATTAACTGTTGCAGCTTCTACACTTGACATACCTGCTTTTTTCATTGCAAAAACATTTTTGTTTAAGAAATCTGCAATGCTTGATGCACTAACATACTGAACAGGGAAAACCATCATTTCCTGTCTTGAGAAAGAGGCATTGTCAGTATTGTCTTTTGATATGATAACTAAGGTATTATCTTTTGAGTAATAATTCAGTCCGCTTACCTGAAGAACCAGGGAAAAAGCATCGTTAATCGGCATATCAACAAGGTCTAATGTAATTTTGCCGTTTACTGATGAATGAAATACAATGTTCATTCCTGCTTTGTCGGCAAACATTCTTAAAACCTGTTTTACATCAGAATCGCGAAGGCTTAAGTTAATCTTTTCATTACCTTTTGTTAAGTTTACATCACCAGAAATAACTGTTGATGCTTGCTGCGGCAATGTATTAGCACTATATTTGCTGTTATATGACGAATAAGCCGTTGCCGAAGGCACGGTAAACGCTAATAATAACGCTGCTGATAATAAACCTTTTATATGATTATGCTTCATCGTCTTTCTCCTCCGAATTTCTTATTTAAGTTTGAAACGTCATTATAATTTACCGAACTATCGGTTAACAATTCGCCAATTCCGGCTTTATAGGTATTATTTCCTAATTTTACGGTTACGCTGTCTTTTTCGATTGCAATAACTGTAAACTTATTAACTTTGTCGCCTTTTTTTACCAAATAGTCATTTCCGTCAATTTTTATTATTGCCGTAGGACTGTACTTATCGTACAAGATACCTGAAATTGTTGTGCTGAGAATTTTTTCTGCGTCTGAATCTGCAGCAAGTTTTTCAGGAGGAGCAATAAGGTCAAACTTCGGAATATCGTTTATCAGCTCTGTTGGTCGTTTTATTTCATTTCCAAGACTTCTGTACGGCACAAACGGATTCGCTTTAACAATTCCTGTTGGTATTGAGATTACATCCTTTTTGCCGGCAGTTGCAGCTATTGGAGAAGCAGTAATTGATATGGTTTCTCCTGCTTCCAAACAAGTTATTTTTGGTGCTGCCATAAAGATTCCTGCACAGATAATAACTAGCACAGTAATCAATAAACAATACCATTTTGCAGGGTGTTTTCCCCTTTTTTTACGGACTGAAAAGTTCTTTTGATAATCTTCCGCCGTAAGTGTCATAGTTTCTGAATCTAATTCCTTCATAATATTATGTTTACTCATTACTTCTAACTATAAAAACTCTCTTTTATACTAATACATAATTAAATATACAACGATTTCCCGCCGATTAAATCATTTATTTATATTAGTCAGTTCAAATATAATGGAAAAATTAAAAATTCTCACACTATCTAAACCTAATATAATCATATCATATTTTTAATATATGGCAATATTTTTATTTTTGTTTATATTTTGTCTTATTTGTTCTTTTTGTTTTAATGTTTTCCGTAGTTTTATTGAAAGAATGAAATTGTATGTTAAAATGATAGTATGATGAAGTCGGTAAAAGAAGTTTCAATAGAATCAAAAATTTTGAAACGTTTGCAGAATCACCCCAAGTGCCTGGAGCTTGTAAATTATCTTTTTAATGATGCAGAATTACAGGAAATGCAGGATTATGCAAACAATGTTTCAATAAAACGTCTGGGGTACAATGACCACGGTCCTGTTCATATGCGTCAGGTAACGGCAAATGCTATTAAAATGCTCAATATTATACACGAGAGTGGTATTAAAACATCACTAGAAGCAGAAGAAATAGGCTGTTTTGAAGACAGTATGTGTGCTGTTATTCTTGCAGGGCTTATGCATGATTTGGGTATGATGATAGGCCGTGAAGGTCATGAGCAAATGTCTGTCACACTGGCTAAACCAATTTTGGAAAGAGCAGTTATGCATATTTTCCCTGATGATTTACATCGGAGAACCGTCATAAAATCTGTTGCTATAGAAGCTATTATAGGACATATGGCTTCAAGAAGAATCCATTCTATTGAAGCGGGTATTATTCTTATCGCTGACGGTTGCGATATGACTAAAGGCAGAGCAAAAATTCCTCTTGCAATCAACACAACTCCAAAAGTCGGAGATATTCATAAATATTCTGCAAATGCAATCGACAGAATAAGTATTCACAGAGGTGAAAAGAAGCCGATCCGAATTGATATTGAAATGTCTGCAGAAGTAGGGTTTTTCCAGATAGAAGAAGTTTTAATCACAAAAATAAATATGAGTCCTTCAAAACAATTCCTGGAACTTTATGCCGGTGTTACCGGAGAAGACCCTAAATGCTACATTGACTAAACTTGTATTACAATATTTATTTTTGTCTGTAAGCGTGTTCTTTTCTGTCTGATTCAAGATATGGTGTATCTATTTCAAACACGTACGCATCGGCAGGTGCAAGGTTTACCTTTAATTCGTTGTCCCCGGTCTGGAATGTACTTTTTTCACCGTATTCAGGAACCATATTTACAAGTTTTTGTTCTTTCTTAAGCCCCGGAATCTCAATTATTCCTGTTACATTTCTGTTCGGATTTTTGTTTGCGACAACCAGGATTGTTCTGCCATTGTTATGTCTTGCGAAAGTAATAATCTGGTCATTCATATCTTCTCTTTTGTCCAGCTCTATGAAGCTTGAATGAGGATCAGCCAAAACATCCAGATTTTCCGCTCTCATTTTTGCACAGCCCTGAATTACACGTTCTATATCAGGATGTTCTCCTCCTGGTTTTCTTGCCAGGTTGAAAATTGCAAGGTGGAAACGGTGTTCATTTGATTCTTTTCTGTCAGTGCGTGTTTCAGGATCGATTGTATCTCTGTACTTGTAATCATAATAATCACCTGTCTGGAAACCATCTACAAAATACGGATTGCACATCGGGATTGTAGATTGGAGAACAGTTGTCATTTTACAGAAGTTCTCTCCGCCGTGTAACATTGATGAAACATCATCGTGTGTCAGAAAAGAACCGATTACTGATTTTCCTGCCGGAAGTCTGTGAGACATATCAAGGTTAGATTTTATATAATCATTAAACTCAGTTGCACTTCTCCAGTCGTGGAAAATGTGATATTGCCCGTAATATTCGTCAAAACCTGCATTTAATAAATCTTCGGGTCTGTCGAAGGGCATATTTATCATAGGAGACGCACACTCATACGTATAGCTTTCTGCAAGCCAACCAAATTCAGGGTCTTTTGTATGAGAATATGTTATTAATTTATCCCAAAACTCTGTCGGTTTCGCACGTGCAACGTCTGCTCTTATTCCGTCAATACCCAAATCTATACAAGCATCAACGTATTGTCTGTGCATTTCGTATAAAGCGGGGTTCAGAGTCCTTTTTGTAATATCTGCCCAGGGCTCAAACATTCTGATATCTTCCCAGCCCTGAGGAGTTTTATCTTCACCGTTTCTGCCAAATGCCATAAGCTCCGGTTCGTTTTCAAAAAGTTCAACCGATGCACAGCTTGGTAAGTCAAGCATAACTTTAATATTGCGTTTATGACATTCATCAATAAATGCTTTAAACTGTTCTTTTGGAGTTCTCGGGTCATTCGGTTCAATTAGCATCGGGTCAATAGCTAAATCTCCGTTATCTTCAATAAATTTTAACGGTGAATACAGAGAGCCTGCTGTTCCCATAGCATTTTTCTTGCCGGTAGGGTGGATAGGAAGTACGTGTATAGTATTAAATCCGTCAGCTTTCAGCTCGTCGAGTCTGTCGATTGCGTTTAAAAATGTTCCTACCTGTTCGCCGCTTTTTATTGATATTCTGTCATCACCGTTCAAATCTTTTGCATTAAAAATTCTCGGAACGATTGCCAGCATAACTGATTCATTATTTTGTATCATTGAGCGAAGATTATTCTTGTAAGGTTTATTTTCTGCTTTTTTGTTATCAACTTTTTTTACGGCAGGTGCGTTAATCATAGCAAGATTATCGAGGTACTTTTCAGAAACCTTGTTGTCTTTTGTTTCGTTTTTGACAGGAGAAGTATGGTATTCACCATGGAATGCCGTATAATTAGTTATTCTGTTAAAACCTGTTCTGTTAACTGATAGTATCATCATTCACCTGCTTTTGTATGTTGTGGGGATTTTTAATCTTGCCGAAGCTGAATTGTGCCAAAACAGTTGCACCAATAACTACTCCGCCAATTCCTGATGCAATTCTCAACCATTTCTGATTTTCAAATCTTGTTTTTGCAGCCTTTTTAAAGAAATCTATCGGATTTTGTGCAACAAGGTTAAACTTCTGCATAAGGGTAATTGAATCAGGTCCGTAGAAATTCTTTATCTCTTTGCCAAATCTGTGACCCGGTTTTTTGAAGTCAATGTTATTTTGCCCCATTATATTTCTGAATCTTTCGATGTATTTTACAAATCTTTCATATACACTACCCTTTGTTACATCTCCGGCTGACTGAATTGATTTTTTTGTAGTATCATTAAGAGCTTTTGTCCAGCCTTCAGCCATTAAATCCTGATAGTATTTCGGGTTGTTTTCTGTATTTAATTTAAGGGTATGGTCAGCAGATGTTGCCTGTAAAAGAATGTCTTTTAGTGCTGCGTTCAGATGTTTGCCGTATTCATCTTTCGGAATCTCACGTTTAAATACATCAAGAGCGTGAAGCATACGACGCTGGCTGTTCTCAACGCCCTGTATTCTGTCAATAATACGTGATATTGACATACGTTTTGAAGAACCGACCCCTTTTGAGTATTCACGGGCACACTGCATTTTGTTTTCTCCGTAATTTTCATTTTCTGTCACGGTTGCTTTAAAAGGTTCTTTCAGTCCGTCAATGATATCAAACAAATCTTCTCTTGATTTTACTGTGTTTTCAAGGTTATTGTTGATATCTTCTTTGATAAGTCTGTTGATTGTGTTGGTAAAATGGCTGTTGCTTATATTATTTATTCTTTTTGCGGTATTGTTATAATTATTTTCATAAGCGGAAATCAAATTCTTTATGTGTGATTCGGTTGCAGATTTTCCGTGAAGCCTTACCTCTGTAGTTGCCATAATTTTTGCTAATTTTGCAACTGTTTTTTTGTATTTTGCTTCATTGCTTACAAGTGCCTGAATTTTCTTTTCAATAATCTCTTTTGTGAAAGCTTCTGATTCTTTCATTTGCTTAAGTTCGCCGAATTTTATATCAAGTGCACTAAACAATGCATTTTCAAATTTTTTGTATGAACGTGCAAGCATTGTTTCGGGAGAGTGTTCAACTTTGACGGACTTGCACCTGTCTAATGCTCTGTTATTTGCTTTGAATTCGCCAAGAACTCTTGCAAAATTTATAACCTCTTTCATGCTTTTTTTGCTTACAAAAGATGAAGGTGTTTTTTGGATAAGTTTTGAGATATTATCTATAATCGTATATTCCTGCATACGGAGGAATTCTTTATTTCCGGAACTTGCTTCTATTTTTCTTTCAAAAATATTTTTCAGCTCTGTTTTTAATTTATCCAGCTGCTCAGCATTTATATATTTACCGTCAGAACCTGTTTTTGCAATAGTGTCCTCCAGTTCGACACGTGAAGGTTTAAAGATATCTGCAAAAGTTTCGCTGTTTCTTCCGTTAGAGGCAGAATCGATAACTTTGTTGACTTCATCGATGAAATCATTTCCGAGAACAAAAGCATTTTTTTCGCTTTTAAATAATTTATCGAGGTCTTCAGTTATACCTTTTGTAAGATTGTCATCTGTTTCTTTTGATAACATTCTTACAAGTTCTTCAAATTTTTCTTTCGGAAGTTCTTTGTCTTTGTATTCTTTTAAAAGCTTTTCAACTTTTTTGTTCAGACCGTTATTAATAATTTCATCAACATTAAGCGTCATTTGTTGTGTTTTTTCAAGCAAATCGCTTATTTTGGAGTTTGCTCTGCCGTTTCGGAATTTTTCCAGAACAGGAGAAAGCACATGCTCTAAACCGCTGCACATAAGAGCAGTCATAACCGGTGTTGCAAAACCTGCGCCTAGCATCCATAATGTGTTATTCTGGATTGCAATTTTTCTCATTTGTTCTTTGATAAGCTCATGACGATTCTTGATGTTGCGCGGAATTCCCATTCTGTCGCCGATGATATCAAGATTTTCGCCATCATACTCGCCTCTGTACATATCATATGGAATGTAGTTACCATCCTGAAATACTGATTTCTTGCGTCCCTGATCGTCAATGTATTTTTTGCCGATATCATATCCCTGAACCAGTCTTGACGGAGTGTTTATTGCTATCATCGGATATAATGACATGCAGGCAAGGAACGTTCCTAAGCCTACATATTCCATAACTCTCATTTTAGGGTCAGATGTTTGAGTTGCCAAATATGTAGCAATTCCGATACCGCCCAGTTTTAATCCGACATCATTTAATCGTCCTGTCTGATGGTCTTTAGCTTTTCCGCTGAAACCGTCTTTTACGGCTTTCAGATCGTAAGCGATATCTTTGCACCAAAATTTGGGAATGGCAAGCAAAGAATCATGAACAAGATGTCCTTGTGCGATTTGCGGATGAACAAGGTTTGTTGTCTTAATAGGTTTTTTAGCATCCCTATAAGTTGTATTATGTTTGATATTCGGTTGTACAGGAGTTATAGCCATCTTAAATCACCGTACTTTCCTGATTTTTATTAATCAAATCTTTGTTTGCGAGTTTTCCCATTTGTTTTGCTCTGTGGATTACGTTGTATGTTGAACCGATGGTCAGTGCAAGGGTAAAGAGTAACCAAGCCTTACCCCAGTGTTTTTTAAAGCCTCTGGAGCCTTCTTCTCCCAGAGATAGGGTTTTGCATGCCTTGCCTAAGGTTTTTACAAAAGTTTGGGATAAATTTAAGGCATTTTTAGCTGTGTTTGCGAGTTTACCACCGACTTTTGAGAAGAAGCTTTCTCCGTTTTTGGTAATATATTTAGGTCTGTCAGAGAATGCCTTAAAGAATTCTGCCCAGCAGTCCTGAACTGCAATGCAAACTCCGACTGCTGCCCAGCAGTATGAAGATAAACTTTTAGCAGTTTTTGTCGATGCAACAATGCTTTGTATGATAGGGGTTGTTTCTGTTACTGAATCGTTTAAGTTCTCTCCCATTCCGAGTTTTTTTGCAATTTCGTCATAGTATTTTACGCCATATTTAGGGTCTTTTGCGATTAAATCTTTTCTGAAGAATTCTATACTGTCATAAACTTTTCTTTGCTGATGTTTGTGATCAATTTCAGCATCTGCACCGGGTTTTGTAGGAAGTGTGCAATATATATTCCTGTAAGGCAGTTCTATATCAACCCCTGTTCCCCATTTTACAGGTCTTGTTACAAAATCATTGGACAGGGTCTTTCCTATACCGTAAAAAATAACACCCAATCCCATTTTTTTACCTCTGAGAGAAGCTTTGGGAGTAAGGTGTTTATTGATTAGGTTAAACATTGCCATAAACATACCGCTGCCGACAATGTATGGAATAATTCCCATTGATAAAAATTCGTAAAAATCAGAATTAACATCACCTTTCAGACCTTTGACGGGGTATTCTGTAATAGCATTCAGAGTCTTGTCATATTTCTGTAATACCCTTGTTTTTAAGGTATTCGGAACGATTTCAGACTCATCATGTTTGTCGGGCTTTTTGGTGATTTCATTTTGCCTGAAGCTTATAATTTTATCTGATAAGTTTACTTCTTTTATCATACAAACCCCATATGGTACTTACTAATAGAAATCATGTAAATAAAAATTTTTGCTAGTGAAAAAGCATGATTTTAACATTTTGTTACAAAGTTATTATCAACATCCATACACTCCACACGAACTTATTTTATCAAAAACAAAAAAATCATACAACGTTTTAACCAGAGCAGGAATTTCTGTCTGATTATAAATTAAATTTGGCTGTAAGGTTTCTTCCTTACAGCCAAAACTTGTTTTTATAAATTATTTGCTTATCCTTTTGTGAAAGATATTTCATCGTCATTGGTATCAATTTTTATGCAGTCGCCATCGATGAATTTTTGGCTCAAAATAAGTTTGGATAATGGATTTTCAACCAATTGTCTGATTACACGTTTAAGAGGTCTTGCACCATAAATTGGATTAAATCCTCTGCGTGCCAGAAGTTCTTTTGCATCATCTGTTATTTCGCATGTCATATTGTGGTCTTTAAGAAGTTTTCTTAAGTTTTCTATCTGAATATCAACAATTGATGATAGCTGAGCCATTGTTAAGCCTTTGAAGAAAATTGTTTCATCGACTCTGTTTAAAAACTCTGGTTTAAAGCGTTCTCTCATTACTGCATTAACTTTTTCTTTTGTGTCATCAAAGTTTCCGTTCGGATTATTCAGAGAATCTTCCAGAATAATATCGCTTCCGATATTTGAAGTCATGATGATAACCGTGTTTTTGAAATCAACAGTTCTGCCCTTAGAGTCAGTCAAACGACCGTCATCAAATATTTGAAGCATAATATTGAATACATCAGGATGAGCTTTTTCAATCTCATCAAAAAGTACAACTGAATATGGTTTACGTCTTACGGCTTCGGTTAATTGTCCGCCTTCTTCGTAGCCTACGTATCCCGGAGGAGCTCCAACCAATCTTGCAACATTATGTTTTTCCATATATTCTGACATATCGATTCTTACAATAGCTTCCTCGTCATTGAACAGGAACTCTGCAAGTGTTTTTGCCAGTTCGGTTTTACCAACACCTGTCGGTCCGAGGAAAATAAAGGTACCGATAGGACGTTTCGGGTCTTTCAAACCTGAACGTGCACGACGGATAGCGTCAGAAACCGTATCGACAGCTTCTTCCTGACCGATTAAGCGTTTATGTAAAACGTCTTCCATACGAAGAAGTTTTTGCATTTCTGATTCAACAAGTTTTGTAACAGGAATACCTGTCCACTTAGAAACGATTGCAGCAATGTCATCGCCGTCAATTTCTTCTTTCAAAAGACGGTTTTCACTTTTTTCTTTGCCCTGGATTGACTGAAGTTTCTTTTCCAACTCCATCAATTTTCCGTATTTAAGCTCAGCTGCAGTTTGTAAATCTGTGTTACGTTCAGCCTCCGCAATTTTTGTTTTAACTTTGTCTATTTCTTCTTTGATTCCTGCTTCACCGGTAATAGAGTTTTTCTCTACTTCCCACTGAGCTTTTAGGGTATCAATTTTGCCGTTAAGTTCATCGATTTCGGAAGTCAGTTTATCGATTTTAGCGATACTTTCAGGAGAAGTTTCTTTTTTCAGAGCTTCTCTTTCAATTTCCAACTGAATTTTTTGCCTCATCATAACATCGATTTCTTCCGGCATGGAATCTATCTCAATGCGAAGAGCCGAAGCTGCTTCGTCAATTAAGTCGATAGCTTTATCCGGTAAAAATCTGTCAGTAATATATCTGTCAGAGAGTTGAGCAGCTGCTATAAGAGCACTGTCTAATATACGAACTCCGTGGTGAACTTCATATTTGCCTTTAAGACCTCTTAAAATTGAGATTGTATCTTCAACTGAAGGCTCATCAACCAAAACAGGCTGGAAACGTCTTTCAAGCGCCGGATCTTTTTCTATGTATTTACGATATTCGTTTACAGTTGTTGCACCGATTGTTCTGAGCTCACCTCTCGCAAGCATCGGTTTAAGAAGATTTCCTGCGTCCATTGAACCTTCTGTTGCGCCTGCGCCGACTACGGTATGAAGTTCATCAATAAACATAACAATCTCGCCGTTTGATTCCTGAACTTCTTTTAGAACTGCTTTAAGTCTTTCTTCAAACTCACCTCTGAATTTTGCCCCTGCAACAAGTGCACCCAAATCAAGAGAGATTAATTTTACTTCTTTTAGGCTTTCAGGAACATCACCACGGATAATTCTCTGAGCCAAACCTTCGACAATAGCAGTTTTACCAACCCCAGGCTCACCGATTAAGACAGGGTTATTTTTAGTACGTCTGTTCAAGACCTGAATAATTCTTCTGACTTCTTCGTCACGTCCGATTACTGGGTCTAATTTACCTTTACGTGCACGTTCTGTTAAGTCTGTTGAATATTTTTCCAAAGCCTTCATATTTTCTTCTGCGTTTTTAGTATCCACTTTTTTATTACCTCTTATTTTTTTCATAGCGTTTAAAACGGAGTTGGTAGTTACACCAAACCTTTTCAAAAGAGTTGTTATATTTACTCCTTCAAGTTTAGTCATAGCAATTAAAATACATTCAATTCCGATGAACTCGTCTTTCAGGTTTTGAGCTTCCTGAGTAGCAATCTCTAAAAGTGCATTTGTATCACGTGACAAGAACACCTGCTGTCCGGCCGGAGCGCCTGAAATTGTCGGAAACTCTTTAATTTTACTAACAATTGCGTTAATAAAATTCTGATTTAAAAGTTTTAATTCTTCCAAATAATCTTTGGCAATTCCTTTATCTTCAATCATTGCCATAACAATATGTTCAGGTTGCACTTCCGTATTCTTGTAAAAATCTTTTTTAGCGTTTGCCGCAAAGATTATTTCCTGAGAATAATTAGTAAATTTTTCAAAATTAATCATATTTTTAACTCCGTATATATATATCTTAATGCTATTTTTAAAAAATCAAGGAAAATTAATCATTAATTAATATTTAGTTAAAATACACATAAATTTACACAAATGGGTTATTGTACAAATTATGTGGTAGAATATTTACTATGGAAAAATTAAAAAAATTTGCCGTAAAATTATACGAAAAATTTCAAAGCTTTGACAAGAAAAAAAAGGCATACGTAATAGCGATATTAGCCGTGGTCTTTGTAATGCTTTGGGCTTTTATTTATGCAGGAATCATAACTGCCAACTTTAACCGTGCCCAGCTTAAGAACAAGGAAAATGAACAGAAGGTTGATGCTATCGGTATAATTATCACAGAAACAAAAGAAAGAACAAAGTATTTTGAAATATACGGCGAAAATGGGCATTATAGCAATGACCACAGTTTGGCAACTTTAAACAATGTAATCGGTAATTTTTATAAAGACAATGAAGTATATATGAGTTTTCAGTCATCAAAAGGAACATACGATGAAAATACCGGCGTAATTACATTGTTTGAAAACACATATATTGTCCTGAAAAACGGTATTTCTCTTAAAACGGACAAGCTTATCTGGTCAGGAGGCGATAAAGAAACGATTGCTGACGGTCATGTCATAATAAAAAAAGACGATGAGCTTGTATCTACTGCTGAAAAATGTATTATCAGCCCGGGATATGATAAATTCAAAATTAAAGGAAAAACAGTAACAAAAGTATTTGAGAAAAAGAAAAAATAAGCTCTTAAATAATGAAAGGAAAAAGATGAAAAAACTTTTAATAATATTAGGAATAATTTTTACAGTTATCGGGATCGGTGTTATTGCTTCCGACTTGGAAATTGAGTCAAAATCTCAGGTTTTTTCTGATTCTGAACGTAAAATTAAACTTAACGGTGATGTAAAAGTTAAACTTGATAACCTGACAGTACAAAGTGATAAAGCTGATGTAACAATCAGGCGTAACAACAAACTGGATACTGCAACTTTTTATGACAAACCGTTTGCGGTAGAGATTAACGGAAACAAGAAACGTGAAGTTAAATCAAACATTTTGCAGGTATCTCTTATTAACAAAATTGTCAGAGCGGAAGGCGAAACCCAATCTGTAATCACAGAAGGAAATACACCGATAATTATCATAAACGCAGACGTTCAGGAATATGATACAAATAGCAACGTTATGGTTGCAACAGGTGCCGTAACAATGAAATACAAAGATATTGATACATACTCTGACAAAGCTGTTATCGTAGCGGACGAAAAAGGCGGGGTTAAGAAAATCGACCTATTTGGTAATGCCAGAGTTAAGCAGGAACAAAACGAATCTGAAGGACATCATTTTGTCTATAATGCTATAACCGACGAAATGAGTGTTGAAGGAAATACAAAAACTATTGCCATCTCTGAAGAAGGTAAAAAACTTACCATTCACTCAGATTACCAGCAATACCACAAACGACAGAATTCATACATAGGAAGCGGTCACGTAAAAATATGGTATGAGGATTACTTTGCGCAGGGTCCGAAGGTTTCCGTATTCCCTGATCCTAAGACAAACAAACCAAATCTTGTATATTTTGTAGGTCGTTCAAAGATTATTCAGCAGGAAAAAGATATTATAGCCGATAAAATCAGAATGACAATGAACCCAAAAGACTTTACGGCAGAAGGAAATGTTAAAACTATAATCCATAATGTAGATACGAAAGACGGTGATTTGTAATGTCCGAAAAAATAGAAAAAGCAATGTCGCTTTTCAGCGAAAAGAAGTATAAAGAGTCAATAGATGCTTTTAGTTCGGTTCTTGAAACAGAACCGGATAATGCTGATGTTTACAATAATATGGGTGTAGCATATTCATGCGTAGGTGATTTTGAACATGCTGAAAAGTGTTATGTTCGTGCAATAGAACTGGACCCTGAACTTGCACAGGCTTATATTAACCTTTCTGATTTGTATTACAAAACCGGTGATATAGCGTCTGCAGTAGGAACTCTGCAGAGAGGAAGTTATGAGCTTCAGGACAATTTAACAATAGCACATCTGCTTGCAAGGGTTTATATAGAAGACCAAAGATGGGAAGATGCTATTGTTGAGCTGGAAAGGGTTTTGGACGGAGAACCTGACAACTACGATGCGTATTATGATTTGGGGCACATATATTTTGAACTTGGAGATTACGATATTGCCATCGATAACTTTGAAAACGTACTTGCTTATGAGCAGAATCAAAATAATGAGCTTATATATTATGCACTAGCTCAAGCCTATGAAGCAAATAATGAAATAGATAAAGCAATCTCAAACTACTTAAAAGCGATTGCCGTAAATGATAAATTCCTTCATGCATACAAAAAAGTCGGCATACTCTTCCTTGCAAGAGAAGATTATGAAGATGCAATAGAATACTTTGAAAATTATCTTGACTTTGATATTCCTGATGAAGAAAAGGATAATGTTCAAAAACTTATTGACAGAGTTAAATCCAAAATATAATAGAATATTAATCTGCATACCGTATTGTAAAATTTTATAAACCGAAATAGCAAAAAAAATTTTTTCGGTTTTATCAAGTGTATAGTGTTTAGAAAATCAATGTAAGGAGTTAATAATGCAAGTTCAACCAACAAATAATTATTCTCATAGCTTTAAGGGATTAAATTTTACCAATGTTTCCACTATTGACAGAGAACTCTTAATTAGAGGTAACATGAAAAAACTGAGAGAACTTGGCGATAAATACGACATAAGAATAACGTCTTGTTATGATGCTAGCAGCCCCGGTGCGACATTTGTTGACATCGATGTTATGCCACTGGGAAAAACACTAAGTTTTTTTAAGAAATTATTCCGCCCTATGGGTAATAGTTCTTTTTTCGCAGAAGAAACAGAAGCAACAAATAAATCGGATATCAAAGCAAAATTTATTAATGCTGTCAAAGAAGCAGTTGCTGATTTGGGGGGAAAACTTTCGTTGCATAAATAACTTTTAATGCTAAAATCTTTTTTATGAAACAGAAGTTTTGGATTGGACTTTCTTCCATAGAGCAAATTGATTCTGCATTTGTCCGTAATATTTATGAGTATTTCGGTGACATTGAACGTGCTTTTGATTGTTCAAGAAAAGACCTGACAGAAATTGAAGGGGTAAATATAAAGAAAGCCGAAACTTTTTTGCGGCTGCGTGACAAAGTAAACATTGAGAAAACAATGGAAGAAGTCGAAAGAAGAGGGATAAAAGTTATAACGTTTGATGATGAACGTTATCCAAAGATGCTGAGAGAAATTTATAACCCTCCGATGGTTCTTTATTATAAAGGGGATTTGTTTTCCTGTAATTTAGAAAGAACCGTTGCATTTGTCGGTTCAAGAAGAGCCAGTACAAATGGTAAAGACAGTATAAGAAAAATTATCAGCGATTTCAGAAATACTGATATTTGTATCGTGTCAGGTCTTGCAGAAGGCATAGATGCGGCTTCTCACAGGGCTGCTATTGAAAATAACCTTAAAACAATAGGTGTAATTGCAAGCGGTTTTGATTATAAATACCCTGCTTCAAACAAAGATTTGTACGACAAACTTGAACGCGGGTACGGTGCTGTTGTTACTGAATATTACCCGACGTTTGAACCGATAAAATTCAGATTCCCTCAAAGGAACAGAATAGTTACGGGACTTTCTTACGGAACGGTTGTCGGGGAAGCTGCACTTAAAAGCGGAGCTTTAATATCTGCAAATTTAACCCTGGAACAGGGCAGAGAGCTGATGTGTATTCCGGGTTCAATTAATAATAAAAATACGGAAGGTGTTTATAAGCTACTTAAAAATGGAGCAACAATGGTAACTTCAGGGGAAGATGTTTTGAACACACTTAACTGGCAAATAATAAAAGAAAGTTCAGCACCTTTAAAATGTACAAACAATCCTGATTTGGAACAAAATCATGTATATAAAATAATTTCTGATATAATAAGAATTGAACCTTTGGGTTTTGATGAAATTCAAGCAAAAACAGGCATGAATACTGATGAACTTTTAAAAACCCTGACTATTATGGAACTCGAAGGTTTTATTGAACAAACAGACGGAGACAGGTATAAAGGATTAAGTAAATAAGAATGACGGCAGCGGTTACAGAAAAACAAGAAAAATCGAAAAAAGAAAAAGTTTTGGTAATAGTCGAGTCACCTGCAAAATCTAAGACTATTAAAAAGATATTGGGAGACGGGTACCAAATTGAAGCAAGTTTCGGTCATGTAAGAAACCTGCCTGATAATATTCTGGGTTTTGATGTGCATAACGGATTTAAGCCGACTTATGTAATTATTCCGGATAAGAAAAAAGTTGTTACAAAACTGAGTGAGCTTGCAAAACGCTCTGACAGAGTTCTGCTTGCATCAGACCCTGACCGTGAGGGAGAAGCTATTGCGTGGCACGTCAGAGAATTGTTGCCGGTAGAAGATAATAAGGTTCAGAGAATCGAGTTTAACGAAATCACTCCAAAGGCTGTTAAATACGCTGTTGAACATTCAAGAGAAATTGATATGGACAGGGTTAAAGCTCAACAGACAAGACAAATTCTTGATAAACTTGTTGGTTATAAATTGTCGCCCGTTCTCTGGAAACAATTGGGTAATTATCACCTCTCAGCAGGTCGTGTTCAGTCTGTTGCTCTACGTATGATTTGTGAAAGAGAAGAAGAGATTGAAGCATTCGTTCCGAAAGAATACTGGTCAATCCACACAATAATGGATAAAGACGGAAAGCTCTTTGAGGCAGAAGTTAATAAGTATAAAGGGAAGAAATTTGATATAAACAATGAAGAAGCCGCAACAAAAATAAAAGAGGTTCTTCTTAATCCACAAACAGAATGTATTGTTGAAAAAGTTACAAAAAAAGAAACAAAACGCAAACCGACGGCACCTTTTATAACTTCAACCCTGCAAAGAGCCGCAAGTACAAAACTCGGTTTCGGTGTACAAAAAACAATGCAGGTAGCACAAAAACTTTATGAAGGTATGGAAATCGACGGAACTCCTGTCGGATTGATTACTTATATGAGAACTGACAGTGTTCGTATTTCAGATGATGCGCACGCAGCAGCTAAAGATTTTATCTTAAATAACTACGGAAAAGAATATTATCCCGAAAAAACAAATATTTATGTAAAAGGCAAACAAAATGTTCAGGATGCACACGAAGCTATAAGACCTTCTTATCCGAACAGAACTCCGGAAAGTCTTAAGCCGTATTTGGATAATGACCAGTACAGATTATATAAACTTATCTGGGAAAAGTTTATGTCTTCTGAGATGCAGGCTGCAACCATAGCCAACAAGACAATTGATATCAAAGCAGGCGATTATAATCTTAAAGCCGGAACAAGCAAGGTTGTATTTGACGGTTTCTTAAAGTTATACAACGATGCAGAAGAGGAAGAGCAGGAAAAAGAAGCAAAGATTCCTGATCTTAATGAAGGTGATAAAGTTGTTTGCAAAGAAGTAACACCAAAACAACACTTTACTCAGCCGCCTCCGAGATACAACGAAGCATCATTGGTAAAAGCTCTTGAAGAACACGGTATCGGTCGTCCGTCAACTTATGCAACAATTATTACCGTTATTCAGACAAGAAAATACGTCGAAAAGAAAGACAAAGCTCTTATTCCGACACTTTTGGGAAGAACAGTATGCAAGCAGCTTGTAGAACAGTTTTCAAATATTATGGATTACAAATTTACTGCAGGCATGGAGGAAAAACTCGACCTGATTGCTGAAAAGAAAGCCGTCTGGAATGTTGTTTTACAAGAGTTTTATACTCCATTTATGGAAGTTGTTCAATCCGTAATGAAAGGGGCTAAAAAAGTTACCATTGAAAGTGACAAAAAATGTCCGAATTGCGGACGTGTAATGCTTGTCAAAACAAGCCGTTTCGGAACACAATTCCTTGGCTGCTCAGGTTATCCAGAATGTAAAACAATTATTTCATTAAATAATATGAATGAGCTTGACAGCACCAGTGATGAAGAGAACACAGAAGGCTCGGGAACAGAAGTTATTGCTGATGAAAAATGTGACAAATGCGGCGGACAAATGAGTCTGAAAACAGGTCCGTACGGCAAATATTATGAGTGCAAAGAATGTGGCAATCGCAAAAAATATGTCCGCTCAACAGGGGTTAAGTGCCCTAAGTGCGGAGACGGAACTATTATTGAAAAAAAATCGAAGCACGGTAAAATATTCTTTGGGTGCAACCGTTATCCTGATTGTTCATACGCACTCTGGGATGAACCAACAGGCAATACGTGTCCTGAATGTGGTGAACTTTTGTTAAAAAAAATAACAAAGAACGGCGAATTTGAGGTTTGCTCAAACAGAGTCTGTTCATTTAGACGACCGATCGAAAAACCGCAAACGGAAAATAATCAGGAATCCTGATTTTACTTTTCTTCATTTGGTTAATCCCTTTTTTGTATTCAGTTGAGATTTATTTCAGGTTGATATGTAATTTTACCTTCAGAGTAATCAAACGTCTGATTATATGTTTCCTGTACATAGTCAACAACAGGTCTTTCGGGTGCTTTAGTAAGAGAATAACCTGAATAAAATTGGATAATACTACTGTTATAACTATACCATTTGTATGCAGTGTTCATACTATAGTCCTCTGGGTGAATCAAATATATCTATGTTATACGGCACAAATTCAAAAAACTTTAATAAAATTTCAAACATTGTTACAAATATTTACACATTTTTTATTTTATAAATTACAATCCAAAACTTCAAAAATATCAATTTTTTCAGCTTTTCCACGGATTTCTACATCGGAAATTTTGTTCACCGACAGATTAGTTTTTGAGTATTCATAAGTCGTCGGGCTTATAAGAATAGAAGTCTTGTATGTTTTATTATAGCTTTCCAATCTGCTTGCAAGATTTACCGTATCACCGATTACTGTATATTCCATACGTTTTTCAGAACCGATATTTCCTACAAAAACTTCGCCCGTATTAATTCCTACGCCAATTTGAATTGCCGGTTTATTTTTATTTTGCCATTTTTTATTAAGCTCGCTGACTTTTTCCAGCATTTCGTATCCGCACTTCACAGCGTTAATGGGGTGATTTTCGTCCTGAATCGGTTCCCCAAAAACAGCCATTATGGCGTCGCCTATAAATTTGTTAATTATTCCGTTGTACTTGGTAACAATAGGCTCCATCTCTGAAAAATATTCGTTCAAAAGCTGAGAAACTTCTTGTGCAGACATTTTTTCTGACATAGAAGTAAAGCCTCTTATATCCGAAAACAGAACTGTAACGACTGCTTTTTTACCTCCAAGTCCAAGGTTATCAATGTTTTGTATAACTCGCTTCATTACATCTTCGGACATATATTTGCCCATAGCTTTTTCAACTTTTTCTTTTGACCGTGCCTCTATGATATACCTGTGAATATATGCCAAAATCATTGTCAGTACACTCATTACTACGGGCGTAATCGTGTTTATTACAACACTGTAATAAAAGCAAGTTGCTGAGATTACCGGTATAAGGAGTATAAAGCAAATAGAGTAGCTGACTGCTTTTACCAACTGATGTGTTCTTATGGTGTAATATACTATCAGCATTATGATCAGTGTGAACAGAATGTTTAGCCAGACAGGTAATATTGTTATAAAATCTCTGTTAATGATATTGTCCAAACTTGTAGCCTGTATATCGAGAGCAGGATGGTTTACGGCAACAGGAGAACTTTTGTTATCGTTCAGCCCGTCTTTTAGCGGGTCATTAACTCCGAGTAGTACATATTTATCCTTGAAGACTTCAGGACTAATCTTTGGTTTCTTACCGTTTTTGATGCTGTCATACGAATCCATAATATCAATTGCCGAGTAGTGTTTGTGAGAATATACGCTGTTTGGCAGGCGTTTGTAAAATCTTATCGGAACAATTGATGTATATATATATGGTGACATTTTATGCTTAATCTTGTAATTAAGTTCAGGAAAATCTATAGAGTCCTTATTAATAATAATTTTAGGATTATTATGTGTAATCAGAAAACCTTTCATTGCAAGTGAAGGCATAAGCGCACCGTTGTAATTAGCAAGATAGATTCCCGTTCTGTAGGTATCATCAACGGGATTTCCGTTCAGAAAACCGGGAATCATTGAAATTGAACCAAAGTTTTCGACTGAATCAAGAAATTCCTGGGGGGATGTAAGAACGCTGTTAAATATTTGCGGAAAATCAACTGTTGCTTCTGCGTTTTTTATTGAGTATTTGTCTATAAATTGTTTGTTGTAAGCCTTTCCTTTTTCCTCGTTGTCAAAGGGTTTAACGCTAAACAAAAAACCTTCAACCAGGTTACGGAATTTGCTTATTGAGTTAAAAAACTTTTTATCGGACTCGGGTGAATCTTTGTCAAGACTTGTGACTATTGCGTCATGAATAAATACTTTCGGTTTTGCATATTCATTAAAGTAATCAAATATTTTGCAGTTTAAATCTCTTTTCCAGGGCCAGCGGTATTTCTCTAATGATTCTCCGTCAATAACAACAAGAACAACATTGTCGTGCCCGTAGATATTTTTGGTTTCGTCAAAAGGCAGTCGTTCCGTCATAACGTGTTTAACCATAAAATCATACGCCTTCGGTTCGGCAAAGTTATATGTCAGATAAGCTGTAAAACTCAACAGAAGTACAATTAACAGACTGAATATAGCAAATTTAAAATGTTTCATAATTCCCCTAAATTCATTAATATACTTTTTATGATATAATATTTTAAAGTAAAAGGATACATACAAATGAGTGATAATTATATTCAAATGATAGCAGAGGATAAAATTTATCCGATAATCAGATGTTCTGATGCCGACTTTGCTATTCAGACAGCAAAGGCACTGGTCGATGGTGGAATCAGGGTCGTCGAACTGAACGTAGAAAGTCCTTCAATGTACGAAGCGATAAAAGAGGTTTCTAAATTTGCTTGTGTAAGTGCAGGCGGTATAGTTACATCTTTACAGCTTGATGCAGCACTTAAAAGCGGTGCAGTTATGTTTTCTTCTCCTATTTTTCAGATGGGTTTGATAAAGATTTCAAAAAATAAACATGTTCCTTTTATTGCAGGAGCTACAACCGCAAATGAAGCATACAGCGCCTGGAAAACAAGAATTCCGTTAATTAAGATATTTCCGACGGAAGCACTGGGCGGAGTAAGATACATAGAAGATATATTAAGACAAATGCCATTTTTAAAACTTCTTCCTATGGGCAATATAAAGTTGAATGAAGTTGTAACTTATATTAAAGCAGGGGCTGTGGCTGTTGGTGTCGGCCGTGATTTCTATCAGGGGTTCGAACCAAAGGTTATTACCCAAAGAACAAAGGATATTTTGAGAGAAATAAGAGATTATAAAAAATGGACCAACAAAAAACAGATATAGTTATTATAGGTGAATGTTTAATAGAGCTTACTTCTAACGGAAGTTTAGCAGAAAGCTCGACTCTGAATAAATATTTTGGCGGAGATACTGTTACAACAGCAGTTGCAGCATCAAGAATGGGTGGAAATGTCAGTTATGTAACAAAAGTCGGAAATGACGGGTTTAGTGAGTTTATTTTATCGAGTTTGCAAAAAGAAAATATAGATACTTCACTTATAAAAACCAACGACGAACAAAACGGTATGTACATAGTTGCAAATCCGCAGAATAAAAAAGAACTCTTATACTACAAGCGAAAAACTGCAGCAACAAAATTAAATATAGAAGACATTTCAGAAGATTATATTAAGCAGGTTAAACTTGTATATTCAACAGGAATTGTTCAGTCGTTGAGTGCAAGTTCAAGAGAGCTCATACGAGAAAGTTTCAGAATAGCAAGGGAAAATGAAGTTATTACAGCTTATGACCCTAACTATACATCTTGTTTTATGAGCTCAGGCGATACCAAAGAACTTCTTGAAGAGATTCTGGATTATACGGATATAATATTTTTGAGCCTTAAGGGTGACGCTATAAGGTTATATGAAGTTGATTCCGTAGAACAAATAATGAAACACTTCTGGGACAGAGGTGTAAAAATTGTTGTTATAAAATCCCACATTGATAATGGTTATTACACAGGATATAACGGCAGTATAAGTTTTACTGAGTTTTATAACACATCAAAAGCAATAGATGTAACAGCTTCCGGTGATGTATTTAACGGCGGATTTTTATACGCAATAACCAACGGCTATCAACCAAATGAAGCTACCAAGTTTGCATCTGTTGTATCAGGTCTTCAGACGCAAAACTATGGGGCTATCCAGTCTATTCCTTATTTAAAAACCGTTATGGAGAACATGGAAGCATGAAGTATGTAGTTTCTGGCTACATTGGATTTGATAATTTCGGCGATGAAGCTATCGCTCACGTTCTATCGCAAAAATTGAAATCAAAGGGTGCGGAAAAAATAACGCTTATATCATCAAATCCGGAAAAAACATCTGATATACACGGGGTTTCCTCTTGCGGTATGTTAAAGTTTTTGCCTTCAATTCTTGAGTCTGATGTACTCATATCCGGTGGTGGGAGTCTTTTACAGGACGTAACAAGCTTTAAAAGTCTTTTATATTATCTTGTAGTTATTTATTCTGCGCTCATTTTCGGTAAAAAAGTGGAAATATTTGCACAAGGGATTGGACCAATAAAATCAAAACTTGGTCAGCTTTTAACAAAATTTGCACTCAAAAGAGCTTCAAAAATCACCGTAAGAGATAACAAATCACAGGAGCTTCTGAAAAACTGGGGAATAGGCTCGGAGTTGGTTAAAGACCCTGTTTTTGAACTTGAACTCTCTCAAAAAAACAGCAAAGGAAAGGTTGGGGTTCAGTTAAGAAGCTATAAAGGGGTAAACGATTTGTTTTTGAAAAAACTTGCAGATGAGGTTTGTAAACATTTCTCCGATAAACACATTGTTATTTTGCCACTGCAAAAAAGTATTGATGAGGAAGTTTGTGAAAAATTTGCACGGATACTCAAAGAAAAAGGTGCTAATAATATAAGTGTTAATAAAGGCATATCTTTGACAGAGATTATTGATACCATTTCCGATTTAGAATATCTTATTGCGATGAGGTTTCACGCAAATGTTATCGGAATAAAAGCCGGTGTAAAAACCCTTGCAATAAACTATGACCCAAAGGTTGAAAAACTCGCGCAGGAATATAATTTACCGCTGATTAATCTTGTTGACGAGGATTTTTCTGAACAGTTTGGCAAATTAGATTCACCCATTTAATATTTACACATTTGATATTTACATAATTAATATTTGTTCCTCTCTTAATTGACTTCACTTCATGTTTTAAGTATTTTAGAATAGTACAATTATTGTACATTTCAGAAAACAAAATCAGGGAAGAGAAGATATGGATTTTATTACACTAACTATCAAAGTATTAAAAATGTTATCAATTGTCGGTGGATACGGCATTGGTATCATATTACTTACCATTATCGTAAGAGCGGCAATGTGGCCTTTGGGTGTTTCACAGCAGCGTTCAATGAGAACGATGCAAATGCTTCAGCCTAAGATGAAAGCTATTCAGGAACGATACAAAAGCAACCCTCAGGTTATGCAGCAAAAAATGATGGAGTTCTATAAGGAACACAAATTCAATCCGATGGCAGGTTGTTTTCCGCTCCTTATACAGATGCCTATATTTATTCTTTTGTATTCAACATTGATGAGCCCTCAATTTATTTCAATGGCGGGAGACTCTCAATTCTTGTTTGTCAAAAGACTTGATGCAACAATGAAAACATCTGCCGGTATTTCAAATGACGGTGTTTTTGGTGTTTCCAGATATGATTCATTTATGACAGGCAAAACTGCAAAAGTTTATTTTAAGGCTGATATGGAGCCGATGGACAATGTAAAAATTGAAAAACCAAACAAGGCTGTTGAAGTTCAGGGTACTTTAAATCCTGGAGAACCTGCTGATTTTAAAGTCAGCCTTGATAGTTTAAATCTGAAATTCAGCCAGCTTGACCAAATAGAAAAAGCTGAAATTGCAGTAACTGATGTTAATACTAAAGAAGTTGAAAATATGACTTTCGTAAGAAAGGATGGACTGCTTGTAAGCACAATTCCTACAAAAGAAGTTAAACCTGCATTCCACTGGGATGTATTTGCATTATTGATATTATTTATGCTGACTATGGTAATGTCACAAAAAGCAATGATGGCAATGAATAAAAACGCCAATCAGGATCCTGCTCAGGCAGCTATGCAAAAATCAATGAATACGTTCATGCCTCTTATGTTAGGTTTTACTTTCTTTATTATTCCTATTCCTGCCGGCGTTCTTTTATACCTTGTAGCAAGCAACTGCTTCCAGGTAGTACAGACTGTTATTATTAATAAACAGCTTGAGCTGGAAGATGCTCAGAAAGAAAACAAAGTCAGCGATATTGATTTAGCTAACGCAAAACAAATCAGCGAAAAATAATTCAAAATATAATTCAGGAACAAGATTACATGTAAATTTTTGTAAACTTGTTCCTTTTTTCATGGCAAAAATAAATCTTGACAGTGTTTATGCAGAACATAGGAGTTTTATATATATGCAAGTAACCAACTCTTCAAATCTAAACTTTAAAGCGGTAACTTTTTCACCAAGAGCATTGGCTGCAATGAGCGAAAAAATGCCTTCCGGGAAGTTTATTTCCATACAGGAAAGTATGATAAATAAATATAAAAAATCTCCATTGGATATAGTTATTGATACAATATCCGAAGAAAGTATTCGTTTGTGTGCAACATTCAAGCAAAAAAAACCGGCTGCCGGTGTGCTAATGACAAAATCGTATGAAGAAGAAACAATCTTTACGAGTGTCTTTAACCGTTCAGAAAAGTTTTTTAAAAAACTTTGTAAAACTCTTGATGAACAAGAACGATTGATTTTGGGTAAAAAAGCATAGTAAGGAGTTTATATATGCAAATAAACAATAATTATAACAATTACCATAATTATCAAACAAGCTTCAAAGCAGGAAGAATTGATCCGGCAGCACTAAAAATTCTCCGTTCAAGACTTCCGAAGGAGCAGTACCAAAAATTCGTAGAAAGATTTAAAACAAGACATGACGATTCTGAATACAATATTATTTTAGGTGCAGGCGTAGGTTTAAAGAATGGTCTTGATGCAATGATTGAATACGGTAAAAATCATTTTCGCTATATAGAAGAAGGTATCTTAAGCAGTATGTTAAATCCAAAAGTTTTTATGAACAAAATTAACAGACAAATAGATAAAGATGTAGTTTCTATCGGCTTAAAGGGACATATTTAATAACCGAAAAAGGAGTATTCTTATGAAAGTAAATAACAATTATCAAATAAATTTTCAGGGTTTAAAGTTTCACACAAAATACAATGCTTCGGTTGAAAAAGAAGTAAAAGAAATTTTATACAAAAAGCTGCCGCAAGAAGAGGTTGATTCCTTTTTCAGCATATTGAAAAAAAGTCCTGTTGAAACAACATTAGGCCTAGCAGACAGCAAACCTTTTGACAGATTAGATGCTATGATAACATACAAACATCCGTGTGCAAAGGATGAAAATTTTACATACATAGAAGAAGGCTGGCTAAAAAATCTTCTTAACTTTAAACCACGCAATTTTATACATAAAGTTTTGCTGAAAGTTGAATCCTTAGAAGAAACATACAAAATTGGAAGATACGCATAATTAGTAATCAATTTGTTTGTAATATAATAAAATTATTATGTTAGTTACAGAATTTGATTACACATTGCCGGAAGAACTGATTGCACAGACCCCCGCTGAAAAACGGGAAAATTCGCGTATGATGGTTCTTGGGGTTGGGGCAAACGGGAATAACACCATTCAACATAAGCATTTTTACGATATCGTAGATTTGCTTGACGACAGACACGTACTTATTCTTAATAATACCAAAGTTATTCCGGCAAGGCTTTACGGACATAAAGATACCGGCGCAAAAATTGAGGTATTTTTATTAAAAGAAGGGGTAAACAATGAATGGCAGGTTTTAATAAAACCTTCCAAAAGAGTAAAAGGGGGTACTGTTGTTAAGATAGCCGAAGAGTTGTCTGTTGAAGTAATTAAGCCTCTTCCTGATGACGGAAAATGGCTTGTCAGAATGATATACGAGGGTGATATTTTGGATATTTTGCACAGAGTCGGCAATATCCCGCTCCCTCCTTACATCGAACGTAAAATGACAAGTGATGAACTGAAAAAGCTTGACTTTGAAAGGTATCAGACGGTTTATGCAAAAGATGAAGGTTCTGTTGCAGCTCCGACAGCAGGCTTACATTTTACGCAGGATATCCTGAAAAAACTTGCAGATAAAGGAGTCCAAATCGGTTACGTAACACTAAACGTGGGAATAGGAACTTTCAGACCCGTAAAATGCGAAAATGTATTAGACCACAAAATGGATTCCGAGAGTTTTGAAATCTCACCGGAAACAGCTGATTTAATCAACAGAGCAAAGGCTGACGGAAAAAAGATTGTTGCAGTCGGGACTACAACCGTCAGGACTCTTGAAACCGCTTATAAACAATTTGGGTGCATTAAGGCTTGCAAAAGCGCATCAGAACTGTTTATTTATCCACCGTATGAGTTTAAGGTTATAGATAAATTGATTACAAACTTCCATTTGCCAAAATCAACATTGTTGATGCTTGTGAGCGCACTCGCAGGAAAAGATTTTATATTCAAGGCGTATGAAGAAGCTATAAAAGAAAAATACCGTTTTTACAGTTACGGTGACTGTATGTTTATTAATAAAGAGTAGAGATAAATCAATAAAACCAGTTAGCCGGTTCTCGCCCGTATTCATACTACTTTCCAAAATAAAAAGCGGACGACCGGGCTGTCTTGTTCGTTCGCAAAAATCGTGTCTTCGGATTTTGCTTCAAAGAACTTACATTTTTTTGCAAAAATCCTCCGCACTCTGCTCACTCGCGTTCGAACCTGACCAAACTCTGTTTGGTGGTTCTCGCCCGGATTCATACTACTTTCCAAAATAAAAAGCGGACGACCGGGCTCGAACCGGCGACGTCAACCTTGGGAAGGTTGCATTCTACCACTGAATTACGTCCGCATTATATTGGAAGTTTTTCTATTTCATTTTTAAAAATTTGCATATACTTGGAATGTAATTTAACCAGAACTTCATAATCCGAATCAGGGACGCTGCTCATTACATTTGTCTGCATATTTACAATAGGTACAATGTGAGTTTTTACAAACTCTTTTCCCGAATCCGTTAAATATATATGCATGTTAGGATACTTACCTGCTTTTAATATTATCAGTCCGTTTTTTTCGAGTTTTTTTATTGTTGAATTTGTTGTTTTTTTATTAATATAACTGTTATTTACAATATCCTTTTGCAAACACCCTTCGCCAAGCTCTAATATTGAAAAAAGAACAACATATTCACTGTCAGATAAGCTTTTTTTCATTAATATTGTCTGATACATATTATCAATTTCACACAACATGCTGTTCAGATATTTTACTTTTTCGTTAATTTGGTATTCCATATTTTTTATATTATCATGAATCTTACCATTCTAGACAATATTTGTTAAAAAATGTTATAATGCAAAAAAGGATTTTAATATGAAAAAGATTATTGTTTTATTAATGTTGTCACTGCCGTTGTTGGTATGCGCAAATGAGAATATCTCGCTTGAAGGTTTTGATGAACCGCAATGGAAGGATTTTGCACCAGTTGCATACGTTGATGTAAAGGAGCCGAAGGGTCTGGCAAAGTTCAATGACGTAGTGGGCTATTGGCATAAAAGAAGAGTTGAATTTGATAAAGGCATAGAAAAATGCCGTGCAGTAGAAGGCAATAGTGAAAAGATTTCTTGTTATCAGGATTTGAAAGTAAAACAATATCAAAAAAACAGTGATTATAATGCAAGAATTGAAGCAATGGAACAGGAAAGAATGAACCCACAGGAAATGCAGATGCCTACTACAAACATGTATCCTGTTGGCGGTTTGATTGAAAACTTTAGTAAATATCAACCCAGCGAGCTTCATTAAGAGGTAAACACCTAAAGGGCAAAAATTTATCCGACGGCGTTACTTGGTTATTTTTTGCAAATATTCAAGGATATGTCTTAGCGCAACCGAGCGATGAGAAATCTGATTCTTTTCTTCTTCTGACAATTCTGCCATTGTTCTTGTATCACCTTTCACAAGAAAAATAGGATCATATCCGAAACCGTTTATTCCTCTTGCTTCTGTAATAATTGAACCTTCACAAATCCCCTGATACTTGTGTTCAACTTCCCCTTGCGGGTTCATTAGTGTCATAGAGCAAGTAAAATGTGCATCTCTGTTATTAATACCGTCAAGTTCTTTCAGCACTCTTTCAATTCTCAAGGCCGGTGTTTCTGCATAACGTGCTGAATATATTCCGGGTTTTCCGCCAAGTGCGTCTATACAAAGCCCTGAATCATCTGCAAGAACCCATGTTTTTGAAAGTTTCCAGGCTTCATAAGCTTTTATATACGAATTTTCTTCAAAATTTTTGCCGTCTTCAACGGGATCAAAATCTCCGGGCGGAAGTATAAATTCAATATCTAATCCCAAAGATTTTACTATATCGTTAATCTCCTGAACTTTGTGTTTGTTTGATGATGCCAAAACTATTTTCATAATCCTTAAGCTTACTCCTTTTTATTTATTCCATTTTAACACAAAGTCCAATGTTTGTTTGCTGATACAAGTTTATCATAATAAAGAATCCTCATCGCTCAATCCTCCCCTCTTTAGTTATTTTTATTTAATTTTCTAAAGAGGGGTTTTTTTAGGGGTAAATATAATAAAATAGTTCGGTCCTAAAAAACGCTCTTTAGCCCCTTTACATTTACCCCTGTCTGTAAGATAATATTGGCAGGCGTAAAGAGAGTGTTTACCGCTTCTTAAAAGAAAAGGACAAAGCATGTATATCCAGCCGATTACACAACAAATGGGTTTTAACGGAAAGCTTGTTATAGAGAAGGATTCAAAATCCAAAATTAATGAGGTTATTGCTTTAAATAAGCTTGATTCAAAATTTGATGAAATTGCGTCGATTATGAAGGATAAGCCGTACGATTTGTTCATGTTCAAAAATAAGCAAAATCCTGATTTTTATAATATCGCAGCAAATAAATCGCTGAAAAAAGCTAAAGCTGTAAAAGAATACACAGTGAAAATACAATCCAGTATTATGGCAGCTTCCATTGTTGATGCGGCAAAAGATGCTATAGAAATGTTTGAAAATTATATTTCAAAAATAGCCTTAAAAAAATAAATTTTTCAGGAGATAATCAATGAAGACCGAACGGGCAGATATAACCAACTTTCAAGGTAAACTTGTTGTTTTAGGGAAATATAGTAACAAGCCGAAACAAAATATTGCAAAAACTTCTGCAGAGCTGGAGAAATTAATCCGGCCAAAAGACTGGAATCTATATTTAGAGCAAGATTACGGTAATAATAATGTAAAAATGACATGCGATAGTTTTTATCCGTTTGAAAATAACAAGGACGGCATTGCACAGGTAAATGTACCGATTACATCAAAAGCATCCAAATATATCAGTGCGGCACAAGATGCTTTAGATATGTATGAAAAAGTTTTATATGACAAAGAACAAAAAGAGTGGGAAAATAATAAAAAACGGCAAATAAAAGAAGACATAAAAAGTTTTGCGGGCTTAGCAGCTCTTTATCCGCTGTTTATCGTGAATGATATTTTGTATTATATAAATCCAAAATGGTCGGAAAAATTTGAACAAATATTAGATGAAATTTAAATAAAAATTTATTTTACAAAAGAAAGGATGAGAAAATGAGCAATTTAGACAAAATCATGAAACCAAAATCCATTGCAGTTGTCGGTGCTTCTACAAAAGAACACACTATCGGCTCTGACATTATGAAAAGATTACAAGAGTACAAATTCAAGGGAAATATTTACCCGATTAACCCAAAGGGCGGAATTATTGAAGGCTTACAAGCTTACACTTCCGTACTTGAAGTTCCGGGCGAAATTGATTTAGCTATTATCGTTGTAAATGCTAAATTTGTTTTAGATACAATCGACCAATGCCACCAAAAGGGTATCAAAGGTCTTTGTGTTATTACAGCGGGATTTAAAGAAACAGGTAAAGAAGGTGCTGAACTAGAAAAAGCATTACTTTCAAAAGTTCAGGAATATGGTATGAGATGTGTTGGTCCTAACTGCTTAGGTGTTGTAAACACTCTTCCTGAAATCTCTATGGACGGCTGCTTCGCAGAAAGCCTTCCTGAAAGAGGACACATTGGTTTCGTTTCTCAGTCAGGTGCTTTAGGCGGTGGTATTCTTAACATCCTTAAAGACCTTAACTTAGGTTTTGCTCAGTTTATTTCAATTGGTAACCAGGCTGATGTAAACGCTGAAACAGCTCTTGAATACTGGGAAAATGATGCTGACGTTGAACAGATTTTACTTTATATGGAATCAATCCAAAACCCAGCAAACTTCCGTAAGTTAGCTTCAAGAATCTCTAAGAAAAAACCAATCTTAGCTCTTAAGGCTGGTCGTTCTGCAGCAGGTGCTTCAGCAGCATCTTCTCACACAGGTTCACTTGCTGGTGCAGATAAAGCAGCAAATGCATTATTAGGTCAATCAGGTGTAATCAGAGAATACTCTTTGAAAAATTTATTTGCAACAGCTAAAGTTTTTGCAAACTGCCCAATTCCGAATGGTGACAGAGTTGCAATTATTACTAACTCAGGCGGCCCCGGTATCATGGCAACTGACGCAGTTTGCGAATATGGTATGCAAATGGCTAAGATTTCTGATGAAACAAAAGAAAAACTCAGAAGCTTCTTACCTTCTGCAGCATCAGTTAAAAACCCGATTGATATGATTGCATCAGCTCCTATTGAACACTACAAGCAAACATTAGAAACAGTTATTGCTGATGAAAACGTTGATATGATTATGGTTATCTACTTACCGTTCTTAGGTTTGAAAGATATAGATGTTGCTAAAGCCGTTATGGAAATCAAGGCTCAATATCCTCACAAACCTGTTATTGGTGTATTCATGACTAAGTCAGAATTCTTCACAGCACTTTCTGATATGGATGTTAACATGCCATTCTTTATGTACGCAGAAGAAGCTGCAGATGGATTCAACAGATTAAATCAACAGAGAAAATGGATTGAAAGACCTGAAGGAACAATCATGAAATATGACGTTGATTATAAGAAGGCTCAGGAAATCATTGCAAAATCAATCAATGAAGGTCGTGACCAACTTACAACTCGTGAATCTATCGATGTATTAGATGCATACGGAATCAGGGTTTGTAAATCAGGTTTTGCTAAATCTGAAGATGAAGCAGTTTCAATCGCTGACTCTATCGGATACCCGGTTGTTATGAAGATGACTTCAAAAACAACTTCTCACAAAACTGATGTTGGTGGTGTAAGAGTTAACATTCAGTCTGCTGAACAATTAAGAGCTGAATACCAAGACTTAATTGCTAAGTTAACAGAAAAAGGACTTCTTGAGGGCTTAGAAGGTGTAATTATTCAAGAAATGGTTAAAGGTTCAAGAGAAATGGTTTGCGGTATCGCAACAGATCCTCAATACGGTCCTATGATGATGTTCGGTTTAGGCGGTGTGTTCATTGAAGTTATGAAAGACGTAACATTCAGAATCGCTCCTTTAACTGATATGGATGCTAAAGACATGATTAAGTCAGTTAAAGCATACAAGCTTCTTGAAGGTGCAAGAGGTACTACACCTGCTCAAATGGAACAAATTGAAGAAACATTGTTGAGATTATCTCAATTGGTATCTGATTTCAAATTTATCGATGAACTAGACATCAACCCATTGCTTATCTCTGAAAAAACAGGTGAAGGTATTGCAGTTGACGGACGTATCAAAGTTCGTATGTCAGAAGCTCAGGAAGCTCTCGGCTACCACTGCAAAGATGGCGTTTGCGCTTGCTCTTACTAATAGGTAAAGGTAAATATAAAATAAAAAAGCGGTTTGGGTATACCTAAACCGCCTTTTTATTGCATAAAAAAGCCGTACCACTGCCTATCGAAGTAAAATAAAACAGTTTTTGCTTATCTGACCTACTTCTTAGAAGTATAACACCCGCAAGGATTACCTTAGTGCTGCTATGTTTCCATCCTGACACGGTTCGATATCTTACGCCATTATATTCTAAGCTATTAACAGCCCTATAAACATAGGCTATTTCACTATACCCCTCATGGCAGGCTCTTCACCTCGCATAAAGCGTTCGAGTCGAGAGAACCGCTAATTCCCCGTGGAGTACGGCATTAGGATAATACCACGAACAATGCCGATTTTCAATAAACATAACTGTTCGGAATTTATTGTGTAAACTTTTGTAAACTTTTGTCCTGTAAAAAGCAATTTTATAGAAATGAAATACTTTGTATATATGTAAATCATGTTGAACCATGGTTATACGAAGATTAATAGAGAAGAAAGGAAGTATAAATATGAGTGACAGCATAGCAGCAATCGGCGGAGATAAGAAACACATTGAAGACGGCATTGGAACTGCCGGAGGATATGTAGCATATAATTACCAAATAGATAATTCACCTCTTGATTTTAGTGCTACTGGAACCGGCGATCCAAAAGGATACAGAGACGCAAGCATCTGGACAACGTAATCTGTGAATAGTTAAATTTTTGAGTTAAAGAACATTCTTTGTTGAAAGACAAAGAATGTTCTTTTGCTTTACATGTTTTTTTGTTTAGGCATGTTAAGATTCTACTGTTTTAGCAAATTTAATTTTACATTTCTTAACAATTTGGACTAAAAAAGGCAATTTTTTATTTTTTATATACTTTATATATATGTAAGCGATATTTAAGGAGAGTAA
>CACZFL010000001.1 GCA_902780525.1 uncultured bacterium | reverse complement strand
TTTTTATGAGCAATATTTCAGTTCTAATTTATGGAACAATTCAATGTTTATGGTTGCAAATCAAGGCGCAAGACATGACAGATTAAATATAACGAGCAACGATTTTATGAATATGCCGTTACCATATCCTCCGATAGAAGAACAGGAAAAAATTGCAAATATTTTAATAGAAAGCTATAAAGAAATACAATTATTAAATTATAAGTTAGAGAAGTTAAAGGAGCAGAAGAAAGGCTTGATGCAAAAACTTCTCACCGGTCAGATTAGGGTAAAAGTTTAGAGGGAATTTTAATGGTAGAAAAAGATAAAACTCATGGATTTAGTATTAGACTACTAAAAGCAGATTCAAATAATGCAAATGTAAAAAGCCTTTTAAAAATAGGTAACGCAGAAATTGTAGACAGCACAACATTACCAATTAATAAAAAAGAATACAGGTATGTTGAAGACAGCAGTAAAGTGTATCATTATAAAATAGCGAATAAATATGATGCATATTTGAAAAAAACTTCTAATCCGAATACTTGGTGGTCAAACTTTCTTAATTTGAACACAAGTCTTGATTCTCCAAGTTATGATTTTATTATGTTTGTTCCAGTGTCTAAAAACGGAGTTGAGAGAAAGTTAGTTTATACTTTTGGATATGGACATACAATATTAAATGAAGAACACATTGAATATAATTTTGGGTTAAAAGTTGCTTTAAATTCAATAGATCCTGAAAAATTAAAATCTGCCGATAAATTTGCACCGTCAAATCAAACTAAACAAACAAGAACCCAGTTAAGTATAGGTTCAAGTCTATATGGTTTAGGGTTTAATGAATTTGAAGAAATAATAAAAAAATTATCAGGATTATGTAAAAATGAATACAGAGATATATTTACTAGTATAACGGGTTCCGATAGCTTAAAGGTAAATAGCAAATTTAAACTTGGGCAGATTGAAGAATTATCTAAAAAAATTATCGAATTGTACTCATCAGATGAATATACGAAACATCCACAACTTTCAAATGTTGATAAAATTTCAAAAGTAAAAGATTCAATAAAAATTACTCAACTGGATAAAAATTTAGTTGAGAACTTTAATAAACAAGATTCTAATATCTTTCTGACAAATTATGAAATGATAGAGTATGAAGATTATGAATACTATGGATATTCTGGCTTTTCTTCAACCAACATTTTTAGTGATTTAGATATTAATGATTTGTATAATGAATTATCACAAACAAACATATCAATTGAAAATTTAAAGAAATATCAGGTCAAGATATATAAAAATGAGAATGATACAAATCCAAAGCAATGGAAATTATACAATTGCTTAGTAACAGATGCACTACTTAATGGAAAACACTATATTTTATCATTAGGAACTTGGTACGAAGTTGATAATAATTTTATTGAACATGTGGAAAGAACTATTAATAGTTTAGAAATACAATCGAACAATTTATTTAATGATTATGATGCTTCAATATATAGCAATTTAGACGAAAGTGATAGCAATAAAGAAAATGGGAAAATAAAAGACCCAAAATTAAGATACGAAAAAAGATATAACAAAGAAATGGCTCAAAAAAATAATTTTATATTAATGGATCAAGACCTTATAAAAATCAATGGTGGGAAATATGAAGCTTGTGATATTTACGATCCAAAAGAAAACATATTCTATCACGTAAAACGTAAACATTCTGGTTCTTCCGAGTTAAGTCACTTATTCAATCAGGGTGTTCATTCCGAACGTATGGCTAGTGTTGATATTGATAATCAATATTCTACTCAATTTAAAGATAAAACACACTATGATTTGCGAGAAAATAGGAAAATTAGATATGTTATTATTACACCACCCAACTCAAAAAATGAACTTACAATGCCAATATTCTCAAAAATATCATTATACAATGCTATTAATGAATTGCGTGCAATGAAATGTTCAGATGTACAGTACATGTTCGTTAAAGAAATCAATATTGAGAAAAAACAAAAAAAGAAAAATAAAAAAACAAATACAGAAAATGAGGAAGATTAATGCAAACACCATCATTTATAGAAGATCATATATCGCAAATACCGGCACTGCAGCTGCTGCAGAATTTAGGCTACACATATTTAACTCCTGATGAAGTTTTAAAAGAACGTCAGGAAAAATTAAGCAATGTAATCTTGGAAGACATTTTAGAGCAGCAGCTTCTTAAAATCAACAAGATTCAATTTAAAGGTAAGATTTACCCCTTCTCTCCAGCAAGTATTCGTGGTGCTATTGATGCTATTAAAAATGTTCCTATGTTTGATGGTTTATCTATAACCAGTTCAAAAATATATGATTTATTAACTCTTGGCAAAAGTTTTGAAGAATCAATCGGAAACGACAGAAAAAGTTTCACCATAAACTATATCGATTGGAATAACATCGAAAACAATGTATTTCACGTCGCAGAAGAATTTGAAGTAAACAGAACTTCAAGCGACAAAAAATATCGCCCTGACATTGTTCTTTTTGTAAACGGTATTCCATTATGTATCATTGAATGTAAAAGACCTGACATGAAAGAACCTTTGGAAGAAGCAAAATCGCAGCATTTAAGAAATCAGCAAGAGGACGGCATTCCGCATTTATATAAATATTCTCAAATATTACTTGCTTTAACATCCAATAAGGTTCAATATGCAACAACCGGAACGCCAAGAAAATTCTGGGCTACTTGGAAAGAACAAAAACTTAAAGAGTCTGACTTGCAAGAATTGGTTAATAAGCCATTATCTGATGAACAAAAAGACAAACTTTTTTCAGACAGATTCAAATATGTAAGAAAATATTTTGATAACATAGAATCCGAAGGTCGGCTTGTAACAGAGCAAGACAAGTTATTGTATTCTTTATGCCAGCCTCAAAGATTATTAGAACTTATGTATAAGTACATTGTGTATGATGCAGGTATTAAGAAAATTGCCCGTTATCAACAGTATTTTGCTATTCAAGATACATTAGAGAGAATAAAAATAATAAGAGATCAACGCAGGCAGGGTGGTGTAATATGGCATACTCAAGGCAGCGGAAAATCGCTTACTATGGTTATGCTTGCAAAAGCAATATCACTTGAACCTGAAATAATTAACCCAAAAGTTATTATTGTAACAGATAGAATAGACCTTGATAAGCAGATTTCAGACACGTTTAAATCTTGTGGTAAAGTAGTCAAAAAAGCAACAAGCGGAGAAGATTTAGGAAACATTATTGCGGATAACAAAGAAACAATAATAACAACAGTTATTAATAAATTCCAAGCAGCTTTACGTAAGAAAAAAGTTATTGATAATTCTAAAAACGTATTTGTTCTTGTTGATGAAAGCCACCGCAGCCAATATGGCAGCGCCAATGCTCTTATGCAGAAAGTATTCCCAAATGCTTGTTATATTGGTTTTACCGGAACTCCTTTAATGAAAAAAGAAAAAAGCACTGCTGTTAAATTTGGCGGTATAATCGGTACACCTTATACAATTAATCAAGCTGTAGAAGATGAAGCCGTATTGCCTTTGTATTACGAAAGCAGATTAGCTGTTCAAAATGTTACACAAAACAGTATTGATAAATATTTTGATATTATTTCAAGAGACCTAACCGACAAACAAAAAGCAGATTTAAAAAAGAAATTCAGCACAAGAAGAATCTTAAATGAGGCTGAGCAAAAAATTGCAAATGTTGCACTTGATATAAGTCAACATTTTGAACACAAGTATAAAGGAACAGGTTTCAAAGGGCAATTAACCGCACCATCAAAAGCGATTGCTTTAAAATATAAAAAATATTTAGATGAACTTGGTATGGTAACTTCAGAAGTCGTTATTTCTGCACCTGATACAAGAGAAGGAAACGATGATATTTATGAAGAAACTTCAAGTGAAGTAAATCAATTCTGGAAGCGAATGATGGATAGATTTGGAAACGAATCTGAATATAATGCCCAAATTATTAATCAATTTAAAAATGCTCCTGAACCGGAAATATTAATTGTAGTTGATAAATTATTAACGGGATTTGATGCTCCTAAAAATTCCGTTCTATATATTGCTCGTTCACTAAAGGAACATGGGCTTTTGCAGGCTATTGCAAGAGTAAATCGTCTTGAAGAGGGAAAAGATTATGGTGAAATAATAGACTATTATGGACTTTTAACAGAATTAGACGAAGCACTTTTAACATACAGCAATATTGGCGATTTTGATGAAGAAGATATTCAAGATGCGCTTGTATCTGCACAAGAAGAAATTAAAAAGCTACCGCAATTACATTCAGATTTGTGGGAAATATTTAACGGTATAAATAAATACGATATTGAAGCCTATGAGCAGCACTTAAAATACGAAGATGACAGAGATAAGTTCTATGATAAATTAAGTCAGTATTCAAAAGTGTTGCAACTTGCGTTAGGTAATTTCAAGTTTTTGGAAGAAACTCCGGAAAAGAAAATTGTTACATATAAAAATGATTTAAAATTTTTCTTAAATTTAAGAGTTTCATTAAAATCCAGATACGCGGAATCTATTGACAGAAAAGAATACGAAGCTAAGATTCAAAAACTTATAGATACTTATGTTACTTCTGATGAAATAATACAAGTAACAGAACCTGTTGATATTTTTGATACAGAAAAATTTAAAGCGGAGGTAGAAAAGAAGCAAAGTACTCGTTCAAAAGCAGATACAATAGCTTATAGGATTTCTCGTACAATATCCGAAAAATGGGACGATGATCCGATTTTTTATAAAAAGTTATCTGAACTTTTAAAGGAAGCTATTGCCAAATATTCAAAACAAATAATGGACGAAGCAGAAAGGCTTAAAAATGATAATGCTTATTTAGGCAGAGTGACTGAAATATTAACAATGGCCAGAACAAGAACCGGTGATGATATTCCAATTTCTATTTTGAATAACGAAGTTGCAAAAGCTTTTTATGGTGTTGTTTATGAAAGAATCAAGAAATATAAAGCAACAAAGGATTCTGCCGCAGAACTTGCACTCAAAATAGACAAGGTTATTTTGGATAACCAGTATGTTGATTGGATAAAAAATACTGATTTACAAAATAAAATTATAAATGATATTGAAGATGTCCTATTTGAGTTTAAAGACACAAATAAGATTGATATTACATTTGATGATATAGATTTTATAATTGACGAATCAATGAAAATTGCAAAAAGAAGGTATGCAAAATGATTGCTACAACAGAAAAAATCGAATACGGAAAAGAAGTAATTGAGTTTGAATTATTACAAGAAGATAGAAAAACTTTATCTATAGAAGTTTTACCTTCCACTAGGATTAAAGTTAAAGCTCCGGAAAATAAAAACAGACAAGATATTATAAAGAAAGTCCAAAATAAGGCAAAATGGATTACGAAACAAAAACGTTACTTTGTTGATAATTACAAAAAACCTGATGAAAAGAAGTATGTTAGCGGTGAATGTTTTAGATATTTAGGGAAACAGTATCGTTTGAAAGTAATTAAATCTGATATTGATTCTATTAAATTAAAAAATGGATATCTTATAGTTGAATACAACTTAAAAACTCCGGCAAAATTAATAAACAAATGGTATAAGGATAAAGCAATATCTATATTTGAAAAAGAATTAGATAAGTGCTTTAAACAATTTATTGCATATAAAATAGATAAACCCTCTTTAAAAATTCGTAAATTAACAAAGCGATGGGGTAGTTATAACAAAAATAGTAATACAATAACTATGAATATTGAGACTATAAAAGCAAATAAAAACTGTATAGATTATGTTATTTATCACGAATTGTGTCATTGTATGTATTTTTCACACAATAAACAATTTTATACTTTGCTAGAATCAAAGTGCAAAGACTGGAGTAAATTAAAAAATAAGCTTGAGATGCTAATTTTGTAAAACTCATCTCCATCTCATAGTCAATTACATCTTGTTCTGTATGTTAAATTACAAAAATAATTAAGTATTATTTTCTGAGAGGTAGCAAGCGAAACGGAACGCCGTCCCAGTGAGAAAACCGCAATGAGTTACTATTTTGCGAAAGCAAAATAAAACGAATAAAGGTTTAAGAACTGCCAATAATCCAAGACAAGTCCCCTCTTCGGCATTTTTCATACAAAAAATTATGTGTGAAGGGGCGCAGAATCCCATATATTTTTGAAAAATTGGCAACAATTAAATGTAACTAACTATGTATATATGCTACAATTGAAAAATAATTCAATTTATCCCCCAGTTGGGTAATAGCTGTGTGACTTACCGAATAGGATAATCATGTAAAAAGGAGAAAGAAATGGAAAATGATAAAAAAATATCAGTGTATATAGTTGAAGACTATCTTCTTACAAGGGTTACATACAAACAAGCAATGAAAGATTATCCTGAAATAGATATAAAAGGTGATTTTGAAACAGCAGAAGAATGTCTTGATGCCTTAGAAAAAAAACCAGTAGATGTTATTCTTATGGATTTAGGGCTGCCTTATATGACAGGTATAGAAGCCACGAAAATTATTCACAGAAAATATCCTGATATAAAAATTATTATTTTAACTTCACACGAAAATGATGATGAAGTGTTATCAAGTTTGGCATCCGGAGCTAATGCGTATGCCTTAAAAGATATTGAAACTCAAAAACTTGTTAATTTAATCCGAACAGCAAATGAGGGTTCTATATGGATAGATCCAAGAATTACTAAGATTGTTCAAAAGACATTTTATAAAGCAGAACCGGTAGAAAAAGAAGATTTTAACCTTACTCCAAGAGAAAAAGAAGTTCTAGACCTTCTGGTACAAGGTTTTTCCAATACCGAAATCGCAGACAGGCTTATCGTAAGCTCACATACAGCAAAAGCACATGTTTGCAGCATTTTAGATAAACTCTCTGTGACAGACAGAGTACAAGCGGCAGTAAAGGCGACAAAATATGATTTATAAAAATTTATCCCAAAAAAGCGAAAATGTACTTGTGGGCCTAAAACTTGCATTTCAAATTGCATTAGTAATTTTTATAATTTGGGTGTGTTTTAATCCGCAAACAAGATTACATTCTATTGTAGCGATAAGCTTAATGCTCATTTTCTATTTCTTACAAAGTTATTTTGAAAAAAAAGCACTGTTTCACAATGAGCTGATAACTGCTATTTGTAACTCTTCCCAGGAATTAATTGTGTATAAAGACTGTAACGGCAAGTATTTGTACTGTAATCAGGTTTTTCTGGATACTGTTAATAAGACTCTTGAAGAAATAAAAGGAAAAACAGAAGCTGATTTTTTTGCTGAAAATGATGCAGCCAAATTTAATAAGATAAGCAGAAGAGTTCTGAAAGGTAAAGTTATCAGAAAAAAAGTAGAACTGGAAAACGGTGATAAAATTTATGACATAACGGCTACCCCGTTGGTTTTAACAAAAGGTGTACTCGGGGCATTAATAATTGCAAAAGATATTACTCACGAAGAAAAATTAAAAAGCGATCTGGAAGACACGGAACAAATGTTTCGTTCAGTGCTTCAGGGAATGCCTATTGCCACATATCTGAAAGATTTGAACGGTAATGTATATTATGAAAACAAAATGGCAATTGATTTTCTTGGTTTATCTGATTCGGACAACGCTAACAAGTGGAACTATGAAGAAAAAAGAGCAGATGAAATCTTAAACGAAGATAATGAAATTATAAGTGAATGTAAATGTATAGTCAGAGAAAAGCAGATTACATTAAAAAATAACGATAAACGTTGGTTTAAAGTAACCAAATGTCCTATTATTAACCACAAAAAGAAAGTTATCGGAATATGCAGTGTTGCAAGAGATATTGATGCTGAAAAAACAGCTGCAGAGCAAAGAGAAACTTATGTAGCGACGTTAACTCATGACCTTAAAACTCCGACAATTGCACAGATAAAAGCTCTTGATTTATTGCTAAATGATCACATGGGACCGCTTAATAATGAGCAGAAAGAATTGCTTACCCTGACAAAAGATTCCTGTAATTTTATGTATGAGATGCTCTCTACGCTATTAAGTACTTATAAATATGAAAATGGCGACTATGCATTAAACTGTGAAGACTGTAATATAATTTCGCTTGCAGAGGAAACAATAAATGAACTTGAAGCAATGTTAAAAGAAAAGAATGTAACAGTTTATATGCATACAGAAGGAAGCCAATTTAATACAGAATGTGACAGAATGCAGATAAAGAGAGTTCTTACAAATATTTTAGGTAACGCTATTTCGTACGCTTATAGTAACACTCAGATAGTTATTAATATAAGGCAGGAAGAAAATGGTATATGTTTTGAAGCTAAAAATGAGAGTGCGTATATAAATCCGGAAACCATGAATAATTTGTTTAAGAAATATGTTTCTCATGCAGCAAAATTTAACAAAATAGGTGTTGGGCTGGGTTTGTATCTTTCAAAACAAATAATTGATGCACACGACGGTAATATATATGCCAAGAGCTTTGAAGATAACCATAATATTTTTGGTTTTGTTTTACCGCTGGTAAATAAGGTTGTTGTTTAATGATAACGATTCAGGATTAGTCATCTTTTTTATCAGTTATTAATATTACAATTAAAAAAGTGCCGGATTATTCCGGCACTTCTACTTATTACAAAGTATGAAAAAGAACTATTTTACCATATCTTTGAAAGCTTTACCAGCTGAGAAAGCAGGAACTTTCTTAGCAGCGATTTTAATTTCTTTACCAGTTTGTGGGTTTCTGCCTTTTCTAGCAGCTCTTTCTCTGCGAGAGAATGTACCAAAACCAACTAAAGTAACTTTGTCACCTTTTTTAACTGCTTTTTCGATTGATTCTAAAGTAGCTGCTAAAATTTCGTTAGCATCTTTTTTAGAAACTTTTGCTTTTTTTGCAACTTCTGTGATTAATTCTTCTCTGTTCATACTGAACTCCTTTCTCTCTTAATAGTATAATAATCACTATAATTTATTTACGTACCCAATTATACTCTAAAAGCCTTTTATTTGCAATTATTAAAAATTTTATTTCTTAAAATTACTTATAAATGCCGGTTTTATCTTTAAAAACGGTTGACAAGCTAATAAATCCGGCCTATCTGTCAACATTAAAATCAAAATATGTGTCAGGATAAGGTTCATTTTTTAGTGTAAAGTGCCACCATTCCGAATCAAGACCTTTAAATCCGGCCTTTATCATTGCGTCATGTAATATTTTTCTGTTTTTCTTTTGCTCTCTTGTCAGTTTTTTGTAGCCAGGATGAGAGATTTCGCTGAATAAATCAAAAGTTCCCCCCATGTCAACAAAAGAACCGTCTTTCTTGATAAGAGTTAAATCAACCGTACTTCCTCTTGAATGTCCGGATTTTGCCATAATATAGCATCCTGCAAGCAAATCTGATTTTTCCAAATCCGGATAGAATGTCTTATCTCCGTCATCATTTGGGTTATTAATCCATTCAACAAAATTATCTACTGCCTTTTGCGGTCTGTATGTATCCCATATTAAGAGTCTGTATCCCTGTTTTCTTAAATCGTCGGCAGCAACAGAAAGAGCTTTCAAAGATTCTTTTGTCATGTATGCAATGGGAGCGTTGTATCCGTTTATTCTTTTACCCGTAAAATTGTTTGAAGAATAATACCTTATATCATAAGCAGCATCATCTATAACCGTATAAACAGGGGCAAAATCACTCTTATCATAAGAAATTTGCGAAGCAAAAGAGGTGTTCAAAAAACCAAACATTATTAACAAGCAAGCAAAAAAGATTTTTTTCATTATACTCTCCTTTTATTCTAAAAATACAAAAACGATAAAAGCATTATACCATAGTTTTTAAATGAATTTTATTTGCTACGGATTTTTCTGATTTAATAAGCATTCCAGTCTTGTCATACAGTCTTTTTAAATGCTTAAAAATAATATTTTTATCATATTGGTACTCAATTTTTCTTGAAACCATAACGTAACTACCCATCCTGGTTTTTTCCGGGTATGAAGAGATTCTGTTCAGAATATTATTTCCGTTTTTGTCGAAAACCCTTGTATATACACTGTCTTTTCCGTACAGTGTAAAAAACATTTTGCCTTTATATATTTTAGCATTGTCGAATATTATTGTACTTGTTGTCATATACACAATAAAAACAGAAAAAATAAAAATTTGCTACCGAAATCAGGCATGAGAGATTTTACCCCCTGATTTACCCCCTGATTTACCCCCTAATTTACCCCCTGATTTACCCTTCTCACCTTTTTTAGCCTTCTACTGAAGACAACAGCATGTTGATTTCTGCAATTAAATCTTCGTTTTGGGTTTTAACCGCATTAACAAGAGCTTTTTTAAGTAAAGATTTTGCTTTATTAGGACTGTTAAAGCTAATCATAAGTTCTGCTGCAGATTTGTAGTTTTGGGCAATATCTTCTTTAGAATCTGTTTGTTCATAGTTTTTAACAGCCTCTGCATAGTATTTAAGAGCTTTATCATTTTTTCTGAACTGAACGCATGCATCGGCAGTATTTGAAAGAACGTATCCTTTCATTGAAATATCTGTTGTTTGTTCAACAAGTTTACGTGCGGTATCATAATAATCAAAAGCGGCTTCATCGTATTTGTCTGTAAGTATATTTGCCATTTTTGTCAAAGAATCAGACTGACCGATTAAATCATCAGACTTACCTGCATAAGAGATTGATGTCAGATAGTGTTTCATAGCAGGCTCAATCTGGTTTACGTCATCATAAATTTGTGCCATTGAAAAATGTGCACGTGATTTTACATTAACATCTGTTGTATATTGCAAGGACTTGTTATAACTGTTAAGAGCCTGTACAAAATGATCATTGTCATCGTATATTTTGCCTATTTCAAGACAGATACGTGACTGTGTTTCATTATCATTAATTTCGGTTGCTCTTGAGAAAGCTTCTCTGAACATTGCCATTGCCTTTTGCGGATTGTTATTAAACGCATATTTTTTTGCTTCCACAAAGAGTGATTTTAGTTTTGTATCCTGTGGAACAATAGTAATGTTTGGTTTTTGTGAAATGGTTTTTTGTGCCTGAACAAACTCTTCTTCAAGCGTCAGTTCTTCAGGTTGAATTTCTGTTCCTTTATCAATTGTCGGAAACTCTAGCTCAGCTTCCTGGACGGGCTGTTCCTGTATATTCTGCTCGGGCTGAATTTCAGATTCAGCTTCAGGTTGTTGCTCCTGATGTTTTGTATTATTTTCATCAGGGAATTTAACCAAAAAGCTTGGGTTTATATCATTTTCATTGTAGCTGTAATCGATTTTTTGCAGGAATAAAGCGTCAAGCCAATTTTGAACAACTTTTGAGTCTTTGTTCAAAGTTTCGGAAATATATCTGTCTAGAAGTGATGCAGCGATTTTCAAATTACTCTGAATCAAATTAACCTGAGGGTGAGATGCGCGTACCTGTTCATTAACCGTTTCAAGATATTTGTTAACCTGGTCTTCAATTTCTCTTGGAGTTGCAATCGCTTTTATTGTATTTCTGAAATCTTTTAAAATTTGTGCAATGTTAATCCTGTTACTTCTCAACGGCTGCTGCGGTGTGCTTTGGGGAGCTTGCTGATTAATCGGTTGATAAGAAGTTTGCTGATACTCTTGGTATTGCAATGGATTCGGTGTGTTGTGACGAATCATCGGAGGAGTGTGCACAGCATAAGTCTGAGGTTGTTTTTGGAAAGATGCTTTGGGGTACGCATTTGCTGCAGGTGAATATATCGCCTGACGATTTTGAACAGGCTGTCCCTGGTTCTGAACGTCACTCGCTCTGCCTCTTGCAACTACTTCTTGTCTGTGCTGCTGTTGGTCTTGGGCATTCTGATTATGACCGTCCTGATCGGTCGCATTTTGTTTTGTCTGATAGCCCTGTGTCTGCTGCGGATAGCTCGGGCGAATATTGTTCATAGTGTTAAACAATTTGGTACCGTCCTTCCTTTAATAATATCGGTATATTATTAATGTTCTTGACTTCTTGCTCTAAATTTCATCCGTTTAGATGATATGTATTTAACGACAATTTTTTAAAAGTCATGTTTTTGGGGTAAAAACATTGGGGGGAGGTAAATAAAAGTGGTAAACAAAAGGGGTAAATAAAAATAGATTTTGATGTAAAATAGGCTTATGAGTAAAAAAGTTTTTATAACGGCAACAGGAACTGATATTGGTAAAACCTATGTATCAGCATTGATAGTTAAAAAAATGAGGGAAGCTGGGTTTAATTGCGGATACTTTAAACCTGTTCTTTCGGGTGTGGTTGAAGCAGAAGGTAAATTAACAGAAAGCGACTGTAATTATGTAATAAATACGGCAAAAATCCCTGCTAAACCAAACGATTGTGTCGCTTATTGGTGGAAAGAAGCTGTTTCACCTCACCTTGCGGCAGAGATAAATAATGAAGAAATCGATATATCTAAAATTAAAAAAGCGTATGAAGAAAAACAAAACGAATATGATTATCTTTTAATCGAAGGTGCCGGAGGAATAACCTGCCCCTTAAGACTTAAAAACGGTGAAAAATATCTGCTGAAAGATTTGATTAAAGATTTGGGAGCAAGTATTATTGTTGTTGCAGATGGGGGTTTGGGAACGATTAATTCAATACTTTTGACCGTAGAATACGCAAAACAAAACGGCATAAAAATTGAAGGAATTATTCTTAACAATTATAATCCCGAAAGTTTTATGCACAGAGATAATCTTAAACAGGTTGAATACTTAACGGGGGAAAAAGTTATCTCAACCGTTCAGAAAAACCAAACAGAAATAAACCTGTTAGAAGAGTTCTTTAACTAAACCGTATATATTTATCCCTGCTTTTAGATAAAATTGTAAAATGCAGGAATTTTTACAACGTTATTTTTTGCCATTGAGCAAAGGCTTATTATAATAACAATTGTGTTCCATATTAATAAAACCGGTATAATAAGAAAACTTGCAAGCCAGCCTAAAACAGGAATCAGGCATAAAAGAGAAATTAAGAACAATAAGAGCTCAAAGTTAAACAGTGTTTTTGCAATCTCATATGTGCTTTCACTTATGTATTCTTTAGGAATAAAAACAACAACAAGCGGCGGAATAAATCCGCAGAATAATGCCAAAATAAGCATTGCAAGTGTTATCATTCTGTCTTTATCATCTTTGAATTCAGCTACAATGTTCTTCATTTAAGTTCTCCTTTTTATACATATAGGATATTGTTTTTTAAGGCAAATATCAAGGGGTAAATCCAATAATTTTACATTACGACAAATTCGGACAATAAGTGTATAATGGGGGTAAATATAATTTAACCGAAAATTAATAACTATACGCTTAAAGCATAAAGGAATAACTTATGGAAGATAAACCGAGATATTCAAGAAACTCTGATATAATTGAACTTGCTTTTGCAATGGCTTCCCGTCCGCAGGGGGTTACGATTAAAGATATAGAAACGGAATATGGTGTTTCAAGGCGAACTGCAGAAAGAATGAGGGATAGCCTTATCAATATCTTTCCGCAAATAGAGGAGCTTGAGATTGAAGACCAATACAATGCAAAACACTGGGGATTTACTAATCATGCCATTCTTCCTCTTGTTTCATTTACTCCCAAAGAGATTGCAAACATTGAACAATATGAAAGAAGAACGACTAACAAAGAGGTTAAGTCTGAGCTTAAAACTACGATAGATAAGATTAAACTTCTTTCGCAAAAGAGAAACCATACAATTGAACAAAACATAGAACTCTTTATGCAGACAGAAGGTTATGCGGTTCGTCAGATGCCGCAGTATAAAATGAATCTCGAGCATTTGGGAGTTGTAAGAGAAGCTTTAAAAGAGTCAAAAACAGTAACTGCAAAATATCACGATAAGCCGAGAAAACTTGAGCCTCTGGGCTTAATCTACGGTGAAAAGGTTTATCTTGTAGCAAGAGAAAAAGCAAAAGGTGACGGGATTTATAATTATCTTTTGCACAAGTTTGAAGATATGAAGTTAACGGATGAAACATTTGACAAGGGCGATTTCAATCTTCAGGAGTATTCTAACCGCTCATTTGGGATTTATCAGGGAGAGCTTTTGAATGTAAAACTCTTGTTTAATCAAGAGAATGCTGATGAAGCTTCAAAATACAATTTTCACCCGACACAGAAGGGTAAATATAATGAAGACGGTAGTTATACAGTTACATTTAAAGCGAGCGGAAGCAGAGAGATAATCTGGCACGTATTTAAATTGGGCTCAGGATGTAAAATCCTTGCCCCGAATTCCTTGAGAGATGAATATATAAAGTATTTGAAAGATAATTTAGAAAATTATTAAGGATAAATATGCAGGTGGTAAATAAAGCGGGGGGCGGTTTTTGATTTTATAGCCCCCTCTTGAACATAGGTTGAGAGATTTATTTTTGTTGTTTTGCATTACCAACATTTTTATAATAAATCATCCCTACGTCAAATTCGGACAAGGATAGAGGTAAATATATTTTAAGTAAAAAATCCTCTATTTAGAGGTTTGACTTTTGCAAAAGTATTATTAATATAAGGGTGTAGAATTATAAATTAAAATAAGGAGACAGTATGAGCAATAAACGACTTGACGGTTCATCTCTGTTTACCGGAATCAACTCCGGGTTAACCAACGCTTTTTCAGCTCTTTCCGGACAATATAAAGACGGAATTACCGTTGAAAACTTAAATAAAGCATTAACTAATACAAATATTACCAATACCCCCTATGGTTCGACGTTTGCATCTTATTTGGCAGGGAATTTTAACTCCGTTGATAAAAACGGTGACGGTAAAATATCCGCAGATGAGATTCAGGAATATATGAGCAACATGGCCCGCCAGGGTTTAACCCGTGAACAAATAATGACACTGGGCGCTGCAAACGGTATGACAAACAGTTTGCAGGAAACCGTACTTGCACATTTTGACGATATTGATAAAAACCATGACGGTAAGGTTACAAGTCAGGAAATCAGCGCTTATGGGGTGGATTCACAGGTAGAAAAGCAAAAAATCGCTGACAGAAACAGAACAGTCAATAACATGTCACTCTTTTACGGAAGCGATGACAACAAGTACGAAGGAAGTTTGATGGATTACAGATATCTTGATAATGAAAAAAGCTAAAACTATGTGTGTGTGAATAAGAAGGGAAAGAAAGAAGTCGGGTGTAACCCATCCGGCTTCTTTCTTTGGTATAATAGGGGCTAGATAACAAGAGGCAAATATGTTTTATTTTGATGATTTAAACGGGCAGAGAATATTAAGAAGTGATTTGTTAAACAAGTATAAAGAGGTGAATGCTTTTTTTACAACAAGAGGGGTAAATATTTCATCAATGCCTGATTTTGCTTCGCGGATTCTTACACCTGAGCAGACCCACAGCGATCATATTGCGACTGTCGATGAAAAAAACGAATACCCCGATACTGACGGATTAATTCTGACTGAGCCTGAAGCTGCAATATATTTAAGATTTGCCGATTGTACTCCTTTAATTTTTTATGACCCAAAACACAATATCGGTGCAATATCTCACGCTGGGTGGCGCGGAACTGCCGCAAGAATCGGGGTTAAAACAGTTGCAAAAATGGTGATGAATTTTAGTACAAAGCCGGAAGATTTAATTGTTCTTGTCGGACCCGCAATTTCAAAATGCTGTTATGAAGTGAGCGAGGAAGTCAAAGACACTCTGCTTTCGACAGTTAAAAATACAAAAGGTTTGTATGAAGGAAGAAATGTTGATCTTAAAAAAATCAATGCCCGTCAGCTTGAAGAAATCGGGGTGAAGAATATTGATATTTGCCCGTTCTGTACTTCATGCAACAATGACATGTTTTATTCATACAGAAGAGAAAACGGAACAAAAGAAAGACATTTTGCAGTCTTAAAACTTCTTAAAACTGAAAAAGGAGTTAAACAAGTTCGGTAATATTATCTCTTGTTATTACGGCATCATAGTTCTTGTAGCCAAGGATATTTTCGATATCGTTAGAATGAGAACCGACAATTTTTCTGCATTCTGCAGACGAATAATTTGCCATACCACGGGCGAACTCAACATTATTTTCGTCCATAATTGATATTACTTCCCCTTGCTTAAACTCGTTTACAACGCTTACAATACCGATTGGCAGCAGGCTGGAGAACTGTTCCAGAATAGCTTTTTTTGCGCCCTCATTAACTACAAGTCCGCCAAAAATATTTGTTGCATAACCAATCCAGCGTTTTTTATCTGCAAGGCTTCCTTCTGCCGGCAGGAACATTGTTCCAATGTCTTCACTATTAAAAATTTTGCTTATTACACAAGGAGTTTTTCCGTTAGCAATAAGCACTTTTCCGCCAAAACGGGTTACGAGTTTTGCGGCTTCGAGTTTTGTGCGCATACCCCCTCTGCCGCCTTCAGAAGCATCTGTTCCAAGGTTTAAAATATCTTCCGTAACGGTTTCAACTTCTTTAATAAGTTCTGCGTCAGGATTTTCTTTCGGATTAGAGGTGTAAAGCCCGTCAATATCGGTTAACAAAATAAGCAAATCTGCGTCAAGTTCACTCGCTACAAGTGCTGAAAGTTTATCATTATCAGAAAAATTAACTTTCATTCCAGCATTAACAGAACCTGTTTGAATAGGTGTAACGGTGTCATTTTGGTTAATTATAGGAACAACACCAAACTCAAGAAGTTTATTCATTGTTGTTCTGAGGCTCAAGTATTTGTGACGCAATGAAAAATCGTCTTCCGTTAAAAGAATCTGAGCTATCGGAATATCATAAACACCGAATCCGCTTTCATAAAAAGACATCAAACGGCTCTGACCGATTGCTGCACAGGCTTGTTTAACTCCTTCATCATTAGTTGAATCAAGGTTAAGTTTTTTCTTGCCCAGTCCGACAGCACCAGATGTTACAACAATAACTTCTTTACCTTTTTTAACGAGTTTTGAAATATCTTCAATAAACGAATAGATACGTGAAAGAGCAACTTCTCCTTCTTCATTTCTTATAATATTTGTACCAAGTTTTATAACTATTCTTTTTGCGTTTATGAATTCTTTTCTTTGCATTTTATACCTTTTATATTAGCTGAATTTCGTAAAATTATTTACTTCCCTATATTCCCATTGCTTTTAGTACATCATTAAGGTCTGATGATGTCTTTTTAACATCAGCATTTGAGTATTTAATTGCATTATCAGGGTCTTTTAATCCGTTACCTGTTAAAATACAAACTATATCTGTTCCTTCTTTTACAAGTCCCTGAGAATGAGCCTGAATAAGTCCTGCAACAGAAGCTGCACTAGCCGGCTCACAGAGAATACCCTCAGTTGAAGCAAGCATTTTGTACGCTTCAACAATTTTCTCGTCTGTTACTGAGCCTATTTTACCCTTGCTTTCATCTCTTGCTGCTTCAGCTTGTTTCCAGCTTGCAGGGTTACCTATACGAATAGCGGTAGCAAGAGTTTCAGGATTCATTATTCTTTCACCTCTTACGATAGCCGCTGCACCTTCTGCTTCAAATCCCATCATTTGGGGTAAATTATTGATTACGCCTGCTTTGTTATATTCTTTGTAACCTTTCCAATAAGCTGTAATATTGCCTGCGTTGCCGACAGGGATAAAATGGTAATCGGGAGCTTTTCCGAGAGCGTCACAAATTTCAAACGCACCTGTTTTTTGACCTTCGATACGGTAAGGGTTAACAGAGTTAACTAAAGTAATCGGATGGGTTGCGCTAATCTCTCTTACACACTCTAAAGCCTGGTCGAAATTGCCCTGAATAGCAATAATCTCAGCGCCGTACATCATGGCTTGTGAGAGTTTACCTAATGCAATATATCCATCAGGAATAAGCACAAAAGTTTTAATACCTGCCTTAGCACCGTAAGCTGCGGCAGAAGCCGAAGTGTTGCCTGTTGAAGCACAGATTATTGCCCCGGCGCCTTCTTCTTTTGCTTTTGTAACAGCCATTGTCATACCGCGGTCTTTAAAACTACCTGTCGGGTTACAACCTTCAAATTTTAGATAAACATTAGCTTCTAAGCCTATTTTTTTTGCCAGATTATCAGCTTTAATAAGTGGTGTATTGCCTTCGTTCAATGTAACAACCGGAGTTGAATCCGTGACAGGTAAGTATTTTCTGTATTTATTTATTAGACCTTGATAGTACATAATTTTATCCTCTTTTTTTTTAATAATATCATAAAGAAAGAGGGATTTCAGCACAAAACGAACTCTGTTATAAACGGATAAACAGAAAAATCGGTCAAAATAATATACCCTGATATTTTAGATTTCTTCTTCGGGGTCTTTGCCGGCGTTGATATAGCTATTCATGGTTTCAAGCAGAGTAGCCTGCCATTCATTATTTTTTTCGAGGAAGAAATCTGCACCACGTAAACGACATTGTTGTTCGATTTCTTTTCTCGGAGAAGCTGTAATTACACCGATAATTGTTTCTACATTGCTTGCTTGAGCAAGTTTTTTAAGCTCGGTTAAAAGAATAAAGCCTTCTCGCTCGGTAGGTATAAATAAGTCCATTACAACATATTTATATTTGCGTTTTTTGAATTTATTAACGGCATCATAGATTTCCTGAGAACAGTCAACATCCATCTCAAAACGAGATAACAGAACTTTTAGTTGGTATGTTATTACCCCCAAATCGTCTATAACAAGAATTGCCGGATTTGTATTGTCACTGTTTTCTTCTTCTTCTTCTGAAGAGTTATTGCCGAGAGCATTGCTTTTAATCGGTTTTTTTGAGTTTTCATTCAGGTTTTTTACAACGTCAACAACATCAATCAACTGTTGTTTCATATTATGCAAGTTTAGCGTGTCAGGTACCTTTTTATTAGTAATGCTGAAAAACAAATTTAAGAATTCTTCATCTAATTCAATGTTTGGCATACACTCTCCTATTCTTCTTTAATTATACCATATTTTAGCCCAAAAAGTAAGTCATTTGTTTGTATTATTCAAGTTTTGATGATTTTTATGTATAATAAAGTTTATGAAGAAATTTATATTGTCAGTTTTATTAAGTTTATTACTTGCGCAAACCTCATTTGCAGGGGTTAAGTTCCCAGACTCGGGATTTTTTCATAATGATATAAGGGGTGTTCGCTCTTTGCTGAATTCTCAGATCAAGTACGCCAATAAAAATAATTTTGACAAGTTTATAGCAACATATGATACAAATTATCAAAATGGTGACGGCTATGATTTGGATATTTATTCAAAGCTGGTTAAAGAGTTGTGGGAAAATTATGATAATATCAAATACTCTATCAAAATTAAGGATATAAAATTTGAAAGTGACGGAACAGCGGTAGTATCTCTTATAGAAACTTCTGTGGCAGATATTCCCGTTACGAAGAAAATGAGCGGAGTTTTGAAGAGTGAAGCGGACAGTGTTTATTATCTGAAAAAAATTAACGGTAAATGGAAAGTAGTTTCCGATAAAATAAATGACGAAGTTACATCTATGTTATACGGAGATGCTATTGACCTTGATATAAAACTGACAGCTCCGCATGAAGTTACTCCGGGATATGAATATACTGCATCTTTGGAATTTGACCCGCCAAGAGATACTTTTGCTATTGCTTCTATAGCAAAAGATAAAGTCGAATATCCGCAAAAACAGGCAAAAGAAGTTTTCAGAAAACTTCCTGAGGACCACATTTTAGAAAGATTATTTATTGCAAACTCAGATAACGCAAATGAATATGTTATTGCTTCTATAGGACTTACAAAGGCTGATATTAAGGACATGAGTATAAAACTCAGTTTGACAGGGTTCGGATATCAGATAATAAGAGTTAATGTTGTGGATAAACCTGAGAAAGAGGAGTTGAAAGATAATAAAAATGTCAAAGAAAAGTAAAATTATTTACCTCGCTCTTACTATGGTGTTTTTTGTATTATGCAACTTTTATTTTTCAGATGTTATCATAAACAACGGTTATCTTTTAGATGAAAATCCTGTTCTAGATATTGTTTATCTGCAAAACAGCGGCGCTGCGTTTAATATATTTGAAGGGTATAAATCATTTCTTATAATTTTTGCTTTTATTGCTTTTTCTGCGCTGATTGTTTATGCAGTCAAACATATTGAAAAAATATCTGTTTTTGGTTTATTTTTTACATCACTTCTTTTATCAGGTATTTTTAACAATATGTGTGAAAGAATATTTTTTGGGTATGTAAGAGATTTTATAAAATTGAATTTTGTTGATTTTCCTGTTTTTAATATATCTGACATATTTATTAATATTGGCGTTTTAGGTTTGATTTTTATTATTCTTAAAAACAACTATTTCAAAAAAGAGGACTAGGGGTAAATATTAGGGGTAAAGGGGTAAAGGAGTAAATATATAATCCCAAAGCTTTTCTGAAAAGGATTACCCTACTCGGGAATCAAAAAACTGGCAGTTTATTTCATAATTTTGTTATGTATTCATCAGTTTGGTATGACAATTTAATAAAACCTGCATTACAGCCTCCGGCATGGATTTTTTCTCCGGTCTGGATAATTTTATACGGAACGTTGTTTACTGCTATTATTTTATATTCTTTAACAATTACAAACAAAAATAAAATGAAGGGCTTTGTTTTCTTTATTTTACACATGTTCTTTAATCTTCTCTGGAGTCCTGTATTTTTTCTGCTTCACAAAATCGACATAGCTCTTGTTATTCTTTTCATCATGATTATTACGGTTGTATTAATGATAATTCAGTTTTTCCGTGTTTCAAAACTCGCTGGTTTTATACTGCTTCCGTATTTTGTCTGGTTAATATTTGCGGCCTACTTAAACTTTCAGTTACTTATGCTGAATTCTTAAGTTAACAAAAGCAGACAAATATTGTATAATCTATCTATGGTAACAAAAGCAATAACCGCTGCAAATATTGGTATTAACTCCTGTAAAATAGAAGTGGAAGTAGATGTGACAAACTCTCTGCCTTCGGTATGTATTGTCGGACTTCCGGATAGTGCCGTATCAGAGGCAAGAGAAAGAGTACATTCCGCAATAAAGAATTCAGGCTTTACGTTTCCTTCGGGTAAAGTAATTGTTAATCTTGCCCCTGCAGATATCCGCAAAGAAGGAACTAACTTTGACCTTGCAATAGCTGTATGCATACTAAAGGAGCAGGGTATAGAAATTCCTGATGATTTAACAATAGGTTTTATAGGTGAGTTATCTTTAGACGGGACTTTAAGGAAAGTGAACGGTGTACTTCCGCTTGTGAGCGGCCTTAAAGATAGCGGAATCACTACGGTTTTTGTACCTGAAGAAAACTCAAAAGAGGCTGCGCTTGTGCAGGGGGTAAATGTGTATGGTGCAAAGCATCTGGCAGATATTGTTAATCATTTTACTGAAACACCACTGCAAAAAACAGTTGTTGATATTAATAAATATCTTGAAGATAATGCAAAAACTGATTATACGTTTGATTTTAAAGATGTAAAAGGACAGCAGAAAGCTAAAAAAGCTCTGGAGATAGCAGCGGCAGGCGGTCATAACCTCTTAATGTCAGGTTCTCCCGGTTCGGGTAAAACACTTATGGCAAAATGTCTGGCATCTATTCTTCCTCCGCTTGAACTTAAGGAAGCAATAGAGCTTACAAAAATATACAGCGTAAGCGGACTGCTTCAGAGCGATAATCCTCTTATGACAAAAAGACCATACAGAGCTGTTCACCATACGGCATCTCAAAACGGAATAATTGGTGGAGGTTCCAACCCAAAACCAGGCGAAATCACTCTTGCGCACAGAGGGGTATTATTTCTTGATGAGATGGTAGAGTTTCCGAGGCAGGTTTTGGAGGTTCTGCGTCAGCCTCTTGAAGACGGAGAAGTTGTAATATCAAGAGCAAAGAACTCAATAAAATATCCTGCAAAATTTATGCTTGTAGGGGCCATGAATCCTTGTCCCTGCGGTTTTTTAGGGGACAGGGAAAAAGAATGTTCCTGCTCTGATTTTCAAATTCAAAGGTATCGTTCAAAACTTTCCGGTCCTCTGCTGGATAGAATAGACTTAGTTATTAATGTTCCAAGGCTTACGACCGATGAACTTATTAACACAAAATCTGAAGCTGAACCTTCAGCCAAGATAAGAGAGCGTGTCGTAAAAGCAAGAAAAATCCAGGCTAAAAGATATGCAGGAGAAGGTATTCTGACAAACTCTGAGCTTAGCGCAAAGCAGATTAAAAAATACTGCAAAACAGATGAAAAAACGTCAGAGTTTCTTAAACTTGCAGCGCAAAAGTATCAACTTTCCGGAAGAAAATTTGACAGAATATTAAAGTTATCAAGAACTATTGCAGATTTAAATGAAAGCGAAAATATACAGCTTGAGCATGTAACCCTTGCCCTGCAATATAAAGCGGAGATATAATTGTAAATTTTATTTACATTTACTTATACAAAGTGTTCACAAAATAAGGTTAAACATGTATCATAGAAGTATGGTTAACCTTGAGGAGTTATATTGTGAAGTTCCGCCTACAAAATTGCGGAATATAGATGAAAAATTCAGTCCATCTGCAACTACACCATTTTGGCTGTGGGTTGCGGACAGATATTTTTACGGAATGTTGGAAAAACGTTTTCATGGCTTTTATTACAAGGGTAAAGAAAAATTTTATACTCAAAAAGCCCCTGAAACACCTATAATTATGTTTGCTCCGCACCATAACTGGTGGGACGGTATTGTCGGATATAATATTTGCAACCGAATTTATAAAAAAGAAATCCGTCTTATGATAGAGGAGCTTAATCGCTTTCCTCTGCTTAGGCGGGGTGGTGCGTTTAGTGTTAATAAAAAATCCCCTCAAGCATCTTTGCCTGCATTAAAATATGCAGTAGAAACTGTGGGTGACCTGAATAATATTTTGTATATTTTCCCGGAAGGTATAATAAAACCGCCAAACCACAGACCATTTGATTTGCAGACAGGTATGACATATATTGCCGAAAAAGCAGCAAAAAAATACGGCAAAGTGGCTCTTATGCCCGTTGCAGTAAACTATTATTTCCTTCGTGATAACAGACCGGAAGTTTTAGTTGAATTTGGTGATATTATACATTTATCAGCTGATGAAAAAGTTGACAGACGAGAATATACTCATGCTATGGGAAAGGTTCTTGAAAAATTATGCGATAAACAGGTTGACGATATTCATCACGGTAATTTAAAAGAATACCAGATTTTGTTTCAAAGCAAACTCAGATGGTACAGAAGAATTGAGCAAAGGCTAAAAAAAATAGAACCTAAAAATTCAGGAGTATAAACTAGGTAATAAATGTACCTTGTTCCATATTTAAAATCATATTCAGTTCTTCTTCATCTTTTGTAGAACCAAGGATGACACCGAATAAGGGATTTGCTTTAAAGTTTACGTGTCTTGCCTCATATACGTTTGAGAAGTTTTCCAAATATCCGCTAAAGTTAAAATCACGTACAGAACTCTTTGGAAAACCTTTTGGTATATCAACCAAAGATGCATAGAAAATCTCTTCTCCCGCATTTTGGAGCAAAGTATCCCAGTCAGGGCGCTGCTGAGTTTCAAAATATTCATATATATTAAATCCCCATGCATATTTTGCAATGTCTGAAACGCACCAGTCGGCAAAACGCATAGGATTAACTTCCAAAGGTGTAAACATACCTTTTTCATTTACTCTCAATTCAACATTTAACGGGAAATTTCTGATTTTCAGTTTTTCACCGATTTGCTGTAAAAATGATGTAATTTGTGACAGGTATTTTGAAACTATTGGTGCTGATGTTATGTACATTTTTTCATTTATAGGATCATCTTCTTTATATATACGTTTAAAAATGTTCAAAACGACAGGAACACCATCTCTGTCATAATAAGCGTCTATTGAGTAATCTTCACCGCCAATAACCTCTTCTATCAGTATGATAGCTGAGTTAACAACATTTTCATTGTATTTGGATTTGTTTGTAGCGATTTCTTTGTGCAAAGTTTTAATTCTTTTTTCCCATTCTTCAGGTTCTTTAAATATACGAACCCCAAATTTTAAAAACCCGACAGATGGTTTTAAAACAAGCGGAAATTGGTATTGTTCTTTTTCAACATAGTTTATGTCAAGATACTCCAGAGAAGTATAGTAAAAATCCGGATACATTTCTTTGAGCATATCTCGGAAAGCAACCTTGTCTTTAAAAGCCTTGATATAGGTTGTAAGATTGGACTTAGGTAAATTTTCCACAACCCATGCTACTGCATTTTCCGAGTTTGATAAAATAAGCGGAAATTCTTGTTTTAAATAGTATTCTGTTGCTTTTTCCGAAGACCATAAATTTAAAACATCTTCTTCCAGCCCGCATGTTTCTATTGTTTCATTATCTAAAACAGGCCAGTCTTTGTTGATGATTGTATCCATTAAATATTCGGAAACGAAAGGTTTTTCTATAATGTACATTTCTACCTCTTAAGTAATATTATAGTATAAACACCAAAAATGTTTGTTATATAATTCCTCTATGAAAGAAGAATTGGAAAAAATATATCAAAGATGCTTATCGTGTAAAAAGTGTGTGCTAGCGAAAACAAGACATAATATAGTTTTTTCGGATGGAGTTCCCAACAAAAAACTTATGCTTATAGGTGAAGCTCCGGGATTTTATGAAGATAAGGAAGGTAAACCGTTTGTCGGAAAAGCGGGACAGTTGCTTGACAGAATTTTTGAATCAGTCGGTCTTACAAGAAAACGGGATGTATATATTTGCAACACAGTAAAATGCAGACCGCCGGAAAACAGGAACCCGGAGCCTGAAGAAAAAGAGGCATGCTGGGAATATCTTAAAGCTCAAATTGATATTATTCAACCAAAAATAATATTGTTATGCGGAAATGTTGCTGTACAGTCAATATTGGGAAATGTTGGCGGAATAACTAAAATTCGCGGTAAATGGTTTGAAGGCAGTGATGTTGTGCACGGTGCCATGCTTATGCCAATTTTTCATCCTTCATACCTTCTGAGAAATGATTCCAGAGAAAAGGGAAGTCCAAAATGGTTAATGTGGCAGGATATTCAGGAAATTAAACGTGAATATGATAAGTTAAATTAAAAAAGGGCGGCTATTCAAACCGCACTTTTTGTTTATTGGATACTGATTAACTTTCATAATTATTATCATTATTATATGAATAAATTTTGTCCAATGCTGCAACGGCATCTTTTGTTAGATCAAGGAATGTGCTTTTGTCTATAATATCTGCTTTAAGCTGAGAATTTGCCCAATTTAAAAGCTGATTAATTTTTTCCGGATCAGCGAAGCCTCTTACTCTTCTTCCGTCTTGGGCGTATGTAGTCATGTACAAATCTTTAATTTGGTCAATTGTTGCGTTTGACGGACGGGGCTTCCTGTCACGATAACCCGGATTAAATGCAAATTTTTTCTCTGAATTAATTCTTGCCTTATCTTCATCTATCGAAGCCTGAAGCAGTTGGTTTGCCCGTTTGTCTAAATGTGTGTATTTGCGTTCTTGTGCATCTGTATCCTTAGGTTCAAGAGTTGCGATATCAGGATTTACTCCGTTTTCTGCTTCTGTAAGCCTGTCTATTGTGGTTGATACATTTTGCAGCATCTGTTTGTAAACTTGTTTAGCTTCATCGCTAGCATTTTGTATTGATGTCTTTATTTTATAATTTAAACTACACAAACTGCTTTTGATGATATTAAGTCCGCATTTTTCTTGACTTGTTACTTTAGCTCCGCCATCTCCATCTTTAGAAAAGGCATTGTTAATCTCTGTATTTACTTCTTCTGTTAAACCGGCCAATTCTTGTGACAGTTTGTCAGTTTTTGTAATATCTACCTTATCGATCCTTTCGTAAAGAGGCGCATTTTGTGTTTCTACACCATTACTTTGAATGGGATTCATACAGTATTCTCCTATGGTTAATTACATATATTTAAAGTATTCCAAAATTTTGGTATTTCATAACATAAAAAATATTTTACAAAACTTTGCATTTAACAAGCAAGTCAGTTCCGATAAGTTTAGTGTCATATATTCCTAAATTTTTTGCCTCCGATATTTTTTTATAGTTTCCCCCGTTAAAACAGCTTTTTCCTTCGTTGTCGTTCAGAATTTTTGGCGCAATAAACTGATAAATTTCATCAATAAGTCCTTCTTTAAGCATTGAACCGGCAAGAGTTCCGCCACATTCGACAAAAACTGTATAAATTCCTTTTTTATACAACTCTGATAAAACAGCTTTGATATCAAGTTGTCCGTTTTTTATCAGTGTGTTATTTTTTGTTGCAACATAAATCTCTCCCTGTTCAAAGATTTGTGAGTTTTCGGGAATACGGCTGTTTTTGTCTAATATACATTTACTCCTGTGTTGCATTTTGGGATTATCTGCAATAACTGTATTTGAACTTGTCATAATACAGTCAAACTCATTTCTCATTTTATAAACTTCTTTTCTCGCTTCACCTGATGTTATCCACTTTGAATCACCCGTTTTTGTGGCGATTTTTCCGTCCATTGTCGTTGCGGTTTTAAGAACAACATAAGGCAGTTTTTCTTTCATATTTTTTATGAAAACCCTGTTAAAAAATTTGGCTTCTTCTTCAAGGACACCCGTTACAACTTCAATTCCCGCTCTTCTTAATGGTTCTATTCCGCTTACCAGCGGGTTAATATCTTTCATTCCGATTACTACTTTTTTAAGCTTTCGCTCTATTATCAAATCAACACATGGGGGTGTTTTCCCTTGATGAGAGCATGGTTCAAGGTTTACGTATAAAGTTCCGCCTTCTGCTTCATTATTGTTGAGTTTTAAAAGTGCATCACGCTCTGCGTGGTTATCTCCGTATTTGTGATGGTAGCCTTTTGATACAACCTTGCCGAATCTATCCAGAACAACACAACCGACAAGAGGGTTAGGTGCAACTTTACCCCTGCCTTTTAAGGCAAGTCTGAAGCACTCTTTCATGTATTTTTCGTCTTGGCTTAGCATAATCTATAAACTCAAATAATATTCTTTCATAAGTTTTGCATCGTCTTCGATATTCGGGCTCTCGCAGACGATTGCACCTTTTATGTTAAAAGCTTTAAAAGCTCTTAAAAGGTCTTTGTAATTCATGTCTGATTCTTCAAGATTAAGGTGTTTCTTTTCACCTTTGTCGCCATATTCAATCCCCGCAATATGTGCGTGGAAATTATCAAGGGCAACCTGACCGAGGTCATTGCCGATTTTTTCAAAGATTTTTGCAAACTCATCATAGGTATTTGAGATTCCGTTGTAACGGGCATGAAGGTGAGAAAAATCCACACATGGAAGAACCGTTTCAAACTCTTTTGAGAGCCTTACAATCTCTTCCAAATCACCCCACTGAGTTGCTTTACCTGTCGTTTCAGGTCTTATCCAGATTTTGTTATTAACTTTTTTAAGTTCTGCTGTAATAACCTCAATTTTATCTCTTATTTGTTTATAAACGCTTTCTTTATCCATACCCAGATAAAATCCGGCATGGAAAGTTATACTGAACCCGCCGAGTTCGTTTGCAGTCTGTGCGGTTTCAATAATACGCTGAATACTTGCTTCAACTTTATCTTCTTCTCTTGCATTAAGGTTTACATAAAAAGGAGCGTGGGCTGTAATAACTTTATTTGAAGAGCCTACGGCTTCTCTGCTTTTGTCACTTATTCTTACACCTCTGACAAACTCCAGCTCTAATCCGTCAAGTCCCATTGCGTCAAGGACTTTAAATCCTTCCTCGTAACCTTTATTTCCTGCTTTAAGCGGAACGCCCGCTGTTATAAAATTTAACTTATCCACATTTACCCCTTTTTTATTTACCCCTTATCAATTTCCCTCTATTTGAATTCTTCACCGATTTTAGGGTTAACGATTCTGATAAAATCTTTGCTGTCACCCATAAAGAAGCTGCCAAACTGCATAACGGTCGGAACAAGCAAACCTTTAGATGTTGAGATAAAGAATTTGTCGTCTTCTATTTTTGCAATGGTTCCTGCAGGATGCGGAAGGCTGAAAGCGTCTGAAGCAACTTCAGCTTTCATAATCTTCATCATATTGCCTCTGAACGTTGTACTTGCAAGAATAAACGGATTAAGAGCACGAATAAATCTTTCAAGTTCTTCAGCCCGTTTATCAAAATTCAGATAAATCTCTTTATTGCTCAAACCATTTCCGGACACAAACTCGCCTTTTGGCTGAGGAATTCTTGGAAGCGGCTGGTTTTCGTACATCTTAAGCGTTTGAAGTAACAGCTCAATCCCTATAAAGTTAAGTTCATTGAATATAGTTCCCATTGTTGCTTTTGACGGAATGTGATAAGGCTTTTGCGCAATAATATCACCTGTGTCAAAACCTTCATCCATAAAATGGAGTGTTACTCCGGTTTCTGTTTCACCGTTAATAATAACTCTTGAATACGGATTCCCACCTCTGTATTTCGGAAGCATAGACGGGTGAACATTAATAAATCCGTCTTTGGTTGATTCAAGAAGAACCTTTGGTATTTTGTAGTTATATGAACAAACCACTGCCGCATCAACATCAAGCCCTTTAATTGTCTGAATTAACTGTGGTTCGTCAAGTTCATCAAAGTCAATGTAATTAAGTCCTCTGGACTGAATAAACCGTTTGAAATCGTGGTACATATTATGGTCTTTTTTAGGTCCCAAAACACCCACGATATTAATTCCAGACATTAAAAGACCGTCAATTCCTATATATGCCATATCAGGAATACCGACAAATAATATTCTCTTTTTGAATGAGGTTTTGTTAAACATTAAACTTTGACCTTAATAATATCTTTAAGTATTTTTGAACACTCGTCAACCATATTTGTACAATGATCTTTTCTTGTCTGTGATGCCATATCCATACCTGCCGTTAAAACTCTGCAGCAGGTAGCTTTGTGGTTTTTCTTAAACTCTTCTATGAACTCCCTTGCTTTGGCTCTTGCCAGATAATCGTTTCCTTCAGAGTTATTTTTGCCGAACAGGTACCCTATAATACACTGAGAAGCTCCTATTGCTCCGCAAAGACAGCCGGAACCCATGCCACCCGAGAAAGACGATGCGACAGGCAGAAGTTCTTTGGGAACTATACCTTCATCAATAGCATTTTGCATAATGCTTTCTGCACAGGAATAACCTTGTTCCGTAAAATATTCAACTGCCTGCATACTAACCTCTCAATATCTTTACTCAAGTATATTTATCCAAATATATTTACCCCCCTATTTTATCATTAAATTCGATTTTATGGAAGAAAATAGAGGTCCACTTTAGTATATTTACCCTAAAATCCTCCATTTAGATGATACGAAATCCTGAAATTTGTATGATAATGAAAGAAAATAATTGGGGAGATTGGGGCTTTATGTTCAACAACATCAATGATAACAATTTATTACAATTTGATTCCGCAAGCAATGTCATAAATATTGCCAATGTCCGCTCCTCACTGCAAAAAAGCGGATACAGTAAAAATCCTTATGTTGATAAAACAGAGATATCTGCTAATGCAATGCAGTTGTTTCAAAAAGATTTGGACATAAGAAAATTTACAAAAATAGCTTCGCAAAACCCTGAAGACATATCTTATCTTGAGCAAATACAGGAATTATTTTCTCAGGGCGTGGTTGACCCGTTTGAAGAAGACGTATTATCGGAGCTTGTAACAAATTCTAAATTGTGGGATGACCTAAATTCGTAAATATGATATTATATATTTATGATATCGTCGGATTATTATATAGAAGACAACTCTGATATGGAGAACAAGAAGCTTGAAGCTGCTCGTAATCACTATATGAGCGGGGATTATCAGTCTGCTCTTAATTTGTATTTGAGTCTTGTTAATGCCAACATATCATATAAACTCTATCACCGGATAGCAAAATGCTATTATAAAATGGGTGATTTTAGAAATGCGGAAGAAAATTTCCTGAACTCGATAAAACTTGAAAAAGGTGATAATCCTTCGTACATATACCTGGGGAATATTGCATACAGAAAAGAAGACATAAGAAACGCAATATATTACTGGGCATGTGCATTCGCTTATAAACCGGATGACGATGTTGTTTGCCTTAATCTTGCAACATCATATTTTTCCTGCGGAATGAAATTCCAATCAGTTTTTTATTATGAAAAATACTTAAAATATGCTCAGGATAAGGGAAATTCGTACAGTGCCGTTAAAAAGAGCCTGGATGAATATACCAAAATCGGCAATGATTTTATGCAAAAAGCAAAAGTATCAATTATGCGAAAGGATTACAAAAATGCGATAGAGTTTTTAACTTTTGCATACAAAAACCTTCCTACAAACTATGACATAAATTTGTTGCTGGGAACTGCGTATTTGGCTGAAAATGACAATATGCATGCAATGATTTACCTTAAACAGGCATATTGTATAAATAAAAAATCAATAGAAGTTTTGCAGATGCTGACTTCAGTATTTATAAACCTTGGTGACTATACAGCTGCTTACTGTACCTTAAGACGAATATTGCCGCTTGTAATCAGCAACCAGGAAGAATATCTGAATACAATGCAGGTAATAAAGGAACTAAACTCGTCTTTTGATGAACAAAGCTATTTTGGGCATAAGGAGTGGGGAGACAATTACTACAGAGAAAATAATTTCCATTTTGCATTGTTTGAATACGAAAATTGTATTCTTTTAAATGATGCAATGCAAGAAAAACTTGCAGATAAAATAGAACAGCTGACACGGTTTATTAACCCCGAAGTCTATATTGTAAAAGCGTATATGAACAAAGCGGATTCTTTATATAAAGAAGGCGATATAAAGAATGCAAATAAATATTTTTCAAAAGTAATGCTTTTTTCTGAACCTGAATCCCAGGAATATAAGAGTGCAAAATTAAGAGTAGCAAATGTTTGATAAAATATATAAAACTATAAGAAAATGGTATTATTTATACATTTTACGCCGTAAATATTACCGTGTAGGTTCCTGTAATGCCTGTGGGCGCTGCTGCCAAAAAATTTACGTAAAACACACATCTGTTATTCAGACAGAGGCAGAGTTTGAAAGACTAAAAAAACAACATTCTTTTTATACATATCTTAAAGTTATAGGAAAAGATGAAACAGGTCTTGTTTTTGAATGTACAAATCTTGATAAAGAGACTAACAAATGCAAAATACATAAAAAACGTCCCGGAATATGCAGAAGATACCCACAGGAAGAACTTTTCGGAATGGGCGGAAATCTTGCTGAGCATTGCGGATACAAACTCCTGCCTGTTGAAAGTTTTGAAGATGTGTTCTCAAAAGTGCAGAAAAAATTGAATAAAAATTTATGATGACTGTTCTTCTTTTTTTATACTTGCAATATCACCACGTTCAAGCTCGGTTGTTGTCCACAAATCTTTAAGTTTATCTTTTATACCTATTCTACCAAACCATTTATATACGAATCGTTCTTCGTAACCGAGGCCGCCGCTAAGCTTCATACATTCGTTGATTGTGAAAACGGCTTCAGATATTGATATACGCACGTAAAAATGTGGCTGAGAATACTTTGTAACATCTATCCACATTTTTAGATTGTTATACTTTGCAATATTAGCTGTTCTGATGTTGTGGGCATCAGACTGCTCGGATATTATAAAACTTTTTAAATTGTCTTCTAAATCTTTAAAAGTAGCCATATTGTCCTTAATTGTTTAAACTGTGTATCGGAGCAGGGATTCTTCCGCCTCGTGTAACGAAATCATATGATGAAAGCTGATTTACTCCCATTACCGGAGCTTCACCAAGAAGCCCTCCATATATTATTTTATCACCAATTTTCTTTTTTGGTGCAGGAATTATTCTGACAGCGGTAGTCTTTTTATTTATCATACCGATAGCCATTTCATCAGCTATCATTCCTGCAATTGTAGAACTCGGCGTATCACCGGGTATTGCAATCATATCTAATCCTACTGAACAAACGCATGTCATGGCTTCAAGTTTATCAAAGGTCAGATATCCTTTTGAAGCGGCCTCTATCATTCCTGCATCTTCAGATACTGGAATAAACGCCCCTGACAAACCGCCAACATAAGAGCTTGCCATAATACCGCCTTTTTTGACAGCGTCATTAAGCATTGCAAGTGCGGCTGTTGTTCCGTGAGCTCCGGCATGCTCCAGTCCCATAGCTTGAAATATCTGAGCTACGCTGTCGCCAACAGCAGGGGTTGGTGCAAGTGATAAATCAACAACGCCAAACGGAACATTTAACATTTTTGCGAGCCGCCTGCCTATCAGTTCACCAGTTCCGGTTATTTTATATGCAGTTTGTTTAATCTTGTTTGAAAGAACGCCCAAGTCAGCTTTTTTATCTATATCAAGTATAGCTGCCCTTACGACGCCAGGTCCTGAAACTCCGACGTTTAGCGCACACTCAGGTTCTCCGAACCCCGAGTATGCACCGGCCATAAAAGGATTATCCCCCACGGAGTTGCAGAATATTACAAGCTTTGCTGCTGCAATTCCATCTTTATCTGCTGTCAGTTCAGCAGATTTTTTGATTGTTTCAGCCATTTTTAGAACGGCATCCATGTTTATTCCGGCCTTTGATGTTCCGACGTTAACGGAAGAACATAATCTATCTGTTGTTGCCAGTGCTTCCGGGATGGCATTTATAAGAGCCTCATCGCCTTGTGTGAACCCTTTTTCTACAAGTGCGGAAAAACCTCCTACAAAATCAATTCCAAGGTTTTTTGCGCTGTCGTCGAGCGTGCGGGCTATTTTTACAAAATCTTTGTCTTTGCAGGATTCTCCCACAAGCGAAATGGGAGTAACCGCTATTCTTTTATTTACAATAGGAATAGAATAGTCATTTTCTATTTCGTTTGCATACTTAACCAGATTAGATGCATATTTATCAAGTTTAACCTTTATTTTATCGCAAACAGTATTAATATTTTCCGAGAGGCAGTCTCTCAAGCTGATTGAAAGCGTCACCGTTCTTACATCAAAATTGTGAAGCTTAATCATATTAATTGTTTCAAGTATCAGGTTTTCGTCAAAGATTGTCATATGTTTTAGTATAACATATCTGTTTAATATAATAAAGAAGACCCTCTGCATACAACAGAGGGTTGTTAAGTTGATTGGGGTAAAAAGTAAATTGGAAAATTTGAGGGTCTTGGTCTTACCCTCACTCACCCAAATTTATACTGGGGATTTTTATATTTGGTCGTGTTTATTTAATGCTGTGTAAATTAATTAACCGCCGTACTGAGCTCTGTAGAAACCGCTTGATGCAACTTTGTTCTGAATGATGTTATTGCCGTTGCTTGAAGCAAGGTACATGCTGCTTAATTTATCAAGTCTTCTTGTGAGTTTTGTATCAGGATATGTTTTTGATGCTACTTTTAATCTTGTCCATGTAGCAGCTTCTTTTTGAGTTGCAATAGCTTCTTCTTCTATGTCAGCAATTCTTTTTACGTGCATGCTTTCGTGTGCAACTAAACAAGCAATTTGTTCAACAGGAGCGTTTTTGTATAATGAGTTAATCATTATAATTCTTGTTCCGTATTGGTTATATGTGCTTATTGCATATGCTTTGCTTGCGTTACATGTGTAAGATGTTAAATCGTCGAAAGAAACTCTGATTCCGTATTTTTTTAGGTTTCTTAATACATCTGTATCACCTGATTGTTCTAATAATGTGATGGCTGATATTATTTTTGCGTCACTGGAGAAATCTGAGGCTCTGTATGCAAATGCTGCCTGACTGAACGCTAAAAATACAAATGCGGAAAACAAAACGATAAGTTTTTTCATACTAAAAACTCCTAATCAACTTAATTTTTACTAATCAACTCTGTTACTTTTGCCTTCGGCAGATTTTTGATTTTCTTGACCGTTAAAAGTAATGTTTGTTACAAAAGTTAACATTAGGAGTGTCTTTGTCGCTAAAAGCCTTAATTAATAAAGGTTATGGGTTTTAATTTGATATGTAACAAATGTTAAGCAATAAAATTTCCCAAATTTGCATTTTACAATTCTTAACAATTGCTGTTTTTTGCATAAAAAAAGAGATAACTCAAAAGGTTATCTCTTTTTATTTTATTTTATTTAGTTTATTTATTAGTCCATTACGGGATATGCTCTAACAACTGTTACTGAACCGTCAACATTCTTTCTGCAAGGAACATCTTCGTCATCATCGAGGTCTGCTGCATATGCAATTGGTGTGCTTGCCATTGGTTTCACCGGATCTTCCGGAATCGGATTCATGACTCTTACGTTATCATCAGATGGCGGATTTTGTCTCTGTGGCGGTGGAACGGGTCCACCCGGTCCGACCAGGTATGTTGTATTTGTTCCGTCTGTTTGCTTGAAATCAGGTGAGTTATAACCGGTGTCCGGTTTATTTGTTAACTCATATGTGATTTCGTCTGTCGGTTTTATTGTCTTAACTACACCGTCTTTAATGTTTGTATAGTTAGTTGTAAAATCTCTGCTCGGAAAATCAAGTTGTAATGTTCCTGTTCTTCCGCCGACATTAATTTCTTTAGCGTGAACATCAGGACCTGTTACCGTGATTTTCTTATCAGGAGCAACAAGGTTGATTACACCTGCATTTGCACCGTTTACTAACAAATCGTTGTTAGATCTGATATAAACCTGAACATCATTACCGGCTGTAGATTTTTTAGGAGTTTCAATCTTGGAGATTGTTCCGCCGTTGATGTTCATATATTCGTGGCTCAATGTATCATCAGGAATAAACTGATATTCTTCCATAACGTGAACAATTTTATCATCTACGGAATAAGCATCTGAACCCTTCAGACCGCCAATGTATCCGTCTGATTTGAATTTGTATGTTTTAGCAGTAATTGTTGCTTTGTCATCTGATAAAATGTTACCGCCGTATGCTTTTGTGCCTTCAATATGAGATTTTGCTGTATAGTCAATATTCTTAGCTGTTGTATCAATTGTTGTCATAATGTGACCGCCGTCGGTTACTTTAGCATTAATATCACCGCCAACCGTTAATTTGCCGCCAAGCAAGTCACCCGACCAGTTACCGCCGGTATTGTAAGGATTGTTTTTTACCACATAGTTACCAATGTGAACGTTTTGTGAAGATTCGATATTTAAATCCCCGCCGATATTAGTATTACCGCTTACGTGTACGTAGTGGTTGTATTTTTTGTGGTCAATTGGCTGCCAACCTTCTGTGGTTAAGTCTGCATTTCCGTCAACAGTACCGTTTCTGAGTTCAACAGCACCGCCGTCGTTAAACATTTTAATATCACCATTAACTTCTATATCTCTTGCAATTAACTGCTGACCGTGAGCTGTTAAATCAGCATCGCCGGTAATGATTGTTTTCTTTTGAAGAACACCTGTATCATCATAGATACCGTCAACAAAACCAAGACCGCCTGCTTCTGCGTTTAAATCACCGTCAATATATGAACCTGCAATAGAATATGCACCAACATTGTTTACTATCTCAACATTACCGTCAATGTTCATTGCCTTCAACATAGTAACGCCTTTGTTTTCAGCAAGTGCCATATTCTGTGCAAGATAGTCAGCACCGTTAACAGTAACTAACCTTAAGCTGCCGCCTGTCGCGATACTTGAATTCTGACCGACAATTTTCGGTGCATAGATATTAAAGTTCTTGCCGATTGAGAAATCGGAGTCTTTTATCTGAACCTGGATTAAATCATCATTTCCGTTAGAGTTTTTCCATTCTGAGCTTTTAAGTTTTGTATAAACGCCGTCAGTAATGTTATTTACATCAACACCGGTCATGTCTTTTGTTGTAATCATAGTGTCGCCTGCTGTTGTGAAGGTAGCACCATCAAACAAAACACCGTTCGGGTTTGATATTATTAATTTGCTAATGCCGTCATTTGCATTAATATGACCATAAATTTTTGACATATTGTTGTTAACAGTGTTCAGTACCGATATACCGTTTACATTGTTTTGTGCGTTGAAGTTTAATGTTTCATTTTTGTTAATGTTTAGCGTGTCCCAGTTAACGTGAGAGTTACCTTTAAACTCTAATGTTGCATTGTTTGTACCTTTTGTGATACCTGCAAAGTTGTTGTCAGTAGAGTTGATAACTGCTCCGCCAATACCGCCTCCAAGACCTGTGTCAATAGAACCATAAGAAACCGGCATTGCTGCAAACAAAGTACACATTGCTATTGCTGTTAGTTGCTTGAGATTTTTCATACACTATTCCTTCTGTTTCGACTTTTTGTCAACATAATAATTTTACTATTAAAAAAAAACAAAAAGAAAATATTTGCTCTTTTTTGGAAAAATATTGGTAAAATTGTTACAAAAGTTAATGAAAAAACAGTGTTTATTTAACGATACTTTTATATATGAGACTGGAAGCTTTTACGATAAAATCTTTACCTTGCGGAGCATTGTAAGGACGGTTTGCAAGGATGACTACAATGTATTTTTTACCATTTGGTGCAAATACAATACCGGCATCCCCGAGCATTTTTCCTATGTCACCGGTTTTGTGAACCAAAAGAGCGCCTTCGCCGAGTCCTGCTGCGATAAGTTTATTATTTTTTACGTGGCTCATGTAGTCGATTATGTACTCTCTTGAGTTAATATTAAGGAAGCCGGGATTATCAAGGTTATACAAAATTTTTGCCAAATCCTGAGCAGTTGTTTTATTAGTGCCTGACATATCCGGAAGCCATGTTCTTACGTAGGTTTTTGAAATTCCCCAGTCGCGAAGTCCGATATTGACATAATCCATGCCGCCCATTTTTGACATTATCATATTTGTTGATGAGTTATCTGAATCTTGTATCATTGTTTTTGCGAGTGCATCAAGTGAATATTTGCTGCCGCTTCTCATGTATTGAAGGCTGCCGGAGCCGGGTGCCTTGTAGTAATCAGTCAGAATCATTTCGTCATAAATTGTCATCTGACCTGCTTCAATAGCCTTAAACATTTGAACCAGAACAGGCAGTTTTATTATACTTGCTGCAGAAAACTGCTCATCTGCATTAATTTCTACGTATTTGCCGTTTTCGTATTCCCATACGTATATTGCAGGGTGGATTGTCGGATAATTTTTCATGAGCTGAAGGAGTTCATTTTTTAACCCTGTCATCTCTGATGTATGGTACATTGTTGTAACTTCGCTGTGTGTTTTCTGCATCGTAGGTACGATGAGCATGCGGTTTAGGAATAAGTCGTTGCTCAGATAATTTGCTGCCGGATTTGCCATTGCGTACAAATCAGCACTTCCGATAGTTTTTCTTGCATCTTTATAAGCCATGCCATGAGGCATTTTTGTACTCATTTTTACGTTATATGGAAATACTACATTTTTAATTAAATTTCTAAAACTGGTCGGAAAAACTAAGTATGCATAAACAGAAAAAATTGCAAGAATTACAAAAAGTCTGAACAGATACAACAAAGGATTTGTTTTTCGTTTTTGTACCTGCTTAACCTGTTTTTGAACTCTCTGCTGAGGACGACGTACATATTGATTATCCGGAACAACGTATAAGTTGCCGGAATGTTTTCTCTGCGGTTGTTGATTATATGCGTACAAAAAAATTCCTCCGCGGTTTTGCTGCCATGATACAAGCTAAAAGATAAATCTCTCCCGAAAACATAATATCATTTTTTATGTTTTTGACAAATCCTCTGAATGAAGTATTAACATCCCTCATTCCTTCTCGTTACGGACAATATATGATATAATTTTTTCGTATGAAACGTTTTTTCAGAAAATTATTTTCGCTTTTAATTTTTGCGGCTGTACTTTACGGAGTATGGTTCTTTTTTCACGATCGTATAATAACCCAGCTTAAAAAGGTTCAGGGCGTTTATTACATTTATAAAGGTGACCAGGCATACTCTCAGGATAATATGGCAAAAACACTTTCTTTCTATAACAGAGGGCTTACACTGTATCCGGGACATTATGAGGCTTGGTACAACCTTGGAAATATTTATGCGGTTTATGAAGACTATTATTCTGCTGTTGAAGCATACAAAAATGCAATAAAGTACAATCCGAAATTTGTAATGGCAAGAATGAACCTCGGTATTGTATATTCGGAAGACCTGGGCTGGTTTGATGAAGCTATTGAACAATTCAGCCAGATTCCGCGAATAGGGTTATTTAATTTATGGATTCCGTTTGTGTATTCAAACGTAAAAAGTATAAGAGCAAACAAAGGAATTGCATATTTTAATATGGGAGTTGCTTATAAACAAAAAGCAATGTTTTTGCCTTATGAGAAAAAATATTTAATGCATAGTTTTTTAGGTGAAGCTGTTGAAGCTTATACAAAAGCCTTGAAATATCTGAAAAAAAATTATGATGTGTATTACAACCGTGCTGTTGCTTATCACCTGAGAGGAGATTATAAACTTGCGGGACTTGATTATTGCAAAGCTATTGAGCTTCAGCCCACAAAGTTTGAGGCGCATTACAATCTTGCGGTTTTGCTCAGGGGAATGAGCAGGTACAGGGAGTCAATTAATGAGCTGGAAAAAGCAGCAATACTTATAACAGAGTCATCAGACAGTTCTGAAGTGCAAACTGCATACATTTTTAATCTTTTGAACGAAGTTACAAGACGATTTATTAACAGTGATGAATATGGCGTTGCAAAGCTTACGGACGAACCTTCCGGAGGTGTCAGTTACACTTATGTGAACGGAAGAATTGTTGCTGACGATGATTTTGACAAAGCAATGATGAAAAACTTCAGAACATGTTCAGGTTTTGATATTTTTAACAAAAAAGAACAAGATGATTATGTTGAGAATGGTTGGTTTTAATGTTACAAAATAAATTACATTTTTTGTCACAGGTTGCCGATGTTTTGACTAAAGAAGTCAGTACATCGGAACTGGCTGATGAAATGAAAATCATACTGGATAAATTTGACGGATTTAAGGATATAAATTTATACGTTTTTGACAGTGTAACAAATACAATGCGTGATTGCATAAAATCGTGGAGCATTATAGAAGACAGTTCAGATATTTACAAATCATTTGAAACAATAAAAGGATATGATTTTGTAATCAATTCAAAAGCATACAAACTCCCAAGTGTAATAAGTGACATTACGTTAAAAATTAACTCTTTATGCATGCCTATTGTAAAGGATGCGAAAAGCTTCGGAATAATGGAACTTACGTTTGAAGAAAATACTTCTGTAAATATGGAATTTCTTTTCTTAATGAAGATTTTTTCCTCCCAGGTATCTTTAAAGCTTCAAAATATTGTTTTGAATGAGCAGTCAAAAGTCAACGTAGAGTTTCACGACTCGATGAAAAATATTGCAAAAATTATTGAAACACAATACGAGCTTAACTATATAGTCCCTATAATAGGTGAAATGCTTGACAGATTTATTACTGACCACCTTATATATGTATTTTTGAAATGGGAAAATGAGTTTAAACTTGTCTGGCCAAAAGCCTGTAATGATGAAAGAATTTTTGAAGCCTTAAACCGTTTGACACCTGAAACAGAATACATATTGAGCAACAATGATAAAATAGGTGCATTTCCTCTTCTGTCTGAAGAAGGTGAAATAATCGGCTGTATTGTCGCAAGAAGCACGCTGGAAGCTTTGTCAAAACGGGATATCAGTTATCTGGAACAATTAACCCGTCAGTCTGCAATTACAATTAACAGAGCAAATTCGTATTCCAAAATTTTGCAGTATGCAACAATTGATGCGCTTACAAACCTAAATAACCGCAGACAATTTGAGCTTCGTTTGTGGCAGGAAATTGCAACAACAAAGCGTCAAAACAATCCGCTTTGCGCAATGATGATTGATATAGATTTCTTTAAAAAGGTTAATGACACGTATGGACACGCAAGCGGTGATGCAGTTTTGAGGGGTGTTGCTTCAATTATCAAATCAACTCTGCGAGAGTCCGATATTCCGTCAAGATATGGCGGTGAAGAATTTGCGGTTCTTCTTCCTTACACACATATTGACGAGGCAAAAATTGTAGGCGAACGTTTGCGCAAAGCCGTGGAAACAACTCCGATAAAGATAAACGATGAGGGTTCTGAGGTTAAAACCATAGGTATAACTATCAGTATGGGTCTTGCTGAATTTAATAAAAAAGAAACCGGAGAAGAACTTTTTGAAAGGGCCGATAAAGCTTTGTATGAAGCAAAAGAAAGCGGAAGAAACAGAGTTTGTGTTAGTTAAGGTTTTTATATGATTACTTTTATATGCGGAATATTAATTCTCTTTGCAGGTTATATTTTTTATTCAAGGTATGTAGAGAATATTTTTTCTCCGGATGACAGGCAAACTCCTGCGCATACTCAAAATGACGGAGTCGATTTTGTCCCTATGTCAAAAAACAGAAATGCACTCATTCATCTATTGAACATTGCAGGCATGGGGCCGATTATAGGTGCAATACAGGGAATCTTGTTCGGTCCGATAGCGTTTATACTTATTCCTGTTGGTTGTGTTTTTGCGGGCGGTGTTCATGATTATTTTGCAGGAATGTTGTCTATAAGAAATAACGGAGCGCAAATTACCGGACTTATAGACAAATATCTTGGTAAAAATGCTTTTAAAATTTTCATGGTTATTGTTTCGATGATGCTGCTTTTACTTGCAACAGTATTTGTATATACAGCAGGTGATTTGTTTGCGGAAAGATTTTTCGGGGTAAAAGAGTTAGTTATTACAAATCCTTATGTTTTAATGTCTTATGTTGTGATTCTTCTGTATTTTATTATCGCAACACTTTTTCCGATTGATAAAATTATCGGAAAAATTTATCCAGTTTTGGGTTTGATGCTTATTATAGGTACAGGCATGATTTTTGCAGGATTTGTTATAAAAGGGGTTAATCTGCAGAATTTTAGCTTTGAAAACTACAATCTTCATCCTCAAAATTTACCCCTCTTTCCGATATTTTTTATGACGGTTAGCTGCGGTTTGCTCTCGGGTTTTCATTCGACTCAGGCAACAATTATCTCAAGAACTGTCAGTCATGAAAAAGACGGACGAAGAATCTTCTATGGTATGATGTGCCTTGAATCTCTTATTGCAATGATTTGGGCTGCTGCTGCAATGGATGTTTATTCTCTTAATCTGGTTCCTCATAATTTAATTGGCACTGTACACGTAGTTAACATAATTGCAAATAAATTTGTTCCTCTTAACCTTGCTTTTATGGTTACTCTGGCAATAATAATTCTTCCGATAACATCCGGTGATACGGCTCTCCGCGGATTAAGAATAACAATAGCGGATGCGCTTAATCTCGGGCAAAAGAAAATAATTGACAGGCTGATAATAGTTATTCCAATTATTATTTGTGTGTTATCAATATTGTATTGGGCAAAAATTAATCCGGGAAGCTTTTCTCTTATCTGGCGTTATTTTACTTTCTTTAACCAGCTTATTGCAATTCCCGTACTTTGCTGTGCGGTTGTATTTCTTGCAAAAGAAGGAAAGAATTATTTTATAACTTTAATACCTGCTCTTTTCTACGTATTTATTACAATGTCATTTATTTTCTCAGAAAAAATAGGGTTTAACATGCCTCTAAAATACGCAGAAGTTGTCGGTTTATTTCTAACTGTATTAGTATTTATATATATCTATAAAAAAATTAAATCATCAGAAGGTGAATAATGTATTTTAGATACGGCGAAAGAGAAGTCGAATACCTTAAGAGCAAGTGCAAAAAACTTGCAGCCGTTATTGATGAAATCGGAATGATTAAAAGAGAAATCGACAAGGATTTGTTCTCAGTTGTTGTATCTAATATTGTCGGACAGCAGATTTCTTCAAAGGCGTTTGAAACAATATGGAAAAGATTTAAATACAATCTTGGGGAAGTTAATGCCGATAATATTTTAAATGCAGGCTCGGAAAAACTTCACTCTTTCGGGATTTCTTATAAAAAAGCTGAATACATTACTGATTTTGCTAACAAGATTAAAAACGGCGAACTTGATCTGGACAGCATTTGGGAAAAAAGCGACGAAGAGGTTATAAAAGAACTTACATCACTTAAAGGTATCGGTGCCTGGACAGCCGAGATGCTAATGCTTTTTTGTATGGAAAGAAACAATGTTTTCAGCTACAACGATTTAGCCATACAAAGAGGTCTAAGAATGGTGTATCACCACCGAAAAATAACAAAACCTCTTTTTGAAAAATACAGAAAAAGATTCAGTCCTTATTGTTCCGTAGCAAGTCTTTATCTTTGGGAAGTTTCCGGTGGAAGAATAGAAGGGATGAAGGATTACGCTCCAAAAAACACATCAAAATAACGACACCCCCATTACATATCGTGACGCTCTGCCACGATTAATAAGCCAATAGTGATGTTTTATCACGATTAAAAAATCTTTATATTCTCTTAATAACAAGGTGTTGACATGCAAATTCCAACATAATACAATTTTAATTAAGGAAAATAATCACAATTAAAAAGGAGATAAAATATGCCAAAAGTATTGGAAAAAAAAGAAGAAAAGAAAATCACAAAGTCATCAGGTTTAGTTGACAATGTGGAAGCTTTGAACGATTTACTCGACAGAGTTAAAAAAGCTCAGGAAGAATATTCAAAATATTCTCAGGAGCAGGTAGATGCAATTTTTAAAGCAGCAGCAACAGCGGCTGACAAAATGAGAATACCTCTTGCAAGAATGGCTGTAGAAGATACAGGCATGGGCGTTCTGGAAGATAAGATTATCAAAAACCACTTCGCATCAGAATATATTTATAACAAACATAAAAACGCAAAAACTTGTGGTGTAATAAGCACAGACAAAGAAAACGGTATTAAAATCGTTGCTGAACCTCTCGGTATTTTGGCAGGTATTATTCCTACTACCAACCCGACTTCAACAGCTATTTTCAAATCATTAATTGCATTAAAAACAAGAAATGCTATCGTATTTTCACCACACCCGAGAGCAACAAAATCAACTATTGAAGCTGCAAAAGTAGTTCTTGAAGCAGCAGTTGAAGCAGGTGCTCCGAAAGACATTATCGGTTGGATTGATGTTCCTTCTATGGAACTTTCTGATGCTCTTCTTCACCATCCGAATATCGCTTGTATTTTAGCAACAGGCGGTCCGGGTATGGTTAAGGCAGCATATTCATCAGGGAAACCGGCATTAGGCGTAGGTCCCGGCAACACGGCAGCAGTTATTGATGAAACAGCTGATGTAAGAATGGCAGTTTCTTCAATACTTATGTCAAAAACTTTTGATAACGGTATGATTTGTGCTTCTGAACAATCAGTAATAGTTGTTGAAGATATTTATGAAGAAGTTAAAAAAGAATTCATTTACCGTGGTGCTTACCTCGTTAAAAAAGAAGATGAAAAGAAAATGATTGAACTTCCGTTCATTGACCCTGCAAGAGGAACTGCTCACCCGCTTATCGTAGGTCAGCCGGCTCACAGGATTGCTGAACTTGCAGGCTTCTCAATTCCTGAGGATTCAAAAATCCTTCTTTGTGAAAGAGCAAAACTAGACTGGAACGACCCGTTCTCAAGAGAAAAACTTTCTCCGATTTTGACTATGTATAAGGCAAAATCATTTGAACAGGCTGCTGATATGGCACACGAACTCGTATTAAAAGGCGGAGCAGGTCACACATCAGTTCTTTATACAGATGAAAGAAAATCTGACAGAATCAATGCTTACGCTGAAAAAATGCCATCTTGCCGTATATTAATCAACTCACCTTCATCACAGGGTGGTATCGGTGATTTGTTTAACTTCAAACTTGAACCGTCATTATCATTAGGCTGCGGTTCTTGGGGCGGTAACGCAGTATCAGGAAACATTGGTGTAGAACATTTATTAAACTACAAAACCGTAGCTGAAAGGAGAGAAAATATGTTATGGTTCAAGGTTCCTCCGAAAGTTTATTTCAAGAGAGGTTGTTTAGATTTGGCTCTTAAAGAATTAAAGGGCAAAAAACGTGCATTTATCGTAACAGACCGTTTCTTATTTAACTCAGGTGCGGTTGAAAATATAACAAGAATATTAGACGAAATAGGCATTGATCATCAGGTATTCTTTGATGTTAAGCCTGATCCTACAATTGCAACGGTTAAACAGGCTATGGAAATCGTTAAACCTTATGAACCTGATGTAATCATTGCGTTAGGTGGTGGTTCTCCAATGGACGCTGGTAAGATTATATGGTTATTATACGAACAGCCTGATACGAACTTTGCAGATATCTCAATGAGATTTATGGATATCAGAAAACGTATTTGTCAGATTCCTGACCTTGGACAAAAAGCTACGATGGTTTGTATTCCTACTACATCAGGTACAGGTTCTGAAGTTACTCCATTCTCAATTATTACGGATGAAAAAACTCACTACAAATACGCTATCGCTGATTACGCATTAACACCTAATATGGCAATCGTTGACCCGAACTTTGTTGACGGCATGCCGAAAGGCTTAACTGCAGCATCAGGTATTGACGCACTTGTTCACTCGCTTGAAGCATATGTTTCTTGCATGGCAACAAACTTTACTAACTCAAACGCTTTAGAAGCAACTAAGTTAGTATTCAAGTACTTGGCTCGTTCATACAACGAAGGTGCTAACGATCCTATCGCAAGAGAAAAAATGCACTATGCGGCAACTATTGCAGGTATGTCATTTGCAAACGCATTCCTCGGACTTTGCCACTCAATGGCTCACAAGCTTGGTGCTATGTTTAACATTCCTCACGGTGTTGCAAACGCATTGTTAATCAGACAAATCATCAAATTCAACGCAGTTGATAAGCCGACCAAACAGGCTATTTTCCCGCAATACAAGTTCCCGAACGCTAAAACCAAATACGGTCAGGTTGCGGATGAACTTGGTTTAGGCGGTAAGAACGATGATGAAAAAGTCGAACTCCTTATAAAAGCGGTTGATGAACTTATGACAGAAATCAATCTGCCGAAATCAATCAGGGAATTCGGTGTTAAGGAAGAAGAGTTCATGGCTAATCTTGATATCCTGGTTGAAAGAGCATTTGACGACCAGTGCACGGGGGCTAACCCGAGATATCCGCTTATGAGCGAGATTAAGCAATTATTCTTAAACGCATACGAAGGTATTGTTTAAGTAAAAGATTGAAATTGAAAAGTGGAAAGTTAATTTAATTAATTTTCCGCTTTTCATTATCAGTTATAAAAATGAGAGGTTAAAAATGAACATTCCTGACAAGGTTGTAAACAGACTGACTTTGTATCATTTTATTCTTGATGATTTGCGAGAAGACGAAAAATATATTTCAAGCACAAAGATTTCTAATCTGCTGAATATGGATAATTCACAGGTCAGAAAAGACTTGAAATATCTCGATAATTCAGGCAAGTGTCGTGTAGGATATGAAGTAAAAAGTCTGAAAAGAAAAATTGAAGAATGTTTGGGTTTTAAGCAGACAAAAGATGCGTTTATTGTAGGTGCCGGAAATTTGGGTTCGGCTCTTGCAAAATATAACAGTTTTAAAGATTACGGACTTAATATTCTTGCTATGTTTGACAAAGACCCCAAAAAAATCGGAACAATAATCAACGGAAAAGAAGTTTTTGATATATCAAAAGTAGGAAATTTGGCTTCAAGACTGGGTGTTGATATAGCGATACTAACTGTTCAGCGAGAGTATGCTCAGGGTGTTGCAAATTATCTTGCCGGAGCCGGTATAAAATATATTTGGAATTTTACTCCATGCGTGCTTGATTTGCCAAAAGATGTTAAAATATGGAATGAGAATTTAATTGGAAGTTTTTTACAGTTTACAAATAATGACAAGAAAGAAGAAATAAAATGACGACAGAAATAAAAGTGTGTATGGGAAGCGCCTGCTTTGCAAAAGGAAATCAGGAAAATCTTGAATACATTAAAGAATATATAGCGGAAAATAATTTGGAGGCAGATATTTCAATTGTCGGAGCTTTGTGCGAAAATAAATGTGAAATAGGCCCGAGAATAATAATAAACGAAAAAGAATATACTAATGTTACAAAAGAACAAATAAAAGAGGTTCTGGATTCATACAAAAAGATAATGAACTTTAACTAGGGGCAGTAAAAGGTCTGGAGTGTGTTATATGGAAAAGCAAAATCCTGTCTATACATTAAAAAATGAATGTAATGACTGTTATAAATGTATCAGGAAATGTCACGTAAAATCAATTCGTATTCAGGGCGGTAGCGCTTCTGTTATTAGCGAAAAGTGTATTGCTTGCGGACATTGTGTAATGATTTGTCCTGCCGGGGCAAAAAAAGTCAGAAGCGATATAGATGTTGTAAAAGCTCTGTTTCTTACGGGTAAAAAGGTTTACGTATCACTTGCACCGAGTTGGGCAGGAATATATAACATCTCTAAAGAAAAAATGATAGCAGTTCTTAAAAAACTCGGATTTGAGGGAGTTTCGGAAACGGCACTCGGCGCTCAGGAAGTTTCCATTCAGACTGCAAAAATATTAAACGGAGCAGAAAAAGGTTTATTTATATCTTCGGCATGCCCCGTAATTGATGACTATGTAAGGCTGTATAAACCTGAGTTTGCAGGATGTATTACTCCTATTGCTTCCCCTGCTTTAACGCATTGCGGATTAATGAAAGAAATGCTCGGAGACGATATCAAAATTGTATTCATTGGACCTTGTATTGCGAAGAAAAACGAGGCAGACAGGCATCCTGATTTAATGTCGGCAGCATTAACTTTTGAAGAACTTAACTACTGGATAAAGGAAGAATTTATTGATATAGAAACTATTGAGCCTGACGAAAGCTGTCATTTTGTTCCGGAGGCTGCTTACGAGGGTGCTCTTTATCCGTTAGAGGGCGGAATGAATGAAACAATCAGAAAAGTTGGTATCGATAAAGATGATGTAACTTTTGTTTCAGTAAGTTCTCTCGAAGGTTTTGACAAATCTCTTCAGAATCTTAACCCCGATAAGATTGAAAATAAAATCTTTCTGGAAGCTCTTGCATGTACAGGCGGCTGTATCAACGGACCATGTAAATCCGGAGAAAAATCAGGAATAATGGTTACATCTGATATTTATGCAAACACCAGATACAGAGATGTTGTTCCGAAAGAACCGAGAAAAGTTGTTCCTGTTGAATATGCGCCGGAGCCTGTAGAGGCAATAGAGTATTCAATAGAGCAGATTACAAAGGCTTTAAGAAAAATCAGCAAGCACACGGAAGAGGATGAACTTAATTGTGCAGGCTGCGGTTATTCAAGCTGCCGTGAGTTTGTGAATGCACTTATTGCAGGCGATGCGGAATCTTCTCAGTGTGTTTCTTATATGAGAAAAATTGCCGTAAGAAAAGCCGCTGCTATGCTCAGATGTATGCCGTCAGCGGTCGTAATTGTTGATTCTAATATGGAAATAGTAGAGGCAAATGATTCTTTTGAACACATGTTCCTTTCGGAAGACATGTATGAAGTTTTTGCTTCTCGTCAGGATGGTTTAACAGGAGCCGCAATTGACCGAATTGTTTCTTTCAGTGAACTGTTTAAATCAGCTATTGATACGGGTAAAGACATTCATCAGGAGCATTATGCAATTGATGACAAACTGTATGACATAAGCATATTTACGATAGAAGATAACGAACTTGTCGGTGCTGTAATTTCTGATGTAACAAAATCTGAGATGGACAGAAGTAAAATAGCTCAGAAGGCAAGAGAAGTTATTACAAAAAATATTGCAACTGTTCAGGAAATTGCAAGCCTGCTAGGTGAACACATGGTTGAAACGGAGTTGTTACTGAATTCTATTGCTGAAGGTTATGACAGAAACTCAGGCGAGGAGAAGAAAAATTAATGTTCATTGATATAGCTTGTTCCCAGAAAAAAAAATATAACCAAAATGCATACGGCGACTATTTTTCATCAAACCGTTTCCCTAATATGAACAGAGTTGTTGCAGTGCTTTCTGACGGACTTGGAAGCGGTATAAAGGCTAATATTCTGGCATGCATGACATCAACCATGCTCTTAAAATTTATGGAAAATAACTCCGATATCGAAAAGTCCTGCGAAATAATTATGAACTCACTTCCTGTATGTAAAGTCAGAGGAATAAGCTATTCCACTTTTTCTGCAATTGATTGCTACGAAAACGGTAAAGCAAAAATTGTTGAAGAAGGAAACCCTGACTTTATTTGGATTAGAAACGGTGAAGTTTTAAAACCGGAATACCAGACTATTCAGTCAAAAGATTTTAAAAACCGCAAGATGAAGGTTTATAATATCAAACTTGAAAAATATGACAGAATAATTTTCTGCTCAGATGGTGCAACACAGGTTGCCATGGGTACAAAACAGTATCCTCTCGGACTTGAAAGAAGCGGTTTGATAAAAATAATTCTGAATAAGCTTGCTGAAGATCCTCAGATTTCTTCACAAAAACTGAGCAGTTTTCTTGTTAAACAGATACAGCTCATTGCACCCAATCGGGAACTTAAAGATGATACTTCAATCGTGTCTTTGTATTGCCGTGATCCCAGAGAGTCTCTGATTTTCACGGGACCGCCGTATCATCAGGAAAAAGACAGTTATTTTGCACGCTTCTTTATGGATTTTAAAGGTAAAAAAGCTATATCAGGCGGAACTACTGCAAATATTATATCAAGGGAGTTAAACATACCTGTTATTGCCAAGATGTCGATGAATGCCGGTAAGCTTCCTGGAATATCCGAAATGGAAGGGGTGGATTTGGTAACGGAAGGGATACTTACTCTTACCAAAACTCTTGAATATCTTGAATCAGGAAAACCTGAAAATGATGCAGCGAAAACGCTTATGGAATTTTTTCTTGACAGCGACGTAATTTATTTTCTGGTAGGTGCTCAGATGAACAAAGCACATTATGATCCAAACTTACCTATTGAAATTGAGATTAGAAAGAATATAATAAAACAGATGGCAAGTGTTTTAGAAGAAAAATATCTGAAAAAAGTTAATGTACAATTTGTATAAAGGAGTTAGAATGGCTAAAGTAGAAGTTAAAGTATGTTTAGGAACAACTTGTTACGTAATGGGCGGAAGCAATTTGCAGGAGCTTAACGATATCATTCCGAGAAAATACGGTGACAAGGTAGAAATTATGGGTGCAAACTGTTTGGGGTTATGTTCCATAAACTGGGAATACTCAAAGGCACCTTATGTAAAAGTTGATGAAGAAGTTGTCACAGAGGCAACTGTAGAAAAAGTTTTAGAAGTAATTGACAGAAAATTGGGGTAAATAAAATAGGGTAATATAATGGCAGGACAAGCAATACACTTAAAAAAGGAAATATTAGTTAGAATTATAAAAGCATTTTTATCAGACGATTTTGAGGAACAGGCAAGACTTATTCCATATACAATGCGTCCGAAAGGTATGGAAGTGCCATACAGATGTTGTGTGTATAAAGAAAGAGCAATTATCAAAGACAGAACTATTGCCGGTTTGGGTTTCCCTATCGAAGAAGACGATGAAACTGTTTCTTTGGCAACTTATGCCAAAAAGGCTCTTGAAAGAAAAGAAATAAGTGATAAGAACTTAACCGTATTACAAGCGGCCTGCAAAGGTTGTGCAACTAACAGAATATATGTCACAGACCTGTGCCAGGGGTGTGTTGCAAGACCCTGCCAAACAGCTTGTAAATTCGGTGCAATATCAATTGTAAACGGTCGCTCAATAATTGATGACTCTAAATGTAAAAAATGCAAAATGTGCGTAAATGCCTGCCCATATAATGCAATTGTTAAAATTACAGTGCCGTGCGAAGATTCTTGTCCTGTTGGTGCTATTAAAAAAGATGAAACAGGCTTTGCCAGTATTGATTATGACAAATGTATAAACTGCGGAAGATGTACGGCAGCTTGCCCGTTTGGTGCGGTTCATGAAAGAAGTCAGATTGTTGATATACTTAAAGCAATTAAATCAAAGAAAAAAGTTATCGCAATGATAGCACCTTCGATTGCCGGACAATTCCCGGGAACAATTTATCAGCTTAAAACAGCTATTATTAACTCCGGGTTTGATGATGTTTATGAAGTCGCTCAGGGTGCCGATATTACGGCAAACAATGAAGCAAAAGAGTTCATGGAACGTATGGAAGGCGTTAATGAAAAGAATTCTGAGTGGTTAAACGCGTGGGTAAATGAAGGCGGCTACGGAGAAGAGCATGAAGAAAAAACGGAAAAAGAGGAAAATGTTCGTAATTTTATGACTACTTCATGCTGTGCGGGATATAACCAGCTTATAAAGAAACATCTTCCCGAAATTAAGCCGTATGTTTCAGATACTAAAACCCCGCTTTACTATACTGCAGAGATTGTTAAGAAGGAATTCCCCGATGCGGTTACTGTTTTTCTAAGCCCTTGCGTTGCAAAGAGGGCGGAAAGTTATGATAATCCAAATGTTGATTATGTAATGAACTATGAAGAACTCGGTGCTCTTTTCATTGCTAAAAAGATTCAGATTAATGAATTGGATGAGAGCAAATATGTTGTCGAATCTTCAAAACAGGCAAGAAACTTTGGTGTAACAGGCGGGGTTGCAGAATCCGTAAAAGCTTCACTCAGGGATGAAGATGCCGTTAAGCCAATGATAATTAACGGTTTGAACAAAGACAGCATTAAACAATTAAAGAAATATGCTACAAGCGGTTCTTGTGATAACGGTTGTAATCTGATTGAAGTTATGTGCTGTGAAGGCGGTTGTATTGGCGGTAATGCAACAATTAACAACCAGAAAATTGCCAAAAAACAGCTTGATACTCTTTTGAACAACAGCCATGATATAGATAAAATATAGATATGAAAATATTTTTCAGTATACTCTGTTTTGGAGAAAAAACTAATACATACAGAGTTGGTAGAAATACCGTTACAGAAGTGTTTGATGACAAGAATACTTTAATTAAACGCATTGAATATGACGAGTTTAGGCGTGATGTTGATTCAATGTGGTTTGATTCATCAGGTGAACTTCAGGAACATTTACATAAAGAGTATTATGAGAAGATAAACGAAAAAGGTATGATAGAGACTTTTTTCGGTAAATCTCAGGAGTACGTCAGAAAATCTTATACAAAGTTTGAAAACGGGTTTAAGCATACTGTGGACGATTTTCAGTCAAAAACGGGCAAAAATTATATAAATGAGTTTATACACGATAAGTTAGGTAACTTGGTTAAAATAATAAATAATGGTAAAGTGATTAGTATAAAATGAAAGGAGTTTGTATATGAATTGGGAAAAAGATTTGAATATTAACGAGGTCAGAGAAATCAGAACAAGAACCTGTGTTTATTTTGGCTGTGGTGCTATACAAAAGATAAATGATATAGCAAAAATTTATGCAGAACGCGGAATAGATAAGGTTGTTGTTATGTCCGGCAGAAATGCGTATAAATCAACAGGCGCGTGGGATGTAGTTGAAAAAGCGTTAAAAGAAAATAAAATTGAATACATAAATTATGACAAAGTTACACCAAATCCGACTACTGATGCGATTGATGAAGCAGCAAAAATGGCTCGAGAATTTGGCGCAAAAGCAGTTATTACAATCGGCGGAGGTTCACCAACCGATGCAGGAAAATCTGTTGCAATACTTCTTAAATATCCGAATGAAACAGGAAGCAGTTTGTATGAGTTTAAGTTTGCACCGACTGAAGCTGCTCCTGTTGTTGCAATAAACTTAACTCACGGAACAGGAAGTGAAACAAACAGATTTGCAGTTGCTACTATTTTAGAAAAGAACTATAAACCGGCAATTGCTTATGACTGTATTTATCCTGAGTTTGCAATTGATGACCCTGATTTAATGACAGGACTCTCACCAAAACAGACAAGGTATGTTTCTATTGATGCAGTTAATCACGTTGTAGAAGCTGCAACTTCAAAAGTTGCTTCACCATATTCTGTAACTCTTGCAAGACAGGTAGTAGAGCTTGTTGGTAAATATTTGCCAAAAGCTATTGAAAACCCTGCAGATAAAGAAGCAAGATACTATTTATGCTATGCAGCTTTAATGGGCGGTGTATGTTTTGATAACGGATTATTACATTATACTCACGCGCTTGAACATCCGCTTAGTGCAATGAAACCTGATTTTTCTCATGGTCTTGGTTTGGCAATTCTTCTTCCTGCTGTAATAAAAAATATTTATTCAGCCAAAGCAGAAACTTTAAAATATATACTTGAACCAATTGCAAAAGATACTGCAAGTGCAGAAAAAACAGCAGAAAGCGTTTATGAATGGCTTAAATCTGTGGATGTTCCGAATAAGTTAAAAGATGAAGGATTTACGGAAGGTGATGTTGAAAAACTGACGGAACTTGCTTTCACAACTCCTTCTTTAGATGGTCTGCTCGGAATTGCACCGACAAACGCAACAAAAGAAGCCGTAAAAGCGATTTATACTGAGTCATTATAAAAGAAAAACGAGCATAAAAAGAGATCGATTATTCAATCGGTCTCTTTTTAAATTGTAAAATAACAGTCTGTTTGAGAAACAAGAACGGTGAGTTTGATAAATTTTAATATGAAAAGTATTAATTTGCCTCATTATTGTTGGGTTTCACCCAACCTACAACTACAACCTACAACCTTTTTTATTATAAAAAAAATCGGGATGACAAGATTGCGGTGAGGAGCAGAGTGCGAAGGAATTTTGCAAAAAGAACGAAAGTTCTTTGAAGCAAAATCCGCAGACACGTTTAATGCGACGAGACAAGACACGAACGGAAGTTCGACTTGTGTAAAACAACTGTCAGTTTGAGAAGAAAGAACAGGGATTTTGAGAATTATGTAGGGTGGAAAATGCTAAAAATGATGTATTTTAAAATGATTGAACGCACATTTCCACCACTAAATATTTGGTGGGTACGCACTCAGTAATTTTCGTCTAAACTTCAAGCAAAATGTAGCTTTACCCACCCTACCAACTTTTTGGGAGAGATAAATCGATTTCATTTAAGCATACGATGTGTCATTCTTAATATTTCTTTACAATTAAAATGAGGTGAGATATGCAAAGACATGATATGGTTGAAAGAATTGGTAGTAGTTACCTTACTTCCAATATAGAAGCTGGAGAATACAGTTATGTTGTTGAAGCTGGTTCTAAAGCTAAACTTGAACAATGTTTAGGACGTGAATTAAAACATTTCAAGTTAGATATAAGATTTGAAGATGAAGACTTTGTTGTATTGGTTGAAACTAAACAGAACTTTGTAGAAGCTGATATTGAACAGTTGAAAGAGTATCTTGAAGAAGAAAGAGTGTTACACTCTGATAAGAAGATTATATGTATTCTGGCTAATACTAAAAATGATAAGATAAAGGTATGGAAATCCTTTATTGATGATAGTCATTTTTTAAAAGATGAAACAGTGTTGGAGACAATGGAATACTACAAATCATTGTTCTCTCTAAATAAACAAAATGATAGAGAAAGAGTATTGAAAAACACTTATGCTCTGAATGAACTGTTGCATAAGAAAGACATTGATGAAGACTTGAGAAGTCAATTTGTTGGTACAGTGTTACTTCACATTAAAGACTTGATAAAGAAACTTGGTGCAACAAGAATTGATGAAGAACTTAAGAAGCAAGTTAATAACTCGTTTGAATTAAAATCTGAGAAAGAAATTATAGCTGGTATTGAAAACACATTAACAGAATTGCTTGATGGTTCTGATAATAAGAATAAGAAAATACAATTGTTACAAAAGAATGTATTAGATGACCAGAAAGTTAGAGCATTAAAGAAGAAAGACTGGGTTGAAATTATAGATAGTATCTTAATGGATATCTATAAATATATTGATACCGATAGTGATGAAGGTCAAGATATTCTTAACCTATTCTTTATTGCTTTCAATAAGTATACAGGCAAGAAGGATAAGAACCAAGCCTTTACACCAGACCACATCACAGAATTTATGTGCAGATTAACGGAAGTGGATTGCACAAAGATTGTGCTAGATGGTACATGTGGCAGTGCTTCCTTCTTGGTGCAAGCTATGGTTAAAGAATTAGCTGATTGTAGAAATGGCAGAACAAAAGCACAAACTAAGACGCTTCAACAGAAAGTTAAAGAGAATAATATCTATGGTATTGAAGTTGAAGAAAAAGCCTTTGGTTTATCTGTAACCAATATGTTAATACATGGTGATGGAAACTCTAACATTAAACTGGGCAGTTGCTTTGAGCATAAAGAGTTCATTAAACAAGCAGACCCTAATATTATTCTGATGAACCCACCATATAACGCAAAGCCTAAAAACATTCCTAATTCTTATAAGACAGAATGGGGAAGTGCAAAAGATGGTAAAGAAGACCCAACGAAAGGACTTGTATTTGTTCACTACTTCTCTGATGTTATTAAGGAACTTAATGCTGAACGTGTAAGAAAAGGGGAACAACCTAAGCTTGTTAAACTGGCTGTATTGTTACCTCTGGCATGTGCAATCGGTACTGGTAGCCTTATTACAAAAGAGAAAGAAGTATTACTTGAAGATAATACATTAGAAGCCGTATTCTCGTTACCGGGAGAAATGTTCTATCCGGGTTCTTCTGTTTGTGCTTGTTGTATGTTATTCACTCTTGGTCAACCTCATGTTAAACCAGATGGAACGACCAGAAGCACATTTTTTGGTTACTGTAAAGATGATGGATTTGTTAAGAAGAAGAATTTAGGACGTGTAGAACAGTTTGTTAAAGACGATAAAGGAAACTTTACTATATCAAAGTGGAAAGAGATTGAAACGGAATGGCTTGACTTGTTTGAAAGAAAAGCTGTTGTTGATGGAAAGTCAGCAGTAGAAAGAGTTAATGCTGATGATGAATGGTTATGCGAAGCATATATGAAAACTGATTATACTAAACTAACAACAGATGATTTTCAGCGTACACTTAATAATTACCTATCGTATCTTATTAAAAAAGGTAATGTTTATGAAAACAATGGTGGTGCATAAACATGGAATTAAAAGTACAAGATTGGCAAGAATTTATTGTTGGTAGAATCTTTGATTGCAATACTACTATACTATCAATCAAAGATGTATTAGAAGATGGGGATATCCCTTTTATTTCAAGAACAGCAGAGAATAATGGTTGTGATGGCTATGTTGCAGTTGATAAATCAGCAATTACTGAAGGAAATTGCTTAACTGTTGGTGCAGAAGGGATATATAGCTTTTATCAACCTAAAGACTTTGCAACAGGTAATAAAGTTTACACATTAAGAAACAATAATATCAATTTCTATCATTATATGTTTATTTCAACCATCTTGAACAAGGAAGATTATAAATATAGCTATGGGAGAGCAAGAATTAAAAGTAAGCTGGAAGAAGAAGTTATTAAACTACCAATTAAGTACAATGTTGATGGAGCTCCATTCATAGATGAAAATAGGACATACTCTGATGAAGGTTATATTCCAGACTGGCAATTTATGGAAGATTATATCAAGTCATTACACCATAAACCTATCACAACTAAAGTTAAGGCTGGGAATGTTAAAGATTTAGATGTAGACAACTGGGAAGAATTCAAAGTATCGGATTTGTTTAATAAGATATATAAAGCTAAAGCACATACAAAAGAAGAAGTTGTTGAAGTTGATAAAGGTATTCACTTTGTATCCAGAACAGATTGTAATAACGGTGTTGATATTACTGTTGATAAAGATACAAGATATGAAGGACTGGAAGAAGCCAATTGTATAACCATTGGTGATACAACAGCCACTGTGTTTTATCAGAATGAACGGTTTATAGCTGGCGACCACATGGTAGTTTTACGTGCTGATTGGTTAAATCTAAAGAGAGGTCTTTTCTTTAGAACCTTATTTGCACAAGAAGGAATTAGATATTGCTACGGTAGAGCATACAGAATGGACTTGATTAAAGATACTTTATTGAAGCTGCCTATTAAGAGGGATAGTAACGGAAATCCTGTTATTGATGATAACCGCACCTATTCTGACAAAGGTTACATTCCAGACTGGCAGTTTATGGAAGATTACATCAACTCGTTGCCATATAGTGATAGGATATAAAACAAAATGCAGACGTATTAAACGCATTTTTTATTGATAACGAAAAATAAATTTTAACTTCCGACCTTTTGCAAAAAATTTCCGACCAAGAAAATTTGAACTTAAAAAACAATGAAATTTTTTATTCACTCACCCAACGAAAAATCATATCATGTGAAAGATGATGCCGGAAGGGTGCAATATGGCTAAAACCCTTGTGTGGACAAAATTAGGACAAAAAATACAAAAATTTGGACTTTTAGGACTTTAGATACGATTATTTGTATGAAACTTCCAACCGCTAAACCCTTTACACACAGCGAATTTAGGCAAAAATAATCATTTCAACCGAATAATCAACTGTCCTGAAGAAGTATAACTTGGAAACCGATTTTTGCAAAAAATATCGGGATGACAAGATTCGAACTTGCGACCCCCGCGACCCGAACACGGTGCGCTACCAAGCTGCGCTACATCCCGATAATTATTATATTTAATTTTCAATTTTTACGAGCGCAGCTTGGTTAAATCTATCATTCGGCTCCATCGAACCTTACGGTTCTCCATTCGCCTGCCCTACTCAGAACCTGACATTTAGTCAGCTTCCTCGGGGAGTCCTTGCTACATCCCGATAATTATTATTAAATTTTCATTTGCTATTATGTTTTTACTATATAACACACATATTTTAAAATCAACGTAAATAATATATTTACCCCTATAACACACAAATCTTAAAATCAATGAATTTTAACAAAGAAATAACAATTAGCCCGGTTTGTTAATTTTTAGTTAAAAAAACTTAGGTTATACTGAATCAGAGTAATAATAAAAGTGTTGAAAGAAAGTATTTAGTTAAGACAAAGATAATGAAACTAAATATTTTCATTACCTTTGTCTAAGGAGGCATTTATGAAATTTTTAATTAAAAAAACACCTGACAGATTTATTCGTTCAGTAAACGATGAAATTTCATCAATTTTAAACAGAAATTTTGACAGTTTCTTCCCTGAGTACATCTACAACGAGGAAGCAGAGTGCGACAAACTTGCAATGCCTGTTGAGCTACACGAAAAAGACAATGAATATTGTGTAAAAGCTGAGCTTCCGGGTGTTAAGAAAGAAGATTTGGATATAGATATTGATAAAAATCACATTACAATTAATGCAAAAAAAGAGGAAGAAACAAAAGAAGATACTTCAAGTTACAGAAAATCAGAGTTCCGTTACGGCGAGTTTTCAAGAACAGTTTACTTCCCTGCCGATATCGATATTGATAAAACCGATGCTCATCTTGAACATGGTATCTTAAAAATTGTTGCTCCGAAACTTGAAAAAGAGAGTGACAAGGTTAAAAAACTGACTATTAAATAGGGTAACATTTAATCACTCAAAAAACTTAATTGTTGTAAAGGCGGTGTTATGCACCGTCTTTTTGTTTGTGTTAAAACAAGGATATGGCTAAGTTTGATTTACATCTTCACTCTAATAATTCTGACGGAAGCGCAAGCGTAAAAGAGCTTGTTGATACCGTTGTAAAATCAGGCATCAAAATATTTGCGCTTACTGATCACGATACTGTTAACGGGTTAAAAGATGTAAAAGTTCCTGAAGGAGTAAAGTTTATCAAAGGGGTTGAGCTAACCTGCAGAGTTGATAACATCAATTGTCATATCTTGGGGTATAACATTAACCCTGATTCAAAAGAGTTAACAGAGCTCATTGAGCTTGGTAAAAAACTCCGCAGACAAAAACTTGAAACAAGAATAAAATATCTTAAAGATGTCTGGGATATTGAACTCACAAAAGAAGAACTTGACTGGCTTTATTCAAGGCAGAGTGTAGTAAAAACCCATTTTGCAAACATTCTGGTAAACCGCGGACTATCGGATAACAATGTGGATGCAATGAAAAAATATCTTGACGGTTGCAAAACGGGTAATACAAAGTTTAACGGCAGAGAAGCAATTAATGTAATCAAAGCATCAGGTGGAATTCCTGTCTGGGCGCATCCGCTTGGCGGTGAAGGTGAAGAACATTCATCAAAAGAAAAGTTTTTATCCGATCTGAAAACAATGACAGAATGCGGTATAAAAGGATTAGAATGTTATTATTCAAGATATTCGCCTGAAGAAGCAGAATTTTTAACTATGTGTGCAAAGGAAAATAATCTTCTGATATCCGGCGGAAGTGACTGGCATGGAACAAACAAAACCGTACCAATTGGCCGGCTGAATACTGACGATATTGAAGTATCTTCTGATACGATTAGCATTGTTGATTATTTATAAACAACAACGCTGAGAAATATCTTCTCAGCGCACAAATTTTAGAAAAATTATTTTAATACTTCCAGTAGTGCATCTACAACATCAGGATCCCATTTTATACCTGATTCGCTTTTAATGACTTTCACTGCCTGTTCTGATGTCATTGCGCTTCTGTATGCACGGTCGGAAGTCATTGCGGTATATGCATCAGCAACAGCTATGATTCTGGAACCGAACGGAATAGAAGTTCCTTTCAGTCCTTCCGGCTCTCCGCCTCCGTCCCAGCGTTCTTTGTGGTAATGAATATACGGTATAACTTCTGACAGGAAGTTGATATTCATAAGCAGGTTAACGCCAACGTTTGGGTGGTTTTGAAGCTTTTTCCATTCTTCAGTAGAAAGCTTGCCCTGTTTTGTGAACAAGGATTCCGGAAGAGTAATTTTACCTATGTTTTGCAACAAGCCTGCATAATATACTAAGTCTGTTGTCTTTTCATTTAAGCCAAGCTGCTGACATAATTTTTTGGATAAATCAGCAGTATTTTGTGAATGTGAAACTTTGTACTGACCTTTTTCATCTACTGCTTTTGCAAGTTTTTCAACAAAAGCCTGCTGTTGTGTCCCCAAGTCACCAATAAGTGCAGTAAGCTCTGCTCTTTGGTGCTGAAGGATTTTTTCAGAAATCAATTCATCTTCAATATATAATTCGGTTTTTTCTATTACCTGTTGAAGGTGCATAGAAGTACCAAACAGGCAGCCTATTGTTTCAACAAGTTGAGAATATGCTTTTTTGAGCATTTTTTCTTTGTAATTTTCAACAACAATTACACCCACAACATAAGCATTGTTATGAATAGGGAATACTGCAACTGATTTAACATCATATTCTTTAAGTTCATATTTAGGTACAAAATTATCGATTTTTGAAACATCTTTAATCTGAATTTTTTCAAGTGTTTTATATGCTTCAACAACAATTGAGTTATCATCTTCCGCATATCCGAGTTTCTTTTCGTACATATCTTCATCAAAATCAACGGAAGAACCTACTAAACCGAGAAGTTTGTTTTTAAGGTTAAGTCCTTTTGTATAGTCCTGTGTTAAATAAATGTGACAGGCATCAACATCAAGAATTTGGGTAAGGGTTTTTGCAATTGAATTATAGATAACATATTCGTCCTGAGAGTTAAAGCCTAAAACACAAAGAGTATTGCCAAGAGAATATATTGATATCAGCTCTTTTAATTGTGAGCGAAGTTTTTCTCTTTTGTCTTTAACATCTCTGCTGATTTTATTTGCCAAATCCTCGGATATTAAGTATTCAGATACAAAATCACCAAGATTAAGTGCGAAGATTTCTTCCAGCGGGTCATCTTCAATAAATTCTATTGTCCGTCCGAAGAGTGATGCGCCTTGTTCTTCTTTATCTGCCATAATATTCCTTCCTACATACTTTTGTTCTTAAGATTTTTAACTCTCTAATTCATATAACGGCACAAATTTTAAAAACTTTAATGATTTTTACAAAAATTATACTTTAGTTGGACAATTGTCATACTTTTATACTCAGGGGTAAATAAATAAAGGGATTTTGAAAGATTAATATAACTTAATATACTGTTACATTCAGGCAATTTTTTGCCTTGTTTTGTTTTACAAGCAGTATGAAGGTAAGTAGTATTGAAAATGTAAAAATAAATTATAACTTTCCTATATTCAGGAGTGAAGGTGTTGTACCGGTAAAAAACGGGCATGACGAATTTGTTGCGGCAAAAAAAGAAACAAAAAATAATAAGGCATGGTATATAGCTGGCGGTCTTATACTGGCAGGAACAGGAGCACTTTTGACTCACAGGGCAGGCTGGTGGGGCAAAACAGGGGTAAATAATAACAGTGTGTCAGGCACTGTATTCAAAAAAGTTGATGATGCAAAAGAATATTTTGAAAATCTAGGTATAGATACAATCTTCCGTGATGTTACTGATGAACATTTACCACTTTTAAACAGAATAAAAGATGATATGAAAAAGTTAAAAGAGTTGGGAGTAAAGTTTGATAAACCTGATACATTAACTATTTCAGATTGGCATAAAGCGAAAGAGTACGAAGAGCTCTGCCGTAAAAGAGGGATTACAATGGAACGCAGGGAAGAATACCATGCCTTTTGCCAGGGAGATGAAAAAGAAGCAAATCATATTTTTATAAACGCATCTAAACCAAATACTGACTGGTTCAGGCATGAAATGGGGCATGCAAACCACCACAGAGGGCATGACAGCTTTTGGGAAGCTAAAGGAATAAAAGACCATGATTTTGCGGACAAACAATTAGAGATTTTGGGACAGGATATCAAAATATACAGAGGAACTAATGATTTTAAAAACATTTTCCATTTTAATCCCGGGCAGGAATCCGTAAAATTTGTGTTCCCGAACCGGGATATGGAAGCCAGATTTGTTTATGTAAATAATGTTGTAAACAAGATGAACGAAGAAACTAACTGCTATAAGCCGGAATCGTTGTCAGAACAGGTTGCATACGTTTTTGACGGTTTGGAAAAAGGTAAAAAATTCTCTGACGAAGTTATGCTCTACTATGATTTTGCAGGCGGAGCAAGAATACCAAATCTTAAAATTGGTGGAAAATCCTACGACGAATATATTGAATCGTTATACAATAATGCAGAGCTTGTACAAAAACTCAGAAATAATATAAAAATCTTGAAACTTTAATAAAATTTTATATTTACCTCTCCGTTTAATCGGTTATCGCTCAATTAAAACCTCTTAATATGTCATTATTTTACAGAAAGGAAAATTTGATATGTCAGAGAGTAGATTTTTGAGTTGTGTTCTTACAGAAGGATTATTATTGCTTGTTTTAGGGTTAAGCATGCTGATTTTACCAAAAGTTACAATGATATCTTTCGGGTTCTTGATGTGTCTGTCATTTATAATTTATGGCGGATATACGGTTATAAACGCGTTTATTTCAAAGAATTTCTCAAAGCATTATCTTCTTGATATTTTTGAAGGGCTTATTTTATTAGCAATGGGTATAATGCTCTTTGTCGTACATGTTTTTGACATTATGATTATTATAGGGCTTTGCGGTGTGTACTTTGTTCTAAAAAGCTTATCTTCGTCAGCTTTTAGTGTTCAGACAAGAAAAACCCTGAACTTTTGGTGGATGTGTCTGTTTTTGGCAATACTCGAGCTTTTTTTCGGAATGTTGGTGATAATAATGCTTCCGTCGGCAGCACTATGGTTAATCGGAGTACTTACAGGCCTGGATTTTATTTTGTCAGGTGTGGTGTGTATGAATATGTACATTTCAACCAAATACATGCAGGGTTAGGGGTAGGGGTAAATGTAAATTAGATAAAACTACTAACATAAAATAGTGCATATGTCTTTTAACTAATTAAAATATATTTTCTCCCTCCCAATATTTACTCATCCCCCCCTTTACAAATTGACTTAAGGTTCTGTTTTTGCTTAAAATAATCGTATGAAAATAATAATATTTGGCGCAAACGAAATTGGCTTTATGATAGCGGATGAGTTTTATGCCGATAATGATATAACCGTAATAGACGAAGAGAAGAATAAAACCGATTCCTTTAATAAACTGGATTTGAGCTTTATATCAGGAAATGCATCTAATATTGATGTATTAAAACAGGCAGGCATAAAAAATACAGATGTTTTTATTGCGTGTAATGATTCTGACGAGCTTAATATTGTTGCCTGTCTTACGGTAAAAAGACTGAGCAAGGCGAAAACTCTCTGTTTTGTAAGAAAAGAGGAATACAAATCTTCTTTAACTCTTACAAAAGATGCAGATTACAATAATGATTTTTATATTGATAATGTTATTTGGCCTGACGAACTTTTAACACAGGAAATTTTCAGAATAATAACTGTTGCAAAAGCTCTTGATGTTGAATATTTTGCAGACGGCAGAGCAAGACTTTTGGAATACAAAGTACCGAAGTATTCACCACTTGTTAATACTCAGGTGAAAAACTGTGAGTTCCCAAAAGACACACTGATAGTTGGTATTACAAGAGAAGGTGAACTTTTTATTCCAAACGGTGAAACAACGCTTCTGGAAAATGACAAAGTTATATTTATGGGACTTTCTCATTCACTGAATATCCTTGCAGGAAAATTTTTCCACGAAAAAGAATTTGTAAAATACGTTACTATAATTGGCGGCGGAAGTGTCGGATTGAAGCTGGCAAAGATATTAGAAAACCTTCATCTGAGGCTAAAAATCATAGAAAAAGATGAAGAAAGATGCAATTATTTATCGGAAGAACTCAATAATGCACTGGTAATCAATGGTGATGGAACAGATTTGGAGCTTTTGAACGAGGAAGATATTTCTTCTTCTGATGTTGTTGTCAGTGTTACGGATAATGATGAAAAGAACCTACTTTGCTCCTTATTGCTGAAGCATCTCGGGGCAACAAGAGTTATATCAAGGGTTTCCAAGGATACAAATGTAGCTTTGTTTGAGCAGGTCGGAATAGATATTGCGATTTCATCAAGAACCGCTTCGCTTAACGAAATAAAAAACAGCATAAAGGATACAAACATAGGTATTCTTGCAACAGTTGAGCAGGGGCAGGGTGAAGTTTTGAATATAGAACTTCCGGAAGGCTTTGAAACAATAAAACTTATGGACTTAAAACTTCCTGCCAAGGCTATTTTGGGTATTGTCCAGAGAAGAAACAGAATAATTATTCCGAACGGTGCAACTCAGATTATGAGCGGAGATAATCTGATTATCTTTACAACAAGTACAAACGCTCCTGTTATCAAGAAATTCTTTGAGGGGATTTAAGAGTGAGGTTATCGTATCTGGCATATACATTCAGTCTGGTTATGAAGTACTTTAGTATAGTGCTTTTTTTTCCGGTGATTGTTGCTCTTTGGTATAAAGAGTATGCCTCAATCCCTCCGTTTTTAATTGCTGTTTTTACGGCAGTTATCCTTGCTTTTGTAATAAAACGCTCCGTAAGTGGTGCAAAAAATATTAAGTCCGTAAACGATATTAAAAAATCAGAAGGTCTGGCGGTTGTTACATTTTCGTGGATTTCTGCAGGTTTATTTGCGTCCGTTCCGTTTATGTTTATGGGGATTAGTCCTATAAACTCTTTGTTTGAGGGATTCTCAGGAATTACAGCTACTGGTGCAACAGCGTTTACAACATTTGATTATCCGCACGCGCTTTTGTTCTGGCGGTCGTTTACACAATGGCTTGGCGGTATGGGAATTATTGTCCTGTTTATTGCCGTTCTCCCTCAGCTTGCGATTGCAGGAAGACAATTATTTTTTGCTGAGGCACCCGGACCTACAGAGGAAAAGTTTACGCCGCGTATAAAAAGTACGGCAGCGGCACTCTGGAAAGTATATGCAGGGCTTACTCTGTTATGCTTTATTTTGGTAACAAATATGGGCATGGGGTTTTTTGAAGGACTTTGTACTTCTTTCTCGGCAATGTCCGGCGGAGGCTTTTCGCCCAATCCTGACAGTTTAATTGGGCAGTCACATAATATACTTTGGGTAATAACGTTTTTCATGTTTTTTGCAGGTACAAGTTTCAACCTTCAGCACAGAGCCTGGATGAAGTTAAATCCGCTTGTTCTTTTCAGGAACGAAGAGTTTAGGACATATTTTTACGCAGTGGTTGTAATAGCTCTTTTGCTTGCATGTTCTCTGTTCGCAAATATGCATTATACGTTCTCTGACAGTATGGTTCATGCGTTTTTTAACGTATCATCTCTTATTTCTTCAACAGGATTTTGCAGTGTTGACTTTGCAAAATGGGATTATACAAGCAAAATTTTACTTTTTGCCGTAATGCTATTCGGAAGCTGTGCAAGTTCAGCAGGCGGTGGTTTGAAGGTTGCAAGGTGGCTTTTAATTTTTAAAATAATGAAATCTGAGATGATGAAAATTCTTCATCCGAAGGCTGTTTATAACATAAAAATCGGAAACTATACTATTCCGAAAGAAATTCTGTACCAGACTCTGATGTTTGTATCATTTTATTTTGCGTTTATAGTTTTGTCTGCATTCCTGATTGCTATGCTGGAAAAAGATACGGTTATAGCCGTTGTAGGTTCTGTTGCTGCTGTCGGTAACATAGGTCCTGGACTCGGTCAGGTCATAGGTCCTATGGGAAGTTTTGCTGATTTGTCGGTCGGAACAAAAATTATTTTTATTATTGATATGCTTGCCGGCAGACTTGAACTTATTCCGTTCCTCGTTCTTTTCCAGAAAGATTTGTGGAGTTTTAAAGCATAGGAAAAGAGTAGATTAAACTAATTCTGAAATTTGTGGAATTGCGGGTATCTTGTGTCAACGTAATTGCTGTCTTTGGGGGCAGCGTACTTATATAATCCTCTTTGTGTATTTGCATGAGGTCTTACGATATATGGAGTTCGTGTTTTATAAAACGGTGCAGGATAAAATTCGGTATGCCTCGGATAATATCTTCCGTTATTACCATAATATCCGGAACTCCAGGTTCCTATCGGCATCATATTTTCATCATAAAAAGTCTGTGTATATTCTTTCAGAGTTCTTTGATTTGGGGCATTTTTTATCAAACTGTCAGGGTTGTCAATTTTGTTATCATAAAAATCATATAACTGGTAACGGTCGCCCTCTTTTCTGTATGTTCCGACACGATTTCCGTATTCGTCATAAACTTTTATTGCGTATGCAAAACTTTCTGTTACGGTTAATAAAAGAATAGCTGATAAGATAAAAATTTTGCGCATAGTAACCCCTTTAGTAATATAACGATTATTTTGTCATTAATGTTCATTTTAACAATCTGTAGTATTTTGTGCTAAAATATTATCAGATAAGGGGATTAAGAATATGTCAATAAGAAAAGTTGTAAAATACGGTACGCCGTCACTCAGAGAACCTTCTAAAGAAGTTCACAAAGTTTCACAGAAAATTAAAATTCTTGTGGAAGATCTGCTGGATACTATGTATTCTCAAAACGGTGTAGGACTCGCTGCACCACAAATTGGTGAAAATCTGAGAATCTTTGTTATTGATGTTTCAACAAATAATGAACCGCTTAATCCTATGGTATTTATTAACCCTAAAATTATTAAAAAGTCCGGGGCAGTCATCAGCCACGAAGGTTGTTTAAGTTTTCCTGAAGCGTTTACTGATGTTAAAAGATATGCAAACGTAATGGTTAAAGCTATGGACCGAAATGGGCGTTCTTTCGTTCTTGAAGCAAAAGACGGGACTCTGCTTGCACGTTGTATTCAGCATGAGTTTGACCACTTAAACGGAGTGTTATTTATTGACCATGTTATCAACAGGTTTGATGCGGAATCTGAACTTTCAAAGAACAACCTTCCTCCGCTGGAAGTTGATAAGATTCTCGACGAACCTGATTTGGAACCTGAGATTGAAAAGCTTTTAGAGGAAAAGGTTAAGCAGGATGCAGACAAAAAGGATTAGTATAGTATTTTTCGGAACTCCGGATATAGGATTGCAATCATTAGAACACTTTTATAAATCTGATAAATTTGATGTTCTTGCTGTTGTTACTCAGCCTGACAAACCGTCAGGAAGGGGACAAAAGCTTATGCCAAGTCCGATTAAAGTTTTTGCATCAGAACATAATATACCTGTTTTACAGCCAAAATCTATCAGAAAAGAGCCTGAAGTTATTGACGCGTTAAAAGAGTTAAAACCTGACTTTTTTGTAACTTTTGCTTTCGGTCAGATTTTATCTCAGGAAGTTCTGGATATACCAAAGTATGAAACAATTAATCTTCACGTATCACTTTTACCGAAATACAGAGGTGCAAATCCTATTCAAAGGGCAATAATTAACGGAGACAAAGAAACGGGTATTTGTACAATGATTACTGAACTCGGGCTTGACTGCGGTGATATTTGTATGAAAGAGCCGATTTGCATTACTCCGAAGATGAATTGTGTTGAACTTTTTGAAATATGTGCTTCTCATTCTCCCGAACTTTTGGAAAAAACACTTATCGGTATAGCGGAAGGAACTCTATACCCCCAAAAACAGTGTGAAGACGGAGTTTGTTTTGCAGACAAGCTTAAAAAAGAAGAGTGCCAAATTGACTGGACAAAATCCGCTCAGGATATTCATAACCTTGTAAGAGGTGTTTACAAATGCCCCGGGGCATATTTTACATATCAGGACAAAATTATAAAAGTTATGGAAACGGAGCCGTTAATGGAAGAGCTTGAAGGCCAGGCAGGTGATTTTGTACGTTTTTCAAAACAGGGAATAGATGTAAAAACAGGAAAAGGTTTACTGCGTTTAATCAAAATTAAACCTGAGGGCAAAGGTGAAATGTTTGCCAAGGACTGGGCTAACGGAATAAGGCATTAATTTTGTAACAAATTTTTAACAAAAGTTGTCATGTTGGCAAATTTTCCTTAAATGAATACTTTAAATAGGTATATCGGGAAAATTTAATTAGATGACGTTAATCAACCTTACAACCTTATTCGGAGGGGCAAATCCTCTTCATAATATTAATTCGGCTCCTGCTAATTTTAAAGGCGGCAGGAATATTTCCTCATTTCAGTTTGAAATATCAGAGCCAAGCAAAGACGGATTTAGTACAAATCCGTTGAATAGACATTTTAAAAGTAAGGCTGAGATTGAACAATTGGCAAAATCGAACCCAAGAATTATGGCTCTTTTAAAAGAACATAATTTGCCTCTTCGTGTTAACATGGATGTGTTAGAGGGCATGATTTGAAAAAAGGACATTTAACTGAAACACGTATTTTGGCAGCAAAAATTTATTCTGCTCTTCCCGTTGAGATGAAAAAAGAAGTGGATATTTCAATCTTACAGCAGGCTGCAATGCTCCATGATTATGGTAAAGTTCTTATACCGAAAGAAATTCTGAATAAAAAAGGGGCATTAACTCCTGAGGAAAAAAAGATAATGGAGCTTCATTCCGAGTTAGGGTACGAGCTTCTAAAACAGCAAGGGGTAAATGAAGAGGTATTAAACCTTATAAAATATCACCATCAAAAGCCTGACGGAAGTGGTTATCCTGTTGCGGACAAAAATTTTGAGTACAGTATAAGCTCACAAATTCTTGAAGCTGCAGATGTGTATTCCGCTCTAACGGAGGAAAGACCTTATCATAAAGCATCAACAAAAGAAGAAGCTCTTTTAATTATTTATAAAGAGGTAGAAAAAGGCGTTCTTTCTAATGAAGTTTTTGAAGCATTGAAAAAAAGCGTTTAAAAAAATATATATCCCTTTGACTTAATCTTTTAGTTATATACTTTAAAAAAATATTGTAGTAATATATTGTTATGAAAATGAGCTTTTTAAGGATAACATGTTGTATTGCCACAAGTGCAATGATTGCGCAGGGCTGTGTTTTTGCAGCAAGCGGAGCTTTTGCGGAGCACTATAATGCAGGACAGAATTTTTTGACGCAAAATCAGTATTCATCAGCAATTGTTGAGTTCCGCAAAGCGATGAAAATAAACTACCTCGATAACTCGGCAAGAATAGGTATAATTAACTCGTACCTTGCAAGGGCGGTTCATTATGCAAATACTGAAAAAGACTATGAAAAAGCGGCAAATGATTTCAGAAGTGCGCTATTTTATCTGAAAATGTATCCTTCAAATGAGCAGGATATTCAAAATTCAATAGGTATGATACAGTCAGCAAACGGTAATCTTAATCAGTGTCTTAAAGTTTCCGGATTTGATACCACGGCTGATTCAAGGCTTAAAAAAGCAGAACAGTTAAGGGCTATGGCAAATTTTTCAGCAGCATCTTATGAGTTTTCAAAGGTTGCAGAAAATGAAAAATACACATTTGAAAGCTACTCTCAGATTGGTGATATGATGAAGCTTTTGGGTAACGAAACCCGTGCAGCTGATTATTATAAGATGGCTCTTGATGTAAAACCAAATGACGGTGTTACTCGTATGAAGTATGCCAGAACGCTTGATAAAATCGGTCAGTATGATACTGCGGTAGCTCAGTACAATGATGCACTTGCAAACGCAAAAGGTGATATGGAAGTCCTTTATGCGTTAGAAAGAATATATCTGAAAAAACTTGCTCAAACTCCTAATGACGCTGATTTGAATGCTAATATTGGTGCAATTAAACAGGCTCAGGGAGATTTTGATTCGGCTCTTGATTATTACGGAAAAGCTGAAAGACTTAATCCAAACAGTACGCTTACAAGATTAAATGCAGGAACCCTTTATCAGCAGAAGAAAGATTACAGAAGGGCAATAGAAGCATATAACTCAGTTTTGACAATAGAACCGTCAAACTCTAAAGCTATGTACTACAAAGCAAGTGCGCTTGAAGAAATGGGTGACAAACAGGCAGCTTTGAGTATGTACAATTCTGCCCTGACCCTTGACCCGAATAACAAAGATATAAAAAATGCTATTGCAGACATTGTTAAAGAGACGATGTCACCGACGGAATATATTGGCTACTTATCAAAAAACGGTTCACTCGACGAGTTATATGATTATTCATACAAACTTCATAAAGATGGTAAAATAGAAGAAGCAATTCACGGTTACAGAGCGTATATTCAAAAGAATCAGTCAAAAGCAGACGCATATATCAATCTCGGTATTTGTTACGCTTCAAAAGATGACTATGGCAGTGCTGTTACTACTCTTAATGTTGCCAAAGAAAAATTTCCGACAAATAATCTTGTGTTAAAAACATTAAAAGAAATACAGGGTGACTATAGTACAACCAGAATTACGGCAGCAGCTTCAAGCTATGAAGCAAAGGATTATAAGAAAGCTATACAGCAATACCTGGAAATAACCCCTGCGACAGAGACAACCATGCTCGGTGTTGCAGCATCATATCAGGCTCTAAATGATTATGACAATGCGATTTTGTATTACAAAAAAGCCGAAACGATTAATCCTAAAAATGCTGAAATACCATACTATATAGGGTATTTATACTCTGAGCAGCAAAAATGGAATGAGGCAGAAGCATATTTAAAGAAAGCTGTTACAATGAATCCTGAATCGGAAGTGAAAAATCTTTTGACTTATGTTTCTCAAAATGGTACATTAAGTATTTTGAATTCGGCGATTGAACTATACGACAAAAAAGATTACACAAACGCTCTTGCTAAATTTAATGAAGTTCTGAAAAAAGAGTCAAAAAATGCATATGCATTTTATTACCGTGCGCTTATTTATGATGAACAAAAACAGACAAAAGAGGCTATTGCAGATTATCTGAATGTACTCAAAAACTCAAAAGATTTTCCGATAGCAAATTATATGGCTGCGGTTGATTATGACGCTCTGGAAAATTATAAAGAGGCGTTTAAGTATTACAACAAATTTATTGCAGAATACTCAACAGATGATGAGTATTTGAAATATGCAAAAAATCGGGCAAAAGAATTAGAGCCTTTTGCAGGGGGGTAAATGATACAACATTTAATATCCTCAAGGGTTTCACTTGCCCCTATGGCGGGAATTACGGATTATGTTCTGCGTTCTCTTGTCAGAGAAAATTCTCAGTCTGCACTGCTTACGACAGAAATGATTAGTTCGGAATTTTTAACCCAATGCAAAGGCGGGGATATTATCGAGCGTGCAGAAAACCATTCGCCGATTTCTTATCAGCTTAGCGGTCATAAACCGAGAATGATTGCGGATTGCGCAAAGTACCTTGAACAATATGCGGATATGATTGATATAAACATGGGCTGTCCCGTAAATAAAGTCGTTAAAGGTACTGATGGTTGTGCATTAATGAGAAATCCTGATTTGGCTCAGGATATTGTCAGAACCGTAAAAGCAAATATATCAATTCCCCTAAGTGTAAAATTTCGCCTTGGCTATACTTTTGATGAGCTTAATTTTGTAGAATTTGGTCAAAAAATGCAGGAAGCAGGAGCAGATTTTATAACGATTCATGGCAGAACCCGTTCTCAGATGTACGGCGGTAAAGCTGACTGGAAAATGATTTCTAAGCTCAAACATAATGTTGATATTCCGGTTTTTGCAAACGGTGATGTTGTCTCAATAGAAACGGCAGTCGAATGCCTTGAACAATCTGAAGCAGACGGTGTAGCCGTAGGAAGGGGCGCTCTGGGTGACATTACGCTTATTGGCAGAATAGAAAAATACTTAAATCAAGGGGTATATTTACCTCCGCCAACTTTGGATGAAAAAATAATAACCCTCAAAGAACATCTGAAACGAGAGGTTGAACTCAGAGGGGAAAAAGTTGGAGTAAAATTCTGCCGTAAATTTTATCCGTACTATCTTAACGGTTTTCAGGGTGCTTCAAGATTAAGAGGTGAGATTGTGCTAATAGATAATTTGAGTGATGTTTTGGCAAAGATTGACGGCATTTTGGTTAAATGATTTTTGTTTAGATTGTTTACATAAACTTGCAACTTAAATTATTTTTAGATAGACTTGTTTTATAGGGGAAAGGTAACACCCGATTAAGGAGCAAAAATGCACGAATACGTATTCAAAATGAAAAAAGGCGATATCGAAATTGAACTTAAGTCTGATGACTTGGAATTTGTTGAAGAACAACTCAACAAATGGAGAGATGAACTATTACAGGATACGCCAAACAGATAGGTCTTAAATTATGACAACTTATTCGTTTAAAGTCACTAAAGGTAAATACCAACTTTCACTTACAACAACCGATAGGGATATGATTGTTGATGAATTTGAAAAGTGGGTTAAAAAAGTTTCGGCTTATGTTCACAAATCTGATGAACATGAGACGACAGCTCATTCTGTGTTCCGTCCAAACTTAGAAAAAGAGCATGTTGATAAGAAGATAGAAGAACAGTTAAAACAGGCTTCAGCTCATGAAAGTACAAAACAAGAGCAAAAAGATGAAACACGTGAAACAATAGATGCTCTGTATTCTCAACCTCAGCCGGAACAGCCGGCACCGGTTCAAGAAGAGGCTAAACCTACAATACAAACAGAAAATGAAAATGTACAGAACGTATTTGATACAATTTTGGATCGTTCTATGCAGACTCCACAGTCTGAATTGTCATTCAAGCCAAATCCTTCAATTAAAAAGGATAATGCATTTTTGAATTATATAAGCGGGCGCAAAATTGATAAAAAAATAGATTATTTGCTTATGACTGCATACTATTTTACCCAGTTTGAGCAGAAACCGAGATTTACACTTAAACAACTTAACGCAAAACTTATGCAGAATATTGCTATTATTCTCGACCACAGCGTCATTCAGGAAGCAATCAACCGTGAGTATCTTGAATGTTTACCTGATTTGACAGGCGTTGTCGGAGCTTCCGAATACCGCTTAACTGCATATGGCGAAAAAACTTTACTTGAAGAAGGGTAGGGGAAATTTATTATAAAAAAAGAAGTTCTTTTTTATTAAAAAGAACTTCTTTTTTTATTCTTCTTCCAAGCTCAGAACAGCCATAAATGCTTCCTGCGGAACTTCTACACGTCCTATTGCTTTCATACGCTTTTTACCGCGTTTTTGTTTTTCAAGAAGTTTACGCTTTCGCGTAATATCACCGCCATAGCATTTATCAAGTACGCTTTTTCTGAGAGCTTTGATGTTGGTACGTGCAATTACTCTTCCGCCGATTGCTGCCTGAATAGGTACTTCAAACATCTGACGCGGAATGATTGTTTTTAATTTTTCCGTTAATTTTTGACCAATATAAAAAGCATTATCTTCGTGGCAGATTACAGAAAGTGCGTCAACAACTTCTCCCGCAAGCATGATATCAAGCTTAACAAGTTTAGAGCGTTTGTATTCCGCAAACTCATAATCCATGCTTGCGTATCCTTTTGTGCGTGATTTTAATTGGTCATAAAAATCTGTAATTACTTCACTGAGCGGTATATGATAAATCAAATCAACACGGACTTTATCAAGGTAGTTCATGTTTATAAAAATACCGCGTTTTGATTGAGCCAGATCCATTAACGTTCCGACGTATTCGTTTGGTGCAATTATTGAAACTTTGACATAAGGTTCTTCAATAAAATCTCTGTATTGCGGAGCGGGGAGATTAGCAGGGTTATCAATCTCAACGACTTCACCGTTAGTTTTGTGTACTCTGTAAATTACTGAAGGCGCAGTTGTGACGATTGAGAGGTTATATTCTCTTTCTAACCTTTCCTGAGCAATTTCCATATGGAGCATGCCCAAAAATCCGCAACGGAAACCGAAACCAAGTGCTGAAGATGTTTCGGGTTCAAAAGTTATTGAACTGTCTGAAAGCTTGAGTTTCTCCAAAGATTCTTTGAGCTCGTGGTAATCTTCGTTATCAACAGGATACATACCAGAAAATACCATTGGTAAAGCTTCTTTGTACCCAGGGAGAGGCTCGCTTGCAGGGGTTTCAACATGAGTAACTGTATCACCTACAAATCGTGTTATCTCTTTAATTGAGCCTGCAAAATATCCTACATCACCGCATACAAGTTCTTCTACCTGAACTCTGTTTGGTGTTAGGTACCCTATCTCAACAATATCGTATTCTTTACCGGATGCCATGAATTTAACTTTGTCACCCAGCTTCATTCTTCCGTCCATAATCTTGAAGAAACAGAGTGTTCCTAAATATGGATCATAAGCACTGTCAAAAACCAATGCTCTTAGGGGTTTATCGGTATTATCAACCGGAGGTGGTACAAACTCTACAATTGCCTCCAAGACTTCATCAATTCCCTGTCCTGTTTTTGCACTTACAGGGATTGCCATAGAACAGTCAATACCCAAAATCTCTTCTATTTCCTGTTTAACTCTTTCAACATCGGCTGACGGAAGGTCGATTTTATTGATAACAGGAATAATCTCCAAATTTTGTTCAATAGCCATATAAACATTAGCTAAAGTTTGTGCTTCAACGCCCTGAGTAGCGTCAACAATAAGCAAAGCGCCTTCGCAGGCTGCAAGCGAACGTGAAACTTCGTAAGAAAAATCAACGTGACCGGGAGTATCAATAAGATTAAAAATGTAATCCCGACCGTTTTTAGCCTTATAGTTCATTCTTGCTGCATTAAGCTTAATTGTAATGCCACGCTCACGCTCAATGTCCATTGTATCAAGCAGTTGATCCTGCATATCACGTTCAGCAATCGTACCCGTTGCTTCCAGAAGTCTGTCGGCGAGGGTAGATTTACCATGGTCAATGTGGGCTATTATGCAAAAGTTTCTTACGTTTTCTCTGTTCATAAAAATAATTATACCAAAAACAGGGGGTAAATACATAGGGCAGGGTAAATAAGTGGGAGCAAATAAAAGCAGATAAGTTGCTATATACAGATGTGTTAGTGCGGGAAAACTTTACTTTTAATTTTCTTTATTGTTTAATGATGTTACTGGAGTTGGTAAAACAAAACAGCATTTATCTCTCCTAGTTCACTCAGAAAGCGAAATATAAATATTTGAGTAATCAAAATATTAAATTGGCAAAGTTTGCAGGGTTCTGTTACGGTGTTAAAAGAGCCGTTGAAACAGCGAAAAAATTAAAACAGGAGAACCCTGATAAGAATATATATATTTTAGGCGAACTTATTCATAACACAGATGTTATAAATGAGCTTGAAGCTATGGGAATAAAAACAATTTATGAAGTTCCTGAACAAGGGAACGGTATATGTATTATACGTTCACATGGTGAAAGTCCTGAAACCTTTGAAAAAATTAAAAAAGCAGGTTTTGAACTTGTTGACCTGACTTGCCCCGACGTTAAAAAAGTTCAGCAGCGAGCTATTGAGCTTGCTCAAAACGATTATTTTGTTGTAATCGTAGGGAAACCAAATCACCCAGAAGTTATGGCAATAAAAGCAAATGCGGATTTATACTCGGATAAAGTTGTTGTTGCAACAACTATTGAAGAGCTTGAACCGTATGCAGATAAAATTAAATCGCACAAAAAAGTAGGTGTAGTAGTCCAGACAACACAAATGGTTTCATCTCTGAACCTTGTTGTTAATTACTTAAATACTCTGGCAAAGGAAGTTGTAATTCATAATACAATTTGTCAGTCAACCGCAATGCGCCAGAAAGAAGCACGTGAGCTTGCTTCCGAAAGTGATTTGATGATAGTTGTAGGTTCTAAAAAAAGCGCAAATACAACTCATTTGGCTGAAATTTTAAAAAACTGCACGAAAACTGTTCACATAGAAAACGACAGCGAACTTAATGAAGATTTATTCAAAAGTGTAAATAACATAGGAATAACTGCCGGAGCGTCAACTCCGCAAATAATAATAGATAAAGTTATAAATAAAATAAAGAAAGGAAAATAAAAAATGGCAACACAAACATTAGACGAATTTGAACAACTGTTAGAAGAAAGCTTTGCTAAATCTAACAACATTGCTGATATCGTAGAAGGTACAGTAATCAAAAAAGAATCAGAAGGCTGGTTAATAAGCGTCAAAGGCGCTAAAATGGAAGCTTTCTTACCTAACAAAGAATTACCTGAAAACGAAGACCTCGAAATCGGTGATATCAGAGAATTCTATGTAACAAAAGAAGAAAATAACGAAGATTGCATGCAATTATCTCTCAAGAGAATCGCTTATGCTCAGGCATGGGCTCAGCTTAATGATGCTAAAATCCAGGGTGATACAATTCTTGCTAAAGTTGAAAAAATTGTTAAAGGCGGTGTTCTTGTTGATATCGCTGACCTCAAAGGTTTCATTCCTTCTTCTCAACTCAGAACGGGTACTCCTTTTGAAGGTCTTGTTGATACAAAAATCGAAGTTAAGGTTCTTGAAGCAGATCCTAAGAAAAACAAACTTATCCTCTCTCAAAGACAAGCTGTTGCAGAACAAAGAGATCAGGTTGTAGATAACGTTCTTTCAACTCTTGAAGAAGGTCAGGTTGTTTCAGGTAACGTGGTAAGAATTACTGACTTTGGTGCTTTTGTTGACATCAACGGTATAGATGGTTTACTTCCAATCTCTGAAATTTCTTGGCAGAGAATTAAACACCCGTCTGATGTTTTAACTCTGGGTGATACAATCGAAGTTAAAATCATCAAGATTGATAACGAACTTAAGAGAATCTCTTTATCATTAAAGAGAATGGGTGAAAATCCTTGGCAGCAAATTGAAGGTCAATTTGAAGAAGGTCAGACTGTAAAAGGAACTGTTAACAAAGTTACTACATTTGGCGCATTTATTAACATCTTCCCAGGTGTTGAAGCTCTTCTTCCTGTTGCTGAAATGTCAGATGAAAATATTAATCCGTTCAACCTTTTCAAAGTTGGTGACGAAGTGGATGTTCTTATCAAGAAGTTTACTCCGAAAGAACACAGAATCGCTTTATCAGTAAAAGATATCCAAAAATAGAGATAAAAGGATAGATAAACAAAGCAAATATTTTGCAGAAAAACAGGAAGTGATTTTCACTTCCTGTTTTTTATTATTTATATTTTTCGGTTGTTCACCTATTCGCCTAAGGTTTCTTCAGAAGTTTCTTCCACATCTTCTAAAACAGGAGTTGCTGTTTGTTGTTTTTTAGTTGTTTTATTATCCTTAACAAAGATGTGTTTAACCTTATATTTAAGGGTTTTCTTTTCCGCTTCAAGAGCTTTAGCTTCAGCAATAGCTTCTTCTATATTTGTTGCAGTCGAGCCTTCAATCTCTTCAGGGAGTGAGTTTACAAACTCAACGGCTTCGTCATATTCGGTTTTAGAAGATAACCATTTGAATGATTTAACAAGCGTAAGCGGTTTTGCTGCGTCGCCTCTTACTTTAAGCTGGAACTTAGCAGCACCCGAATCTACGTAACTGTTTTCAAAAGCAGGAAGGGTTGCAAGTTCATCTTCCGGAACGACTTCGCAGAAAAGAGAAAATGCTTTTGCGGTTACAACATTCATGCTTGCCGCACTGTTCATAAGGTTAACAGGGTTTATTGCGTTCAAAGGTCCGAGAACTTTTGAAATAATTGATGACATTTTTGCTCTTACTTTCATATCAGCGTAATTTTTTACTACGTCAAAATCACCAAAGATATGCAGTGTTAATACATTTCCGAGAGAAGTAATCGGGTCTATGTGACAAACTCCGCTTTCCATATTTATATGACCTGTAAGTAGTGAAAAATGAGTTGTATCAATAGAGGTTAAGGAATCAATTATTCCGCCGAGTGCTGTCTGGAAGAATTGTGATTCTCTGATATTTTCAGCAATAATAAGGTTTTCTATTTTACCGAAAGGCCCAAACTGTCCGTTTGTAACCGTAAAATTAATATCACCGTTAATACCCTTCATTTGTTCTTCCGGAGTCTTTGCAGCACCGTCTATGGTAAGTTTTGCGTCAAATTTTGCCGTACCAGAAAGCATATCCTTCATACCTGCTGCATCAAGCAAAGCACGCGCGACATTTATGTTTTCACCGTTTAAGTCGATGTTAACAAGTATTTTAACAAGGTCAACAAATATATCACCGTTTACTCTTCCGTTAAATACATTTGTTCTGAGTCCTCTCAGACCAAGAATATTTTGTCTTAACGCCATTCTTGAGGTTGTGTTTGTAACAACAATATTTCCGGTTTGAATCCTTCTCATATTGATAGAACCGCTCTGAACGGTTACAGGAATATCAGCCGACTGCGAGTTGTTTGCAGAAGTGCCTGAAGGTTGTGCCGGTACATATTTCATTGCCAGGTCAACTACCTTAAGCAGTTTTTCAAGAACTATATTATTTGAAGAAACATCCAACCCGGATATACTCATTATCGGTGACGGATTCAAGTCTAAATCACCATTTACACTGATATCTGAACCGTTCAACAAAATATTGGTTAAATCAAAACCTAATGTATGACCTTTAAAATCAAGTTTTATATTATCAACAGAGGTTAATAACTCAGGTATTTTAATTTCCCTGACACTTATCCCCCCTCTGATTATCGGATTTGAAGTTGAACCGTAAACAAAAAGACGGGCTTTGTCTCTTACAAAAGATGATTTGGGGAAAGTATAAATCTTTCCGCTTACAATTTTTGGTAAATTGATTTTGAGAAGATTTATTCTGTCACCGGCTATTGTACCGTCAATATCAACGATTTCTTCAAGGTTAACGATTTCATTCCCTTCTTCATCGACGTTAACTGTTCTTATATAAATACCTGTTTTTTTGATTTTTATTCTGCCGGGTTTTAAGTCAACAATTGCCTGCAATGAAGTCTGTTTTCCACCCAGTTCCGTCAAATCAACAGGAGTTATAAAGTTGTCTTTGTCAGCCAGGGCTTGTGCCACGACGGTTTGTTTTTTCTTATCACCGTACACGGTTAACTTAACAGGAACAGAACCCTGAGAATGTATGTACGGCTTAAACTCTTTTCCGATAAGTTTTATCAAATCATTCGTATCAACCTGTCCGCTTGCATTAAGTTTGATACTCTTAAGTTTTTCATAATTCAATACATCACCTGAAAATTTTATTTCGGATTTGTCATTAAACAAAATTTTATTTTCGGGAATACTGATGTTTTTGTCTGCAATACCGATTTCAAACTCTGGAACACGAACAGATGAAGAGGTTTTTGGCAGGATAAATGCAAAGTTTTTGTTGTTAATATGCCCTGCCAATGTTTTCTTTTTCGTGTCACAGGTAAATTCACCTGTTAGTTTTTCATCTTTAATATTAAAAGTATTTTTTCTGTCTGATAAATCAAAGTTGTCCAGTCCGAATGTAGAAGTTGCAACAACTTCTTTCAGTTTGCCTTTTATTATTGCATCAAGTGTTACATCTCCTGAACGGAAATTGTATGCGTTTCTGATGTTTCTTGGTGCAAAAGCATAGAAAAGAGAAGGTAGCGGCATTCTGTCTGTTTTAATAACAATATCCGCAACGGATTTTTCATTTATGCTACCGTCAACTTTGACTTTTGATTTGTTAACAAACAGGCTTGAATTTTCAAAAGTCAGAACGTTATTATCTAATAAAGCATTTATATTTGCGCCCGATATTACCTGCCCCAGGTTTCTTACTGCCAGACCGCCGTTTTGAATTTTTACAAAACCGTTTGATTTGAGTTTTTTAAAGTTTGTTTTAATGTAGCAGTCTGCAACAGCCGAACCTTCAGCGTTATATTGTCCCAACTCGTTAGGGATTCTGAGTGAATCAAGAAATGCTTTTCCTAAAATCAGCATATCGTTAAATTTGATATCTGCTGTCTTGATATTCATATCAAGCCACGGGCGTCTGCTATAATTAAATTTACCCAAAAGCTGTATGTTCTGGTCTTGCGCAGGAGAGATATTGGTATCTATGTTAACGGTATGTTTAAACGTTGTTATATGCATGTAGCTTTCAGGAAGCTGTAAATGAGAAACGTTTAATGTCACGCCGTCAATGTTAAGAAAACCGTAAGAAGTAATATCTCCTTTATGTTCTCTTATTCTAAGTTTTGTATCGATATTTGCTTTAAGGTTATATGTTCTGTACAATTCAACAGGGTTCAGGAATGGTACATCTATTCTTTCTGCCGGGTCATCTTCTTCGTCCAATGACGGTTCGACCTCAGGCAGGAATGTATTTATGTCAATATTTAAAGCAAGGTTCTTGTGCTCGTTGGAAAACAGTTCGGCATATGTTTTCAGTTTTGCGGTTTTGCCGTTAAAGTATCCGGCACTGAGTTCTTCACCGTGCAAATCAAGGAAGTGTCCGGTTTTTGTATCTCTTACCAGAACTTTATAATTTTTGAGTTTTGCACAAGGAACCTTTATTCTTATCCAGCTTGGGTTAAACCAGGTTTCGGTAACAATTTTTTCTTCTCCGAGAGTTTTTTCTTTATTTTCATTTAAAATATCTTCAACAAGTTTAACAACTTTATAATCTACATTATCTTTGTCTATTTCAAGGTTAATGAAAGGACTGTCAATTTCTAAACAAGAAACTTTTACCGTAAGTAATAATAAACTTGGGATTGAAATTCTTGTTTTTATTCCGTCTGATGCAAATAAAATCGAACCATCAGGAAGTTTTATACTCGGATTATCAATTTTTATTCCAACACCTAAAAGCGGAGTTGTGATAATTTTTACATTATCAAAATCGACATCAACTTTGCCTTGTTCTTTTGCCAGATCTTTAACCATAGGTTTGTATTGATTCAAATCAATAACATTTGGCAAAACGAACAAAAAGCTTAAATATACTGCAATGATTATTCCTAATACAACAAATCCTGTAATTTGCAAAAATTTCTTCATATAAACATCCCTCTTTTTTAATTTCAATAATATTAATATTAACATAAAAAACAGAGCGAATTTTAATATTCGCTCTGTTTTAATACCCTATTAGCCAAAAATACTTTTCCACCAACTCTTTTTGTTAACTTTTTCCGCCTCCTGAGTCACAAATTCATATTTGCTAACTATTTCATCAAACGCTGTATTATATATTTCTTTTTTTTGTTTCTCTATGTATGCTTTAAGTTTTGCTTCTGATTCCTGTTTAGCTTTGTTAATCATATCAGTAACATCTTTTTTCTCTAAAAGCCTGCTCAGCTCACCTGCCTGGTCAATCTGATGCAGTTTTTTGAACTCCTTGTACTCCTTAGATGCATCCTCTTTGTATATTTCCCTGAATATTTTAGGCTCATCAGGGAAAAATCCGCCGGCTGTTTCACCGCACATTCCGCACGGAACTTCATATGCTTTGCCCAGCAGCTGCTCTTCTTTTTGAAATTCTTTAAAAAAATCTTTTGTTATTGAAGTATTTACACTTTTTACCTGAGGAACAAAGCTGTCTTCAAATACAACATCATATAATTTTATATCTTTTATTTTGTCGCCTAACTGATTAAGTCTGATTATGCATTCCATTGGCATTCCTTTGAGTTTATCGGGCATTTTTTTAGGATTTAATTTTAAAGCCATCCGAAAATTTGTATTATCAACTGAGTTTACACGCATAATATACTCCTTTAGTATTATTAAAGCCGATGAATATTTATTTTGCTATTAATAACAATATTTCTTTACATTTATACCCATAATGTAAAGATTTTTTAAAGAGTTGACATGTTTGCGGTAAAATTAATAAAGTGCAGAATAATAATGGATTTTACACTTATAAGCGAGGAAAAGAGAAGAAATTTATGACAAGATTTTTAATGATTATGCTCACAATGTTAACAACTTTGCAAAGCGTATGTGCAATGAACGTTGATGAATTTATGGACAAACATATTGCGCCTGTTTCTGACTTTGTTGCTGACATAATTTTCTTTCCGATAACAATTTGCGGAAGCAAAGTTCCTTTAATTATATTCTGGATTTTAATTGCAGGTATATTTTTTACAATCTACTTTAGAGGAATGGCAATTTGGGGCTTCAAGCACGCAATTGAAGTTGTTGCCAAACCGGTAAAAAACGGTGACGGAAGCGGTGAAGTTTCTTCATTCCAGGCTCTTGCAACAGCTCTTTCAGGCACAATCGGTATTGGAAGTATTGCGGGTGTTGCAATTTCTATTTCAATCGGAGGTCCAGGAGCTGCATTCTGGATTTTTGCGGGTGCGCTTTTGGGTATGTCTATCAAGTTTGTGGAAGCAACCCTTGCTGTAAAATACAGAAGATTTAACCTTGACGGTTCCGTATCAGGCGGACCGATGCACTATATAGCTCACGGTTTGACAAGGAGAAAAATGCGCTGGTTGGGTCAGCCTTTATCTGTTTTGTTTGCAATTCTTTGTATCGGAGGAGGTTTAACCGGCGGTAATATGATTCAGATTAACCAGACTGCTCACCAGATTGTATTCATCACAGGTGGTGAAAACAGCATTTTCCACGGTTTCACTTGGGTTATAGGTTTGATTGCGGCTATACTTATCGGTATGGTTGTAGTTGGCGGTATTAAGAGTATAGCAAAAGTTACAACAATTTTGACTCCTACAATGTGCGTTTTATATATTATTTCAGGATTGATTGTTATTTTTGCAAACATAAAAAGTATGCCTCATGTAGTATCGCTTATATGTCATGAAGCATTCCACCCGACGGCAGTTGCGGGCGGTGTTTTCGGAACAATAATCATCGGTCTGAGACGTTCAGTTCAGTCTAACGAGGCAGGAACAGGTGCTGCGGCTATTGTTTATGCTACCGCTCAGACAAAAGAAGCTGTTTCACAGGGATTTGTAGCACTTCTTGAGACCTTCTTAACCGGTGTTTTATGTATGTTTACATCTCTTGCAATTGTATCATCAGGTGTTCTTGATATGAGTGCAGTAGGTGAAATCTCGGGTATTGAACTCGCTTCAAATGCCTTCCAGTCAGTAATCCCGTTCTTCCCGATTATACTTTCACTTATTGCGGTTTTATTTGCAATGTCAACGCTGATTTCTTGGGCATACTACGGACAGAAGGCTTGGACATTCCTTTTGGGTGAAGGTAAAAAACGTGTTCTTACATTTAATCTTATATACTGTATGTTTATCGTCATTGGTTCTGTTATGAACGTTAAATCTGTTATTGATATTACAGATGCTATGATGATTGCATTATGTATTCCAAACGTAATTGTTCTTTATATTCTGGCTCCGGAAATTAAACGTGACCTGAAAGCGTACCTAGAAAAACACAACATGAACTTTATGAGGTTCTAGGGGTAAATCTTAGGGGTAAATCTTGGGGGTAAATCTTGGGGGTAAACTTAATTGAAAATTAACAGAATCCAATTCGCAAACAGTCCAAACTTTGGTGCAAAATTATATCCGTATCCTAATACAATTACAAATCCGAAAGTATTTGAAATGTTTGAAGAAAGAACAAAAGATTTTCCAAAGCTCATTCTTAAACAAGATGATATTTCGTATTTTAATAATGATTATTTTCAGCTTTTGCAACAGGACAAGCCAAATTTAGCATCACACGGATATTTTTCTTATACTCACAACAGACCAAAAACCTTAGAACAAATTGTTGACAGACTGGTCAATATATTTGATACACTAAGAAAAAATCCCCTTCCTGAGATGCACGTTGACTAAGTTTATTTCTTTTGTGCAAGCAGATTTTCTGCGTTTTTATTGATATAATACTGAACTTTGGCGTAAAACTTTTCGCCTTTATCTGCCAAATAATGATAAGCAACTTTTGTATAGTGTAAAAGGACAGCACTTTCACCGATAGCGTAATAGTTATTAAGTGCCTGTTTTAATCCGCTTATACGCAACTCGTCACCGCTAATCTTGGGTTTTGCCATTTTTAAGAAGGCTTCCGCTAATTCTGCTTCCGCTTTCGAGTTCAAATTATAATCCTCGCCGTAAATGATTTTCAGGTTTTTCTCAATCGACAAGTTCATATCAATTTTTGGTGTCGGCATATTTATCCTCTTTCTTATTTATATAAAGTATTTTTATTTTAAAAAATTGCCTTGAAACAAAAATTGCTTTATATATTTACCCCTTTCTGATAAAATTATGGTATGATGGTGTATCTTGACGCAGGAACAACCTATTCAAAAGTGATTTCCAATGACAAAATCTTAGACGAAAAATTTTGTCTGAAGAGTTATGACGGAAAAAATTACTATATCCTGCCGTCAAATATAATAAAAGAGCAGAGAATTATCCCTACACGCTCTTGCGGTCACATGGCAAATGCAAGTGAAAACGAGATAATTGCACTTGCTAACGGAGCAAAAAAATTAGGCGTAAGCCCGGAGGCAACAGTATTAGACTTAGGAAGCCGTGATGCAAAATGGATAAATTTTAAGGGAGGCAAATTCCATGACATGGACTGGAATACTTCTTGCGCAAGTTCAACGGGCGCAACGGTGGAAATGCTGACTAAATTTTATGATATTACTCCTGATGATTTAAAATACGATAAAGAAAAATTTACGGTCACATGCGGTATTTTCGGTATGGAAAAAATCATGGATTCTATATCAAACGGAATAAAACCTGCCGAGGCAATTTCAAAATTTGTTCACGGTATAGCATATAATACCTGGACTTTTGCTAAACGCCCCGATAAAATCTACCTTTCGGGTGGGTTTTGTGAGAACAAATGCTTTACGGATTCTCTTAAAGAATATACAGAAGTTGTGCCACTCGGACGATTTGTTTTGTGTGAAGGTTTAATATAATATATTTGTAACAATTTCTTTACACAATAGCAAATTATTTTTTTAGGGGTTATATTACACTATGAGGGTATTTTTGTGTAACAGTATCTTCATGCATGAGGTCAAGTAGTGGTAGATAATCGTTCAGCAGGTTTTTATGGAATTGGCGGTGCTTTTAATTTCAAAAGCGGCGATCCTTCAGGTACTGCTGCAAAGATGAGTCAGGATAAGTACGGTTCAGAAGCAATGTATCTTCCTCCCCTTGAAGGCGAAGAAGATGGTGACAACTTATACAACCAGCCTTATGTTGACCGAAGTGCGCTTTTGAGAGCAACTCTGAATTCCTTAGCCATGACAAATGTTGCAAGCGTCTTGAACGCTAACAAACACAAGAAAACAATAAAGGACATTCTGGAAGAAGAGAAGGAAGAGGAAGAAGAATCAGAAAACGAGGAAAATAAAGAGCCGAAAAATAAGAAAGAAAATAGCAAATCGTAAATGTTTTACCCAATATGTTTGGTGTAGAATTGTATTCGATAGGGAGTTATTATTATGTCCGAAAAAATAGAAAAAAACAATAAAAATTATGCATACAGAGATGCAGCTTTTTACAATAAATGGAGAAGAATGTTTCTTTTCTTAGTAACTCATATTTTTTATATGATTAGGTTTAAGCTTGTTTACAGGCTCGAAGTTCACGGAAAAGAAAATATACCGAAAGACAGCAACTTTTTGATAGCACCAAACCACTTATCAACACTTGATCCTCCTTTGATGTGTGCTGTAATGGACAGGGGTGTTGCCTGCATGGCAAAAATAGAGCTCTTTGAAAATCCGTTTATGAGATGGTGGTTAGACTGGCTTGGAGCTTTTGCAGTTGACAGAGAAAAAGTCAGTGTCTCAACTCTAAAAACAGTTAAAGCTATCAAAAATACAGAATGGGTGCTTGGGATGTTTCCGCAGGGCACAAGACAGCTGGACGGCGAGATTAAAAATATAACAAAAGGTTTTGCAAATATTGCTAAAATCAACAAGTGTGGTATTTTGCCAATGGGAATTACGGGTACTGAAGTCGCCAGAAGGATTCCGTTTAGCGGAAAAATAATAGTTAGAATCGGAAAAGTCATTCCTTATTCTGATAATATAGATGAAATGATTGATAAATGGGGTAAATCAATAGAAGAGTTAACCGGATTTAAGTATATACCGAATGAACAATAACTGATAAGGATATGTGATGGCAGAAGAAAAGACAAATGTAAAAAATTACAACAGAAGAACAGAAAAAGATTATGGCTTTTGGCGAATGCTGTTTTATAAAACATTCGTAACATTTGTTGTGTGGACAGTAACCAAATACATGTATAATCTGAAAATATACGGACGTGAAAATGTTCCGAAAACTTCCCGTGTAATCTTTGCCGGAAATCATGTGTCTTATCTTGATCCTCCGATTGTTTCTCTTGCCGTGGGTAAATGTGTTGCTTATATGGCTAAAAAAGAACTTTTCGAGGATAAAAACAAATTATTGCGTTTTCTGGTGCACATTTTGGGAGCTTTTGCAGTTAACAGAGAAAAACCGGAAATAGCAACTTTTAAAACAATAAAGTCTATTTTTAATACCACCTGGTCACTGGGGATTTTCCCGCAGGGTAAAATTATAAAAGAACCGGTGATAAAGGATATACACAAAGGGTTTATAATGTTTGCCAAAAAGTTTGAAGCAGATATTGTACCGGTAGGTATAAAAGGATTTGACGGATACGCCCACAAGCTTTTTGAAAAAAATCTGACAGCAACTATCGGAACTCCGATATCATACAAACTTCCGGAAGACGAAATCGTAAAAGAATGGGCAAGACAGATTTGTGAATATACCGGGTTCGAGAATAAAATAGAAGAAACTGCGAGTGTATAATAAAAAAAAGAATATAAATAGCAAAAAAATTTATTTTTGATTTTATATATGTGTGAAAGATATTATAAGGCTTGATAATGAAAATTCAAAAAATTTATAATGTGCAGATTTATACAGTACAGCCGATGAAATACAACGGTGCTGGAAAGAGCTTTTTGTCCGGTGTGACAAACACTCAGCCGTTGGAACATGACACCGTTTCTTTCCATGGAAAAGTGTCAAAAACATCAATCAAGGATTTGGCAGCTCTTGCAAGAAAAGAGGCTCGAGCCTTACGAGATGCAAGACAAATTGCTGAAGCAAAAACTGCTCCTACAAAGAAAAAACTTTCCGGTGAAGAAAGAAAAAGAGGAGTTTCAATATCAACAGCAAAACAAATCTATGACATGATTGCTAAACCCCAAAAAATAATTGACAGTTCCACAGAAGAAATCTTTGGCGATTTGATTGCTACGGATTTGGCTCCAAAAAATCCATTATTAAAAATGTCTGGCAGAGCAAAATCTGTTGTTTCCATTATGGAAAAAAGTGCTACAAGGGATTTAAACTCAGTAGATGAAATTCTTGCAGGTATGACAGATTTAAATGGCAGAAAAAAAGTTCTCAATTTTAAAACGGGCAAAGAAGATGCTGAAAAAGTTCTGGACAGATATATTCCGTTAATAAAAACAAGACAATATGTTCTTAAAGAAATTGAATTACAGCGTCCTGCTGCTATAAAGAATTTAAGCAAAAAAGAACAAGAAGAATACGATTATGTTTCAAAAGCTTTTTTGGACAAACTGGAAGATGCTCAGGAAGAAGTTATTAACGGATTGGAAACAGATGTTGATAAAATAAAACTAATTGACAGACCGCTTCCCAGATATACAAACGGTAACTACTGTGCACTTCATTTGCTTTTAGAACCTACGGAAAAAGGTTCAAGACCTATTGAATTACAGGTGATGGGTGCAAGAATGTCTGATGGCAAAGCATTTGATGACAAACGATTCAAATTCTTTGATGGTAAAGAACTTGATAAAAAATACGCTCCATTGGTAAGTTTATGGGAAAGGCTTATGCCGGAAGAAAATGCAGCGGCAAAAGAAAGATTTTTACAGTATTGTAAAGATGCAAATTTGCAATTAAGAAAAGATGAAATACAGGAATACAAAACCCAAAGGCTTATAAAGCGTCCTAACGGGCTATTTATCAGCCTGCGTAATTATGCTCTGCCTCCGGAATATGATTTAAATTATCAATACAAACTAATGCGTAAGTGCGAAGCAGATGCTGAAAAAGCAGAAATTAAAGAAAGTGCTTCGACTAAATCAATCGGCAGAAAGATTGAACAAAAAGTTGCTGAAGTTGAAAGACAAGTTGTTGTGGCAGCCAAAGAAAAAGTTGATATTACAAAAGAAAAACTTCAAAAACTTGTTGCAAAATATACCCGCCCGAGCAAAAAAGACGGAAAAGGTAAACATAAAGTTTAGATATTATATGCTATAAAACGACACAGCTCTATAAGCATTTCCGGACAGATTCCTAATAATACCGTAATTATTGCCGATACCGCAACAACAAATTTCTGGGAAAAATTTGTGTTAAATTTTTCTACGGTGGTATTTTTGTCATATTCGGAAAACAGCGGCATTAAAATCTTGAGGTAATAGAAAAGAGCTAAAACCATCAGTAACAATAATCCGAGCAAAAACGGTACAAAAACAAGCCCGGAGTTGGCTATTGCGGTAAACAGATAAATTTTTGCAATAAACCCTGATGTAATTGGAATTCCTGCAAGACCGATAATCAAAATGGTATAAAGAGCTGTATGACCGTGGTTTTTATGGTAAATACCCTTAAATGCATTAACGTCAAAAGACTTTTCATCGCCGTACATATTAAGATAGGCAAAAACCCCGATGTTCATAATTACATAGCAAATAAGATAAAAAATAACTGTTGAAAGATTATAAACGGATACCAGACTTGCGGTTAAAAGGGCGTATGAGGCGTTTGCCGAAGAAGAACAGGCAAGAATTACCTTAACATTCTTTTCTCTTATTGCATATGTATTTGCCCAAAGAGCTGTTATCAAAGAAAGAACGGCGATAACAAAAACGATTTCAAAGCTGTTACTAAGCGGAAATACCATTAATCTGCAGATTATTCCGAACATAGCTAGCTTTGGTATTGTTGATAAATACGCAAGGGTAGATGTTTCTGTTCCCTTATAAACATCAATAACCCAATTTGCAAAAGGAAATACTGCAAGTTTTGAAGCCAGACCGAGTATAATCATAATTGCAGAAATTGTATAAATAAGTGAGGTTTCGTTTTTTGTTATGTACTCGTAAATCGTTGTAAAATTTAGGCTTCCGGTTACTCCGTACAGATATGAAACGCCGAACAGGAAAATTCCTGTAGAAACGGCAGAAGTTATTAAATACTTGAATGCAGCCTCTTTTGAATGGTAACCTTTGGATACCGACAAAAGGAAGTATGTGGAAAATCCTAAAAGCTCAACAGACACAAGCAATGTAAGAAAGTCATTCGCTGAAACAATATTCATTGCACCGAAAATTGCCGTTAACAATATTGCAAAATAAGTAAACGCGCTTCTTTTATGCTTTTGTACAAGATTTTTAGATAAAAGTGCTACCAGAAAACCGCAGCAAAGAATCATAAAATCAAACAATAATGTGTAGCTGTCTGACATTATTGAATTTCTGAATCCGAAATACTGAGGGTCTGTCTGTACGGTTGACAGACAAGCGACCGCGGAAGATATTCCGACAACGGTAATTATTCTTGCATATTTGTAAAGCCTAGGAGACAAAACCATGCTTAGTACAAGGAGTAATATAATGAATCCTCCAAGTACAAATTGTGGTAATAATATATTAAAAATGTCATTTATCATATTATTGTTTTTCCTCTATCATTATTTACTCCTTTACCTACCTTAACCAAACATTCCGATTATTGAGTTCGGGTACAATCCAAATATTATTAAAGCTCCAAGAATTGAAGCAAGGACGAAAAATTCATGAACAGCCAAGTCGTTTACTTTCACATATTCTTCAGTAACTTCTCCGTAAAAACAGTTGTGCAGGAATTTCAACATGTAGCATGAACTCAGGATTAGCAGCGGTAATGAGAACAGTGCTGCAAATCTTATAAATACGGAAATATCAGAATTCATGGCTCCGATAACAGTTAACACTTCACTTATAAAAGGTGCAAATAACGGTAATCCGATAGATGCAAGAACTATCAGTACCGCAAAACCAAATAAACGAGGCATAACTGCAGCTACTCCGCGAACAGTATCAATATTTCTGTTTTTAAATCTCAGATACACAATTCCGGCAATCATAAATAAACCGCACGTTACAAGTCCGTGTGAAACCATGTGGAAAACAGATGCTGTCAGCCCTATTTGATTTATAGCACACAGGCCTAAAAGAACCAGACCCATATTAGAGATACTTGAATAAGCTACAATTCTTTTTATATCAGTCTGTGCATAACAAACGAATGCTGTATAAATAATATTTATTAATGCAAGCAGAGCTAAAACGGGAGCAATTATTTTAAATGTTTGCGGAAGCATTTCGTAATTAAAACGGTAAATACCGTATGCACCTGTTTTCAGTAATATTCCAGCAAGAACCATACTGACAGGAGTCGGTGCGTTTGTATGGGCATCAGGAAGCCAGGTATGTAAAGGTATTATAGGAAGTTTTACGCCAAAACCTATAAGCATACAGACTGCAATAAGCATCTGGATTGTTATCGGAATGGTTATATCCGTAATATCAGCAAAGCTTGCTGAGAGAATCCCGTTTGATACAAAGTTGTAGTAATGAAGAAGAAGTATTCCCAGAAGCATAAACATACTGCCGAAGAATGTAAACAGAATGAATTTTATTGCTGATTTTTTTGCGTCCTCCTGGTATTTATAATTTTCAACAAAGTTCCCGCCGATTAAAAAGTATGCGGGAACCATTTCAAGCTCCCAGAACAAGAAGAACAGGAACATGTCGCTCGCTGTGAAAATACCAAGAATGGCACTTTCAAGAAGCATAAGCATTGAATAATAAAATTTATGATTTTTTCTTATATTAAACTTGCTTGATACTGATGACATAAAAAAGATAAAAGAAGTTAGCGTTATCAGAATCATTGATATGGTATCGATTTTCAGCGAAAATTTTACGCCCAGCGATTGTATCCAGTCCAGGCCAAACATGTTTATATCAGCAGTATAAGGGTTTGCAGAACTGAAGAAAATCAGCATTATTACCGTATAAAGAAAATGGAATCCGAATACGCTTTTTGAAAATCGTCGTACTATAACTTCATTGGAAGTAAAAAGCGGTGACATAATAAGAATTGATATAACTAACGGTAAGAAAACCAAAAACGGTACTGATAATAACATGTTCATTTCTTTTTCCTTTTTGTTTTAAGAGGTTTTGTTTTCCATTTCTCTCTGCCCTCTTTTTCAGAGAGAAATTTGCTTTTACCTGAATATTAATGTATATCCGGTAATTACAAGTGCAATAACAACTGTTACGAAAATAAATGCGTAGGCGTTATATGTTTGTATATTTCCACTCTGTAAATATTTGTCGTATCTTGAAAAGCTTTTTATGACATCACGAATCAAACAAACAGATTTGTTCATGACATTAACTTCAATTATATTTGTAATTTTTACTAAACTTGCCGAAAGAAACTGAATTGGTTTGTAGTTTGCAAAAATTTTATTATCTATAAAATTACAGCCATTAGATATCAGAGAGTATAAAGCAGGGATAAAATCATTAATACATTTGCTCAGTAATGTTGGAGCTGTGTTAAATGCTTCCAATTTATTGTTTTTGCCGAGCAAGAGTGCTAATGCAACCCCGCCAACAGCTGCGGCATAAGGTTCTCTGATATGGTACGTACCTAATAAAATCAGGTATAAAAGAACGTTACCGAAAAGCAGAATTAAAAATGCAGCAAGCTCAATAAAGTTTTTACTTTTTGTCAATTCACTGTTTTTATATATAAGAATAGCAAGTCTTATTATATAGAAGGCAGAAACAAAACAAATAAACATAAAAATATAAGACAACCCTTTATAATATTCGAGATTTTTATAAAGAAGTTCTTTTACTCCGATTCCTGACAGTACAAGCCCCGCCAGGGAGAGTGCAGATAGTATGAATAATACGAAGTTTATTTTTGGCAGAGTTTTGTCTTTCGGTAAAAGCAAAAACAATGCAGATTTAATAAATGCGTGTACAAAAAGAAATATTACTGCAATTTTGATATTTCCCAATCCTAAAGCGGCAAACATCAAACCGTAATTCGCTGATGTTGAGTATGCCAGTACTTTTTTAGGATTTGTTTCAAGTGAGGCTGATACAGAACAAACAAGAGCCGTAATTAAACCAACCCAAAGAATAAGATTTAATAAATGCGGGTTCAGAGTGAAGAACGGCATCATTTTTATAATGAGGAAAACCCCTGCCGCAACCATAGTTGCAGAATGCAGAAGTGCGCTTACAGGAAGTTTTGCTTCCATAGCGTCCTGAAGCCATGTATAAAAAGGTATTTGTGCTGATTTCACGGCTGCCGCCAGAATGAACAAACCGCAGATGATACAATATACGGGAGTTGATGTGTATGCAAGAAGCAGTGCGGATATTGAGTTTATATCCTCAAAGAACAGTGATGACATTGATGAGCTGTCTGCAAAAGAGTACATATAATATGAACTTAAAACAATGCCGGCAAGCAGGGCCATATCGCCGGCCCTGTTTATTATAAACACCCGTTTTGATGCAAGTGATTTATCGTTGTTTTTGTAATCAAATCCGATCAGAAGATAGGATACCGCACTTACAAGTTCCCAGAATACATAAAATTGAAACAGGTTAGGACTGAAAATCAGAGATGCCATTGAAAAATTAAACAGGTTTAAAAACGCAAAAAACTTGTAATTTTTTGTTTCATCTTTCATGAATGAAGTTGAGAACAGCTGAACCGCAAAGCTCACAACAAACAGCGTAAGTGCCATTAGCAAAGATATTTTATCTGCCTGAAGCCCGAACGGAATATTAAAATCATTTATTTTTATGAACTGATGTAACCAGATAACTGTTTCTCTGCTTGTTATAAGACCAGTAAAGCATATAACCGCACCAGCAAAAGAGGACAAAAGGGTCAGAATATAAATGATTTTTTTATTTACATAGACAGAGAAGAATCTTCCGCACATTATGATTAAGAAAATCCATAACGGAAGAAGTATTGCTAATGATATGTTGTCTATGATTAAATTTTCCATTTATTTCCTTTTTAATTATTCCTCTATAATTCAGTGTAACTTTCGATGTTTTCACTCTCTTTCTTTTTAAACATAAGATAGAAAATATAAAGAGCAACAGCAAGTTCAACCGCACCAAGCCCCGCATAGAAAAGAGCCATGATAAAACCGTCAAACTTTTCATTTCCGCAAAAAGCAGCAAATGTAACAAAATTAATATTTATTCCCGTAAGCATAAACTCAATTGCAATCAAGACTTTTATTACATTTTTAGCAAGCACAGAACCGATTATACCTGTGAGGAACAGCATTAAGCCTATGCATAAATAGTGATACATACCGATAACCATTACTGCTTTCCTCCTTTTTTTATATCAAAAGTCTGTTTGCCCCTGAACAGCGTCAGCCCGGCAATAATAATTGTAAGCAAAAGCGAGAGAAGTTCAAACGCCCAAACGTAGTCAATATATATTCCACGCGCAAACTCTGAAATGACATCATAAGAATTAAACGGAACAGAATCCATAATATGGAATGAATCCGGAAGCATAGCAAGAGAAATCATTATTACGTATGTGAAAGCCATCGCAAACAAAATACCTGCGATAAGTATTATTATTGGCAATACAGATTCTTTCGGAGATTTCCCCCTTCCTGTCGTGAACATTATTGAAATCCCGATAATTACCGGGACCGCAAACCCATATATTGCAGCCTGGATTATCGCATTGAATTCACTTCCGAGCATATAGAAAAATATTGACGCTGAGAAAAATACCATAACTGCACAGAGCAGAGAATATATGATGTTCTTTAAAAACATCGAACAAAGTGCAAAACTTATTATGAGAGCTGATGCAATATAAAAAACTATGGGATTACTAATCATCACACCCTCCTTTATACATGAGTTTTAATTCGTTTTTGTCTGCCGTACCAAGCTCAAAATCCTGCATAAGTTTTATCGCGTGATGCGGACAATAGTACATACAATTTCCGCAGAAAATACATTTATTTAAATCAAATGTATAAGAAACAACTTTGCCGTTTTTATCTTTAACGTAATCTATTGCGTTTGAAGGACAGACTTTTTTGCATATTCCACACCCTACACAACCGTTTTCACCTAAATTTATCTCCGGTTTTCCTCTGAAGGCATCGGTCTGGAAGCGCTTTTTCTCAGGATATTCAAGCGTAACAGGACGTATAAACAAATGTTTTAATACAGTAAATAATCCTTCTAAGAGAGCCCGCACATCGCACCTCCCGTAATAAATTTAATAATTACCGCCAAAAACAGGTTAAATATTGAAAGCGGAAGCAGATATGCCCACGAAAATTTAAGCAAATCAAACGATGCAAGTCTCGGGAGTGTTGCACGAATCCAGATTATCACAAATATTACCAAGAATGCTTTAAGAAAAAGCCAAAAAGCCTGTTCAAAATACACCATAGCAGAAGCCAAATGTGTATCTCCGAATATAAAATAACTTAAATATGTACCAAAAGGTGATAAATAACCGCCTAAAAACAGTATTGAAATAAACATAGCATTTGCAAACAGAAGTGCATATTCGCTCAAATAAAAAAGCGCAAATCTCATGCCGGAGTATTCCGTATTATATCCGCAAATAAGTTCACTTTCAGCTTCGGGAAGGTCAAACGGACAACGGTTAAGTTCTGCCAGCACGCAGATAAACATGATTACAAAACCTATAAAACAAGGGAAACAGAACCAGCCAAGAGCACCGAGCCTTGAATACTGAGCGTATGTGATTCCTGTCATATTCATTGATGAAGCAAGTACAATGACAGATAAAACAACAAACGTAATCGGAACTTCGTAACTTAAAATTTGCGCAATTCCTCTTGCTGCACCCATAAGAGAATATTTATTATTACTTGCCCAACCGCCTAAAAATATACTCAATATAGGGAATGCAACAAGTATAAGATACAAAATTACGTTTGTCGATGTGTTCACAAAAGTAAACTCCGAGCTGTACGGAATAATGCCCAAGACTGTCATTACGGGAATAAATACCAATATTGGTGCAAGGTTAAATAGAAATTTATCTGACCTGTCAGGAGTTATGTTTTCTTTTATAAGCAGTTTAAACGCATCGGCAATAGTTTGCAAAACACCCCAAAAACCGACACGGTTCGGACCTTTTCTTTGAGTAAGCCAGCCCAAAAGTTTTCTCTCAATTAACACAAGAGCCAAAACTACAATTAAGAGTGCAATTGCAACAATACAAAACGGTATAATATAAAAAGTTATATTACCGAATAATTCGGGAATACCAAATTTTGATAACCATTCCATATATAAGTGATAGAGGTAGTTCATTATTTATCCACCTCCGGTAAAATTATATCAAGCGAGCCAGCGATTGCTATTGCATCGTTGAGGTATTCCCCGACGAGAAGTTTTCTGAGCAAATTAACAGAATAATAAGAACCTGTTCTCCATTTAAGTCTGTAAGGTTTATCCTCGCCCGTTGATTTAATATAAATTGATGCAAGCCCTCTTGGTGCTTCTATTTCGCTGTAATACTCACCTTCGGGAAGTTTTAAGTTCAAAGGATTAATATGTTTTTGCTCAAAGTTCGTATTTTCTTTAAGTTTATTTACTCCCTGTTCAATAAGTTTTATACTTTCTTTTATTTCCAAAATTCTTGCTTTATATCTTGCCCAAGAGTCTTTACCCTCAAGTACCACCGGAGTAAACTCAAAACCTTCATAAAGCTTGTCTGTTTTTCTCAAATCGTATTCAACCCCTGATGCTCTTAAATTTACTCCTGTTATAGAATAGTTTAGAGCCGTTGTGGGTTCTAATACACCTTTACCCTTCGTTCTTTGAAGGAAAATTAGGTTATCTGTGATGATTTTTTCGTAATCATTGAGCTTGTAGGGTAAAATTTTTATTATTTCTTCTATATCTTCTAAATATTCAATATCTTTTCTTACACCACCAAAGACAAAGTAATTGTACATCATTCTCTGTCCTGTGAGTTTTTCAAAATACCTCAGAATCATCTCACGTTCTCTCATTGCGTAAAAGAACGGAGATAATGCCCCCAAGTCCATTAAAAATGCGCCTATCCAAAGCAGGTGAGAAGCAATACGATTAAGCTCCAAAAGAGTTACTCTTATTGCACGGATTCTCTCGGGAATATTTACCCCCATTGCCCCTTCGACAGTTCTGCATAATAACTCGGAATAAAAACAGCCTGCAAGATAGTCTATTCTGTCAACAGTCGGAAGATACTGAATATATGTCATTCCTTCCGCCATTTTTTCCATGCCTCTGTGAAGATAGCCGACATCCGGCTCGCACGAAAGTATTTTTTCCCCATCGAGCTCCAAAAGCAGCCTTAAAACCCCGTGCGTTGACGGGTGCTGCGGTCCAAGATTAAGTTTAAGCGTTGTCGCTGTTATCATTCCAGGCTAACCTCGTATCATCCTGTACATAGTCTTTTCTGAGCGGAAATCCTTCCCAGTTTTCAGGCATATAAAGACGTTTTAAATCTTCATTCCCGATAAACTTTATTCCGAACATGTCATATATTTCATTCTCATCAGCTCTTGCCGATTCAAACAAATCAATAACACTGTCTGCTTCATTCTGAACTTTTATTGATATAACAGCATTTTCTTCATCCTCTGTTGAAAAAAGACGGTATAAAAGCTCGACGTCACTTCCCAAATCAACAGCAGTAATTGATTTAAGTACATTAAAAGAATAATTGTTTTTAATGTATTCCAAAACTTCATAGAGTTTGCTTTTTACACAGACTTTATCTTGGCAAAGCTCACATTCTCCAAAAATATCTTTCAACTCATTAATGTCCATTGTTCACCTCCACGAGCAATTCACCCTGCTGAACAAGTTTTGAGCAATGTGAGTCAATAAAATCTTTTCTTGTTCTTATTGATTCGTTTTTAATAATTTTCTGCTGAAGCTTTCTGACTGCATCAATCAAAGCCTCCGGTTTCGGGGGGCACTGTGGAAGGTAAATATCGACAGGAATAATCTTATCAATTCCCCTGATTACGGAATATGAGTTATCACAAAACATTCCGCCTCCGCAAGAGCAAGCGCCCATTGCAATTACGTATTTTGGTTCCGCCATCTGTTCATAAAGCCTCAACAAAACAGGCGCCATTTTGTGCGTAATCGTACCTGCACAAATAAGTAAGTCTGCCTGACGCGGAGAGCCTCTGAAAACTTCGGATCCGAACCTTGCTATATCGTTATCGGAAGCAACAGTATGCATCATTTCTATACCGCAGCATGAAGTTGCGAAAGTGAGCGGCCAAAGAGAATTTGCCCTTGCATTATTCAAAATCCAGTCTATTGAAGTGACAAAAAATCCCATTATATCCACCTCAACATTTTTTTATTAATAGCAAAGAATAGTCCGAAAAGCAGCAAACCCACAAATATAAACGCTTCTATTATTGCAAAAAGTCCCAAAGCATTTACAAAAACAGCAAACGGATACAGAAAAATTGTTTCTATATCAAAGATTAAAAACATAATTGCATAGTTAAAATATTTAACATCAAACCTGATTCTTGCATCTTCAATTGGCTGAAGACCGCACTCGTAGGTAGAGTTCTTTGCCGCAGAGCGTTTTCTGTACTGGCAGATAAATCCCGCAATAACCATAGCAATTGCAAACAGTGCAGATAAAATTATAAAAATTGCTAAACAGACAAGCTCTTTCAACTCATATACCCTCTAAAAATATTCTACTTTAAAATAATCTGATATAATAGTTATTATTATAGAATGTTAAGATGAATTATATCGTACAAATGATTAGATTTTTATTAATACCGTTAATACTTTGTTTTACTCTTCTTCCGTCATTTTCGGCACTAAGGGGCGGAGTAGATTATAAAATACCTTTTGATTATACAAAACTTAATCAGGCAGAGCTTGAATCAAAAGCAGAATTTTATTATACATCTGCTCTGAACACAAAAGAACTGAATGAAAATATGACGTATGCACTTAATTTATACGCATTGCTTTCAGACGCTTATCCTGAAAACATAACTTATTTTCTCCGTCTTGGTAAACTCTATGATGTACTGGGGAAAGACCGATACGCAAAAGGGCAGTTTTATCGTGCAATGAATGTAAATCCTTCACGTCCCGAACCGTACTTTTATCTCGGAGATTTCTATTATGAGCGGGAACAATACAGAAAAGCACTCAAATTTTATCTGAAGGCTTATGATTTTGGATATTCTGAACATTATCAAACCTTGGAAAAAATCGGAACAATATACCAAAAATTCGGTGATACCGAAAATGCACTTTATTATCTTCAGTGCGCAGTTGTTTTGAATCCGTCAGATGACCTGTACGCAAGAATTAACAACATTAAAAGCGCAGATGACATTAATAGCGAATACTATAAAAATTAATATAATTGTATATTTACCCCTTTTATGTTACTATTTCTAAGCGTTATATTATAGTTGAGAGGAAGGAGATTTATATAAATGGCACAACGTATAGGTGTTGATGTAGGCGGTACAAACGTTAAAATAGCTCTCGTCAGCGACAAAGGAAAAATAATATACTCAAACTCAATCCCTACAAGAGCGGAGATGGGTTATGAACATACAATAAACAGCATGAAAGATGCAATAAGAGATTTGCTAAAAGAAACAAAAATGAAACCGACTGATATTGAAGGTGTTGGTTTCGGTTTTCCGGGACAAATCGACTGTAAAAAAGGAGTTGTAAGACTTGCTCCGAACATTCCGGGTTGGGTAAATATTCCGATTGCAAGTATTATTGAAAAAGAGTTTGGCATTCCGACCCGTGTTGATAATGACGTAAGAACAGCGACACTTGGTGAACTGAATTATGGTGCGGGTGTCGGATGTGAAAACCTTGTTTGTATAACAGTCGGAACAGGTATCGGCTCTGGTCTTGTTGTTAATGGCAAGTTAGTCCGCGGAGCAAACAATGCCGCCGGTGAAATCGGCCATATAAAACTAAATATGCAGGGCGGTCCTCTTTGCGGATGCGGTGACAGAGGTTGTCTGGAAGCATACGCCTCAGGTCCTTCTATCGTTGCGCTTGCAGAAGAATATATAAGAGGCGGAAAGTCAACAAAATACAGAGAACTTGCAAATCCTGATATTACGCCTTATATTGTTGCAGTTGCTGCAAAAGAAGGCGATCCGGTTGCACGACAGATATTCAGAATAATGGGTGAATACATAGGCATGGGGTTAGTAAGCGTTGTTAACCTTCTCAATCCTGAAAAAATCATTATCGGTGGCGGAGTTGCTGACGCTGGCGAAATCCTGTTTGACCCGATTAAAGAAACAATCGCCAAACGTGCCATGACTATTCAGAGAGAAGTTGAAATTGTTCCGGCACAGCTTGGAAATACAGCAGGTGTAATTGGTGCAAGTTTATTGATTAAATCATAGTTGTTTTTAATAGTAAAACAGGGGCGAACACTTTGTGTTCGCCCCTGTTTAATTCTATTTTTTAGCCCTATAAGATTTCCATTACCGGATCTGAGTGTTTAAACTCAGGTATTTCATTCAGGCATGGAAATTCAAAGTCTTTTGGAGCCTTCATAATATTTGTTTCATTTTCGGGTAATTTAACCGGTTTTTGACTTTTTACTCTTGCTATAGCCGGATCAGGATTTTTCTTCTGATTGTGGTAATCCTGCATAATTACGTTAACAAATCTTTTTGTTTCTGCATACGGTGGGATTTTTCCTCCGGCTCTTCTGACATTTCCAGGTCCTGCATTGTATGCGGCAAGAGCCAGTTCAGTAGAACCGAACATTTTATACATCATTTTGTAATATGTAAGTCCTGCTTTAACATTTTCGCTCAAATAGTAAGGATTGTACCCCATTCTTCTTGCTGTTGAAGGCAGCAACTGAAAGACTCCGACTGCTCCGTGTTTACTGCGAAGTTCGTGTCTGAATCCTGATTCTTTTTTTGCTATGCTCAGGGCAAGTGCCGGATCGACATTCATCTCCAGAGATTGTTTAATTATAGTTTCCTTAACAATATCTTCAGAAACCTTGGCAGCTTGTACCTCTCCGCACAGCATGACTGACAATGCAATAGTAGCTAAGACTGTCTTTCTAATCATTGAAATCCTCTTTATATTTCGTGAATTGAATTCTGTGTAACTACTGAGAAAATCCTCCTTACGGTTTCACTTTGTTCTCGATTGGTTCCTATAAAAGCGTCTTTCCTAAATTCTTTTCTACCTAATGACCTAAGAACTTGTTAGGCGACTATCTTGAATATTCCCCGCTCTCCGAGTTGGATAAATAATTAAACAGAAAATATGTCATGGGTATGTTACATCAAACAAAAAGAAATTTCAACCTTTTTGTTGTAATTGTTACACTTATTTACCACATGCTTAATATTTAACACGAATCAGGCTTTTTTAATAAAGAATTATTTTGTATTAATTTATTAAACATTTTCACCTCCTGGAAATTGTTTTCAAAAAAACAATATATCCCCTACAATGTTTTTATCGGCAAAATTTTTATAAACTTTAGAAAAAATCAAATTTCTGTTACATTGCGTTACAAAAACAATTGTTCGACAATGTTGTTTTTGTTAAGCAAAACTCAATCACAGATGTAGTTATATAAAATTAAACAAGAGAAAATTTACGGTTGATTAACTGATGTTTGTCATTCAGAAAATCCATTTCCGAAACAAATAGTTTTAAGGTTTTATCAAGGTTCATGCTTGTTAAGATTGCAAAAATGTCTGAGTTAATATTAAAAAGGCTTATCCCCTTATGCATTCGGATTTCATTAATGAAATCATTTGTACAATCCTGCACAAATGACATATCAAGTGCGGTTCTCTCTTCGTAGCAGTTTATCAGCTCTTCGCTAAGTCTTTGAGTTTCTCTATCCGTGAGTTTTGGACTAAGCGGGGTAATTATCCGGCAGTTATCTTTTAAGTATATTTCCATACTCCTATTCTATGATATATTTACTCCAGAAATAATTATCCGAAGTTATAAAAATTCTATAACTAAAGTTGGAAGTGCTGTTTTTTAACAGATAATATTTTTGAGATATAATAAATATTATAAATAAACACTAGTGAAAAGGATTTTTATTATGCTAAAAGGAAATGAGATTAGAAAGTTATTTTTGGATTATTTTAAAGATAAACGCCAGCATACTGTAGTAGAGAGTTCAAGTTTGGTGCCTGATAACCCGACAGTACTTTTAACTACGGCAGGTATGCTTCAGTTTTTGCCTATATTTTTAAACATTCAGCCATGTCCGTATGAGCCGGCAAGAGCAACTTCATGCCAAAAATGTGCAAGAGCAGGCGGAAAGGATTCAGATATTGAAAACGTAGGAAGAACTCCGCGCCACCATACTTTCTTTGAAATGCTGGGCAATTTTTCTTTTGGCGATTATTATAAAAAAGAAGTTATTCCGTGGGCTTGGGAATTTGTAACAGAAGTTCTTAAACTTGATAAAGACAGACTTTGGATAACAATTTACGAAACAGATGACGAAGCTTATGAAATCTGGAGAAGCATAGGAGTTCCGGCTGAACGTATCAAAAGAAAAGGCAAAAAAGATAACTTTTGGGGCCCTCCGGGGGCATCAGGCTCTTGCGGGCCTTGTTCTGAAATTCATTACGACTTAGGCGAAGAATATTCCTGCGGTCATCCGAACTGCGGTATTGATACCTGCGAATGTGACAGATGGGTTGAAATTTGGAACCTTGTATTTACAGAACTTTATCAGGACGAAGAAGGCAACCAGTCACCACTCGAAAAGAAAAACGTTGATACAGGTATGGGTTTAGAACGTATAACTATGGTTTGTCAGGGTGTCGCTTCAACTTTTGAAACCGACCTTTTAAGACCTATCTTAGACAAAGTTTCCGAGATGAGCGGCGTTCCTTACAAAAAATCAGAAAAAACAGATGTTTCTTTACGTATAATAACAGATCACGCAAGATGCGTTTCGTTCTTAATCTCTGACGGTGTTGTTCCGGGGAATGAAGGAAGGAGTTATGTTCTAAGAATGATTCTTAGGCGTGCTCTTCGTCATGGAAAAATTTTGGGAATGGAGCTTCCGTTCTTATACAAGCTCGTTGATACAGTTATTGAAAACTACGGCGAAGCTTATCCTGAGTTAGTTAAGAACAAAGAAAAAATCAAAGATACAATCCGCAAAGAAGAAGAAAGATTCAATAAAACACTGGATAGAGGATACAAGCTTCTTGAAGAGTTTATCACAGAGAAGAAAGATATAGACGGTGAAAGCGCATTTAAACTCTATGATACTTATGGATTCCCGCTTGAACTTACTAAAGAAATTGCGGAAGAAAATAATCTGAAAGTTGATGAAGACGGGTACAAGGTTGCAATGCAGGAGCAGAAAGACAGAGCAAAAGCTGCAACAGCAAAGATTTCCGTAACAGGTGATATGAAGTATGCGGCTCTTGAAAGGGAAGTCGGCTCAACACAGTTTGTCGGCTATACAGATAACACATCAAAATCAAAAATCCTCGGTCAAATAGAAGGCGAAGGATACGTTGATGTAGTACTAGACAAGACTCCTTTCTACGCAGAATGCGGCGGTCAGGTTGGTGACAGCGGTATTATAGAAAACGCTGAACTTAAACTTGAAGTATTAACTACATTCAAAGTTAATGACTTATATGTTCACAGATGCAAAGTATTAACAGGTGATATAGAAATTGGCGCAGAAGTAAATGCAAAGATTGATATCTCAAGAAGAGAAGAAATCAGAGTTCACCATACATCTGCTCACCTTTTACAATCAGCATTAATACACGTTGTAGGTGACGAGGTTAAGCAGGCAGGTTCTTATGTTGATGACGAAAGAATGAGATTTGACTTCACTTTCTCACGCGCAATGACACCTGAAGAAATCACTAAGACAGAAAACCTTATGAACAAATGGATTGGTGAAGGCTACAAAGTCGAAACCAAAGTTATGGGTATAGAAGAAGCAAAACTGACAGGTGCAACAGCTCTCTTCGGCGAAAAATACGGTGACGAAGTAAGGGTTGTTTCAATAGTAAAAGGCGAAGAGTGCATCTCAAAAGAGTTCTGTGCAGGTACTCACGCAAGAGAACTCAAAGACCTTCGTTTAGTTAAAATAGTTTCAGAAGGTGCAATCGCCGCAGGCACAAGACGTATTGAAGTTTTTGTAGGTCAGGCTGCTATCAAATACCTGAACGCAAAATCTGCTGAAATCGACAAACTTGCTTCAAAATTCAAACTTCATTTTGATGAAGTAAGCGAAAGAGTAGATAAGATTCAGGAAGAAAACAGAGAACTTCAAAAAGAACTTGCTCAGGCTAAAGCTGATGCAGCAAGGGGCAAATTCGGTTCGTTCATTTCAAAAGCAGAGGACATAACGGGCGGTAAATTATTCATATCCAAGATTGAAGATATTGACGCAGATGCAGTAAAAGCAGGTATGGAAATGATGGCTTCAAAACTCGGCGAAAGCATTATTGTTCTTGCAAGTCCCCGTATGGTAATTGTTAAAGTATCTGACGGTTTTGTTAAAAATGGTGTTAACGCAGGCAAAATCGTAGGCGAGATTGCAAGGGCAACCGGTGCTAACGGAGGCGGAAGACCAAACTTTGCCCAAGGCGGTGTTAAAGATGCTTCAAAACTTGATGAAATATTAGCAACTGTTGAAGTAGAACTGAAAGCGTAAAAAAATGGCATTATTTGAAGAAACAGTAAAAATAAGATACTCTGAAATGGACTGCGATCTTGTGCTTAAGCCCGGAGCATTGCTCCAGTTTTTGCAGGATTTAGCTAGCGATAACGCAGAACAGCTGGATTTTGGGTATTCTTACATAATCAAACACAACCTGGCATGGTTTTTGCTTAAATACCGTTTAGAGTTTGATGACTATCCGGAAGGAATTTATGATTTAACCATAAAGACCGAACCACGCGGATACAACAAGATGTTTGCATACCGTGATTTCTATATTACACATCAGGGCAAACAAATTGGCAGAGCAGCAAGCACCTGGACACTTGTTGATTTAACGACAAAATCAATGGCTAATGCGTCAGAAGTTTTTGCCAGCAACAAGTATATGGTTCAAAATGAAAAAAAAGAAGATGATTTGAGTTACGGCAAAATAAGACTGCCTGAAAAATTTGATGTTGAAAAAACATTTGAAGTACGTTTTGATGACTTAGACGTTAACAAACACGTTAATAATGCTAACTATATCGTCTGGGCAATTGAACCTCTGAGTTTTGATTTTCGCCGTTCACACAAACTTAAAACAGTTGATATGATGTTTAAAAAAGAAATTACGTACGGAAATAAGGTTCTGTCAGAAGTTGCAATCAACGGTAATACGACTATCCATGCCGTTAAAAATGCAGAAACAGGGGAAGAACTTTGTGTTATGAGTGCCGAATGGATTGAAAAAAAGGTTTAAGATCAAACAATTAATAGAGTGGCGAATCGTGAAACGATTCGCCGCTCTTTTAACAATACCTTATATTATTCGTCTCTAGATTTTTATCAGTTCCAGAACATCTTTTCTTTTAACTTTTCTTGTCGTAGTTTTCGGAAGCTCGTCTTTTGAGATAATAATATTTGTCGGGCGTTTGTACTGAGCAAGTCTTTCAGATAATGACTTAACTTCAACCCTTATCATACGTTCAATATCTTCTTCCGAGTAGCTTGAATAAAGTTCTGATTTAGGAACAATTACTGCGGTAACCTCTTCAGTTCCGTCTTTTGCACCGAATGTTCTTGATGTACCGAGTACACAAACTTCTGCGACATAATTGCTCTTTTCCAAAACTGCTTCTACTTCTTCCGGGAATACTTTCTTGCCGCCGTTTAGAACAATCATATTTTTAATTCTGCCTGTAATATACAAATGGTTTGTGCTGTCCAGTCTTGCAATATCGCCTGTATGCAGCCAGCCTTCTTCATCAATAACTTCTGCTGTCATTTCAGGCTGGTTGTGATATCCCTTCATAACGGACGGGCCTCTGAGTAAAAGTTCACCGGTAGCTTTATCAATTTTTGCTTCATAGTTTTTAAGCGGAACACCAACACAAGCCATGTCATAACGTTTGTCAGTGTTAACACAGACAACAGGACTTGTTTCAGATAAACCGTAACCCTGATATACTTTTATACCGATTCTTTCAAAGAATTCGCCTACATCCAGGTCAAGCGGAGCGCCGCCGGCAATACATCCGAAGAATTTTCCGCCGAAACTATCATGAATTTTTTTGAATAATAATCTCTTAATTCCGTAAGATGGAATAAATTTTGCCAGATGATACATACCGCCAAATATCAACTGAGCGAATTTCGGAGCACTTTTGAGTTCCTTTTCAATGCCTGCTTTAAGAAGTTTTAAGAAAGCAGGAACAACAATCATAAACTCAACGCCTTTTTCCTTCATAATATCAGTGATATCTTTCGGTTTAAGGCTTGTTGTATAGTAAACTGTATGCCCATAGTTCAGAAACATTGAAAAACCTACTGTCATTTCAAACAGGTGGTTCATCGGAAGTATTGAAAGCATTGTAATTTTTCTTCCGTCAGGTAAAATTTCGTGGAGCGGATCCTGTAAACACTCTAATTGAGCATTAACATTCTTGAATGAAATTTCAACACCTTTCGGAGCACCTGTTGTACCTGATGTATAAATAATTAATGCGGTAGATTTTGAACTTCTTTGTCTCCATTTTGCGTTGTATTCCTCAGGCAAAGCATAAATACTTGTCACTTCTGAGTTATAGAAAACTTCATCAGTTAAAAGAATGTGTTTAATAGAAGGAATATCTTTTTGCAGTTTTAACGCCATATCCAAATAATGTTGTGAAACAAACATTACAGTCGGTAAACAGTCTGACAAAATATTTGTAAGTTCATATTGTGACAATTTAATATCCAAAGGTACCGTAACGCAACCTGCAAGAGTTGATGCAAAAACACAAGCTCCGTATTCAGGTTTTGATTCCGAAAGAATTGCAACACCCTCACCTTTTTTGATTTCAAGTGTTTCAATCATGTATTTTGCAATTTTTCTTGAAAACAAACCCAAACCTTTATAAGTAAGCTCTTTCCAGCCATAACGGCTTCTGATACCAAGAGCTATGCGATTTTCATAATCTGCAGTCTTGTTTTCAATGTGAGATAAAATTCCGCTATTTCTGAGTTCTTTCTTTTCCCCACGCATAAATATTCACTCCTTAATTCCAAATCTTTTAACACACTAAAATATAGCAATATTCTACTACCAAAACTCACGAAATGCAAGCGGTAAGGGTAAATTTAAGGGGATGGTAGTAAACTTTTTAGTAATTTGTTACAATAGGAGTGGGAAGTTTAATATGATAAACGAAATAATCAATGAATATAAGCCTTTCAGTCAGGTTGAAGCAATTGCTATTGGCGGTTCAAGTTCTGCCCATTCATCGGATGAACTGTCCGATATAGATACTTACGTTTTTATTGAACAAAGCATTCCCATCCCTGAACGAGAAAAATTGGTAAAAAAATATTCAACAAAATATGAAGTCGGCGGTGAGTATTTCGGTTCGGGAGATGAGTTTTTTGCTGACAGACTCGGACAGCAGTTTGATGTAATGTTCTGGAATACAGAGTGGTTTGAAAATACGGTTGAAAATGTCTGGGATAAACATTACCCCTCTAACGGATACACTACCTGCTTTTTATATACATTAAAAAACTTTGATATTAAATATGATCCCAAAGGCTGGCTCAAAAATCTTCAAAACAGAATAGATACACCATACCCGAAAGAACTGCGAGATAATATAATAAAACGTAATATGATGCTCATGAAAGATAAACCGTTTGCTTCGTATTATGAACAAATTGAAAAAGCCGTTAAGCGTAATGATGAAAATAGCGTAAATCACAGAGTATCTGCCTTTATGGCAAGCTATTTTGATGTTCTTTTCGCTAAAAATGAACTTCTGCATCCCGGAGAAAAAAGACTTGTAAATTTTGCAATAAAGAACTGTAAAATTTTACCTAATGATTTTGAGGAAAATATAAGAGAGTTATTCAATGTTAAAAATGACTCAAAACTTGATATTCTTGCAGAAATGACCAAAAATTTGAGAGAAATTTTATAAAATACTATATCTTGATGTTTTAATTTTTTAAAAGTATATTTAAAGCATTAGAATATAATATATCGATAGGATTAGAGTTTTGAAACGTTTTTTTGTGTTTTGTTTTTACGATAAGGACGGTGTTGCAGATGAATATGTATATTACCTGCTGGACAAAATTAAACCCTTTTGTAATGACATTTGTATTGTAATTAACGGTGAAATTAATTCTCAGTCAGAAGTGCGTTTTAGAAAATATACCGACAAAATATTAAAAAGAAAAAACGAAGGTTATGATTCCGAAGCTTTTAAACATGCTGTAATGACATACGGATTTGATTATTTAAGACAATTTGATGAAGTAATATTTTTTAATGATACATTTTATGGTCCGCTTTTTGATTTAGAACATTTGTTTAATAGGATGGAAAGTAACAGTGACATTGATTTCTGGGGTATTACAAAGCATCCTGCCATACAAGCCAACATTGCAGGAGTAGATATATGTGAGCACCTGCAGTCATATTTTTTGGCATATAAAAGAAAAATTCTTACTTCTCCTGATTTCGAAGAGTATTGGAATGGAGTAAAGTTACCTAATAATTATGACGAAGCAATTATTTTTTATGAACTCTACACAACTAAGTTTTTTACAGATAAAGGATATAAAGCCGGGAGTTTTATTGACATAAACCCGGAATTTTCAGATAATAAACAACCCTATTTCTATGAAGTAAGCAATTGGGTAAAAACAGAGCACATACCATTTATCAAGAGAAAAATTTTTGAAATGGATAAGTGTTCAATGAGAAATCCTATTAAAAACGGAGTAGTAAATCTTTTGAATATAATACATAAAGAAACAGACTATGATGTTAATATTATATACGACAACCTCAGAAGGTTATGTGATTATAATACGATGTTTGGTAACAGGTATTTAATGTTACTTCAATATACATACATACTTATAAAAAGAACATTAATGCCACGAAAATTCAAACATTATCAAAAAAAACTTTATGCCATTGAATCGAAACTTGATTTTATAAGCAGTATTTTTACCCAAAAACGTATTTTATTAGTGTCACATGATTTATCGTTAACCGGAGCTCCAACCGTTTTATTATGGCTTGCAAAATATTTAATAAAAAGAAACTATAAAGTTGATGTTGTTACATATAAAAACGGAATGTCATATGAACTTCTGGACAAGTTTAAAGAACTCGGAGTAAATATTAAATACATTAAAAATAAGCCTTCACTCATAAAAAAATTCTGCTCAAAAAATATAAAAAAATATAATCTGATAATTTGTAATACAGTAGTTACATATAATTTTGTAAAAACAGCAGCACAGTATGATAAACCTGTCATTTGGTACATACACGAAACAAAACTGTTAAATGACTATATTAAAATTTTTCCGGACTTTAAGGATGTTCTTGTAAATTTTCAAAATATTTACACTGTTTCCGAATATGCCGCAAACAATATAAGAAAATATAACACTAACGTAAAAATTATCCCAAACAGAACAGAAGATGAGTTTGAAAAGTTTTATAACAACAAAAACTGCAATATAACTTTTGGCTATATTGGCTCAGTAAACCAATTAAAAGGCTGCGATGTTTTAATTAATGTTTTTACCAAACTTGTAAATAATTACCCAAATGCAAGACTCATTGTTGCAGGGAAAAATCAAAATCAATCCATAATTGATTCCATGAAAAAAACCGACAATGTAAAATGGTTGGGACAGCTGTCTTTACAGGAAAAATCAGACTTTTTCAGACAAACAGATGTTCTTTGTGTTCCCTCTCTTGATGACCCGTGCCCTTTAACCATGTTTGAAGGAACAATGTACGGTAAAGCAATTATAACTACAACCTCAACCGGAAATAACTATCTTGTAAAAAATAATGAAAGCGGATTTATTGTTCCACCAAAAGACGAAGATGCATTGTATAAAGCGATGGAATATTTTTGTCTTAATACTGATAAGGTAGAATCAATGCAAAAAGAATCAAGAAAAATGTATTTTAAATATGGTACAAAAGAAAATTATGAGAAAAAAATAAACGAAATGCTGAAAACATTTTGTGTTTAATAATTTCAAAATTTATCTCTTTTTTAATGAAAACTGAAAAAACAAAAAGTTTAACACATAATGAGTATCTCTTTCATAAAAATATAATATGCGTTTATACCAAGGCAAAAAGTATTGTTTAAAAATGGTATTTTCTTTTTTGCCTACACTTTCGAATGCTGATGAAGTTAAAGAACCGTAGTGAAATATTGTTTTTCCGCTAACAACAGCATTTTGCTTTTTTGCTTTTTTAGCACAGTGCAACAAAAAGTCATCTCCAAAAAAGATTTTTAAATCCTCAGGAATTGGGGTATATATTTTTTTATTAAGAAACATCATAATTCCGAATTGTTTTGTTCTGTACGATACAGGAGTCAGCGATATTTCATTATCGTATAACTCAGCTGGGATGATCGGATCACCAGTTTCATCTACCATATTCCTTACATAATGATCATCAATACCTATAACTCCGGAATTTTCATCCATTTTATCCAAAACGTCACAGCAGAAGTTTGAAGGAATGATTATATCATCATTTATAAGGGTTATATACTCTGTTTTTGTCTCTGAGGCTCCAAGATTCCAGCTCGGATTTACAAACAAGTTTCTGCCTTTGGATATAATACGGATTTTTGGGTTATCATAACAAAATGTTTCGGTAGAATTGTTTATAATAATTATTTCTTCTACAGACGGGTCATTAACCAAATTATCAATTAATTTGGTTAAAATATTTATATCTTTTAACATAGTAGGAATTACTGCTGTTATTTTTTTCATCCATCCTCCGTGAGTTAAAAAAATTTTATGTAATATACCCCATTATAACAAAAAGATTAAAATATTATAATAAAATTGACATGGAGTTTTTTTAATCATAAAATTAATACAAAGGTTGTGGTTTGGGAGATTAGTTTTATAATATCAACCTCAGAATTTGGATAGTTTGATGGTTAGTAGTTTGGAAGAAAGATTAAATGATATAACCAGACAGATTGACGAAGTGGAGTTCAATCTGAGAGTCTGTGCTCGCCATACCCAGTTTATGCATGAGATGAAAAAAGTTACTGCCAATGATAAAGAGATGTTTACGGATTATGACAGGCAGATGGGGCAGGATGCATACAAACGAATGATGATGCAGGAAAAATTAAAAAAACTTATGGAACAGAGTTTTGAACTGCAGGACAAAATACTAAACGGAGAAGAGGATGACTGATCAAGAACACGAACAATGGAGAGAATCAAGTTTTAAGGCGATTATTCCATTTATTGTTTTTGTTCTTTTTTACTTCGGTTTTTCTCTTTGGACAAGAGACTTTTCAAAAGTACCGATGACTGTTGCTTTTATAATATCTTCGGCAACGGCATTAATATTAAACCACAAGGAAAAACTAAGCAAAAAAATAGAGCTTTTTGCATTAGGAATGGGTAACAAAGACATAATGATAATGTGTCTGATTTTTATTCTTGCGGGTGCTTTTACGGCAACAGCAAAAGCCGTTGGCGGAGTGGATGCGGCAGTAATGATTGCACAGCATTTTATTCCTTCGCAGTTTATGGTGCTTGGATTATTTGTAATATCGGCTTTAATATCACTTGCAATAGGTACTTCGTGCGGAACGATAGCCGCAATTGTACCAATCGCAGTCACAATATCACAAACGTTAGGTTTTAATCCTGCAATACTTCTCGGCGCAACAGTCGGCGGCGCAATGTTCGGTGATAATATGTCGCTTATATCCGATACAAAAATTGCTGCAAGCCGTACGCAGAATGTAAAAATGCGTGATGAAATGTTTTATAACCTCAAAATTATTACAATACCTGCTATTCTTTGTTTAATACTTTATTCTCTTCCTTTGTTTACAAGCGCAACGGGAACAGATATTGGACAAACGGTTTTGAATATTGACAGTTATATTAAAGTTGCTCCGTATATTCTGCTTTTAATTTTTGGTATATCAGGTGTGAATGTAATGTTTTTGCTTCTATTCGGAATAATTCTAAACACAATTATCGGTATATCATATGGTTTGTTTGATATATTTACGGCCTTTGCTTTCATCGGTGAAGGAACAACAAGCATGGCTAACACACTTATCGTTGCAATGCTGGCCGGAGGGCTTTTGCTTCTTGTTCGGTATAACGGCGGTATTACATACATAATCCGTGCTACGGAAAAGTGGATTAAAACCCAAAAAACCTGCGAGATTGGTATTTGTTTTCTTGTCGGGATTATAAACCTATTCACCGCAAACAACACCGTCGCAATTATAACCTCAGGTTCTATCGTAAAAGAGCTGGCAGGAAAATATAATGTGAAGCCGGAACGCGCGGCAAGTTTAATGGATACAACTTCGTGTTGTGTTCAGGGTATAATTCCTTACGGTGCGCAAATACTTATTGCAACCGCTCTTTCTGCATCAATCGGAATGACATCTTTCGGGATATTGAAAGGATTATTTTACCCCGCTTTAATGCTAATCGGATTAATTTTCTCAATATCCCGTACAAAAGAAATAAAAGAATAGAAAGGGCCTCGTCGGCCCTTTCCATTCTTTTGATGAACTAAAGTGCAGTATTTTTAACTGCTATTTTTATTATTACTTATTTTTTAATGTTTTCAAGAGGGCAGGGAGTAAACTTTTGTAACGATTTTGGGATGGGGGAGGAAAAAATATATGGGAGCAAATATAAAGTCCGATTGGGGAATGATTTATTTATCAAAACCGTTTAAATTATTTCAGGAGGTACAATTATGCTCACAGAACTTAACAGTGATAATTTCGAAGAAAAAACAGCAAAAGGGGTTAAGCTCATAGAGTTTTATACTCAATGGTGCGGATACTGTAAAAAACAACTGCCCGAACTTGAACAAATGGATAAAATTTGGATAGGTCAGGTTGATGCGGATAACTCACCTTCAATAGCCGCAAAATTTAATATTAATGCATTCCCCTCTTTTTTAATTCTAAAAGATGGCGAAGTCGCAGAACGCTTCAGCGGTATGCACAAAAAAGAAGACCTGATCACGAAAATCATGAAATACGTAAAGAGTTAAACAGTTTTATAATTTACCCATTTACCCCTAGACTATTTCTTTACCTACAATTGGGGCGATTTGTTTGATTTGTTTGTACAATAAATCATACTGCCACGGGTAAAGGGATTGAGCACCGTCACAAACAGCTCTTTCCGGGTCATAGTGAACTTCAATAATCAAACCGTCACAGCCAGCTGCAACTGCGGCTCTTGACATAGGTTCAACCTTATCTCTCAGACCTGTTGCGTGAGAAGGGTCGATAATAATCGGTAAATGGCTTAACTTCTTGATTACAGGAATGGAAGTTAAGTCAAGCGTATTTCTTGTATATTTTTCAAAAGTTCTTATGCCTCTTTCACAAAGAATAACCTGATTATTTCCGCCTGCCATAATATATTCTGCAGACATCAGCCATTCTTCATAGGTTGATGACAAACCTCTTTTTAAAATTACAGGCTTATGAGCGTGCCCGAGCTCTTTTAAAAGAGTAAAGTTTTGCATGTTTCTTGCGCCAACCTGAAGAATATCAACATATTTTTCAAACATCGGAAGCTGTGAACTTTCCATTATTTCAGAAGTTACTGCCATATGGTGATTGTCTGCAACGCTTCTTATAATTTTCAGACCTTCTTCGCCTAATCCCTGAAAAGCATAGGGGCTTGTTCTCGGTTTAAAGGCACCACCTCTCAGGATTTTTACATTTGATTCAGAAAGTTCCTGGGCTGTTTCATCCATCTGGTCATAAGATTCAATAGTACAGGGACCAGCGATAAGACCTGTGTATTTGTCACCAAACTTAACTCCGTTAACTTCTATAACAGTATCTTTCCCTTGACTCGGGCGTGCTGCAAGCTTGTAGTTTGTCGATAACTTAATTACTTCATCAACACCCTGCAAAAGTTCAAAATCTCTTAAGTCAACTTCTTTAATTCCGATTGCGTGAACAACAGTTCTTGCTTCTCCGTGAGAAACACGGGCTTCAAAACCTTTTGATTCTATAAACATCGCAACACGTTGTATGTCTTTTTCGGTTGCGTGGCTATTCATTACTACAAGCATTGGTAAACCTCCGATAGAATAAATTATACAATAAAGGGTTTTAGGGGTAAATATATTTTGTTAAAATAAAAAGGCGAACTAATAGCCCGCCTTTTGAATATAAATCGTCTCTTCTCTCTCTTTTTTATAAAGTAAAATCTGGTTCTGCCGGAAGAACATTCGGAATGTTATCTATCCATTTCTTCGCATATTCGTTTGCCTGAACCCAGTTAACAGATAACAGACCTCTTTGTACCCAGATAAGCTCTTTAAAGAAGTCATACTGCGAATTCATTGCATCAACTTTTGCCTTCAGATATAACTCTTGTGCATCTGCAAGTTGGTTAACAGGACATTCGCCTCTGAGATATTTTGCCTGCACCATTTCGTAGTTTTCCTGTTCTGCAAACATTGCTTTATATGATTTTTCAATCATAAAGTATTTTGCAATTGCGTGGTTAACAACTGAACGAACTCTCATTTCGATATCCATGTTAACTTCTTCAAGATATGCATTAAGTTCATTCAACTCAGCCTTGCATCTTCCAATTTCGGCAATCTTGTGTCCGCCTTCAATCGGTTTCCACTGCGCACCTATAAAGAATCTGAATGACTGCTGATCAAGTCCAAGGTACGGGGAATCATTTGCTGCACTTAGCATAGCTCCGCCTATTGTACCGGGTCCAAAGCCGGGACCGGCACCTAGAGCCGCCGCACTTGCACCTGCATAACTTGCCGCACCGGCTTTTAGTTGTTGATGTCCTTGTTCTTCATATGGAAGATTTCTGCCAAACTGTGTTTGGTATTCGAGTGACATCTTAGCATTCGGCATGAAGAATTTTTGTCCGTAATTTGACATTTCAGCCTTCTTCATAGCAATTGCTGCTTTAAGCTTAGTTGTTTCAGGTGAAAGATACTGAACTTCTTCAACAAGCATTTGAGTGAACTGTTCAAGTTTCTTAGGGTCACGAACGTGGTCAATTACATGCAGATCACTTGTAAAGAAAGCAGGATCATTTGCCGTAAGTGGTTTAAATACGAATTCTTCTTTCTGGTTCTTGTTGTTCAGCAATTTATTAATCTGTATCTGCAAGTTTTTGTAATCTGCCTGCATAGAAAGAAGTTTCTTTTCTGACTCTGATACTTCACCTGCCCAACGGAATACTTCTTCATATCCGCATTTGCCTGTTTTTTCTCTTACACGTGCAATTGCAAGGTTATCTCTTGTTTCCTGTACGTGTTCTTCCTGAATTTTAAGCATATTACTAAGCATCAGCATTTCAATATATAAGTTTGCAACGTGATATTCAGTATTTGCTTTTGTCAAATCAGATTCGGCTTTATCAAATTTAAGTTTCTTATGCTTAACGATAATGTTCGTAACCAAATCAGGTGAATAAATAACCTGATCCATAGCTACAGTGAAGGCACCTACACTTGTCGGAACATTTGAATATGAATTTGCGTAGCCGCTGTTGTATGTCTGATATCCCAAATCAAGTCTTAATGTCGGCAGGTATCTCAAATAAGCACTTGCAACAGAACGTCTTGCGGCATTAATAAGATATCTTTTTCTTATCATATCAAGGTTGCTGTCATCTAATGCAGTTATTAATCCATTCAAATCATAAATCTTTTTTGGTTTATGTGATATTACAACCGAGTTGTTCAGTAATCTTAAAGCCGGTGTATAACCCAATGCTTCACCTGTATCAGCATTATAGAAAATTACTTTGTCATCATAGAAAGATATCTTTTCATTTTTAACGGGTTGCCCGTGAAGAACACCATGGATATTAAAAGAAGTTGCTTCTGCAAGTTTCTTATCGACATCAGCGGTAGAAGCACCCAGCATAGCTCCGATTTCAACATCTTCTTTTCCGACTGATGAGAAGCTCGGTAACTTTTTTGCATTCAACTGTTTATAAAGTTCTTTTCTCTGCTCTGAAGACAGGTTGTACAAAGGTGTTACGAACACAGAATCAACATCCTTCGGTATTTTTGAAAGTGATGCACTTATATTTGAGTTAACCGGAAGAACTACAAAAGCCAAATCGCACTTTTTTTCCTGAAGTTTTTTTGCTACAAAAGTATTCCAGTCACTTCTTGTTTTATAATATGTTTCATTAAGTAAAATTGCAGTCTTTTTGATATTCGGATTCAGAACTTTGAAAGTGATAAAGTCGCTTGTCATCTGCTGAATCGGATTAAAGAAGTGATCGCCGAAGTCTCTTAAACCGTACTGATCAATTGTTACAACATATTTTGTTTTATTCTTTTTGGCGGTATAGTATTCACTTGATAAATACCCGAGAGAAATAACCATTCTTGCACGTGAAGCGAGTGCTTTATCAGAAGCTGCTCTTGCACCTTTTTCTGTCCAGTCACCCGTAAATATCAAATCTTTCGGAAAATTCGCTATATAATCAGGCAATAACTGAACCTTAATTGTTTTTTGGAATTGTTCAAGAACTTTTTGGTTTTTATCCGAAGGTCCGTCAAAAACGAATGCAAGTTCAATAGACTTCGCATTCGGAGCCGGCTTCAGGTGGATTGATTTTGTTGTTACCGCCATTTGTTTGATTTGTTGTGCTTGTGTCTTTTGAGACTCAATAGCCTGTTTTTTTGCTTTTATATGTGCTTCACTTTGCTGAATAGTTGCAGCCTGAGGGGCAGTTTTGGTTGTCTTTGCTGCAGCTATTTTAATTCCCTTTTTAGTATTTGTTGCTGTCTTTGGTGCTGCAAAAGCAACTCCTGAATACATTACAAATATTGTCAAAGACAGTAATGCACTAATTAATTTCTTCATAAAATTTATACTCCCAAATTTATACTTATACCTTCTCAAAAAAACTTAGTTGTAATTTACAACCATATTATCAAAAACATATTTATTTGTCATTTTATTTATAATTTGTGCAAAAATTGTAAAAAAACTTAATAATTTATATTCAAAATACAAATTTTGCCCATATTTACCCCTTATTTACTCCTTATTTACCCCTTATTTACCCCTCGCTTATACTATCTGACAAATCAGCCTGAAACTTGTTGCTCAGCTTGTGCAGGATGTCTATTTCACTGTTATTTATGTTCTTGAATATTTCAGTAATAAACTGTTTGATTTTTGGCATATTGTTTTCAACAATTTTTCTGCCTTCATCAGTAACTTTAAGAAAATAAACCAGTCTGTTATTTACATTCCCGTATTCTTTTTTTACAAGTCCTTTTTGTTCCAGAATTTTAAGAATTCTGTTTGTGTTTGATTTGTCCTTCATAATAATTTCAGAAAGCTGCTGCTGATAAATATTTTCTTTGGCACAAATCGTATCAAGTACGATAAACTGCTCGCCCGTAATATCGATATTAAGCGTTTCCAACTTGTTTTTAAGCTCTATTTTCAACCCTTTGATAATCTTATCTATTGAATAGATAATTGTATCAATATAGTGTTCTTTGTCAATATCAATCATTTACACTCTCCCCCTGCTTGTTAATTACTATTTATTTTAAATTAAATTGATTGATATTGCAACTCATTAAAAACTACTTAACAAAAGAAAGAGCAAATGATTATTTTTCTGCAAATTTTTTATACGCTTCTTCTATTTTTCCGGCAAGATTATAATTATCTTTAAAAAACTCGGCAAAACGATTAAAAGAAAAAGAGAATTTATTATTTGCTCTGGGTTTATATACATTACTAAGGTTACTAATAATTATTTTATCTTTGTTTTCATTCAAAAGAGCCAACTGTTTTTCAATAACAACACTGCTTTTGTTATTTACTCTTTTTATAACTATTTTATCAACAATATCCAACACTCCTGGAAGTCCGTTGTTTTCAATTTTCATAAGATTTTCATACTGTTCACCGGAAAAAAAATCCCTTGCTTTTCCTAAAAGTATTTTTTCCTGCAGTTTTTTTCCGATTTGTGTTCCGAATTTTGGATTGTTGTTTTGTATATTATTTATTTTCATAACTTGTTCCTGTTTATATAAACAACTGTAAATATAAAATTTGCTCTTTAGACCATTATATTATATCAGAAATTTAGGGCAAAAAAATTTTTTACGGTTTTTTTTAAGTATATGAAAATATCATCTCCACAACAGTATAGTGCAAATTTTCGGGCATTTCCTCTTGCAAAATACGGATATCTCAATGACAAATCAAAAGAAGTTATTGTATATCAGCTTGAGAAAAAGGATGTTGATTATTTAAAATACATATCTGCAAATATTAAAAATTTTTATAAAAAACATGAAATAGAAGATGAATCAACAAAACAGGTTGTGAAAGAAGCTTTTGATGCCGGAGCTGCAATTCTTGAAGAATCAAAATATAAGGAAGAGAAGGCAAAGGTTTTGTTGGCATTTTGTGATGAAGAACCGAGTGCAATTTTGATAGGGAATACCCTTAAGATAGATAAAAACGGTAAATTCCATTATTCCAGCAGAAAAAATCATTCATCGGATGAAACAGAACTGGACTGGCTTGCAACCTGGAACAAGAAAATTTTGGGTGAAGGTAAGGTTATTGTGTGCGAATTTTTCCACACTCTTTTAAAAGACGGTTTCAAACAGTGCTATGTCCGTTCAGAGGTTCCTGAAAAATCTTTTGCGCTGGAATTTTACAAAAAAATGGGTTTTGAACCTTTATCAAACAGACAACGAAGAATTCAGAGAAAAAATGATAACACTTATGCCATAGGGAATTTTGATGCTCCAAAAGATTTAATCGTACCAATGAAAGCTACAACACGAAACATTTTACGTTCAATAAAAAAACGTAGTCGCGAACTTTTACGCAAGGAGATTGAACCTTTTAGTGCTGATTTGCCGACAAAAGATTTAAGATAAATAGCCAAGTTTTTTAAGATAGAGTTCTTCATATAAAACAGCAACCAAAGCTGCAAGTGCCGGAGCAAAAATAACGCCGACAAAACCGATGTACTCCGCTGCAATAAACATAAACAAAAATATTACAATTGGATGTATTTGCATAACTTTTCCGAATACATACGGGCGTACAAAGTTGTTTTCTATGAACTGCGACAGAACAAAAACCGTTATAACAGAAATAATGGCAAGAGTTCCGGATTCGTAAACCGCTATTAAACATATAATAAGTGCAAACGCCGGACCAACAATAGGTATTATGTCAAAAACAGCAGTCATAATTGAAAGAAGAAGTGCGTACGGAACTTTCATGACTAACAAGCCTATAAGCATAACCAATCCGACGCTTGAAGAAGTTAAAATAAGAGCAATTACGTATCCGCCCATCTTCTCGGATATGATTTTGCCGACTTCTTCTGCTTTTTTGCGCATATTTGAGGGGAATGAGCTCAGATAAAAGTTTTTAATTTTTGATTTGTCTGATACAAAGTTAAAAATTAATATAATTGAAACAAGCAAATACATAGCTCCTTTACCTATGCATTTCCCTATATCAATAGCATGACTCACCAAATCTGATGATGACATAGATATCTGTTCCATAAAGTTATCAGCATCGTTTGCGAGAAAATGGAATTGTTTTAAAAGCGGAATCCCAAAAATAAATTCGTCAAAATTATCTATATATTTAGGTAACTTATCCATAAATATACTTATTTGTTCAAAAGACAATATGCAAAGAGGAATAAATATCAAAAGTATTAACAGAAGAATGCCTGCAGTAACAATATCTGTTGCAATTCCTCTCGGCAGTTTTTTTGATAATTTATCAACAATCGGGTTTAGAGAGCATGCAATTACAAATGATGCAAAGAACATGATTGCGATATCTTTACAATTGAATATGAAAAACAAGAATAAAATTACAATAAGTGTAAATGTAATATATTTGAAATTAACGTATTTCTTAAACAAATCTTCAAACATAAAATTCCTCTCGCATTAAATGATGAATTTATTATATAATTAATCTATGATAAAAAAAATATTTTTTGTTACATTATTAATATTTTTTTTAAATGCACAGATTTGCTGTGCAACTCAGTATGAAAAAATAGACCTGAAAACAGCAATCGAGATTGCTAATAAAAACAATCTTGATATAAAATCTTCAAAACTTGATATTGATATTGCGAAGAACGAGATAAAAGTATCTAACCGATTAGAAAACCCGTCGATTGTAACAAGCTGGAACTTCGGAAAAGCAGGAAAAGGAAACCCTAACCAGCTTGGTGTAGCGGAAAGGGTTGAGCTGTTTAAAAGGGCTCCCAGAAAAAAACTTGCTCAAGCCAACTATGATTTAACCCTGGAAAATTTCGAGTACCAAAAATTTAGTTTAAAAATGGATGTTGCAGAAGCTTATATAAAGCTTGTTGTAGCAAAATCTATTTTACAAAAATATGAGCATCAGCAAAAATTCTTAGAAGAACTGCTTAAAATATCAAACCTGAACAACAAGGAAAACAATAGGCTTGACCTTGATACTATAGAGGCAAAAATAGCGTTAAACCAAATTATAACAGAAGTAAACAAAGCAAAAACAAATGCAAAAACAGCTCGCATAGGTTTTAACAGAATAATAAATGCTCAGAACGCAAACTATGATTCTTTAGATACAAATTTATCAAAAGAAAACAGTATTATAGGAATAAACATCCCTCAGACTTCAAAAAAATTGCCGCCCTTTAAATCCATAGAAGATTCCGCAATAAAAAACAGATATGATATTAAAATTGCAAAAAATAAGATTGAGCTTGCCAAGAAAAAGCTGATTGTTGTTGCACGCCAAAAGATTCCCGATTTGGAAATCGCAGGGGGATATGCTTATCAGACAATAGGGCTTGCCGATGACGACAGATATAAATCAGGAGCTTTTTTAGGTGCAAGCCTTGTTAATATTCCTCTTCTATACAGTTACAAACCGGAGATTAAAAACGCACAGCTGGAAATAGAAAAAGCTGACCTTGAATATATTTCAACTGTAAACAAAGCTAAAAAAAGTGTCGAAATTGCTTATGAGAATTTTGTAACTGCACAATTGAACCTTGAAAGCTATAATGACAAAATTCTTAAGGATTCTGATGAGTTATTTGCATTGTTTGAACAGAAATACAAAGTTGAAAATGTTGACTTCGCAACATTAGCTGCCGTTGAAGAATCATATCAGGACCTTGTTGTCGGATATTCAGAGGCTCTTTCTGATTACTATATGAGCTGGATTGAGTTTTTAAGAGAAATGAACTCTGAAGATTTTTCTTTTGATTGGGCTCAGGATATATAAAGGCCCTCAAGAAGCGTTATTGCTTTTCTTCTATTGATTTTAGCGGAATGTAATCAAATCTTTCGTATTTGTCAAAAGTCAACTTCCGCTCTTTATAAAACTCTTCTGATACTTCCTTCCATTCATCTTTATCAAAGTTGTACGAAATAAACCACGGGTTTTCTTTATTTGTATATGCGTCATACTTAAATCCAACCTGCGGAAAAAGTTCGGTAGAATTTTCCATCAGAATATATACGCGCATTCCACTTTCCATTGCTCCTGAGGAATATTCATTGCAGACAAAATAATTATCACAAACGTAAAATCTGTTTCTTGAACCTCCGCTTATAACGTGAGCAGGTTTATGGTTAACCATGGTGTACATATCATAGATAATACCCTTCCAGCTTCCGTCAAGAATTTCACCTATTAAGAGTTCCTCGATTCCGTCATCGTTGACGTCAAAAAAGGTATATCCTATTTTTTCGGAAACATTGTGCGAACCCGCAATAACATTGTACATGTAGCTCATATCTTCTTTTTCAAGCTTTATGGAATCCCATTTTTCTTTTATTGCTGTCAGATGTTTGTTTAAAATATTACCATATAAGTCTTCGCCTTTTGTTCCTCTCTGATAATAATATTTGCATTTGTTTTTTGGCTTCAGGTTTTTTGCAGCTATATCGGCATAATCATACAAGATATCATAGGAAGGTGATTTTTGGTTTACATAATCAAACTGAACATCTGTCGGATGATGCATTACTACATCATAGACATTACCTTTTTTATCTTCAAATTCTCCGATTTTTCGGCTTCCTGGCATCATGGCATGCTCTGAAGGTTCTCTGAAAATCTGAATTCCAAAAGCAAAACCGCCAAAACCGGCTTTTTTTGAGGACTTGTCATATATATAAATTCCTGTTTTTTTAGTTTTCGTTTCATATAAACCGTTTAAGCTTTTTGGAATGGAAAAAGAAAAATATTTATTTGCAACAACAGAGTCCGCTTTGTTTTTAAGATTAAAAAATTTTGTATCAGCGTTTACGTTCTGAAGAGTTACAAATATTAAAATCAAAGTAAAAAACGGTGTCAGAAATTTTTTCATAATTTTCCTCTCTTTACTAACAAAACAATATTAGCATAAATTAATTATTCTTATGCTGCAGTTTTTTCAGTCTGCTTTTCTTTTATGCTTTTTCTCATATTATCAGCAATAATTCCGAGCTGATTTAAAATAATACCTGATAAAAGACCGAGTATAATCGATTTCCCGCCTGATACCAGCCTTGCAGTCGAATACATTGCTGTTGCAATACCGCCTACAACAGGGATTCCTGATTTCAAAGTTGTTGATATACGTGCGTCTTTGTCTTTTGCATGTCCCAAGCCAAGAAAAAGAGTTATAAATGAGAGTACAATGGTTAAAATATCTGTCGGTGCAGAGCCAAGCCTTAAATCTCTTACTTTGTCAAAAAACTCGTTAGCTTCAAGATCAAAAGATTTGTCAAATGATTTTACGGCTTTTTTCAAAGACAGTAATGCTCCTGTATGCTCAAGTTCAAAGGGTGCTAATGTATAATAACAGGACAGCATCTTCTGTAAGAAGCCGGGAGACCTTTCTTCTATATGCCATTTGATTAAGTCCATATTTGCTTTTTTGCATTCTTCTACTGCTGCAGCAACTTTTTCGTCAGAAATTTGCGGAATTTTATGTTTTTCCAACTTTTTTAGTTCGTTAAAGAACATTTCTTTATTGTTTTTAAACATTTCAGGATTTTTAACAAGCCATTCAAGTTTTTTTACTATCTCTATCCCTTCTTTATCGTTTACCGGAATAATGCTATCCAGTGCTTTTATATACGAATGCAGATTTTTCAGATAATCTTTGTCATTGTACGTTAACGCTATTCTGGCCATAGATGCGCACTTTGTAATATATGTTTTATCTCCTTTTATTTGCTCTGCTGCAATAAATGTCTGCCACATCTCTTTACGCTTAAATTTATTATCTTTAGACCAAAAATCTTTAAATGAAGCCTCCCAAAATGAAGAATAAAGTGAAGATGTAGCGTCATTAATGTATTTATATCTGTCTTTTATAGCTTTTGTTCCCAAAAAGGCTTTTACCGCCATTATACTTAAATCACGATTATGTTTTGCTATTTCAAGAAGTTCTCTTTTTGTAAGTTTTTGCACCTCAAAACCTATTTCACCATTTTCTTTGATTACTTCGTTTTTGAATTCTACAACGTCATCCATGTTGTTAGATTTTAAAATATATTCATCAAGTTCATTGAATATTTTATTCATTTGGTTAAAATGTTTTTCTGTTTTTTCGTAAGATTTATAAACGGTATTTTGTGATATTTTTTCAAAATAATTAGAGATTGCTTCATGAATTGCTTTAGTAGGACTTGTTTTGTACATGAGTTTCATAAACAAAACATCTTTTAGTGAAGTAATATTATTTATACTTTCGGATTTTTTTAGAAAAGAGTTTAATCTGCGGGCAAAAAACTCATAGAATTTTTTTTGTTTAGTTGAATCATTAATAGAATTGCTCTCAGCTCTTTCTTCAAAAAATGTTTTTATTTTATTTAGTATTATATTAGCATTTTTCTGAAAACCTTTTGATAACATAAAAAATACGCAAACCGTTCCAACAGCTGCAATAGTAGCAGCAGTTGCAGTTCTAAGTTTTTTAACCGGCTTTTCAGCTTGTGTTAAAGCAGTAGATATTAAAAGTTTATCTTCTGAATCAGCAGATGTTTTATCTGAGTTGCTTTTGAACACTTTATTTTTTTGTATTGGTTGATTTGTTAGGACTTGGATATACATATCTTATACTATTTTATTGTTTCTTTTTATGTAAAAATAACATAAATAGAGAATCCAGTCTATTGTTTTATAATCTTTATGTTATTCTTTATATTAAGGAGAAAACATGAAAAAAAATTTTTTTGTTATTATATTAGGCATTTTGTTAATTTTTATTATTAATTTTAATCACAGATTATCGGCTATGCCCAACCCCTGGATTAATTGTGATGATGACATAAGCTGCGGAGCTAAAAAAGCAGGTTTTAATCTGCCTTTGAATGTAAAAAATTATTCTGTCAGAGCAATGAACGGATTATTAGAAATAAATTTTCCGATTGATAAAAAACGCGAAGTATGTTTAAGAAAATCACAAACTTATGACGGAGACCTGTCCGGTGTTTATGAAAATTATCCGATTAATAAGACAATCACAATAAAAAATAATATTCCTTTTAACATAAGAGGGGACAAAAAGAAAATTTATGTTGCCAACTTTGCCGCAGAAACAGGATATTACAGTTTTTATTCAAAACAGGGCATGACAATTAAGGACATAAATTATTTTTACAACCTTTTAGAAGAAGCGGAAGCTCCGAGATACGCTATGGAAGAAGCTAAAACTATCGAGCAGCTGCAAGAATCAAGACGGGATAAAGACGGAATAGTAGAGCCTGTTTATACACAGGATTGTTTCCCAAGAACACTGCAGAAAAAGGGCGTTACAACAAACTGCTTTGAAAGAGCAAATTATGGTGACAACAGTTTTTGCTCGGCTTCAGAAGAAAAGATGATAAAAGAATACTACAAAAAAGGATACAAAAAAGACCCTCTGAACAACGGCGAAGGACAATTCTGCGCAAAATAAAACTGGTTTATTTTTTTACAAACGTTATTTTTATTTTGTAATAATCCTGTTTTGTCCTTTTGTTTTTATCTATGGTTATGTCTTTGACTTCCCATGCGGAATTTCTGTTAATCAGGACTTCTTTTTCTTCTTTTTTGCCCAGATTATCCATCAAAACGGCCTGAAGTTCTTTTGGGGCATTAACTTCAAAAACAAATTTTGATGGCTTAACTGCGTCTTTATCATATGATGTTGACATAAAGCCTTTCTCAACGTATTTTGCACCGACAAGTTTCTTTTTGAGAACTGCTAAATTTTCTTCCGTTACAGGCTTTGAAAAGTAACCGTCCAGTTTTTTAGCTGCAAAAATCAGTTTTATACCCTTTTCATCAACACCTCTGTACAGAATTGTATTTTGCGGAAGTCTTGTTTTTGAAATCGGTGCGCTAAGCTGATTTGCATAGTAATCAAGCCTGCATTTTAAAGGCTTTGTTATTTCTTTTTTCGGAATATAGTGTTCAAGAGTTCCTCTCAGATTACAGTTTATTAAAAGATATGTATCCTCACCTCTTACAGCTCCAAAAACGTATTTTTTAATTACTGCTTTTTCATCTTCAGACAGATTTCTTGTCTGTTCTTTCATTTTAGTTAAGGAAATCCAGCTGATTTCTTTATATTTTCTCATCATTGTAAACTGCGAAACGTAAACTCCTGCACTTACAATATTTTCAACTGAAAAGACAGGCGCGCATAACAAAATTGCACACAAAAATACAATAATCTTTTTCATAACTATCATCTCCTACCAATACAATATTATCATAAAATGTTGTTTTTATGTTAGGATTAAACTATATGAAGAATTAAGGAGAAGTTAATGAATATATTCGAAGAGTTACAGGCAAGAGGTTTGATTGCACAGGTTACTGATGATAAAGAGATAAAAGATTTAATCAACAGGGGTGGTGCAAGATTTTATATAGGGTTTGATCCGACTGCCGATTCTCTTCATGTAGGTCATTTTATGGCACTTTGTCTTATGAAAAGACTCCAAATGGCAGGTAATAAGCCTGTTGTATTGATTGGCGGCGGAACAGGGTACATTGGCGACCCTTCAGGCAGAAGTGATATGCGTTCTATGATGACTCCCGAAACAATTCAGCACAACTGCGATTGCTTCCGCAAACAAATGGAAAGATTTATTGAATTTGGTGATGATAAAGCAATTATGGTTAATAACGCTGACTGGCTTTTAAACCTTAATTATATTGAACTCTTAAGAGAAGTTGGTGCGTGTTTTTCGGTTAATAATATGCTCCGCGCAGAATGCTACAAGCAAAGAATGGAAAAAGGTCTGAGCTTTTTAGAGTTCAACTATATGATTATGCAGGCTTACGATTTCTATTATCTGCACCAAAAATATGGCTGTAACATGCAGTTTGGCGGTGACGACCAGTGGAGCAACATGCTTGCCGGAACTGAGCTTATCAGAAAGAAAACAGGTGATGATGCTTACGCTATGACAATTACATTGTTGCTGAATTCAGAAGGTAAGAAAATGGGTAAGACCGCAAAGGGTGCGGTTTGGTTAGACCCTGAAAAAACTTCTCCGTTTGAGTTCTATCAATACTGGAGAAATGTTGGCGATGCTGATGTTATGAAGTGTATCAAAATGCTCACCTTCTTACCGATGGATAAAATCGCAGAGATGGAAACTTGGGAAGACTCACGTATCAATGAAAAGAAAGAAATCTTAGCTCACGAGCTTACCGAACTTGTTCACGGTAAAGAAGAAGCAGATAAAGCTCAGCAATCTGCCCGTGATATATTTAGCGGTTCGGGTGATTCTGAAAATATGCCGACAGCTGAGATTAGTGCTGATGATTTGTTTGAAGATAAAATCGGAATTGTAAAATTGGTTGTAAAATGCGGTTTTGCACCATCAAACAGCGAAGCGAAAAGACTTATCCAACAAAACGGTATTACAGTAAATGATTCTGTTGAAAACGCACTGGATAAAACATTTACTGCTAATGAACTCAAAGAAGGTTTAATCGTTCGTAAAGGTAAAAAACACTTCAAAAAAGCAATTCTAGGATAAGATATAGAAATGTTAAAGAAGATTTTTGTATTTTTATGTGTGCTATTTGTGTGTAACTCGGCTATCGCTGCTACATACGTAAAACCGCACATTACAAAAAAAGGCACGATTGTAAATGGTCATTACAGAAGCAAAGCCAACAAAACAAAACTGGATAATTATTCAACAAAAGGAAATGTTAACCCTTATACAAGAAAAAAGGGAACAGCAAAACCATATAAATATTAATTGTCTGTTATCTGACTTTGTTTTCGCAGCCGTCTTTAAGACGTTTGATGTTTTCTCTGTGAAGATAAATTATGTAGATTGCTCCTAATGTACAGTAACATACGTAAGCAACGGGTGAGCCTAAAAAGTACATAATAAATGGTGACAGAGCAAGTGCAATAATAGAACCAACGGAAACGTATTTGGTTGTGTAAGTGATTATTCCCCAAACCAGTGCAATTATTAAACCTGCAGCCCAGTTAAGAGCAAGAATTGTACCAACGCCTGATGCAACAGATTTACCGCCTTTGAATCCCAGAAATACAGATTTGCTGTGACCGACAATAACAAATATGGAAGCAATAACCGGTGCTATACCGTATTTAGCTCCTGTATGGACAAATAATGAAGCCAATATTACGGGCAATGCTCCCTTGAAGGCGTCAAGTAAAAGAACGATAAAGAACCATTTTTTACCCAAAACTCTTTTTACGTTTGTTGCACCTGTTGAGCCAGAACCAATTGTTCTGATATCCTGGCCTGTTTTTGATTTAACAATAAGATATCCTGTTGATATTGAACCTATAAGGTATGCTGCAACAGCAGTTAATATTAATTCTAAAATCTTTATTATCATAGTAAACTCTCCTTGATATTTATTATACCTAAAAAATTAATGTATTTGAAGGTTTACAAAAACTATTGTTATAATATAAAATCTTTCTATGGATTATAAATTTCTGGAAAAAATAAATACAGAAGAATTAAGTCTCCCTGAAACGCTTAAAATAAACAGCTTTTTGTTAAAGAATCACTATAACGAGGCGGTCAAAGCTATTGATTTTTTCGCCTCTGAAGGAAAATTGCTGTATATTCACGGTTTTCTTGGAACCGGAAAACGTCAGTTTATCAACTATGTTTCTGATTTTTTCGGCAAAGATGTTATAAAGCTGGAATATCACTGTAAGCCGGCAACGGTTTGTGATGATATTCTGCTGTCATTTATTGATAAAATAGAAAAAATTTCAATATCAAAAGCAATAGTTCATACGGCAAAAATAACAACCCTAAATGTAAAATTTCAGCAATATATATCAGGGATTAAAAAGCCGTTCGTTATAATTTTACATTCATTTGATGATGTGGAATCCGAAAACCGGCAATTGATAGAAAACTGTATGTGCTCAATTGCCAATTGTGATAACGTAAAAATTGTTGTATCAACAAGAGCAATGCTTCCTAATGTTTTAGGTGATTTAAACATTGATAAAAAGATTTTTCTGAAAGCGTTTTCAAAAGAGATTTTTACAGAATATGTAAAAAACAGCAGAGTACAGGCAACTGACGATGCTATAAATGATTTTTATAAGTATTCAAGAGGATATTATTATTACACCGAATTAGCAATCAGGATAATCCAGGCAATGAAAATTTCTTTGAATGAGTTTAACTCAAAATATACTATGTCAGGGATGTCCTTTGATTCATTTTTAGGGTTAACGTACGTAAATCTTATCCCTAATGCAATAAGGAACTTTTTCTGGTTTTTACGCACAATACGTCATGGGATAAGTCTTAATGCTCTTGCAATACTTGAACTCTATGATGATTTTTCAATCGGCTATCTTAAAAATAATCTTATGGTTTTTCAGTCAGATGATTTATTGTTCGTGCAGGATTATTTTCAGCAGGATATAGATATTTCTATTCCCGAAAAAACAGAAATTAAATTACACAAATATATAATAGGTATTTATGAGAAAGAGCTTAAGGAGTCTTTGCCTACAAGGGCTATATTGATGTCACGGCAGTCGCTCAGGGCAGAAATCGAATATCATACAAAGAAAATCCGGGATTTAGAAAACGGTGTAAAAACAGTTGCTGAAGAACCGCAGGAAAAAACGGAGATTCAGACGAAAGAAGCTTCTGTTGTTGTAAGTGAAGAAAAAAATGATATTACAAATAAAATGAAAAAAGCAAAAAAGATGGCTGAATCAAAACAATATACTGAAGCTATCGAAGAGTATACAAAAATTACTGACGAATTCAGCGTTGATTCTAATACCCTGGCAGAAATCAGAACAGAACTCGGCAGACTTTACTATACAACAAACGATTATGAAAAGGCTCAGCATTATTTTGAACTTGCTGAAAATTATTACAAAAAAAATGATGAGTTTATAAATCTGAATTATCTGTATTATGAGTTGTCAGATTTATATTATGCAATGTATAAAAACAACAGGGCAGAAGAGACAATAAAAAAAGTTATTTATTCTGTTGATACGCCTCAATCCCTTATGGTAGATGCATGCGTAAGACTCGGGAATATATACAGTGACACAAAAAAACCGGAAGAAGCTTATAAATATTATATTAAAGCTCTGGAATCCGTCGATGATAATACTACAGAAGAAACAAAAGCGGAATTGTATTTTAAACTTGCACTTGTCTGTGATGACAAAGAAGATACTGAAAATGCCGAAGATTATTATAAAATGTGTATTCAAACAAGTGGTGAAAATCCGTTTAAATCCTTGGCATATTCTAATTTAGGTGCTTGTTGTTTTGAAAATGAAAATTACAAAGATGCAGAAAAATATTTTATAACAGCTTATGAAATAGAAAAATCAAACAACAATTATGACGGAATATACTACACTTCTTCATATTTGGCAAAAATATATGAGAAAAATAATTCGGAAAAAGCTGTTGGGTATTTACTGGAAGCAAAACAAAGTGCAGAGTTTATAAATGAAGATTTTTATATTTTAGAATCAGCTATTGCTCTCGGTGATTATTATTACAATCAAAAAGATAAAGTAACAAAGGCTTTAAAAGAATATTTTTATGCAAGAAAAATAGCCGAAAACTTTGGCGATGTTGTTGATATATCAAAAATAGAAGGGCGTATAAACGATATGAAATTGAGATTGCCCCAGGACGAGTTTAAAGATTTGGAAAACAAATATGGACAGAATATTTAAAGTGGAACATGATTTTTCGGAGTTTAAAAGCGTATTTTCAGAGCAAAATTCGATGCTTAATCTTGTTTCCAAAAATGACGAAAAATATTTGTATGAAAAACACATTTATGATTCTTTAGCCATAAAATTAACAAACAAGCTTGAATCAGGAAAAACTCTTCTGGATATAGGATGCGGCGGGGGGTTCCCATCCCTTCCGATAGCAATTGAGTATCCGGAGGTTAATGTCGTTGGGATAGACAGTATCAGGAAAAAGATTAATGCCGTAAATTTCATGAAAGAAAAATTAAACATAGAAAATTTTTCTGCAATATGTGACAGGGTCGAAAATTTAAAAGGACAGAAATATGATATTATCACAAGTCGTGCGGTTGCGGATTTGTCGATAATTTCAGGTTATGCGCTTCCTCTTTTGAAAAAAGACGGTGTTTTTGTTGCATACAAATCTAAAAAGGCTCTTGAAGAGATAAAGTCTGCGGAAAAAGTTCTGTCGCAAAATAAAGCAAAAGTACTTGATATTATTGATTACACATTACCGCTTGACGAAGTTTATGAAAGAAATCTTATAATAATCGGCTTTTAGCTCTGAATCTTTGTATAAGCAATTTTTACCCGTCTTTGTTTCACTAAACGTAAATGGTTCGGGGCAGTAAATGTAATTTTTTATTACAGGATTTGGTTTTTGCATAAAACTATATTAAAATATTAAAAGGCGGAGAAAAATCTACGCGCAATGATTTGTGCGGATAGTTATAATGTTGGGATTAAGTTTAATGAGAAGACGAAGAAAAATAGATTTATATATAGTTGTATTTCTTTTTGTTTTAACTGTGGGATATTTTATTTATACCAATATTTCTGCCGGCTCAAAAGGATATACAAATTATTCGGAAGCTCTAAAGATATATAAAACAAATGATTTTGAAACGGCATACACTGCGTTTGGCAAAATACCCGCTAACTCAAACCTGAAACATGCCGCTTTGTTTCGTCAGGCAAGATGTGCCACTGCTTTAGATAAAAAAGAGCTTGCTGTAAAAAAATATAAAAAGGTTGTTCGTTCAAACTCAAAGACGGCAATTGTTCCGATAAGTCATTACAATATGGCGGTTTTGTTATACGAACTAAAAGACAGAAGTGCAAAATCTCACTTCAAACAAATTATAAAAAAATATCCTACAAGCGATTATGCAACAGCATCGAACTATTATCTCGGTATGATAGAGGTTCAGAACCCACCCAAGTCAGCCAAACGTATTAAAAAATCTCAGGAAAAGGCTTTGCTGTATTTTAAAGATTACATACAGAAGGCACCAGACGGCAGGTTTGCGATAAACTCTATTAATGAAATAAAAAAATTAGACATAAGATTAACGAATTATGACAATTTAGTGATAGCAAAAAGCTATTACCTGAACGGTGAATATGAACATGCAAAAGAGTTTCTTAACAAAACAACATTATCTGAAAGCTGGACAGATTTTGCAAAAAATGAATACAAACTTGGTAATAAACAGAAAGCAAACGAGTATGCAGAACGCGGGTTCAAAGAGTTTATAGATACTGCTGAACCAAAAGATGTGTATGAAGTCATTGACGGGTATATCTCGTCATTCCCTACAAGAAAAGAGGGTATTTCAAAACTGTTGTCTATGAACCTCAAATCTACCGGTGCAGACTATATTGATTATTTAAACTGTAAAGAAGGTGTAGAAAAAGGAGTAAAAGAGGCTTGTTACAGAACTTTGTATGAAAAATACCCAAACGGACAATTCTCGGCAGATGCTTTATACAACTTGTTTTTAAGCAAATATTTGCAAAAAAAATACTATGATGCCCAGAGATTAGGTATATTGCATACTAAAAAATACTCAAATGCAAAATCAAGTCCCGCAGTAAGTTATTATATGGGCAGAATAGCCTTTAAACTTAAACATTACGAGAACGCAAACAATTATTACAAGCAGGTGCTTTATAAATTCCCTGACAGTTATTATGCATTCCGTGCAAGTAACAATCTTTATAAGGATGACGGATTTTTACCGTTCCTTGAATTAACTCAGAAACCGGTTGTTTTTCCTTATAAAAAATCACTGGACAACAACCTGGTTGTAAATCTTGCAATTCTTAAAGACTATGATTTGGTAGAAGAACTTTGCAAAAAAGATAAGTTTATACAAAGCTGGATAGCATATGAAAAAGGAGATTATACCCTTTCTGCGGTAATGGCAAGGAATGCTTTGGAAGAAATTCCGGTTAAACCTGATTTCGATGATTTAAGATGGAGGCTTGCGTATCCGCTTCATTATTATGATATTGTAGATAAGGCAAAAGGTGATAATAATCCGATAATACTTGAATCTATTCTTAAAGAAGAAAGTCATTTTAATCCAAAAGCAAAAAGCTTGGCCGGAGCTTCTGGACTTATGCAGTTGATGCCGTCTACTTATTCCGAGGTTGCACAAAAATATGCGATACCGAAAACACTGGATACTGTGCCTGCAAATATTGCTGCAGGCAGTCTGTACTATTCAGGACTTAAAAAATCTTTGCTGGGCAGAGATTTGTATGCAATATCCGCATATAACGGCGGAATTGGTTCTGTAACAGGCTGGTTTACCAAAATTAATTATAATGATACTGATGAGTTCGTCGAACAAATTCCATACCCGGAAACACAAAATTATGTGAAAAAAGTTCTGAGAACATATTGGGTATATGGAAATATATATTAAAAACTTTTTGTATGGTATATTAATGTGTGAAAAGGGGTTAATATGATTCTGATAAAATTGATTTTAACAGCGATTGTTTTTATATGCTTGTGGCTTGGAATAAAGTATTTATTGCTAATTCAGGCTAAACAAAACTCTGATAAAGCATTTGCCGGAGTATATATTAAACTTCAGCCGCAATACGATGCGATTATAAATTTATTTTCTCAATTTCCGGTGTTATCACTGGAAAACAGAACGCTTGTACAGAACACAAAAAAATTAATATTAACAGCACAGGATTTTACAATTGAAAAAGACGGAAATGAGAGAATAATCGGATATGCTAACTCTATTCTTAATAATGTACAAAGGTTTGCTGTTTCTGTTCTCGAAAAAGAGCCCGATAACGAATCCATAAAGAAATATAATTATTTATTGGCAGTGTTTAATAAACCAAAAGAAGATTATAACAAATCGGCACAAAGATTAAAACATTATGTTGATACATTCCCGACTTCTTTTTATGCAAGGCTGAAAGATATAAAAACCATGGACTTTTTCAACTGCTGATTGTAATAATGGCTTTACAAAACTTTATATACATGTCAATTATTCGTCTTAAAAATACTTTTTATATACAGAGAAAGCATAAAAGGGACTTTTGTCATGTACAGCGACGTATATAACACTACAGTAAACGTGAACGGTAAAACAATGTTTTCGAGTACATATTATCCGGGATATTGTTGTTGCGGGCCAGGAATGTTTATGAACAGCTGTTTCGGTTTTGGTTTCGGTGGTTTTGGAGGCGGTTTTGGTTTTGGCACAGGATATGCCGTCGGAATGGCAGCGTTTCCACTTATGCCTGCATTATTCAAAGGCATTGGGAAAGGTGTTTCTGCAGTAGCAAAAGGAGTTAAGAATCTTTGGAATAATATTTTCCACAAAAAATCAAAAACTAAGACTGAAGAATCTCAGAAGGCATAGCTAAAAGACTTTTATCAAACTCATTAAAGTGTTTGATTATCCTATCTATTCCTGTCATATTCTGATAAAACTCAATAGGCTCAAGTGAAGCTATTGCAATTATTTTACCTATACCGGCACTTTTCGCGGAGTTGATCCCCGCTATGGCATCTTCTATAACAATACATTCTTCTGGTTTCAGTCCGATTTTTCCTGCTGCAATCAGAAAAATATCAGGTGCAGGTTTTCCGGGAATGGTGCCGTCTGAAAATACAATTTTATCAATATCAAACCATTTTTCAAGTTGAAATTCTTTTATATAAAATTCAACATTATCCCATTCCGACATTGTTGCAATGGTTCTTGGTATGTTTTTTTCTTTAAGATAATCTAAGAGTTCAACAGCTCCCGGAGCAAGTTTGAATGTCTCAGGCTCGGAAAGACAACGCTTGCGATAAACAGCTTCTTTTTCTTTTCCGTACTTATCAACTATTTCCTGCGACGGTTTTTTCCCGATAAGATATTCTATAATATCGGAATTTGTGTGGCCGAACATCCTGTCACGCATTTCTTCATTTGTAAAAGGTGTTTCCCGAAGAAGCGCAGAATACTCTCTCCAAGCATCGTAGTGCAATTGTGAATCCCAAAATAATGTGCCGTTAAAATCAAAAATAATACCCTTCATATTAAATATTATATTACAAATAATAGTATTACACGCTCAAAATATGTTATAATATCACTATGAAAAAGCTTTGGGTTATCTTTCTATTTTTTGTTATAGCATTACCGGTGTGTGCGGAGCTGACAACAAAAAAGGTTAACAATCTTCCGGAAGGTGTATTTAAAAAAACACGCGGAGGAGAATATGTACAGCTGGATAAAAAAGGCAAAAAAATCGGAGTTTATAAAGTTATTAACGGAAGGTTGATAAAAGTAAAATGAAATTTAATCTGAATACCGAAAATATTAATTATGTTAAAATTACGTACAAAGATAATAATGATTTTGCTCATTGTATAAAAGCAGCAGTGCGTTTAATAACCGAACGAGAGCTGCTTGCCTGTATAAAAACAGAAGAAATTCCCGATATAAAAATACCGCAGGAAGTCAGCCTAGGTATTGCCTGTGATAATGGTTTATACAAAACAAAAACAATATTAAAAAAGATTGAGGAAGAACCCCCTTATATGCTATTTTCAATGGAAAAGCCAGCTGATATGGAATATCAGCAAAAAAGGGAGTACTTTAGAGTGAAACTTCAGGAAGACGTAACTATAGAGTTTGAATCTGATGGTAAAAAGATACAGTATTCAGCTGTGACGTATGATATTTCTGCAAACGGTGTGAGGGTAGAGCTTGATAAAGATTTTGCCTTCCCAAAAGATGTAAGAATCTTGTTATTTTTCCCTCAAAAAACTATTGATGTGAGTGCACTATATATACGAAGTGATGAAGAAGACCAGGTAAAAAAAGCTTCTTTCAGGTTTGATGATATTTCGCAGTCAGATTTGGATTATATTTCTCAGGTATGTTTCCAAAAACAGCTCGAAGAGAGAAGAAAAGCCTTAATGTAAAGTTTTGTAACGAAATGTTTTAAAAAAAGCAAATTTCCAAAACAAAATGTTTTTCATGATATAGATGTGTGGAAAACTCTTTGGAGGTTTGTATGATAACAAATGTAGCTTTTCGTGGCGGAGAAACAACCGGCGGAGTTGCTGACAGAAAACCGGAATCAGCAAGACAGGAAACAACCGGTGGTGTGGGCGCAAGAAATAATCAGGATTCAATTTTTACGGTTGATAAAGAACTGAAACAGGATACAGTTTGTTTCAGAGGTTCAGGCGAACAGAAAAAAGAAACATCAACGACTGCGGTTGTTTTGGGAACTTTGGTCGGAGCAGCAGCGGTTGTAGGTTTGTTAGGTTTTGCTCATAAACATAATTGGGCAGGTAAAGTTAGTGACGGAAAATTTAAAGAATATGCTGATGTAGTTACAGAACCTTGTCACAAGGCTTGTAAATATGTTAAAGAAAATTGCTATGACAAAGTTGTAAAATATTTTTCAGAAAAGAAATAGGAATATGAAAAAGAATTAGTAGGGCGGTTTTTACTTTTGTAAAAACCGCCTTCGCTATTTCTTAATTCCTTATTGCGTTTATTTTATATTCTGTCAAAACCTGTGTATTTTCTTAATACTTCAGGAATGATAATTGAGCCGTCTTCCTGCTGGAAGTTTTCTATTATAGCGGCAAAAGTTCTGCCGACTGCAAGACCTGAACCGTTAAGAGTGTGTACAAATCTGATTTTGCCTTCTTTGTCACGGTATCTGATATTTGCTCTGCGAGCCTGATAATCACCAAAGTTAGAACAACTTGAGATCTCTTTATATGTGTTATAAGAAGGTAACCAAACTTCTAAATCGAAACATTTGTTTGCACTGAAGCCTATATCTGCCGTACAAAGAGCAACTCTTCTGTAAGGAAGCCCCAAAAGTTCAAGACATCTTTCCGCGTTCTGAGTAAGTTTTTCGTGTTCTTCTTTACTTGTTTCAGGAGTTGTAAGTTTTACCATTTCAACTTTGTTAAACTGGTGAACTCTGATTAAGCCTCTTGTGTCTTTTCCTGCAGAGCCTGCTTCACGACGAAAACAAGGAGTGTAAGCTGTCATATATTTAGGTAAATCATCCTCACTTAAGATTTCACCTGAATAAATGTTTGTAACCGGAACTTCTGCTGTCGGAATCAGATACAAATCTTCATCAACACACTTGTACATATCTTCCGCAAACTTCGGCAACTGACCTGTACCTGTCATCGTTGCTGCGTTTGCCATAAACGGAGGTAGAATTTCTTCGTATCCGTGTTCTTCTGTGTGCAAATCCAAGAAGAACTGGATAATTGCTCTTTCCAGTCTTGCACCTTTACCTCTGTATAATGTAAATCTCGACTGAGAAAGCTTAACACCACGCTCAAAGTCAACAATATTATGTTTTTCGCATAAATCCCAATGCGCAAGCGGTTCAAATCCAAACTTTGTAGGTTCACCCCAGGTTTTGATTGTCGGGTTATCATCTTCCGACTGACCAATAGGTGTTGTTTCGTCAGGAATATTCGGAATATGAAGAAGTAAATCTCTCTGGGCATTATCTAAATCAACCTGTTTTTCTTCTAACGCTTTAACTTCATCACCTAATGCTCTGATTTCTTCCTGAAGTGCGTCAGTGTTTTCACCGTTCTTTTTCATCATACCGATTTTTTGTGATTCGGTTTTCCTTTTTGCACGAAGTTCATCAGCCTGAGTCTGAATTCTTCTTCTTTCTGCATCTATCTCCAATACTTTATCAATAGATAATTCCGGATTTCTTCTTTTTAAAAGTTCATTAATCTTTTCCGGATTTTCTCTTATTAATTTAATATCAAGCATAGTACTTTGCCTTACCCTTCTTTTTCTCGTCTTTTGTAAAAATCTTCAATAAATCCTGTGTTAAATTTTCCGCTTGAAAAAACTTCATCTTCAATTATTTCCTGATGGAACGGGATTGTAGTTTTAACACCTGTTATAACATATTCTTTTAAAGCCTGATACATTCTTCTTCTTGCCTGAACTCTGTTTTCACCCCAGCAGATAAGTTTGCCGAGCATAGAATCGTAATATGGCGGAATTGAATATCCGGGATAAACGTGAGAATCAACTCTTATTCCGAATCCGCCCGGAGCAAAATAACCGTCAACGATTCCCGGACAAGGCATAAAATCGTGTTCAGGATCTTCTGCATTTATACGACATTCGATAGCATGTCCTCTTAACCTGATATCATCTTGCGTATAACCGAGTTTTTCGCCTGATGCAACGAGGATTTGCTCACGAACAATATCAACCTGAGAAATCATCTCAGTAACACAGTGTTCAACCTGTACTCGGGTATTCATTTCCATAAAATACCATTTTCCGTCATGGTCAAGAAGGAACTCACATGTTCCTGCTCCTTCATAATTTATAGCCTTGGCAGCTCTTACAGCTGCAGCGCCCATCTCTTTACGTGTTTCTTCGTCAATTGCAGGAGAAGGAGCTTCTTCCAGCAATTTCTGGTGTCGTCTTTGGATAGAACAATCTCTTTCGCCTAAGTGAATAACATTACCAAAAGAGTCACCAAGAATCTGTACTTCAATATGTCTTGGATTCTCAAGGAATTTTTCCGCATAAACATCAGGGTTACCAAAGAAGTTTTCTGCTTCCTGACGGCATAAGTTGAAGTTTGATTCCATTTCTTCATCACTTCTTACAACTCTCATTCCTTTTCCGCCGCCGCCGGCTGTGGCTTTAAGTATAATAGGATAACCTACTTTGTGAGCAAAATCGATAACTTCCTGAGGAGTTCTGACAATGCCTGTCCCTGGTGTAACGGGAACATTATTATCAATCATTGTTTTTCGTGCGGTTGCTTTGTCACCCATTTTACGCATCGCTGCTGCAGTAGGACCGATAAACTTGATATTGTACATTTCGCAGATTTCAGCAAATTCAGCTCTTTCTGATAAGAATCCGTACCCCGGATGAATTGCATCACAACCCATCATTAATGCTGTCGAAATTATTGTTGGGATGTTCAGATAACTTTGGCTGCTTGGTGCAGGTCCTATACAGAATGCGTCAGTTGCAAGTCTTACGTGCAAAGATTCTGCATCTGCCTGTGAATATATTGCTACGGTAGGTATTCCAAGCTCACGACAAGCTCTTATTACTCTGACCGCTATTTCTCCTCTGTTTGCTATTAATACTCGTTTAAACATTTTCTCAAATTATCCCTTATTAACTATCGTAACTGCCTATCCAAACAAAGACTGTTACGACGGCATCGCAGAGTCCCGCTACCTCCCGGTGCTGTTTCGCAACGCCGTACCGCAGCTTTACTCCGGCTACCGTATTTTATTCTACATACATCAGAACTTGTCCGAACTCAACTGGGTCACCGTTTTTAACGCAAATTTTAATAATTTTGCCGGCTTGTTCAGACTTGATTTCATTCATAAGTTTCATTGCTTCAATAATACAAACAACGTCGCCTACGGCAACTTCGGAACCAATTTCAACAAACGGTGCCGCATCAGGTGCTGATGCTGAATAGAAGGTGCCTACCATAGGAGAAGTAATTGCTTTCCCCTGAACTTCTGGCTCGGCTTTTTCTTCCGTATTTTGTGCGACAGGCTGAGCTGTGGAAGTTGAAGGAGCTGCTGCAACAGGTGCAGGAGTTCCGACTACTACTTCAGGTAAATCTTTTCTTATCGTGATTGCCTGGTCGCCGTCTTCTAATGAGATTTCTGTCAGACCGTTATTTGTAATAATTTTTGCTAATTTTTCTATGTATTCCGGTTTTAAATCCATTTTATTCACCTATTTTAACTAACATCTGTCTAAATATTCATTTGTTCTGGTATCAACTCTAATCATATCCCCGTTAGATACGAAGAACGGAACGTTTACTACTGCGCCTGTTTCAAGAGTAGCAGGTTTTGTACCGCCCTGTGCTGTGTTTCCCTTTTCTGCAGGAGGTGTATCAACAACCTGAAGTTCAACGTGAGCAGGAATATCGACACCGATAATTCTTGTATCATGTTTAAGAATCTGAACAATCATATTTTCTTTAAGGTATTTTTTACCGTCGCCGACCTGGTCTTCAGTTACCTGAATTTGTTCATAAGTTTCGTTATCCATCATAACGTAGTCAGCGCCTTCCTTATATAAATATTGCATTTCTCTGCGGTCAAGCATAGCCTTTGCAACTTTTTCACCTGCTCTGAAAGTTTTTTCAACAACGTTACCCGATTCTACGTTTTTGAGCTTTGTTCTTACGAAAGCTGCGCCTTTTCCGGGTTTTACGTGCAGGAATTCAACAACAGTCCACAGACCGTTATCTAACTCCAAAGTTAAGCCATTCTTTAAATCGTTTACTGAAATCATAGTAACTCCTTATAAATATAATATTCTGCTATTTTCCTTGATACTAACATAGACATAGAGCAAGTGCAATAATTTTGTAAAACGCAGAAAACCATAATGTAAACTTTTGTAAACAAATGTGTTTAAAAAGTCAATTTAAAAACATTGAAAGACTTCATGTATATAAGGGAAAATAAGGTTATTTGAAAGGCAGGTATTTATGACTTCATCACCAAACTACAATTTGGGTTATTTTGGCGGCTATGACTATAACGCTTTAATGTCAAATCCATACTTCTTAATGGCGGCAAATTCTCCAAATATTAATTTTAAAGGCACTACAGGAAGTGCAGCAGGTGTACAGAATATAAATAATGTTGCTGAAAATAATCAAAATTCTGTACAACAAACGGTTGTTTCTCAGCCGGAAGAACAGGAAGGCGGTTCAAACTTTGCTCAGGGCGCCTTGGCTCTTACATTACTTGGTGCAGGTGCTTATGCTCTGTTCAGAGGTCATAAATCCGGTTATCTCGAGAAAGCACTGAAAAAATTTACCGGAAAAACTGATAACAAAACAGTTAATACTGTTTTGCAAAAAATGACCGCAGTAAAGAACGGTAATGGTGAAATAAAACTTATGGTACCTAACAAAACAACAACATTTGCCGGTAAAAAAATACAACCGGGCGTGAATGAATATGGTATTCAACGGGCAGTATCAGAATCAAAACAAGCGTTTAATCCTGAAGTATCAGCTCTTCAGAGTTTCCAAATCACAACTCCTGAGGATAGTTATACAGTTTTCATCAAAGACGGTCAAGTTACAAAAGTTGTAAGTGCGCTTATGAAGAAAGATGAGGATGTATTGGCTCGTCTTACAAACGCAGGGGCAGAAACATCTGATGCAAAAACCCTGGAAAGATTTAAAAAGATTGCGGAAGAACTTGGTAAAAATGCCGAAGAAGCAGATAAAACAGTGTTAAAAGACGTTGTAAACATAAGGTTTTCAAATCAATATGGCGATAATACGCTAAATTTGGTTATGAAAAAATATGGCGAAGCACCGGAATTGAAGTCATTAAGAACTCTGGAACAGTTTGACAAAACCAGTGAAGCTGTAAAACAATATACTCCGTCAACATCAGAAGAAATTTTTACCGGAGAACTTGTTAACAAGACAGGCAGCTGGTTAAACAAAAAGGGTGTTTTAGTTGACGGTCTTGCTGTTCAAAAATGTGACGAAGAAATCGTAAGAGGAACAAGATGCTTCTTTGAAGGTGATAAGCTTGTTAAAATTGTACAAGGTGAGAACACATATACAGAAGGTTCTTTCGGATTTATTGATTTTGTCAAAAAGAATGAAAAAGCAATAGAACAATTTAAAAAAGATGTGTTCGTTGACAGGATTGCAGCAAAAATACCTGTCGGTTCAATTATCGGAACAGTATAATAAAATTTGATTACTACTATTTTGTTTTGTATAAAATTGCCCCCGAAAAAGGGGCTTTTTATTTGGTATAATAGTTTTATGAAAAAGATTTTTGAATCACTTTTAGACCTTATATACAGAAAAAAGTGCTATTTTTGCGGAAAGTCAAAGTATTCTCTTAAAATGTGTCCTGACTGTTTTGATGAGCTTTCTTATGCGGACATAAGAGCAAGCAGGGTTATTGACGGAGTGAATGTGTTTGTTTGTGGGGTGTATGATAAAAATTTGCAAAAACTCATCAGGGGTCTGAAATACCACAAGCAAAAAGAATTGGCATATTATCTTGCAAAATTTATGTATGAATATTTTGAGAAATTGAATATTAGCAAAAACTTTCAGGTTGTTCCGGTTCCGTTGCACAAAAACAGGGTCAAAAAAAGAAAATACAATCACATGGAACTTGTTGCGGAAGAGTTATGCAGACTTTCGGGTTTTACTCCGAATTTTGAACTGATAAAGCGTATTAAAGATACAAAACCACAGTATAAATTATCTAGACAGGAAAGAATGAAGAATCTTGAAAATGCATTTGAAGTTAATAAAGAAAAAGATTTACATTTACCTGTTTTATTACTGGATGACATTTGTACAACAGGCTCGACTTTTGAAGAGATGATTTCCGCACTTAAGAAAAAAGGAATAAGCGATATTGTTTGTCTGGCGGCATCCGAACCGTAAATTATTAATACTGGTATAAAAATGATTTATTTAGTAAAATAATTAAAAAGAAACATCGGAGAGCAGATAATGCAGGGACTAAAAAAAGAAAATATTGATGCATTGATAAAAGCAGGGTTTGAACGTCATCGAAATGAAGAACTTGATGATGCGGAAAGCCTGTATAGAGAAGCATTAAAGCTTGATACTGAGAATGCGGAAGCGTACAACCTTATGGGAGTTCTAAAACTTCAGAAAGGTGAGCCTAAACTTGCCGTTGACTATATATTGAAGGCAATAAGTATTAAGCAAAGCGAGTATTTCTATGAAACCCTGTTTCAGGCTTATATAAGATGTGGTGATTATGAGGGTATTGTTGAGAAAGAAGATGTTGTAAAAACTTTATATCCAAATAATTTTTTATTGCTTTTTGATTTGGCATTTGCTTTTAAAACAGTTCATAATAACAAAAAGGCATTAAAATATTATGAAAAGGCACTGCACATAAATCCGATGTCATATGACGGTTGGTCTAATGTTTCAAACATATACGGCGAGGAAGGGCGCTCAAAAGACGCTGTTTCTGCAATGGAGATTTGTTATAAATTAAGACCAAAAGATGATGAAACCGCTTTCTTTCTTGCAAAAGACTATTTTAAAGCAAATATGTACGAAAAAGGTTTTCCGTTGTTTGAACATCGTCTTTCCAAAAAAATTGCTTTTATGTCACAAAATAAAACACTGCCGAATAAAATCCGTGAGGATAATTTCTGGCAGGGCGGGAAAATAAAGAACAAAAATATTCTTGTATATTATGAAGCAGGGTACGGCGATGCTATTATGTATGCAAGGTATTTACCGCTTCTTGCGAAAAAATGTAAAAAGCTTACCTATATTTGCCATAAAGAGCTTGAACCTTTGTTTAAGCTAAATGAGCATTTGGGTATAGACAAACTGGCTTATACGTTTATTCATGATGAGGAACTCGATGTTGACCTTCACGTTTCTCTTTTAAGTCTGCCTTACTTACTTGGCTTGAAAGGTGAAGATATATTTGCGTACAGAGAAGGATATATTGTTCCGGATATGGATATGGTTGAAGAGTATCGCAAAAAATATTTTGACACCGAAAAAATAAAAATTGGTATTAAATGGAGAGGGAATGCAACGTTTGACAAAGACAGAGTAATTCCTGCCGAACTTTTTAACCAATTAACAAAAGTCGAAAATACTCAGTTTTATTCTTTCCAGACATTTGAAGGTTCGGAAGATGTAAGCAAGCTGGATAATGTTATTGATATAGGGAAAGATTTGATAGATTTTTCACAAACAGCTGCAGCACTCAGGAATCTGGATTTGGTTATTTGTAATGACACCTCGCTTGTTCACCTTGCAGGTGCGATGAGAATTCCGTGCTGGGTAATGCTCCCATATAATGTTGATTGGCGTTGGGGAGATGATATAAGTAAATGCAGATGGTATGAAAGTGTTAAATTATTCCGCCAGAGAACTTTCGGTAATTGGCAGAGTGTCTTTGACAAAGTTCTTGAAGAAATGACTCCTTCTGCATAAATAAATAGAATTGTTATCTTTGTATGTTCAAGATATAATTGTCACAAAGGGAGATAATCAGGAGATGTTTGAAGATTTTAATGAAGTAATTTGCCTTGGGATGGGCGGTTCTTATTCCGAAATAGCAAAGGATAAACTGTTTAAAAAATATGATTTGTTTATGTATCAGCGTTCATTAAACGGAATAAAAGAGTGTATTGAGTATGTTGACGAAAACTCAAATGCAATTGCGGTTCTTCCTGTTGAAACAACATACAAAGGAATCATCCGCGAAACAGTTGATAATTTAATTACTACAAAAAATCAAAACATCCAGATTCTTGCAGAAACAATAATCCCTGTTAATGATTGTATATTATCAAAAACAACCGAGTTTTACAGTGTTACGGGGCTGATTGCAAACCCGAATGCTCTTGCTAAATGTAAAAAATTTATAAGAGAAGAAATGCCGAGACAACTCAATGTCGTAATTGCAGAAAGTATGGATGACTCTGCAAGGATGCTTAATAACTATAATTTAACCTATTCAATAATAGGTACTCCGAAGACGGCAGAGCTTTATAATCTGAATATTTTAAAAGAGCATATAGAAGATTTTAAGATTAATAACAGAAGGTTTATTGTAATCGGGGACGCTAATACCAAATCGACAGGACACGACAAAACAAGTATTGTTCTCTTTTTGGCTGACCGCCAGGGTGCTCTTCTTGATATTGCGCAGATGTTTGTAAAATATCACGTTAACATCACCCAGATTAACTCAAAAATGGTTAGCGGAGCAGACAAAGAGCAGGCTGTATTTATTGATTTTGACGGACATAAAGAAGATGAAATAATCAAAAATCTGATAAATGATTTAACCCCGCACGCAAAAGGTATGAGAATTATTGGTTCTTATGCGTCATATTAAACATTTATTTTTGTGATATGATATCACGTAGATAAATACGGGATAAAAATGGCTGACGAAAATAAAGATTACGAAAATGTAAACCCTTGGCTTGCATGCTTGCCTACAATGACTGCTGCATTCATGTTTGTACTTGATGCAACAATTGCAAACGTAGCACTTCCTCATATGGCAGGAAGTTTCTCTGTTTCAAGAGATGAATCAATGTGGATTCTGACAAGTTACCTTATCGCAAGCGGTATCGTTATTCCTATGGTTGACTGGTTCAGTAAAGTTATGGGGAGAAAAACTTTTTTCATTGCCAGTATCATAATGTTTACAATAGCATCTTTGCTTTGCGGTATGGCTCAGACAATGGGACAAATGGTTGCATTCCGTATTTTGCAAGGGTTTGGAGGCGGTGGTATTTTACCTATATCTCAGGCTATTCTGCTTGAAAATTTTAAACCAACCGAACGCGGAAAAGCTATGGCAATGTTTGGTATGATTATTGTCCTTGCCCCAATTTTAGGTCCTGTTATCGGCGGATGGATTACAGATAACTGGACTTGGCCATACATTTATTATATTAACATTCCTATCGGTATTTTAGCGTGGGTTCTTACAGATATGTTTATTTTTGATCCTGATTATGCAAAGAAACAGGAAAATGTTAAACACGATTTTCCGGGATTTTTATTTTTAAGTGCCTGGCTGATATCTTTGCAGGTTGTTCTTGATAAAGGTAATAATGCTGATTGGTTTAATGCTCCGTGGATTTGCTGGTTGTCACTATTTTCGGTCATTTCGGCTGTTTTGTTTTTAATATCTCAGCTCAAAAATAAAGATTCGCTGGTTGACTTATCAATATTCAGGGATAAAAACTATCTGGTAGGAACATTGGTACAAATTGTAATGCAGGCGGTTTTGCTTGCCTCTGTTGCTATTTTACCGCAATTTTTACAGTCTTTGATGGGATATGACGCCTACAAAAGCGGACTTTCAATGATGCCCAGAGGCTTGGGAGCACTGTCTGCAACAGTATTATACGGATCTTTTGCAAACAAGTTTGACGGAAGAGTCCTTGTTGCGTTTGGTTTATCCTGTATCGCCACCGGTTGTATGATGCTTGGTAATTTAAACCTTCAAATCTCAACAATGAGTATTATGTTCCCGAACTTTTTATTCGGTTTGGGATTAGGTCTGGCAATGATTCCGATTATTACTTTGTCAATGGCGACGTTGAGAAACGACCAGATGACTAATGCAACGGGACTTCAAAACTTGCTAAAAAATATCGGTGGTGCTTTCGGTACATCAATTGTTGCAACGCTTATTACACGAGGAGCGCAAAAACATCAGTTTATGCTCATTCAACATTTGACGGATACATCTGCAAACTTTGTTGAAAGAGTACAGACTTATGCAGGTGCTTTTATTACAAACTATGACCCTATCACTGCAACACATATGGCAAAAGGTGTTATAAACAGACTTTTACTTCAGCAGGCAACTCTCTGTGCATTTATTGATGCTTTCAGAGTGTTTGCAATCGCAGCTGTTGCCATTATACCGCTTCTTTTCCTGCTTGATAATATTAAAAAAGAAGAAGATGTTTAGCTTTTAAATATAAATTTTTTGAACTCATCAAGAAATTCTTTTTTGTATAAAAACCCAAGATGAGAACCACAGTTTACGCAGGTAAGCTTTTCTCCTGCTATACTTTTTAGTTTTAATATTTGTTTTTCGTTTAAAAGATAATCATCAATGGATTCGTAGATATGATAATTGTTGTTATTTGATAAATATTCAGTCAGTGCGTATAGTGAAGCGTGTTTACATTCGTCATCAATGGATAAGCCCAAGTATTTTTCTGTATAATCCTGAAAACTCATATTGTTTATCATTTTGTAAATACCGACTTTGTTTTGTTCTCCGTGTTCAATTGTATATATTATGTCGGATAATTTTTGCCTCATAATGAATGTTGTTATTAGTTTTGCTTCTTCATCCGTAAACGGCAATGAATCGATATGAAAATTTTTTTCATTTTTCAGTTCGTAAACCTGAAGGATTTTTGCAGCTGTAAGTGCGGTTTTGTTTTTAACTTCTGCGGAGTTTTTATCAAACTCTTCGCCGTTTTTATCAAGCTGTAAAAGGGCGTACTTTAGTTCTATCGGAGGTGATATTGCAACATATTGGTTAACGGAAAGCGTGTTATTTTGGCTTTCTTTTTCAGCAACAAAGAGGGAACATACGGCTCCGAAAGATGTTCCGACGATAATTTTTTTCTTAGGTTTGTAATTATATTTTTCTTCTAAATTTTCAAGGATTTTTAGACTGACTTGCCTTATATATTCTGAATCCGCAGACGGAATCCCGGGCGCAAAGCCTTCCGGCATGGATTTTACAAATTCCCAGTGAAAATGACTTCCCTGCATTACAACAGAATACCCTGCATCATAAAACATTTTTGCAAATACTAACGAATGATGATTTCCCGCTCCTTCACCAATTGAGGGATAAAATATCATTAAGGGTGCATTTTTATCTTTTTGCAAAATGTATTTAAACCTGTAAGGTTCTCTGCCTTCTGCAACCACAACCGAACCCGTTTTGACTCGTCTTGCAAAACTTCTGTTCCAGAGAGAAAGCTCATTCCATATAGATTTGTTTATTGTGTTATCCTCAAAAAGAGCTGTTTTCATTGAATCAATTACAGGTGTTTGAGATTTGTAGTCGGTAATTACAATATCGGGTTTAATAGCTGTAGCAAGCGGTAAAATATCAGATAAATCAGCGGCTCCTCCTGAAAATTGTCCTTGTGTCATAATGTTCTCTCCTTCTTTTATATTATCTTTTTGCGGATTATTATTTACTCTCCCCTCGCCAAGCTCGGCGATAAGTTCTTCTGCAAGTTCAGGGTGTCCTTCTTCAACAAGCTGTTTTTCTTCTCTCAGAAGTTCTTGCCTGTCATAGTTTGAGTTTCGTATATAGTTTTCTATCCCGAAAAGTTTTTTGTGTATGTCATAAGGGTCTGCAAAGGTCGTTTCTATCATGTTCGCAAGCGGCTGCATGTAAGAAGTCCTGTTAACCAAAAGTCCGAATTTTATTATTGAGGTAATCGGTGAGGCAAGATAAACAGAGGGGTCAAGGGCAGCTTCGAGTACTCTTCCGCAAAGTGAACGTGGCGTGCAGGAGTTCAGGCAGGGCATAACAAGATACGAACCTGAACCTATTTTGCATTTGCACAAAGCCTGCTCCATGTTTTCGTTGGTGGGTTTTATCTTGAATATTTTATCGGCAGGGTCAAAAAGACCTCCCAATCCGATTGTTGAGTTTGTCAAAAACCTGACGGTTTCTTTCTTTACTCCTTCTCCGTCTTTTTGCATAATACAGCTGGCAAGTCTTTTGGGGTAATCAATATTATTGTAAGCGTCACGGATTCTGTTAATACAACATTCGGGAAGTAATGAGGACCATATTATATGAACTGGTTTAGCTATAAATTTGTTTAGTTTAGAGTTAAGATTAAACATTTTTCTGTTAAATTTTTCGTGTTTGTCGTTCCCTGTGTACATTTTTGCGTAATCAGGGTATTTATCACATTCTGAAGTTTCAACCGCTTGAATATTATTTGATGAAGTGTCGGAAACGAAGTCTGCCGAAACAGGGCTGAAAATTAATACAAAAACCAAAAACAGCGATATAATTTTTTGTTTCAAAATATTTTCTCCTTACGCTTATAATTTAGCTTTTAAGAAGAAATATTTTTATTATACAGAGGGGTAAAGAGGTGGTATAATATTGTTATGGATGTGATAGGGAAAAAAATATTAATAAGCTATCTTGTAGTTTGTATAACTTATTCTATGTGCAGATTGCACTATCTTCTGACGCAGAAAACGGACGAAGAATTTAACTCAATGCTTGAAGAGCTAAAAAATATTGCAGGAGATGATAATACAATAAGAAATCTTGTCCTTTTACAGATTATATTTGCTCCGCTCACGGCACCATTTAGTATGCTAAAACAGATATACAAAAAGGTAAAAGGTTTGTTTATTAAAAATTAGACCGTTGGCTGATGTTATAATAAACTAATATATTTATATTGATTAAGTATAAAAAACGGAGGTTAAAATGTTTGATTTGTATATTATGGAAACTTGTCCTTATTGCAAGAAAGTTCTTGCATTTGCGGAAGAAAAAGGTATTTCTCTGAATAAAATCGATATAGCTGATAAGCAAAATGAAGATACTTTAATTACTTTAGGCGGAAAACGTCAGGTACCGTTTTTGGTTGATAAAGAAAGAAATGTTCAGATGTACGAATCACTTGATATTATTGAATATTTAAAAACGGTTGTTTAATTAAGATTTTGGTGGGCAGATAGAACGACTTTTTCAATGTCTGTTTTTATCTCCTCACCTGTGGTTGAGAACCAAACCAGATATTCAATGTTTCCTGCCGGACCTTTTATTGAGGAATATGTCAGCCCTTTTATAACGTAATCCAGTTCGTGAATGCAGTTAATAACGTTTTCAATAACTGTTTTATGAGTGTTTTTATCTCTCACAACTCCGCCTTTTTCCACGAGTTCTTTTCCTGCTTCAAACTGCGGTTTAATGAGGCAAATCATTTCGTGTCCGTCTTTGGATAAAAGTGTTTTAAGGTTTGGTAAGACTTTTGTGAGTGATATAAACGACAAATCAGAAACGAGCAAATCCGCAACGGGCTCCCCTTCAGAGTAAATATCTTCAAATGAGCAGATTTTAAGGTTTGTTTTTTCTATCGTTTTAACTTTTTCTGAGCTTCTTATTTTCCAGTCAAGCTGACCGTAACCTACGTCAACTGCGTAAACAAATTTAGCTCCGTTTTGAAGCAGACAATCGGTAAAACCTCCTGTTGAAGCTCCTGCGTCAAAACATATTCTGTCTTTCGGTGAAAAATTAAACGCATCAAGAGCTTTTTTAAGTTTAAATCCGCCTCTGGATACGTATGGCATAGTTTTAACCTTAAAATCGTAATCTTTTGAAGGGTCAATCTGATATCCGGCTTTTGTTATGACTTCAGTTCCAATCATTACGTTTCCGGCTAAAATAGCGGCTGAGGCTTTGCTTTTATTCTCAAAAAAGCCTAAATCGACCAAAATTTTATCTAATCTTTCTTTTTTCAAATCCCAAAAAACCTTTCCGCATTTGTTGTAGTAATATCTGCCAGCTCTTCATACGGCAATTCTCTGATTTTTGCAATTTCTTCCGCAACGTATTTTACATATGCAGGCTTATTTTGTTTGCCTCTGAACGGTACAGGAGTAAGATAAGGTGAATCCGTTTCAAGAACAAGTTTATCAAGCGGGACTTCACGAGCAACCTCTTTCATTTTAACTGCATTTTTGAATGTAACTACGCCGCCAAGCGCTATATACCAGCCTTCTCGTACGCATTCTTTCATAAACTCAACGCTTCCTGAAAAACAGTGAAAAAGAACATTCTCAGCTTTGTTTTCTTTTAAAATATCAAAACAATCTTTGTGGGCTTCTCTATCATGTACTACTATGGGTAAATTAAGGCGCTGAGCCATTTTAATTTGTTTTATGAAAACATCTTTTTGTTTATCTACAAAAGATTTATCCCAGTAGTAATCAAGCCCGATTTCACCAACTGCAACGATTTTTTTGTTGTTTTTTGCAATGGTTTCCATCTTTTCTTCAAATTCATGGGTATAAGTTTTTGCTTCAGAAGGAAATAATCCAACCATTCCGAATATGTTTTCGTCAGAGTTCGCAAGTTCAACAACTTTATCTTGTGTTGAGATTTCTACCGCAGGAATAATAGCTTTTTTTACCCCATGTTCATTCATTTCTCTGATAACATCATTAAGGGTAGTCTCTTCAACCTCGTTATTTACCCCTTCATTTACCCCTTCATTTACCCCTTCGTTTACTCCGACTTCCATATCAATATGAGCGTGTGTATCTATCAAATAGTCTTTCATAAACTAGATTATATCATGTAAACAAATTTTGAAATTGATGATTTATAATATATATTTTCTACTTAAGATATACAGATATTTGCTTGCGGCATCTTCTTCCATCTTCCACAAATCAATATATTTATCTGAAGTGAGCCTGGTTTCATAATGGTCTGTACCGTATTCATCACCTACCGGAATGTATCTGCCGTGAAATGTGTCCGAAATTCTTTTTATATTTTTTTCAAGGATGTTTTTTCGCCCGAAACAAATATTTTCTTTTATATCCTGAAAGTCAGTATATTTTAGTTCTATTACATCATGTTGTGAACCAATATTATCTGCTTTTTTTTGCAAATCAGCAAAAAACTTTTTGCTAAAGTCTTTATTAATAACTTTTAACTTAGCCCCAAAGGTATTATTGTGAGTTTGTATACGATTAACTTGCATTAAAAAAGTTCCCTGCTTATTTAATTCGTATCTTTATTTTCTCACAGAAAAAAAATATGTACATCAATTTGCTGATAAAAATTTGTAGAGTTTTTCAAGTACAGCCTGAGCGAACATTTCCTTCATTTCCACCCTTGGAATTTCCGGATGAAAGCGAGTTTCAAAAGTTATTGCCCTTTCTCTTGTGCAAATAGTGGAATACATTAACCCAACTGGTTTTTCCGGCGTTCCTCCTGTCGGACCGGCAATTCCTGTCGTCGAGATACAAATATCTGCGCCTGTCAGTTTCATAAGCCCGCTTGCCATTTCGTAAGCACATTCCTCCGATACGGCTCCAAAGTTTTCAAGAGTTTCGTTTCTTACGCCAAGCATTTTGTGTTTGGCTTCATTAGCGTATGTAACAAGGTTAAGATGAATAAATGCCGAACTTCCGCTGATATCCGTCAGCTTTGAACTTAAAAGCCCCCCTGTGCAGGACTCAGTTGTTGCAACTTTTAAATTTTTTTCGATTAATATTTTTGCAATTTCTTCATTTGTTGTTGTCATTATTAATACCTGTTTTAATAAGTCGTTCTTGTTAAAATAATTTTGTTGCTTTTGTTATACAAATTATGTTTATACCAGACCCCTTCAAACTCTCCGTTTGGCTTGTACAGATACTGGCAATCTTCGGATATATAATAAACAGCACTCACCGGTGTACCGCTGATGCGGTACTGTATTGCATAATACGGATAATCCGGGTAATCTCCGTTAATGAAATCAACGTATCTTAAATTGCCCATAACGTCATAATAAAAAGCTGTTGAAGTATCTTCTTTTCCCTGTAAAGCATACATGAAAGGATTTTGCATTTTTTTATAATAAAAAGCCGAAATTTTATTACCCCTGTATTCTTTGTATCCTGCTGACGCAGCTATATAGTTATCAGTGTGGTTTTTGTCTTTGAGCTTATCTTTGAACAGACTTTTTAAATCATGTCTTTTATTCAATCCTGTTGCAAACATAATGTCATGGATTTCACTTATCATTGCATCTTTTTCAAGCTCAGACTTGTTAATCCAGTCATACTGAATATCAGCAACGTAAACATCATTATAATTTGCATAAACACCGAGTGGAATTAAAAAACATAACGTAATCAGAAACTTTTTAAACATATATTCTCCTTAAAAAAAGTATATCACATCATGTGAAAAATAGTGTATAATCTGATTGAGGAATAAAGGCTTTGTATCAAATAATCGGTGAATATCTTGAATATTTAGAGCTTGAAAAAGGACTGTCCCAAAATACACTTGATGCGTACAGACGTGACCTGGAAAGTTTTTCGGATTATACGGAAGTTGATGACATCAACTCTGTAGACAGACTTATGATTAATACTTATGTCAGAACACTAAGAGAAAAAAAATACGCACCAACAAGCATAATAAGAAAAGTTGCATCAATAAGAGGTTTTTTTAAATGGGTAACATCAGTCGGAATCTTAGAAAAAAATCCTGCTTCAACACTTGAACAGCCAAAAGTTCCACAAAGACTTCCGAAGGTAATCACCGTAAAAGATGTTGAAGATATGCTTCGCAGCAACCTGACTCCGCTTGAACATGTAATAATAGAACTTTTATACAGCTGCGGGCTTCGTGTATCAGAACTAGTAAATTTAAAAGTTAACGATATTGATCTTGCTTCAAAATATGTAAGATGCTTCGGCAAGGGTTCAAAAGAAAGGATTATACCCATCGGAGAAACTGCAAAAAGAGTTGTGAAAGAATATTTGCCGCAAAGAGAGTTAGTTATAAAAAAATATAACCTGAATACGAAACGTCTGCTGATTTGTGAAAACGGAAGAATGATTACAAGGCAGGATGTATATACTTTTATACACGAACAGGGAAAAAAGATTCATAAAAATATTTCACCGCATACATTGAGGCACAGTTTTGCTACTCATCTTCTCGAAAACGGTGCCGATTTGAGGATTGTACAGGAACTACTCGGGCATAGTGATGTTTCAACAACCCAGCTTTATACACATATAAGCAAAAAAAGGCTTAAAGAAGTGTATTTTTCTATTAACAATTCTTAATATATTCTGTTACAAATTTGCACGGTATATTGTTTTATGATAATTTTTATATGTAAAGGCATCAACGGATGCAATAAAGCTGTGAGGGGTTATGAAAAGCACAACACTTAGAAGATCAAACATTACAAGAGAAAAAGTTGCAATGATGGAGGCTCTGAATCGCTACAATATGGAGCATCAGGGCGAAGATTTTTACAGACGCCAAAGCAATCGTCGTGAAATTGATGCATTGTGGCAGAACTTCGGTATTAAGCAGCAGAGAACCGAAAAAGCTCCTCAGGTTTATTTTGTTGTAGGTTTAATCGCAGGTGTTATCATAACACTTTTAATAACAACATTTTTAAGCATCCTGATAAATATTTCTACTCCAAAAGAGGATGCTGTACCGAAAGTTAAACCGGCAGCTCAGGAAAATGCTAAATTCGGATTTATTCCGGCAGATGCTTCAAAACCTGCAGCAGCTCCTACTGTGACAAAACAAGAATATACAGTCAGAGAAGGTGATACTTTAGAAAGTATCGTTATAAGATTTTATGGTTCTTTTGACATGAATAAAGTAAACCTTATTCAGGAAGCTAATAAAATGGCTAATCCAAATGCTTTATCAATCGGTCAAAAGCTTATAATTCCTGTTAATAAATAGGTAAAAAGGTGTAAGGTGTAATGAAAGAAAAAGGTTTGGCATTATTGTCAAATCTTTCTTTATGGTAAAAATGGCAAAAATTAAATCAAAATATGTATGTCAAAATTGCGGATATGAAACAGCCGGATATTTGGGAAAATGCCCGGAGTGCGGAACCTGGGGTTCTTTTGTTGAAGAAGTTGAAAGTTCAGGCATAAAAAAAGAACAGGTTCCTGAAGTTTTGGATTCAGCTCCTCCGAGAAAGCTCTCTGAAATAGAGATGAATACAGAAATTCGTTTTTCAACTAATATCTCGGAGTTTGACAGAGTTCTTGGCGGCGGGATTGTTCAGGGCTCACTAGTTTTACTGGCAGGTGACCCCGGAATCGGTAAATCAACTATACTGTTGCAGACATCAGGCGAGTTATGCAGGCAGGATAAAAAAGTTTTTTATGTATCTGCTGAAGAATCCGCAAGTCAGGTTAAACTTCGTGCCGAAAGACTGGGTGTAAAATCGGATAATTTATATATTTACCCCCAGACAAATCTTGAACTTATAAAAAAACACATTGAAGAAATGAAACTGGATTTGGTAATTATAGACAGTATTCAGGCTATTTATACCTCAATGATACAAAGTTCTGCGGGCAGTGTTTCTCAGATTAGGGAATGTTGCAATTCGCTCATGCAGATTGCAAAGACTCAAAACATATCAATCATAGTAATAGGTCATGTTACCAAAGAGGGAAATATTGCAGGTCCAAAAGTTTTGGAGCATATGGTTGATGCGGTCATACAATTTGAGGGAGATAAATATAAGTCCTACAGAATTTTGCGTTCCGTAAAAAACCGTTTTGGTAATACCTCAGAGGTCGGGATTTTTGAGATGGGTTCAAAGGGTTTAACTGAGGTTATTAATCCGAGTGAGTTGTTTTTAAAAGAATACAACCAAACTCAGACTCCGGGAAGTACAATAATTGTAACAAGTGAAGGGACAAGACCTCTGTTGGTAGAGATTCAGGCGCTTGTCGGAACAACTCCTTATCCAGCGCCAAGGCGGGTAGCAAACGGTGTTGATACGGGAAGAGTTCTTCAAATTCTAGCTGTGCTTGAAAAAAGGATAGGCTTAAATCTTTCAAAACAGGATGTTTATGTTAACGTAATTGGCGGAATTGATGTCAACGAGCCTGCTGCAGACTTGGGAATTGCGCTTGCCATTGTTACCTGTGTTCGTGATGTTGTGTTTGACCAGTCAACTGCTGTTGTCGGTGAGCTTGGTTTGTCAGGCGAGGTAAGAGCCGTTAATCATATTGAAAAACGTATTAATGAGGCGCAAAAACTCGGATTTAAACGCATAATCATCCCAGAGGCTAATGATGTACAGGAAAAATTTGACGGAATAGAGGTAGTTAAAGTCAAACGAATATTGGAAGCAATAACCCGCGGAGTTCGTGCGGTAAAGGAGTAAAGCGTTTTGATTATTGATTCGCACACGCATTACGGTTTGGGCACTCCTTGGGGAAGTTATTCTCCCGAACAGGTTTTGGAAATTTTCGGTGACAGTATTGATTATGCAATTTGTTCTAATCTTGAAGGTATTGAAAGCGTTTATTATAAGAGTGAACTTGATTGTAATCTTGATATGCTAAGAGTTGCAAAAAAATACAAAAAGTTTTTACCGCTAGCTGTTTGCCAAGTTGACAAATCATTAAATAACAGAACTATGCGTTATTTGTTAACAGAATATCCACAGTTTATCGGGTTAAAATTTCATCCCGAATGTGAAAAGCTTCCTGCTTCTTCACCTAAGTATGACAAGTATCTTGAGCTTGCAAGGGAGTTCAAAAAACCTTGTTTGTTCCATTCAGGCAATATAAAATCCAAATTTTCTTCTCCTGCCCTTGTTTATGAAAAGGCTAAGCAGTTTCCTGATGTTCCGATAATTTTGGGACATCTTTCCACCGGGCAGAAGGATACACATATTGAGGCGATAAAAATAATGTTAAGCTCAATAGAAGAAGAAAATGCAACGCTCTACTGCGACGCTTCATGGATTGACCTTGGTACAGGAGATATGACGGATGTAATAGCGCTTATAGAAGCTTTAAAAAATACATCAAAGGGAGATTTTACAAACCGTATTTTATGGGCTTCGGATGCTCCGATAGGCGAATTTAATCACGCAAACGAGCTGTACAGAAAAAATCTTGATAATTTTAAGGTAAAAATAAGCTCTTATTTTGATGACGAAGACCTTGTAAATAATCTGCTTTACTTTAATGCAAGAGATCTGTACGGATTATATTAAATAATATTTACTTATTAACCTTTACTGTTAGTTGTGGTATTATTTAACTATGGGGAGCTATAATAACAGTCAAAGAAATATAAAAAATGCGGTACTGCAAAAAAATATAAAAAATACTTTGTTCAAACGCAGATTAACAATTTTTCAGCTGCTGTTTCTTATTGCAATACTGGGATTTATTGTGTATCTTTTCTGTATTCAGATTTTAGACACAAGACATTTCAGAGTAAAAGCAAAAAATCAGCGCAGAGCAAGTGCTTTTGTTATGCGTGGAGACATTTATGACAGAAATGGTATAAAACTCGCTACTGATACAGTTTATTATGATATTTTTGCACGTCGTGCCGACTATGTACACGAACCTGAAGAGCTCGCCAAAAAACTTGCTCCGATATTGAAGGTTTCTCAATATGATCTTACGGAAAAACTCAGACGAAACACTTCAATGGTTGCATTAAAGAAAAACGTTGACAGACATACAAAAGACCAGATTGCAAAGCTTAACCTGAGAGAAATTCCTATGGATAAAAAGAGCATAAGAACATATCCTCAGGGTACTCTTGCTGCTCATGTTCTGGGGTATTACAATTTTGATGCGGATGTTGCGTCGGGAGTAGAACTTACGGCTGCAAATAAGCTGGAAAGTGTTGAAAAAACAGCAACATATGAGATGACACCAAAAGGAAAAGTTATATATAACATTACTACGGACCCTGTTGCGGCAACAAAACCTGTAAAAGGAAAAGATGTTACTCTTACTATTGATGCTGCCGTACAGCACGTTTGCGAAAAAGAACTTATGAAAGCCATTCAGAAATTCAATGCGCAAAGGGGTGCCGTAATTGTTATGAATCCCAGAAATGGTGAGATTTTGGCATATGCTGTCTACCCCTATTTTGATCCGAATAATTTTAAACAGGCAACAAGTTTTCAGATAAAAAACTGGACGTTAACCGATGTTTTCCCTCCGGGCTCAACATTCAAGACAATAACTGTAGCATCGGCAATAGAGCTTGGAAAAATAAACCGTTATTCAAGGATAAATGACACAGGTAAAATTAAAGTAGGCTGGTGGACAATCAAAAACTATGACTATGCCCGCCATCCAAATCCGGGTATGATTGATCTGGTTTATTTGTTTGAACACTCAAGTAACGTTGCTTCTGTTGTTATTGCACAGATGATGGGCAGACATGAATATTATGATATGCTTAAAAAATTCGGCTTTGGAGAAAAAACAGGTATTGACCTTCCTGCAGAATCTGTCGGCTTGCTGAAAAATCCGAGCAGATGGGACGCTTCTGACCATGCAACAATGGGTTACGGATACGGTTCCTCTGTTACAGCAATACAGATGGTTTCTGCGGTTTCAGCACTTGCTAATGACGGAGTAAGGGTTACTCCGCACGTTATCAAATATTCTCCTGAAGAAGAAGCAGAAAAAATAGAGAGAGTTCAGGTAATGTCACCTGAACATGCAAGGGTGGTTACGGAGTTGTTAACGGAAAGTATTAACAGAGGAAAATCACCGATAAAGAATCCAAATTACAATATAGCGGCAAAGACCGGAACATCAATTAAACCAAAGGAAAACGGTGCAGGTTACACAAACAAGCTCTATACATCTATAGTAGGATATATGCCTTCTACCGACCCTCAGGTTTTGATTTATGTAATAGTTGACTCTGCTCAGGGTGGAGAAATTTGGGGTAATACAGTTGCTGCACCTATATTTAAGGAAATTTCAACACAAATTGCCAGAATATTAAATTTGCAGCCGGATAAGTTTGAATAATAAAAAAGGAGATAATATGAGACTCAGAACAATAATTGATAATCTTGAACACATTGATTTGATAGGAATCGAAGGTTTTTATAGCGATATTGAAGGAATTTCTTATAACTCAAAAAAAACAAAACCGGATGATGTGTTTGTGTGCTTAACAGGAGAACACGTTGACGGTCATGAATATGCTGAAGAAGCAGTATCAAACGGTGCTTGTTTATGTGTTGTTGAAAGAGTATTAAATCTTGATGTTCCTCAAATAGTTGTAAGTGATACACAGCAGGCACTTGCACAGCTTTCTGATATATTTTATTCTTCACCATCAAAGAAACTGAATCTTATAGGCGTAACCGGTACTAATGGTAAAACTACAGTAACTCATCTTATTCAAAAATTGTTTGAAGCAGAAAATAAAAAATGTGCATTAATTGGTACTTTAGGAAACAAATTGTTTTCAGACGATGATTATCATGATGCAAAACATACAACACCACAAGCTCCCGAGCTTCAGGAACTTTTTGATGAAATTGTTGAAAAATCAATTCCGAATGTTGTAATGGAGGTAAGTTCACATGCGCTTGCACAGCACAGGGTTGATTATGCGGAATTTAACGGTGCTGTTTTGACAAATTTAACACAAGACCACCTTGATTTTCATATCACAATGCAAAATTACTTCAGGGCAAAAGCAAAGTTGTTTGAGAATTTATATTCAGATGATTTTGCTGTTATTAATTCTGATGATTCCTATGCTTCTCAATTTTTACAGGTAATTTCTCCAAAGGTCAATGTATATACATACGGTATAAATATGCCTGCTGATGTAAGGGCGTGTAATGTGAAGTTTGATGAGTCCGGTGCATCATTCATCTGTGATGTTCAGGGTAAAAAATATGACGTAAAACTTGTTATGAACGGAATGTTCTCTGTTTATAATGTTCTCGCAGCATTAACCGTGGCTCTGGCTCAAGGTTTTGATATTGAAAACTCAATAAAAGTATTAGAAACAATAAAGGGTGTTGCAGGCAGATTCGAAACTGTAGTAAACAAGCCGACTGTAATAGTTGACTACGCTCATACTCCGGATGGTTTGGAAAACGTGTTAAAAGCGGCAAGAGAGATAACACCCGAAGGCGGCAAGTTAATATGTGTATTCGGTTGCGGCGGTGACAGAGATGCTACAAAACGTCCGAAAATGGGTGCAATTGCAGAACAGCTAGCAGATAAGGTTATTGTGACAAGCGATAATCCGCGTTCGGAAGACCCTCAGCAGATAATTACAGATATTCTGGCAGGCTTAAAAAGCGTCAACAATGTGATTGTCGAACCGGACAGAGAACTTGCCATAAAAGAAGCAAGCAAGATTGCAAATATTAATGACGTAGTTGTTGTTGCCGGTAAAGGTCATGAGGATTATCAAATTCTTGCTGATAAGACTATTCATTTTGACGACAGAGAAAAAGTAAGAGAAATCTTTGAAGGTGTTTAATGAAAACATTACCAATAATAGAACAGCATTTTCACGGAGCGTACGGAGTTGATTTTAATAAGGCAGGGGTTGATGAAATCCTTGAACTTGCAAAAAAACTTCTTGAGATTGGTATTGCAGGATTTTTCCCGACGCTTGTTACTGATACTGTCGAAAATACAAAAAGACAAATTGGTGTAATAAAAAAAGCAGCAGAGAGAAGTAAAGCTATTCTTGGGGTACATCTTGAAGGTATTTTTCTTAACCCTCTGAAAAAAGGTATTCATAATCCCGAACATTTTTTATCTTTGACTGTGGAAAATTATCAAAAGCTTGAAGATGATTTTATCAAAATCGTTACCCTTGCGCCTGAGCTTGATGAAGGGTTAATTTCTTATTTAAAAAATAAGGGTATAAAAGTTCAGGCAGGACATTGTGTAGGTTGGGCTGAAGGTGATAAAAAGCCTGATGGTGTAACGCACATGTATAATGCTATGACGGGAATATCTCACAAAGAGGACTCGACGGCTTTATCCGCAATTCTTGATGACAGTGTTTATACTGAAGTAATTGCTGACGGTGTTCATGTAAACGACGATGCTTTAAAACTTTTGTTTAAAACAAAACCTGAAGACAAAATTCTTCTTATAAGCGATGCACTTCCTATAACGTACAGTACTCAAAGAAAAGCTGTTTTCGCAGATTCCGAAATTTTTTATGACGGTGTATCTGCACGTTCAGCAACAGGAACGCTTGCAGGAAGTACAAATCTGATTCCTGATATTGTTAAGACGCTTGGTAATAAAGGGTTGTTTAATCCTAAATATATTGAAAATATTTATACATACCACGAAATTGAACCTAAAGGCGAACTTCTGTGGGACAAGGATTTTAATCTTGTAAAAATAAGCATGTAAAACAAATTGGCTTTACAAAACAGTTGTTTTTTAATACGATAGAATAAAACGAGGTAACTAATGGCAAATAATAAATATAAACGCGTGTTGCTGAAAATAAGCGGAGAAGCTCTGCTTGGCGACCAGCAATTTGGTATTGATCCAAAACCGGTTGAAATGATTGCGGATGAGATTCGTTCTATATATGAAAGAGGAGTTGAAATTGCGGTTGTTGTCGGTGGCGGTAATATTTTCAGAGGTATGAAAAACAGCGCAAGATTAGGCATGGACCAGGCATCAGGTGATTATGTCGGCATGCTTGCAACTGTAATGAACGCAGTTTGTCTTCAGTGCGCATTAAAGAAGATTGAAGTGGAGTGTCGTGTTATGACGGCAATTGCTATGAATCAGATTGCTGAACCGTATTACAGACATAAAGCCGTAAGACATCTGGAAAAAGGTCGTGTTGTTATTTTTGCGGCAGGAACAGGTAATCCGTTCTTTACAACTGACACAGCGTCAGCTCTAAGGGCTTCAGAAGTAGGAGCAGACATTATGCTGATGGCGAAAAACGGTGTTGACGGTGTTTATTCAGACGATCCGAAAACTAACCCGGATGCTAAAATGCTTAAAACAATAACTTACGATGATATCATCCATAAAGATTTGAAAGTTATGGACACAGCAGCCTGCGCTCTTTGCAAGCAAAATGGTATTCCTATTATCGTATTTGATTTTAAAGCACAAGGTAGTCTTGTTAAAATTCAAAACGGTGAACAGGTAGGTACATATATCAGTTAAAAATAGATTTATTATAAAGGAGAAAATTATGTCAGACGCTCTTGATGAAATGTTTTTATTCGGCGAAGAAAAAATGGAAAAAGCTATAGGACAGTTAAAAAAAGATTTTGCATCTGTCCGCACCGGAAGGGCTAATCCGGCAATTTTAGATAAAGTTATTGTAGAATACTACGGAGCTCCGACTCCTATCAGACAAATGGCTCAGGTTCAGGTATCTGAAGGTACAACGCTTGTTATTACACCTTTTGATAAGAGTATATTAAAAGAGGTTGAAAAAGCTGTTATAAAAGCAGAACTCGGAGTTGCGCCAAACAATGACGGAACTTGTGTTCGCTTAAACTTCCCTCCGCTTACTGAGGAAAGAAGAAGAGAAACTGTAAAAGATGTTAAAAAGTTTGGTGAAGATACAAAAGTTGCAATCAGAAATGTAAGACGTGATATGGTTGATTCTCTGAAGAAAATTGAAAAAGATGAAAATCTTCCGGAAGATGCCGTAAAGGATAATCAGGACCAAATCCAAAAGATTACTGACAAGTATGTAGGAATTGTTGATTCACTTGTTTCGGAAAAAGAAAAAGAGGTTATGACGGTATAATGGCTTTACCAAAGAGTATAATAAGAATAATATCAGGATTCGGTATTGGAATTGCAGCACTGTTTGCAATGATTGCCGGCGGAATACCGTTAACACTGCTTTGCCTTGTAATTGTTGTACTCGGTTCTAAAGAATATACCCAAATACTAAAAAACAAGGGATTTTTACCCAGCTATAAAATAATTATAATATCAAGCCTTATATTTGCGCTGATTGCATACTTTGACAGAATGGATTTATTGCCGATAGCAATTACGCTATCAACGTTTATGGCGTTTATGTGGGTGTTATTTAGAGGGAAACAGCCATATATAGCAAACGTTGCTACAACAATATTAGGTTTCGTTTATTGCGGCTGGTTTCCACTCCACTTGTTGCTGCTTCGTGATATAGGATGCTGTGAGCCGGTATTTAACGGACTTGTTAAACATAATATTTCATCAGAAGGTGCTTTGTACTGCCTTATAATGCTTTTGGCAGTTACTCTTACAGATTCATTCTGTTATTATTCCGGTATATTATTCGGCAAGCACAAGCTGGCAGAAGTTATAAGCCCGAATAAAACAGTTGAAGGTGCTATTGGCGGTTCTTTAATGGGCATTGCGTTTTGTATGTTGGTTGGATATTTTATGCAGATGGAATGGTATCACTCGCTTATTATGGGTGTTTTGATAGCAGGTTTTGCTCAGATAGGTGATTTATGTGAATCAATGATAAAAAGAGATGCAGGCGTAAAGGATTCTAGCGATATAATTCCCGGGCATGGTGGTTTCTTAGACAGAACAGACAGCTATATTTTGACAATTCCTGTTGTGTATTATTATTTGCAATTTTTTGTATGCAACAATTTTATCGACGTATTAAAAGGACTATTCTAAATGCTTGATGAACTTTTGGAAAAATGTGACGAAAAGCTTGTTAAGACAGCTTTAACGCATCCTTCTTATACAAAGGAAAATAACTTGTCTGACCTGGAAAACTATGAGCGTCTTGAGTTTTTTGGTGACTCTGTTTTGAAGCTTTTTACATCGAAAGTTCTGTATGAAATGTACCCTTTGTCTGCAGAGGGTGAGTTGTCGAAAATTCGTTCAATACTCGTTTCTGACGCAATACTGGCAAAAGTTGCGGTTACAATTGGTCTGGATAAAAAAATAATTCTCGGACCTTCGGAAGAAAAACAAGGCGGAAGAAAACGTGAGTCAAATATAGCATGCTCGCTGGAAGCCGTTTTGGGTGCCTGTTATCTGAGCGGAAAGCGTGATGAGATTGAAAAATTTATAAAAGAAAATATAGTTATTTATGCCGATGATATTGATAAACATTTTGTCAAATACAATGCCAAAGACATATTACAGCAGCATACACAGGGGATTAACAAGACCCGTCCGGAGTACAATGTGGTTTCTGTAACAGGGCCGGCGCACAAACCGAATTTTTGTGTTGAAGTTATCTGGGACTCTAATGTTATAGCTAAGGCATGCGGAAAGTCAAAAAAAGAGGCTGAACAGCAGTGTGCGTATGAAGCCTGTAAGGCTTTGGGTATTATAAACGAATAAAATGATAAAAAATTGGGCATGCTTTTTAATAAAAAATCAAAGGTGTACATCACCACAACAAGGGTAATTTTTACACTTAATCGATTTAACCAGAAATATCAACCGTTTTGGTCTTGTTTACAAATCTTAAAAATCCCTCTTGACATTTTTATCAATATGTATCATAATGAAAATGTTAAATGAAGTGTTAATTAAACACTTAATACAAATCAAGGTTCACGGAGGTGACAACAAATGAGAGTTAATAATATATCTAATATAATTTTTAAAGAAATAACAGGCAATAGAAGTGTTGCTACGGAAAATGCAATTCTGATGTTAAGAGATCCAAATGCTTCAGTAAAGTTCCAACAAAATAAAGAAGTTGCTCAAAAAGCTGATGCCTTAAACACCAATCCACTTACAGCTCTTGGGTACAAATTGTATAGAACGTTCAGCATGATCAGAGATAACGACCCTGTCCAGGCTGATACAGAAAAACATTTGAATACATTAGCTTAAATATAAAATCTATAATATAATACACACACATAATTTAGCGGTAATTTTTTTAATTATCGCTTTTACTTTTATTTGCCCCTTTAATTTACCCCTCTTATTTACCCCTTTAATTTACCCCCTTTTTATGGTATTCTAAACATATAAGGGAGTATAAATTATGGATAGAAATGTTATTTGCATCAAATGGGGTACAAAATTTGGTCCTGAGTACGTAAACAAGCTATATAAAATGGTTGAGAAGAATTTAACGTTGCCGCACAGATTTGTCTGTTTTACGGATAATGCGGAAGGTATAGTTGAAGGTGTTGAGATTAGGCCGCTTCCTGAACTCAACGACGAGGGGATTCCTGACAGAATGTGGAAAAAGCTTGGCTTGTTTGCAAATCCGCTATCGGATCTCACGGGAACAGCCTTATTCCTAGATTTGGATATTATTATAAGAAGCTCTCTTGATCCTTTCTTTGAGGTTGAAGGCAGCTTTTTAATCTCAAAAGATTATGATTTCCCACGTGATATAATAGGAAACTCATCAGTTTTTCGTTTTGAAGTCGGTAAACACCCTGATATTATTGAAAATTTCTACAAAGAGGGTTTGACAATAAGAGAAAGATACAAAAACGAACAGGCATTTTTGTCTTATGAAATGGACAGAAAAGGCTTGCTCAAATATTGGCCGAAAGACTGGGTTGTAAGCTTTAAGCGTCAATGTTTGCATAAGTTTCCGCTATGTTGGTTCAAAGTTCCCAGAGATCCTGAGGAAGCAAAAATTCTTATTTTCCACGGAAAGCCTACTCCTGAACAGGCGTACAAAGGATACTTCGGCAAAATGGGCTTCCGTTACATTAAACCGACCAAATGGCTCGACAAATATTGGGGGTAGGGGTAAATATATGTTCTCTAGCCTTTGACGGCGCCGTCAAGCGGGTTGTTTATAAGGTATTTTTTGCCTGTGATAAATACAAGAATAACGGGTATTGAGCAGATGCTGGAGCATGCCATAAGTTCGCCCCAAAGTGTAACTTCTCTGAATGTGCCTTTAAATATGGTTAATCCGACTGCAAGAGTGCGCATGCTCTCAGTATTTGTAACTATTAAAGGCCACATAAAACTGTTCCAGGTTGTGACAAATGTAAAAATACTCAAAGTTGCAATTGCAGGGATTGCACACGGAAGAGCTATTTTAAAGAATGTTTGCCAAATGTTGCAGCCGTCTAATGTTGATGCTTCTTCAAGCTCTCGCGAAAAACTCATAAAATACTGACGCATGAAGAACACTCCGAATCCGCCGAAAAGCCCGGGAACTATTAGTGCCTGATAAGTATTTATCCAGCCGAGCTTACTCATAAGATAAAATAAAGGTACGATGTTTACCTGAGAAGGTACCATCATTGTAAGGATAAAGATAAAGAATAAAATGTCTTTACCCCTAAAACTTGCTCTTGCAAATCCGTATCCTGCAAGAGCAGATATTGCGACCTGACCGACTGTGGTGCAGAGGGCAACAATAAGGCTGTTTAAAAAGTATTTAACAACCGGTATTGAGCGGAATACGTTTTTGTAGGCGCAAAAAGAAAGATTTATATTTTTGTAATCCGTAAAAATATTTTCCTGACCGCTAAGCGATATCAAAAACATCATAAAAAACGGTATGAGCATTGACAGAGCAAGTAATATTAATACAAAATATAAAAACGCCTTCTTCATAAGTTAATTTTATCAGTAAATAGATTTTATTGGAAGATTGTTATAGGATTAAATTATGATAAGTTATGAGAATGCTATTGAGATAATAACAAGTAAGGATAATTTTTATATAGATTTGGGACTTGATAGAATATCAGAGGCCCTTGCAAAGCTCGGCAATCCTCAGGATGATTTAAAATGTATCCATGTTGCGGGAACAAACGGCAAAGGTTCTGTCTGTGCAATGCTGGATAGTATTTTGCGTGAGGCAGGGTATAAGACAGGTCTTTATACAAGTCCTCATATATGGGAATATACAGAGCGCATAAAAGTCGGGGGTAAATGTATATCAAAAGATGATTTTGCAAATTATGTAGAACAAATAACGAGTCTTGGCATACATTTAACCGAGTTTGAAATCCTTACTGTAATGATGTTTATGTATTTTAAAGAACAGGGGGTAAATGTAGCAATAATTGAAACAGGGCTTGGAGGCAGATTAGATGCAACAAATGTTATTAAACAAAACCTTTGTTCAATTATTACTCAAATTGACCTTGATCATACAGATAGGTTAGGCGATACAAAGGATAAAATAGCTTACGAAAAAGCAGGGATAATTAAGCCGAATTGCACTGTTATAACAAGTATGGGATATGAGGTGATAAGAGATAAAGCAGATGAATGTAACTCTATGTTTATTCTGGTGTCACCGTTTGTTAAACAGGAATATATTGATGCACTTACTCTCAAAGGCTCTCATCAAACAGATAATCTTGCGCTTGTTATTACTGCTGTAAATTATCTTTTCCCTGAAATAACAGAAGAAACTATTGTAGAGGGTTTGAAAAAAGTTCAACATCCCTGTCGGTTTGATTTTATAAAAGATAAAAACCTTATAATTGATGCGTGTCACAATCCAAACGGTGTTCAGGCATTGAGGGATAATCTCGATATGTATTATCCGAGTGAAAAACGAAGATTTGTTTTTGGTGCGCTAAGGAGAAAAGACTACAAAAAAATGATGGAAATATTGTTCAGAGAAGGCGATGAGATTTATTTGAATGAGTTTAATTACCCTGATGCATGCAGTTATGAAGAACTAAAAAGCGCTTGTTCTTATAAAGCTGAAAAATACAGTGAAGTTACATTTACCCCAACACCTGATAAGCTGAACATTATTTGCGGTTCATTCTACATGATTGGAAATATGCAAATACATTAAATAAAGTATTTGTAAACATTTAATGTATATTATAATAAACTTGGCTGTCAGGCACTCCTAAGCAAACCTTAATCCTTGAGGACAAACTGAAAATTTGGACTAATGTTCAAGGAAAGGAGGTCGTGCTTATGATAAAATTACTGTTAATTTATTTAATTTTACATAGTTGTAAATTAAAAGAACTAGCACTAATACTTATCATAGCCGTGCTAGTTCTTATTTGAACAACACTCAGGAGTTAAAATTTAGATTAAGTACCAATTAATCTAAAGCCTGATTGCTTTTTTATTATAAACCATGTTGTTCTATTTTTCAATGTCCGACAAGAGATTATAACCAATGCTTGTTGTGCCACAATGCCGAAAATGATATTTATCATTTTCGGCACAAACTTTATTAATTCTATCTCAACCAACTTGTATTTTTGTTCAAGAGGCGGGACAGACAGATTTTATCAAAAATGTACTTATTTTATTCCTGCCGACGGCTTATGGAAAGTTTTTTGCTTCTTTTCTGTAAAATGTAAGAACTTTATATATATTTACCCATTTACCCCTAGATGCTGCCGAATTTAACGAGGTTTTGTTTTCTCATTCTGACGTTTTCTGGGGTAACTTCAACGAGTTCGTCATCACCGATGTATTCAAGGCATTCTTCAAGCGTAAGCTCTTTGTGAGCTTGGAGTGTTACCATAACATCAGCAGTAGAGCTTCTCATATTGGTAAGTTTTTTTGTTTTGCAGATGTTTACAACGATATCCTGAGGTCTGTTGCCTTCACCGATTATCATCCCTCTGTAAACTTTTGTATGCGGAGTTACGAAGAACACACCTCTGTCCTCGAATTGAGCGAGAGCGTATGGAATAGCTTCGCCCTGTTCGTGAGCAAGTATTGAACCGCTGCGCTGTTTCGGGATATCGCCTGCGTAAGGCTTATATTCGTCAAAGGTATGGTACATAATACCTTCACCTCTTGTCATACGGATAAACTCAGAACGGAAACCGATTAGGCCTCTTGCAGGGATAGAAAATTTAAGAACAGTTCTTCCGTTTGCGTTAGTCATAGAGTTCATTATGGCTTTTCTGCCTGAAAGTCTGTCAATTGCACTACCTGCGTATTCTTCCGGTACATCAATCAGCAAATCTTCAAACGGTTCATATTGTTCACCGTTAATGGTCTTATAAATAACTTCCGGTTTTGAAACCTGGAATTCATATCCTTCACGACGCATTGTTTCAATTAAAATTCCCAAGTGGAGTTCGCCTCTGCCTGAAACTTTAAAGCAGTCGGTTGAATCAGTGTCTTCAACTCGAAGGCTTACATTCTTTTCAAGTTCGTCATATAGTCTTTTCCTCAGCTGTCTTGATGTTACGAACTTACCTTCCTGACCTGCGTATGGGCTGTCATTTACTGAAAAATTCATTTGAAGTGTCGGTTCATCAACTTTAATAAGCGGAAGCGGATTAATGTTATTCATATCGCAAAGAGTTTCACCGATTTGAATATCGGAAAAACCTGCAATACCAACAATATCCCCTGCTTCAGCTTCTTGTATTTCAACTCTTCCGAGGTCTTTGAATCCGAAAAGTTTTGTAATTTTACCTTTGCTGACTTCTTCTTCTGCATCAACCCAGGCAACCAGGTCTTGTGAATGAACAACACCGTTAACTACACGTCCGATAACTATTCTGCCTACGTATTCATTATAGTCGAGAGTCGTTGCTCTGAACTGGAACGGCTTTGTTGCATCACCTTCCGGCTCCTGGATGTTAGCTAAAATACAATCTAACAGAGGAACCATATCTTTTTTTTCATCATCAAGATTTTTGATTGCAAATCCGTTTAAGCTGCTTGCATAAATGTAAGGGAAGTCGATTAAATCTTCTCTGTCAGTAAGCTCTGTAAATAAGTCAAATACTTTGTCCAAAGCTCCGTCCGGGTCAGCAGCTGGCTTATCTATTTTATTTATAACAACAATAATTTTTATTCCAAGCTCCAATGCTTTTGATAAAACGAATCTTGTCTGAGGCATCGGGCCTTCTGCTGCGTCAACAATTAACAAAGCACCGTCAACCATACCCAAAACACGTTCTACCTCGCCACCGAAGTCTGCGTGACCGGGGGTGTCAACAACGTTAATTTTTACACCTTTATAGTTGATTGAAATATTTTTTGAAAGAATAGTAATTCCTCTTTCTCTTTCCAAGTCATTACTGTCCAGAACTCTTTCCTGAACCTGCTGACCTTCTCTGAAAACGCCGCTTTGTTTGAGCATACAGTCTACAAGCGTCGTTTTACCGTGGTCAACGTGAGCAATAATTGCTATATTTCGAATATTCTTAGTCATTTTAATTTTCCTGTAAAAAGTAAATTGCGATTAAACATCTAGTGTTAATATTACACTTATATTGTAATCGCTAAAAACTTGAATTCAATATATAAAGTAAAAAATGACTTTTGGAAAATTTTTATTAAATAATATTCAAAGCATAAAAACATAAAAGGAGAAAAAATGACTGATTACGAACAAATGACAACAGTTACAGATTATGAATCCGAGTCGGCAAAAGAATACGGTGATTGTTACTGCACAAACCCCATGACACAGTCTGAGAATGCACAACCGTTTTCCTGGCTTGACGACTTAGGCTGGATTTAAGATTCAAGTGCCTGTTTTTGAGCAGCCTCAGCTTTTCTCTTTGCATCAAGTTTGTTTGTGATGTAAATATTCAGGTTCGGGATACCGAGACCGAGAACAAGTCCTGAGAATAAGTAGCCTGATAATTGTGCTCTGTTGAGAACTTTCAAACGTTTCTTAGTTGCAGTTTTAACTGCTTCGTCTTTGATTCCGTTCAAATCGTTAAGCATTTCTTTGAAGGTCTTAGATATCACTTTGCCGTCTTGTTCTTTTGTTGTTGAAATACCCTGGTCGGCAAGAGTTTTAACAAGAACTTCATCTCTTGTTTTTAAATTAGCATAGAATATTTTCTTAAAATAACCGCTGTTTTCTGTATCTTTTTTGTAGTTAACAACTTTGCATTTGTCGTTGTCAAAAGCAGAGGCGGTAATTCTGTTTACAAAATCACCTAAAACGAGCCAGCTTAAGTATCCGAGTGTATCTTTTGTTAATACTTCTCTAAGTTCGTCTTTATCACGTGCTGAGAAGATTCTTGAAATAATTGTTATACCATAGATACCTTTTAATTGGTTAATTGTAGGCATTTTACCCGAGAAAGACATTTTGTCCATAAACTTTTTCGGTGTAAATTTAACCGGATTTATATTAAGTGTAGAAAGAATCATGCTAAAGAAAGCAACGCTGCTCAGGGCTTTTAAACCAAAGAAGCCTGTGCTGTTGTCTTTAGAGCGTCCTTCAACTCCGACAAAACCATCCTGCCCTGTTTTTAATTTTGTCAGATACATGTTAATCGGCTGAACAGATAATCCTATTGCACAAGATGCAGCAAAACCCATTCCTGCTCTCGTTTTCATAAATTTATCCAAGCCTTTTATGAATTTGTTCTCTGCGGCAGCCTTACCTGATTGTATTTGTTCGGAGAATGCATTTTTAACTTTTTCGCTGTTAAAAGATTCCGAAACGATAAATATATCGTTTAGCAATGATTTTAGATTTGTTTTGCTTTGAATTTTGTTGTCTGAAGATTCCAGAATAAAATCAGAACCTGCACCTATATCTGCGATAATTTCATTCATCATAACCGTACGTGATCTGTCGGCTTTTGAGCTTGTCCATTTGCTGAAATCAGCTTTTTTATTCAAGAGTTCATCATAATATTTTGCAACAGTGTCAATTGTTTTTTCTGACAATTTAACAAATCCGTCATTATCAGCTTCTGCATGTGTAGGGTTGTAGCCTTTAGCGTGTCTTAAAGTTTCTTTAATGTATTCGATTTGTGTTTTGTTGTTTTCTAACTGTTTTGCTTTGTTATCAGCCAGTATATGAAGGGTATCCGGTGCAGTAAATATTTTGTTTACTTTTGTTTCATATTTCTTTGTTAATGAGCCTGCAATAGCAGCACCAGCAGCAGCACCAAATAGGCCTACGCAGGAGTCATTTACCGTACCCATAATTTCACGGCGTCCTGTTTCCATACCGGCAGCCGGTCCGCGTTTGATACCATCGTTAATTGTTCTCGGAGCAACCATAGAGCAGAAGTCCATAAGGTTTGCACCGATTGCCTGGTTTGTTGCAAGATAGCGCAATGTTACATCAGCAGCCCCTTTGTGGCTAAGCTGCCGTGATGTATCGATATTTTGTTGTTTAATTGGTTGTACTTGCATATATTTCCTGCTGTGATTAAGCTGTTTTTTGTTTGTTTTCAGCTCTGAAGCCCGCCGTCAGCTTTGAATACTGAACGTTTAGCGGAGTTACTTTTTCTTCATTTTGTTTGTTTTCGGTTTGTGTATTATTTTGTTCCTGAGCAAGTTTTAGTGCCTGCTCATGTTTGCGTTTTGTTTTTCGACGAGTGAATATAGGTATTATTAACCCTAGTAAAGCTAATGATACACCTAAGTTTGTTACTTGGCAATAAGAACGGTAGTTAACAGCTTTTTTAAGCTCTTTTTCAATAATTTCAGCCTGTTCTTTTGTTGGTTTTACTCCTTTTAGAGCTTCTTCGGTTTTGCTTACTACTTCGTTTGATGACTTGACGTTAACATCTTTCATCCAATGTTTAAACCTTTTCCACAGTCCTTCATTACCTTCAAGAGGTTTCATATCATTAAGAAGTTTTACTCCGGTTTTGTTTTGAATGATTGTTGCAGCACCTTTTGCAGCAACATCACCAAGGTAGTACAAACTTGCAAAGGTTGCAATATCTCTTACGGTGGCTTCTGCAAGTTCGTTTTTATCATCCGCAGCAGCCATACGTGAAGCAAATGTTGTTGTTGATATGATTCTTGCCTGGTCCATTGTAGGGAACATGCCTTTGAAGTCAAGCATTTTCATATTTGGCATTTTGGTTAATGACAATAATGATACTGCAAGCATTGAAGATATTGAGATTAATTTCTGTTTTAATAAACCTTCTTTTGCTTTTGGATTTTCTTCAATATTTTCCTGACCTTTAGCAAAATCATCATAAATAGGAGCACCTTTTGTTCCGGAAACTTTTCCGGTAATCCAGCGGTTAATATATTGCATTGAAGCAGCAAGCGGAAGAACAACTGCTAAACCTAAAAGGCTTTTTGTTCTGACAAATTTTTTGTTAATTTTGGCAAATTCTTCAATGCTCATTTTTCCGTCAGTTCTCTGGAACTCGCGGAAATATTTAACAGAATCTTCCAGCATGGAATTTACTGACTGTGCGTTAATTTTTTCAACCGTAATATTTTCCGAAACTTTTGTTCTTTTAATTATTTCATCGGTAATCTTTCCGACTTCTTTTCTCATATCTGAGTTTTTGATATCTTTTCTTGAAATATCTGCGAGTTGTTTTGCGTATCCATCAATATCATCTTTCAGAACCTCTGAAAATTTAACATGCTTGTCACCATCAACTCCTTCGATATTTTCGATAAGTTTCTTTAGAGATTCTTTGACCTTATCTTTTGAAGAAGCTCCTTCATAGTATTCGGAAGCTTTCTGTATCATGTCAATACTGGCCCAGCTTCTTGACATATTAACACCTTTAGGCAAGAAAGCAGGGTTTAAGCATTTTGCGATACCCAGTGTTATAAAACTTGGAATCAAACAGTTTACGATTAAGCCTGAAGATTCACGTCTGAACGCTTCAAAACCTGCAAACCAGTTTGTCATAGATTCAACAATTGTTCTCGGTAAAATAGCAGAAAGCATGTCAATGACTGCTACGTTTATCATTGGCACCTGTTCACATTTCTGAATACCGGCAAGCGCAATTGCACCAAGACCTTTAAAGTTTGGGTTTTTTGTCCCTTCTTTTTGTTGACGGGTTATGCTGCTATTTATACCAGCGGTACTGTTTTCTACACTGATTTTGTTAATCATACGCTATTTACACATATTCTACCTAAGTTGATTATAACAACTTACATATATATTTAAAAGCACGTCAAAACAAAAATTGCCTTCTTTTTCTCAATTGTAAAGAGAATGTAAAGACGAATTTATGATTGTTTTTTCCGCAAAAGGAATGTATGTCTTGGTTTTTTACATGATTTGTAATAAAAAACGTAATAATCGTAAGAAATACATCTGAAATCTAAAAAATGGAATACAGAATTTATGTAAATTTTTGTAACAATTTTATATATGTGAAGAAATAATCCTTTAGTATTACTTCCGCAGTAGCTTAAGAACGATAGGGCAAAATGTTAAAATAATAATGTAAGTCGAAGGCAGCGAGTGATATTGTCGGATTGTCGACCCAAAAAGTATGATTAGGCATTGTGTGTGTTCGGCTTACTTCTAAAAAACCAAAATCTTTTCTTCATAATAATTAGCCTTGCTCCTTTTGTTTCTCTTCCGAAAGGGGCATTATTCTTTTATTATCAAACATTTATAACTTTAAGCTGAAGAACGTAGTAAGGGGGATTGTTCTTTATTTAAACAACTTTTTATTAAGTTCGTCTCTCGTTTTGTTGAAGTTTTTATCTGTATTGTTAGGAATGGATTTTTGTATAGCATCAAGAAAAGCTTGTTCTTTAATCTTTTTTGAGGAATCGATTCTTGCGGGAACAATTAAACCAGAGTCTGTGAAATAGTCAATGCTTTCTTTTGAAGATAGGTATCTGACAAATTTTTCAGCCTCTTTTTTGTGTTTTGAGTTTTTGGAAATTGCCCAGCCGGATGCGTCTGATGTTATCGTTCCTGGGAATGTTACTATACCATATGGAAATTTTGCTGTTGCGCTTATTTTAGGAAACATCCACCTTCCGGATAAATATAGTCCCAGTTTACCGTCAAGGAACATTTGCGCCTGAGTTGAACTTCCCACTTGTGCCGGAGTCGGGGCATATTTCCCTTCAAGCTTTTTATAAAAATCAATTCCTTTATCAAAACCAAGAGTTAGAGTGTAGGGTGATGCCCAATATATATCACGTTCGTAGCTTATTCCGTAGTGTTTTTTGTCAGAAGTTAATTTTATTAATCTCTCAAAGTCTTCAAATGTCCAGTCAGGGTTTATATTTCCTGTTATATTTTTATTGTAATAAAATACGAAGTTTGAAATATCTCTTGGGATTGCATACAGCCTGCCGTTGTATTTCAGTGCATTAAGTGACTGTGGATAAAAATCCGCGAGATTTTCTATCCGGCTTAAATCTTCAAGTTGAGAAGCATAGACAGGCAGGTAAAGATTGTTTATAAAGATTACATCCGGGGCTGTTGAGGAGGCAAATAAAAGGTGTATTTTCTGAAAATAATTCTGCGGGATGTGTATAAAATTTATTTTTACATTTGGGTTTTCTTTCTCGTAATTGTCTATTAATTTATTTATAATGCTTGTTTCAGTTATAGAACCCCAAGAAGAAAAGCTGATTTCTTCAGTGTTATTCCTCGTGCAGGCGCAAATTATAAAAGGGATAAGAAGCAGAAGAAAGAAGCGTTTTAGCATAAATCCATTACAAACTCCATGTTGTCATTCGTAATCTGTATTAAAAATTTGTTTAAGCCGACTTTGACAAGATATTTTGTTTTGTCAAACTTATCATTAAGCCTTACATACATATTACTGTTTTTTAAATCAGTGTATTCTTTAAGGATGACATCTTTATTATTAATATTACCTAAGATAATATATTTGTTATTGGAATGTATAATTTTACATTCACTGTTTTCAGTACATTTTACAGCTTTGATAAGTTCAACGTCAGCACCGTTATAATTGTATAATTTTGGTGTTTTATTTTCTTTTTCTGCTTGTTTTTTATTTTTTTCTACCGCCGCTTCAAGTTCTTTTTTGAATAATGCAGAGTCCTCTGCAACTTGTTTTTTATGTTCTCTTTCTGTTTTTTGTGCTTCTATCAGCTCTAATAATTTTTGGGCATTTTTATCATTTCTTATTTCTTTTATAATTTGATTTTCTTTGACAGGATTATTTATTCTTGTATTTATCTCAACAACAGCCGGTTCTTCCTTTATTTCGTTTTCATTATAGTCATCGGATTCAAAATCATCAAAGGGATTTGTCTTACTGTCTGTATCTTCATAAAAAGGCTTAAATGTTACATTTGCGATGCTTTTTAGCAGTGCATTTTCATCGACGGTTTGTTTTTCCTTTTTATGTACATATTTTTCCGGATTAGCTTTTGCATCGGCTAAGTCAGGTAAGTCACCCTGTATTGTAAGAGTAGGCACTTCATAACCTGTTTCAACTATCGGAGCTTCGTATGACGGTTTATATTCGTTTTCGTTTTTATCTGCTGAAATTACCGACAAACTATTGGGTACATGTAATTTTTTATATTCATAACCTTCGCTGAAATAAACCGTATTCGCCTTTGCTTCGTATTTTATGCTTTTTCCTTTTTGCTTTTCAAGTTCTTTTGATAAATCAGGAAGCATATCTTTGACGCTAAGCGTAATTACTTTTGAAGTCCTGTGAGGGTTTTTCCCTGTGCGTTCTTTTATTTCTTTTTCTACGATTTTTGTCCTTGCCGGGTTAGTTGAAAAATCTTTAGTAAAATCGGGGCCGAGCTCTACGCTCATAAGCTTTTGTATTGCTACTACATCTTCATGTGAAAATGTTATATTTTGTTTTATTGAGTATGTAGATATTAAATCTGCCAGTACTTGTTCTCTTGATCGTTCTTTTTTAACAGGTGTAGTGACATAATTTTTTATATTTTCAATGGTTTCTGAGCTAAGTTCAAGCTGCATAAGAGTATTTATTTTGTTTATGTCCTCATTTGAAAATTTCAGATTTATGCTATTAATCACTCTGTTATATAATTCTTCATCAAAAGTTTCTTGTTCTTCTTCTGCCGTATCTTCGTTTTTATTCTCTTCTGTAGGAATTTCAGTCATGAAAGAGTTTAAAAGGTCAGCTAAATCATCATTGTCTTCTTCTTTCTCAGAAGTTTCTGTTATTGGTTTTTGTGATTCCTGAAAAAGGATATCCAAATCTACAACTGTCTGCACTTCTTCTTGTTCTTGTGCTTCATTTGTATTTTCCTGTAAATTGTTTTCTTCTTCATTGTTTGGTGAGTATGATAAATCTGCGAAAGTTTTTTTACCCGGAAACGTCTTATCGAGCTTGTTTATTGTAGATTTAAGTTTTTTTGTTTTGCTTTGTTTATTATCTTTGTTATCAACATCGAAATCATCCTGTTTGCCGACAACGGATGCCATTTTGTCTTTGCTGAACATAAAAATAAATCCTATCAGCAGTAACAAAATAGAGCCGCATATGAGAACCGTCATATATTCCGAAGGGCCAATCGGCGTTTTTGATGAGTAATCGGGAGGAGTGAATGCTTGTGGAGTATTTTCAGCGGGAGCCGGATTTATTTCTTGATTATTTTCAAGTATTTCATTTTCTGTTGCCGTATCAAGATTTTCTTCCTCCTCCTCTTCTTCTATTTCATCATCGGTATCGTTTTCATATTGTTCTTGCGAAGAGAACTGAGTGTTATCTGTTATAAACAGAGCCGGAGACGCACTTAAAACAGGCTCACCTTTTGTTTTTACAACGATTCTTGTGCAGCCGTCTGATTCGGTTGTGTATGGATACGTTGAGATTTGAATACTTTCAATGTTATCGTAATTTCTTATTTCAGGAGCGGGGGCAGAGTTATTGGTGTCTTTTAACGTTAAAACATAAGTATTTTCATCAATCTTATTTGTTTTTATCTGGGTATCATAAGGTTTTTGGGTAAATGCAGTCAGACTGACAAATCCTCCGGAGCCAACGTTTACTTTCAATTCCATAAGAGTATTGTTATAATTTCCCGCACCAAAAGAACCGACGACTGTCAGTAATGATGCAAGGCACAATGCAATTGTTCTCTTCTTATAACGCTCCATATTTGTATTGTATCATAATTTGCAGTTTCTAACTATACATTATTTATCGGAGTTGATGTTATTTTTGATATTACATGTCAGTTATAACAATTTTTTTGTCAGTAAATATTTTTTCAACATTAATAATTGTGTAAGGGATGTCATTCAGTATAAACTCGCTGGAATAATATCCGTCTCCCGTATCCTTAATTTTATCCTCCGGAAAGTCAAACAGTTCATTAATTTTGTCTATTAAAAATGCGATATTAATATCATTGTATCTCACGATAATAGCAGGTTTTTTGTCTGTTTCATACTGCTTTTCTGTTTGTTTGATGTTCATAAATTTTTTCAGGTTTAAGACGGTTGTGTAGTCACCGCGCAGATTTATAATTCCTTCGATAAAATCAGGTGTTCCCGGAATATTTGTTACGTTTGTATCTTTTATAACTTCTTTTACATAATCGAGCGGAATACAATACATATCGTCATTAAGATTAAAAGAAATAAGCTTTCTTTTTGCGTGTAATTCACCGCTTATAATGGAAAATTTTGATTTTGCGGCAATTGCTTGTGTTCTCTGTCTCATTATATCCTGAGAAGCTTTGTCTGACGGGAACAGCGACGGAATATCAATATCAAGAGATTTAATAGTCTGTTTCAGTCGGTTTTCAATAGAGTAAATGTTAATAATAAAAGCAGTTTCCTGATTTTGTTTATAAATTGAATCAATAATTGTTTTGTTATCAACAAACGGGATTGTGTCAATATTAGAGGATTCCAGAGGAATAATTCCTATGACTTTATCTGTTATGATGCCAAAAATTGTTTCATCTGTTTTTACAATCAGCAGCTCGTTATTAATATCGTATTTGGTAACTTCTATATCAAGATAAAACCTGATATCTATTATATTAATTACAAAGTTATTGTACTTAAGAAGTCCGATGATATTATTCGGTAATTTTTGCGGATAATCCAGAGCGGGAAGTTTCATTATTTCAAGTACGTTAGCAGTATTTACGGCGTACTTGCTGTTTCCGAGCAGAAAATACAAATGATTATTTTTGTTTTGTTCTATGTAGTTTTCGCTGGCAATCATTCATTTTTCCCTTCGTATATAATAACTCTGTTTCTTCCTTCTTCTTTTGCACGGTACAGTGATTCATCTGCAGATTTTAAAAGTTCTGTAGCACTTTTAAATTCACCGTAATTCATGGTTAAACCGATACTTACCGTAACTTTGGCTTTTACACCGTTGTATTCAAAATTGTATTCTTCAACAGAGCGACGTAAACGCTGAACTGGGATTATTGCACCTTCTACGTTTGTTTCAGGCATTATCATAACAAGTTCTTCACCGCCGTACCTATATAGCAAATCTGTTTTTCTGAAAGAGGATTTCATAAGGTCTGCAACGGTTTTCAGTACGTAATCTCCGTATTGGTGGCCGTATGTATCGTTAACTTTTTTAAAGAAGTCGATATCCAGGATTGCAAGGCTGAAATCGGCCGGGTGGCGTTTTGTACGGTTGAATTCCTGCTCTATACCTAGTTCAAACTGACGTCTGTTGTATAGACCCGTTAAGCCGTCAAGGACTGACATAAACTCTTTTTCTGTATATTGGTATTTCATTTTAAAGATTGCAAGCAGCTCGCTAATCATTATGTCAAAGTACCTGAAAGACGCGTAGTCTGTTTCTGAACGGGTATAAAAACATATTCCGCCAATAAGCTTTTTGTCAAAAACAAGCGGAATGATAATTTTTGATTTCATGTCGTTAAAGTTGTATTCCATTTCCTTTCCGAGAAGGATTCTTACAACTTCAAACTTGTTATCTCTAATAGCTTTGATTTCTTCTAATTTTCTGAAGAAATCGTACTGAATGTCTGAAAGTAAATTTTTTGATAAGTTTCTGCCCAATGTATCCAGATATAAAATATTTTCCGAAAAATCATCCGGTGAAGCAAAAAATATTCCGGCAACGCTGTATTCAACAAAAGAACTCAGGAGAGAAAAAAGTTTTTCTACCAGGACCCTTTCGTAGTTCATAAAGTCACTCAAATTACGGAATTCATTTGCAAAAACAGATTTAAGAAGCAAATCATTAAGTATTATATTCAACTGTGAGTGGGCAGAGTTATCTGAATCTGCCTGTTTTGAAATTTCTGCTTTGTATTCTTCGGTTACGGGATATCTTCTTATAGTAGCATTGATATTTTTGACCAGTTCATCAATATCAATGGATTTAGACAAAAATAACTGTGCCCCTGCTTTTTTACCCCAAAAACCGTCAATTTTCTTATCTAAAATTGTTAACAATATTACAGGTATTTTTTTTGTTTCTTCCTTGTTTTTTATGAGTCGGCATAACTGATATCCGTCAATTGCAGGCATCATAATATCAGAAAGAACAAGGTCGGGAGCATATTCAAAAAGTTTTTTGTAGCCCTCAGCTCCATTTCTTGCCGTTTCAACAAGAAATCCATTCTTTGTCAGCCCTTCTCTTAAAAATTCCAGCTGCGATTCGCTATCTTCTACCAGTAAAATTTTAACGCTCATTGTAATTAATATATTCCAATTTTCTGAATTTTAGTATAAGATAATTATATAATAAATGTTAAAAAAAAGATATAGGAGAGAAGAAGTGAGTAGTGAATGGAATAATGGTCTTAAGCAGAAATTTAATATAAAGTGCCTTATGGACTCTGGAATTTTTATTGTTACATGTATTTTGTTTATTGCTTTTGCAAAATTTAACAATGTTCCGAGCGACTATACGTTTATGTTTATAATTGCTATTATATTACTGAACGTTATACTTTACGTTATTTTAAGACAATGGTTTTTGCGTGCACTGGCAAAGGTTCTGGCTGCACAGACAGAGTCTATTTCAGAGACTACGGATAAGGTTGTCGAGTCAGCTAATTCGCAAAAACAAAAATTTGAAACAATATCTTCAAGCAGTAAAACGCTCTCAACCTTATTGGATAAACTGAAAACAGTTTCTGACGATACTGTTGCACTGTCGAAGAATACTGAAAGACAGATTAATCAATCGATTAATTTTTCTCAGAAAGAACACGATTTTATTTCTGCAAATGCTGAGAAAATGCTTGTTCTGAGACAAAAAATCCAGATGATAGCTGAGCTTATTCTTGAACTTTCCGAACATTCACAACAAATCGGAAGTACAATCAGCGTCGTTGATGATATCGCAGAGCAGACCAACATGCTGGCATTAAATGCCGCAGTTGAAGCAGCAAGAGCAGGTGAACATGGTAAAGGTTTTGCTGTTGTTGCAGGTGAAATCAGAAAACTTGCAGATGAATCAAAACAGGCAATTACAAAAATCACTTCTTTAACAAGCAATATTCAATACACAACTAACTCAACAGTTATGGCTACAGAAGAAGGTACAAAAGAGATTGAAGCGGTTGTAAAAGATATTAATTCGCTTTCTTCTGATTCGGAAACCCTGCTTGTTATGATAAAAGAAACGCTCGAATCTTTGGAATCAATTAATAAAAATGCACAGAAGCAGAATGATATAATAGAACGTCTTGGCAGTATCGACGAAGAAATGTCAGCCGTTTCTTCTGATTTTATGCAGTCATTAAGCGGTCACGCAGAAAAAGTATCAGAACTCAATATACTTTCTAATGACATAAAAAAATCAATTGATGAAAGTGTATAAGTTTTACTGTTGGTATTTATAAATTGTCAAGATAAATATGGACTTTTTGGATAACGATAATAACGATAATAAAGAATTAATGCAAATCTTTCAGACTGAAAGCGAAGAGATTGTTGACAGAATATTTAACAGTCTTTATGCTTTGGAAAAAACCCCTGCAAACAAGGAACTTATTAATGGCGTTTACAGGGATTTGCACAGCTTGAAAGGTGCTGTCAGAATGATCGGATATAACGATATCCAGATGATTATCCATAAAATGGAAGATATTTTTGATGCTGTAAAAGAAGAAAAACTCAAACTGGAGTATCGTTATATTTCCCTCATGTCAAAGTCCCTGGAGCTTGTTTCAGGTTATATACAGGAATCAATCAAAAACGGCAGGGAGATTACAGATGAAAATTACAAATCTATAATGGAAAATCTGGAATTTATTACTGACGTTGAATTAAATGATAGTGTTTCAACCCCGGCTGATTCTCAAAATCCGTCACAGGGCGTTAATATCCCGGGGCTGGAAATCCCCGGTTTGGATATTCCGGGACTTGATATTCCCGGTATAGATATTTCGGAGTTTAATATTCCCAGCTTTGACAAAGCAATGAGTATTGAAGCTGAAAGTCAAAATCCTTCAAAAAATCTTTCTGCATACCAAGAGGACATAAATTTAAGTTTTAATAATTGCTTTGTAATTATTGACGGTATTGTACCCGAAGAAGAATCTCAGGACATTGTGCTTCTAAAAGAAGAAGTTCAGAAAATATACAATTATTTTAAAGACTCTGATATGTTTGAAGTCAAATCCTCTCTTGAGAATCTAATAACAAAACTGGATTTGGTTATGAGCGGGACAAGTACTCTTACCGTAAGCGAGATATTGGAATTGCGTAATGAACTTAGTTCCGCAGCCGCAAAATTTACAACTTCATGTATTCAAACGGAGTCTTCAGGATTTTCGTTTTTTGATGTTGCGGAAAAAATATCTATGCTTCAGGGAAGCAGTGTTTATACATCAGAAATAAAAGACGATATTATAAAATTAAAAGAAGATGTTGATGATTCAAGTATTCTTGAAATCCTAAATGCAATACTTGAAATTCTTGTGTTTATTGAAGAAAACTCTGTTCAGCTTGAAGAACAAATGGTTCAGACACTTAAAAGCGGTATTGAGTATTGTGCTTCGCCAAATGAAAACCTCGACAGTGACTTAATCGTACAGCAGCTGGAAATTATGAAACAGCTTCTGGAGCTCAATTATAAAAAAGATTCGGGGGTTACTGAGATAAAAACGTTATCAACTCAGACAAGCACGACGAATAAATCTTCATCTTCAACGGAGATAAAAACCCTTCACGTAAACGCACAAAAGCTGGATTTGCTTGTAAACCAGCTTGGCGAACTTATTATTACGAAAATTAAAACAGAAAAAAATCTTGAAAAAATAGATTCAATCAAAAATGCAAACGAAAATTGCCAGAAGGATTTGCTAAAAACGTCAAACTATCTTAGATATTACAACCGCAAATATCTCCAGTCTCAAAATTCCGAGCAGTATACGTCTGCGTTTGTTAAACAGGTATTTTCACTTCTTTCCGATATCACCCAGAATGTTTCAAGAACAATATATGATTTGAATACATTGTACCGTTCCTCAAAAGAGGATGATATAAAAATGAGGTTAATCATTGATGAGATGGAATCAATGGTTAAAAATATCCGTGTACTTCCTATATCAACGGTATTTAACTCTTTTACAAGAATGGTTCGTGATATTGCCGCAGAAAAGGGTAAGGATATTGATTTTGAAATTGAAGGTAAAGACACCTGCGCAGATAAAAAGATTATTGAAGAAATAAAAACCCCGCTTATTCATATATTGAGAAACGCAATAGACCACGGTATTGAATCACGTGATGAACGTATTTCTGCCGGGAAAAATGCAGTCGGCAAAATTATGCTTTCTGCAAGGCAAGATGACAACAAGGTTATAATTGATGTAGCAGATGACGGACGCGGATTTAACCTCGAAAAAATCAAAGACAGAGCTGTTTCAAGGGGTTTCTTAACAAAAGAAGATATTGCCGGCATGAGTGATGAAGCCATAATGAACATCATTTTCTGGCCCGGATTTACAACAGGCGATTCAATTACCAGTATTTCAGGGCGTGGTATCGGGTTAGATGTTGTAAAAACAAAAATCTCTCAGCTTAACGGAAAGGTAAAAGTAATATCCGAGTTTGGAAAAGGAAGCTGTGTTCATATTGAAATTCCTGTAACACTCACAACATTGAGAGTATTCCTTGTTACAATTTCAAAACAAACATTTGCAATTCCGATACAATTTATTACAACCTTTATTGTAAAAAAACAGAATGAGATAAAAACAAATAATGGTATCCGCTCAATCGTTTATAACGGAAATATCATACCATTGTATTATATGTCGGATATTTTAGGTATGGAATCAGAGCCAAGAGGCGAAAAAGAAACTATTCTTATTATTGAATCTGACGAAAAAACAGTTGGTCTTGTTGTAGATAAACTTTTAGGCGACCAGGATATTTTACAGAAAAAACTCTCTGCACCTCTTTACAAGGTTAAAAATATTTCAGGAATAACAAACCTGGCTTCCGGTGAGTTGTGTTTAATTCTGAATATGCAGGATATCCTTCATTACGATTTCAATAAGGCCGTTAATACTTCGTCTGCACCTCTGCTTTTACCTGCTGATGTGCTCTCGTACAAGCGAATTCTGATACTTGATGATTCAATTACAACCCGTACAATGATTAAGAACATTTTGCTTAACTCAGGATATGTTGTTGATGTAGTGGCGGAAGCGGAAGAAGCTGTTATAAAATTAAAAATGAATCATTATGATTTGATAATCACGGATTTAACAATGCCGCAGGTTGACGGATATCAGTTTATTAACATGCTGAAAACCGACGAAATGTATGCCGATATTCCGATTATTATTATGAGTTCAATATCAAAAAGTGTTGCAATGGAAAAACTTAATAACATGAATGTGGATTATTATATTTGTAAAGAGAACTTTAACCAGGAAGAATTTACCGAACAGGTTAAAGCATTATTAACCAAGTATCATCAGTAATTAAACTTTTTGTATAAATATTTTTTTGCTTTTCCCGGAACAAAACCTGATAAGTCGCATTTGTGAGATATAAGTTCACGAACAGCAGAGGATGATATAAAGCTGTGCTCAGGTTTTGATGCTAAGAAAATAGTTTGGACATTACTGTTAATCGATTGGTTAATTTGTGCAAGCTGGTTTTCATAATCAAAATCGGCAGAATCTCTTAATCCTCTTATAAGAACAGCTGCGTTGTGTTCCTTTGCAAAATCAACGGTTAAGTATTCATAGGAAAATACTTCAATTCCTGCAAAATCTTTAGTACATAGTTTGATTATTTCCACTCTTTCTTCCGGAAGTAAAAGGCAGGTTTTCTCGGGATTGTAGGCAACTCCAATCAGAACCTTATCAAAGATTGCACAGCTTCTTTTCAAAATATCCAGATGACCGAGTGTAAACGGGTCAAAACTTCCTGCATAAACAGCAATTGTCATATTAATTTCCTTTTTTCTTTTATTATACCATAATGAACATCCTGTATTGAGTTTTCGTTATGTAGAATGTAAAATATCTTTAGAGGGAAGAAAATATGAAAAAGTTTTTAATAATAATGGCAATGTTATTCATACTGCCGGTTTTTGCAGATACAATGCCGTTTTATACAAATGCTGTTCCAAAAAGTGCCTTAGGTGTTTATCAGACCGGAAAAGAATTGAAAATATATGCCCAGCCGGATGTGAATTCGGCAGTTGTTAAAGAGTTTAAGTTTTCATATGATCCTGAAACAATGCCGAGCGGAGTTTTTGCTCTGCTTCTAAACGAAAGAAAGCTTGGCTTGATTTATGTTTCAGATATTGGTGATGATAACTGGGTAGAGATAATTTATGATAAACGCACAGGTGCAAAAGGCTGGGTAATGACTGAGGACAGATTTCAGTTTTTGCCGTGGATTAATTTTTATAATATGTACGGCAGAAAATATGGTTTAAGATTGTTCAAAGATGCGCCGGATTCTGTTGACATTCTTCACTCGAAAGCAGATGATACGGCTCAGAGTGTTGCAAAAATCAATTATGTAAAAACAATAAAGCTGACAAAGTTATCAGGTAACTGGGCTTTGGTTTCAGTTATGGATTTGGATAAAATGCCAAAGACCGGATTTATGCGTTGGAGAGGCGATAATGGGGTTATATATGCCTTCCCGAATATAAAGTGAAAAAAAATAAATTTTAGTTAGAATAGTTAGGAAGTATAATGTTAAAATTTTTGAAAGAACTTTCATATGAAAGAAAGTGGTTTGTAGCATGTCTTATAATACATTTGGTTGTATGGTCGTGCGTGGGACTTATAAGAACGGTTTTGCCTACGGATTCTCTGGAAGGAATCTACTGGGGTTCGCTGCAGGACTTCGGAACTCCGAAACATCCTCCGCTTGCAGGCTGGCTGACATATATTACTTATACTGTTTTTAAAACAGATTTTTCGATATACTTGTTAAGTCAGGCTTTTATAATTTTTGGTGCTGTTTACATTTATAAACTTGCAAGATGTTTTCTGGATGAAACCAAGTCATATTTATCTGTTATTCTGCTTGAAGGATGCTGGTGTTATACCTATGTAACGGGTTATTACGGATTTAACCCAGATGTAATTCTTTTAGGATTGCTTCCGTTTTTAACATACTACTTTTATAAGTGTATGAATAAAGGTGGCTGGGGAACTTGGACGATGCTCGGTATAATTACCGGAATTTGTTTCCTCAATAAGTATCAATCTGCATTAACGCTTATACCAATGGCTTTGTGGGCATTGATGTTTAAGCGGGAAGTTTATAAAAGTCCAAAATTTTATTGGTCGGTTTTGATTGCTTTTCTGATCTTTTTACCTCATCTTTTGTGGTTAATCAGATATGACTTTTTCCCGTTAATGTATTTTGACGGTGAACTTTCATCTTCAACCTGGTTAGCACATATTACTGCGCCTTTGATGTTTATAGTTATGCAAATTGCTGCAATCTTGGGCTCGGTGGTACTGTACTTTTTCTTTATGCTTGTAAGCAAGCAGCCGATTAAAATTCGCGAAATAGATAATAAGCAAGACCTTTGGTTCTTTTTGCTTTTAGGTTTTGCACCGCTTTTAATTCATTTGATTATGGGGATTTTTGAAGGCGGAACGATGCGCCCGAGATGGGGTTTTGAGTTTTGGTATATGATAGGTATAATGCTTTTCTATTTCTTCCCCTGCAAAATAGAGAAAAAAGATTTTAACTTTTTCTTATATATGGCATTGTTTGCAATGACAGTTACTTTTATTGCGTTAGGAACTTTGCTTGCAGTAGAAAAAAATTACAGAAGCAGATATCCTGTTCCGCAGGTTTATGGTGATATAAAAACTATCTGGGAAGAACAAACAGGTACTCCTATGAAGTATGTTGGCGGGTATATCGAATGGACTTTACCGCTTGTGATTTATAATAATGATGATAAACTTGTTTGTCTTTTAGATACATTTGGTTATCCTTCACCATGGATAAATGAAGATGATTTTAAAAAATCCGGTGCGTTCTTTATTGACAGAACCATAGGTGAACTGGAAACTCATTTAAGAAAAGCGTATCCGGAATTGCCTGAAGACTTCTCGTTTGAGCCGGTAGAATACAGGTTTACACTCACAAATGCTTTTAATCAGCCAAGAGAATATACGGTTTATTATTATATTGTGCAACCTGAAAAATAATTAAAAAAATTAATGAAGGCAGTTTGTACATTTACAAACTGCCTTTTTTTGTTATGAAAAATTAATCTAAAATATCTCTTTGTCATTTACCTTCCCCCACTTGATATTTTCGGGTATTTTTAGTAAAATTAACATAGAAAATACGTATTTATAGAAGAGGAATTTTATTAATGTTCGAACGTTTTACAGAAAAGGCGATTAAGGTCATTATGCTTGCGCAGGAAGAAGCCAGAAGGCTTGGCCACAATTTTGTCGGCACTGAACAGGTTTTATTGGGTTTAATCGGCGAAGGAACGGGGATTGCCGCAAAAACACTTAAGTCTATGGGTGTAAACCTTAAAGATGCAAGAGTTGAAGTTGAAAAAATTATAGGCAGAGGCTCTGGCTTTGTAGCTGTTGAAATCCCTTTTACCCCAAGAGCAAAAAGAGTTTTGGAATTGTCTTGGGATGAAGCAAGGCAATTAGGTCATAACTATATCGGAACAGAACACCTGCTTCTCGGTTTAATCCGTGAAGGAGAAGGTGTTGCAGCACGTGTCCTTGAAAATTTGGGTGTTGACCTGAATAAAGTAAGAAGTAATGTAGTTAAGATGCTTGGTGATTCCAAACCAACCGCAGGTTCAGGTGTTGGCGGTGGTTCAGGTTCATCATCTTCTTCATCATCTTCTTCAATTAGCAAGGTGAAAACTCCAAGTCTTGATGAATACGGTACGGATTTAACTCTTGCTGCTTCGGAACAGAGATTAGATCCTGTTGTCGGAAGAGAAAAAGAAATTGAACGTGTTATACAGATTCTTGCAAGAAGAACAAAAAATAACCCAGTACTTCTCGGTGAACCCGGTGTTGGTAAAACCGCAGTTGCAGAAGGTCTTGCAATCAGAATCGTAAATAACGAAGTCCCTGATATTTTGGAAGATAAGAAAATTATTCAGCTTGATATGGGCTTGCTTATTGCAGGTACAAAATACAGAGGTGAGTTTGAAGAACGTCTTAAGAAAATTATGGACGAAATCAGACAAGCAGGGAATGTTATTCTGGTAATCGATGAAATGCACACTCTTATTGGAGCAGGTGCTGCCGAAGGTGCAATTGATGCAGCTAACATTCTTAAACCGGCTCTTTCGAGAGGTGAACTTCAGGTTATCGGTGCAACAACTTCTGATGAGTACAGAAAATACGTTGAAAAGGACTCTGCTCTTGAAAGACGTTTCCAGCCTGTAATTATTGAGGAACCTTCTATTGAAGAAACAATAGAAATTATAAGAGGTTTGAAATCAAAATATGAAGAACACCATAATCTGAATATTTCTGATGATGCAATCGTTGCGGCAGCAAAATTATCAAGTAAATATATTAATGACAGATTTTTGCCGGATAAAGCTATTGACGTAATTGACGAAGCATCTTCGAAAGTAAGATTAAAAGTTTGCACTCTTTCTCCTGAAGGAAAAGAACTTGATAAAGAGCTTAAAGCTATTATGAAAGAAAAAGCTGAGGCAATCAGTAATCAGGAGTTTGAAAGAGCATCTGCTCTCAGAGATGATGAAGCTAATATGAAGGATAAAATCAGAGAAGTTTCTGAAGAATGGCGCAAAAAAAATGATGCAAATAAACCTACCGTTACGGAAGACGATGTAGCTCAGGTTATTGCAACAATGACAGGTGTTCCTGTTACTAAGTTAACTGAAGGTGAATCAGAAAGATTGATGAGATTAGAAGATACTCTTCACGCAAGAGTTATCGGTCAATCTGATGCTGTTATTGCAATATCTAAAGCAATCAGACGTGCAAGAGTCGGTTTAAAATCACCAAACAGACCAATCGGAAGTTTTATTTTCTCAGGTCCTACAGGTGTCGGTAAAACTGAACTTGCAAAAGCTTTAGCAGAAGCAGTATTTGGTAGTGAAGATAATATGATTCGTGTAGATATGTCAGAGTTTATGGAAAAACATTCTACCGCAAAACTTATCGGTTCACCTCCTGGCTATGTAGGTTATGATGATGGCGGACACATGTCAGAGCTTGTCAGAAAGAAACCTTATTCGGTTATTCTTTTTGATGAAATCGAAAAAGCTCACCCTGATGTATTCAACATCCTCCTTCAAATCCTTGATGACGGACGTTTAACAGACGCTAAGGGCAAGCATATTAACTTCAAAAACACAATCATAATTATGACATCAAACGTTGGTGCAAGTATGATTACAACTCAGGGTAAACTTGGTTTCTCTGCTTCATCAGATGATGCTAAGAAAGATAAATACGAAAAACTCAAAGATACTGTTAACGAAGAACTTAAAAAGGCATTCAGACCTGAATTCCTGAACCGTATTGATGATATTATCGTATTCTCTCACCTGAGCAAGGAAGAAATCAGACAAATCGTTGATTTGATGATGAAAGACCTGTTCAAGAGATTATCAGAACGAGAACTTTCAATCGAAGTTACTGACGAGGTTAAGGACTATCTTGCAAAAGACGGTTATAATGAAGCTTATGGTGCAAGACCTCTCAGAAGACTTATTCAGAGAAAGATTGAAGACCAGCTTGCTGAAGAAATCTTAGGTAATGCTTATCAACCGGGTGATACAATTCTTTTGAAGCTTGATACTTCCGAAGGCGAAGGCAAGGAAAAACTTGTTTTTGAAAGAAAAGAAGGTCACGCAAAAGAAGAACCGGTTAAAGTATAAAATATATTTAGTAGTTTGAGCGGGCAGGTGTTAATTATATATCTGCCCGCCATTTTATGGTAAAATTTGCTTATGCTAAAAAACTATCTTATATACCTAGATTATATAAACGTAAAAATACAACAAATTTTTGAAGCTCAAAAGACTTATATATGTTGTAAAAAAGGATGTGCAAAATGCTGCAGACAGGCAAGGTTCCCATATTCACGCATAGAATTTGAACATATATATCAGGGTTTGCTTGCACTTGCACCGGATATTCAACAACAGGTGCTGGGCAATGTTGACAAAATTATTATAGAAAAACAAAAACATAATTGTGAAAATCCGCAGGAAAAATTTTTATATGATTGCCCATTTCTTATAAATAATGAATGTTCCGTATATGATAACAGAGGACTTATTTGCAGGATATTCGGACTTTTGACATTTGTTAACCGTGAAGAAAAAGAACTTAATATTCCTTTTTGTGCGTATGAAGGATTGAACTATTCAGGTGTGATAGATAAAGTTCAGAATAAAGTCTCAAAGCAAAAATCCGGGAATACGGAATTATCACCGGATGTAATGGCGTATAATCTTGATTATTCCACATTAATTAATGAAAAAAATGCCAAAATTTTCGGGATAGAGTTTGGTGAAGTCAAACCTTTAGTAGAATGGTTTATAAAGTGGAAAGAAGAGCTTGTTGATAAAACAGGCTAATGCTTTTTGTGTATTTTTATTAACCCCTAGAAAAACATTCCCATTGCGTTAGGCAGTGTTTTGTGATAACCGCTAACTGCAGGTTGCAGACAGTTGTTGTAAGTAACGTGGTCGTTATCAACAGATATCCATTCATTCTTATTCAAAGCCTCATCAAATCCGTCCATATATCTGTAAGTATCAATTGAGTCTTTATTTAGCTTGAATAAGTTTTTATATCCTACCGTGTCGTTGTAATCCAACCCCAGTGCTTTAAAATCAGGTAAGTGTTTTTTTATGATATTCAGGTCATTTGTGGGTTCATCTACGTGAGAATGTTCAATGTACTTGTATATAGAGAAATTATTTTGATGGTCATAATAACACAGAGGAGCACTATTTCTGCTGCCGTTTAGAGTTAAATATCCGTCAATTTTAGCTAAGGTTCCGATTGAGAACTCACTGTCCAGACTTCGTTTAGCCGGGTCGTCGAATTTAATTATGTATTTTTTAGAAAGTGCAGGTATTATTACTCTGAATACATTTTTGCTTGATTTTCCTTCCGTGAAGTAAAGGAATTGATAAGTTCTTCCGTCGATAACCAAATCTTCTATATTTTTTCTTTTTTTAACACCAATATCGGCTTTGGATTTAATGTACGGCAGGATTTTTTCTAAATGTTCTTTTGGAATGTGTTTTGGAATTTTACCGATTTTAAAATCAGTATTTCCGAATTTACTTTGGTATTTTTTTATTAATACATCTTCACTCCAGTCAGGTCTAATTTTCAGAAGGTCAATAACACAACTGTGGTCATATTTTTCTTTAATATAGTTTGTGTAAGCCTGATTATAAGGGCTGTCGTACATGAAAGGCATTGTGTTTTTTGAGTTTTGACCGACTTTTTCAATAAGTTGTTTGAATATAGCCACGTTTTCTCTGGGAAGAGATGTAATACTTTCAATAAATTCGTAACTTCTGTCTTTTGTATTCAGAATGTGTGTTAAAAATGCATCCATTTCTTCTTTTGGAGCAGTTATTTTTAAAAAAGACTTGATGGCAGGTATATTGTCATGTTTAATATACCAGTTGTATTCGTCGTACATTTTGGTAAGGTTTAGTCCCTTGAACGATGTTGTATAGTAGTTAGCGGGGTATGAAACAAGAGGAGATGTACTATTTTTTGAATTCTTTTCTGCTTCATTGTGTCTAATGGTATTGTGATTGTAAAATTTGTTTGATATTGCCTGAATTTTCATTTTCTATTCCTTATACAGTTCTAAAAACAGGTAAAAATAAAAATTGTTACTAAGTTATCATTATGTAACAAAAATTTACTTAGTAGGTAATATAAAATATAATGGAATATAGTTATGAGGGAGGAAAATATGGATTTAAACAAAGTAAGAGAGATTGATAATGAGGTTGCATCTTATATTGATGAAGAGCTTGAAAGACAACAGAATACAATAGAACTTATTGCGAGTGAAAACTTTACTTCACGTGCTGTTATGCAGGCTTGCGGAAGTGTTTTAACAAATAAGTATGCAGAAGGTAAACCGCACAAACGTTATTACAACGGGTGTGAAGTTATTGATAAGATTGAAGAACTTGCACAAAAAAGAGCGTGTGAACTTTTTCATATGGATCACGCAAATGTTCAGCCTCATTCCGGCGCTCAGGCGAATATGGCGGTGTTTTTTGCGCTTCTTAAACCGGGCGACAGTGTATTGAGCATGGACTTATCAAACGGCGGGCATTTAAGCCACGGATCACCGGTTAATTTTTCAGGAATGTATTTTAATGTAACTCAGTATGGTATCGACAGTAACGGATGTATTGATTACGATAATGTAAGAGAATTGGCTCTTGAGTGCAAACCGAAACTTATAATCTGCGGTGCAAGTAACTACTCTAAAGTTATTGATTTTAAACGCTTCAGAGAAATTGCTGACGAAGTTGGCGCAATTTTGATGGCTGACATTGCTCATATTGCAGGTCTTATAGCAGGCGGTGTTCATCCTTCTCCTGCGGGTTATGCTCAGATTGTTACAACAACAACACATAAAACTCTGAGAGGTCCGAGAGGCGGTATAATTATGTGTGACGAAGAATACGCTGCAGCAATTGATAAAGCTGTATTCCCGGGTATTCAGGGCGGACCTTTAGAACACATTATTGCAGGTAAAGCGGTTGCTTTGAAAGAAGCACTTCAACCTTCATTTAAAGAATACGCAAAACAAGTTGTTGCAAACGCTAAGGCTATGGCTCAAGGACTGCTTGAAAACGGTCTTGATATTGTTGGCGGTATGACAGAAAACCATCTTATGACGCTTGACCTCAGAAAAACAGGTAAAACCGGTAAAGATATGGCAAATGTCCTTGAAAGAGTCGGTATCACTGCAAATAAAAACACTGTTCCGAACGACCCGCAAAGTCCGTTTGTAACATCAGGTATCAGACTTGGTGCTGCAGCTATGACAACAAGAGGATTTAAAGAAGACGATATGAAGGAAGTTGCAAGAATCATTGCGGAAGCTATCAAAAATTCTGATAATGACGCAGTTTTAGATTCTTTAAGACAAGATTCTCTTAAGCTTTGCAAAAAGTATCCGCTGTACTAGTGGTAAATATATAAAACACAGGTTATAAAAAAGAGAGAAATAATTTTAATTTCTCTCTTTTTTTGTTTGTAATAAAATATGTTAGTAGTAAACGGATTTAAAAAATGATAATCAAACTAACACATGCACATATAATAGGAGCTTTTATATCTTATCTGATAGGTGTTTTTGTTGTGCCTATGGTAATAGAGTTTTCTCAGCGAGAAGGACTGGTGGATTTGCCTAACGAAAGAAAAATTCATAAGACTCCCGTTTCAAGACTGGGTGGTGTTGCAATTTGGATAAGCGCAATGCTGACATTCTTTGTGCTGGTTCTGTTAAGCTATTATCCATACGGAAGCCTGCTTTCAGGAATCCTTCTCGGTGGTTCGCTGATGTTTTTGCTGGGGCTGGTAGATGATGTTTATAATCTTAATGCAAAATTTAAGTTATTTATACAGCTTACAATTGCAACAATAGTTTATCTTTTGGGTGTGCAGATTGATACGATTTTCAATCCTTTTGGCGGCGAACCGCTAAAACTTGGACTTCTTTCATACCCGATAACTGTTTTGTGGATAGCTGGAATCTCGAACGCTGTTAATTTTATTGACGGAGTTGACGGACTTGCAGGCTCCGTTATTACGGTAAGCTCAATAACACTTGCTCTGATAGCTGCGGCAATGAGTCCTAATCCTTCGGTAACGGCTTTAATTGCGTTTATTCTTGCCGGCTCTATGCTCGCATTCTTAACTTACAATTTTAATCCTGCAAAAATATTTATGGGTGATTCAGGTGCTCTGTTTTCAGGATTTTTGCTTGCGACTTTATCTATAGCGGGTGTCATGAAGGGTGCTGCGTTGGCTGTATTACTTCCGTTCCTTGTTTTGGCTGTACCGATTATTGATATAACTTTTTCAAGTATAAGAAGAATTCTTAAAGGGAAATCACCTTTTGTTGCTGATGCGGAACATATTCACCACAAGCTTCTTAACGCAGGTTTATCTCAAAAGAAAACAGTTGCTGTCTTAACTCTTTGTGCCATAGGTGGCGGAGCTATTGCTACATATTTTACCGGAACTTTAGGGAATTATTTTCTTTATATTGCAGTTCTTATAATAATCATGCTTGTTCTGAGTTTCATAAGTATTAAAACAAAACCCCAGGCTATTGAACCGAAAAATGAAGATGAAAATGTTTAAAGTTTTTAGTGTATAATACTCTTATGGGGATGAGAAGAGTATTCATTTTACTGTTTATATATATTTTTATGGCAATGCCTTGTTATGCCATAAAAATCGGGCTACAGACTCATGTTGGCAGAACATTTATTGGTGCCTCAACTTCTGCTGAAATAATTGATGTTAGAACAAACAAACTTCTCTATGTTATGGATAAGATGAAAGGATATGAGCTTAAACCCTACAAACATGATATGATTGCTATAAAAATAGACGGTCAGTACAGAAAAATAAAAACAAATCAAATTGTTATAAAACCTGAAGAAGATGGTTTTGTAAGTGTTAAGCGTAAGTGGTACAGAGGTCATTTTAAGGTTATAAATGATGGCGGCTCTTTAACTGTAATGAATGATTTACCTCTTGAAGATTATATACAGGGAGTTGTTCCTTCCGAAATGCCTTCGGGTTGGGAAATAGAAGCGCATAAGGCACAGGCAATTGCAGCGAGAAGTTATGCTCTTGCGAATATGGGCAAAAGGGGTAAATACGGATATGATTTAAAAGATACTCCTGAAGATCAGGCTTATGGCGGAGCTTCGGCAGAAACAGTGAGAACAAATCAGGCAGTGAGTGAAACAGAAGGAATAGTTCTTGTATGCCAGGGAAAAATTGTTCCTGCTTATTACTCCGCATCGGCAGGCGGTCAGACAAGAACAGCCAGTCAGGTTTGGCTGACGGATTTGCCGTTTATAAAATCTGTTCCTTCGTTTGATGACGGGATTAAAAAAAACGGACATGGTGTAGGCATGAGTCAGTATGGCGCAAATAACCTTGCTAAAAGAGGGTACAATGGGTATCAGATTCTGAAATATTTTTACGCTAATACAAAATTTGCAAGATTAAAAGATTAATACAATTTTATTTTATACTGTAATATAATATTTTTATGACAGACAAAATTACTATAAAGGGAGCGAGGGAACATAACCTCAGAAATGTATCACTTGAGATTCCGAAAAATGAATTGGTTGTTTTTACGGGGGTTTCAGGTTCGGGTAAAAGTTCGCTTGCGTTTGACACTATTTTTGCGGAAGGTCAGAGAAGATATATTGAAAGCCTTTCTACTTATGCACGCCAATTTCTGGGACAGATGGACAAGCCCGATGTCGATTATATTGACGGACTTACGCCTGCAATCTCTATTGACCAGAAATCTACAAGTAATAATCCGCGTTCAACTGTCGGAACGGTCACGGAAATATATGATTATTTAAGACTTTTGTATGCAAGAATAGGTACTCCGTTTTGTCCTAAGTGCGGAAAACCTATTAAACCTCAGACTATTGATGAGATTGTGGGAAGCATTTTAAAACTTCCTGAAGGAACTAAAATCCAGATTCTTGCTCCGATTGTTAAAGGTAAAAAAGGTGAATTTGCATCTTTGTTTGAGGAGTTGCGTCAGGAAGGATTTGTAAGGGTTAAGGTTGATGGTGAGATTTTTAATCTCGATGAAGATGAAATAAAATTAGCGAAAACCAAAGCGCATATAATTTCTGTTGTAATTGACCGTGTTGTGGTGAAATCTGAAGCCAAATCAAGAATAGCAGACTCAGTTCAGATAGCCTTAAAAAAAGCAGATGGTGTTACAAATATAGATGTCGTTGGACAGGAGGAAATTATATACAGCGAGAAGCTTGCCTGCCCCGATTGTAGTCTGAGTTTTGAAGAACTGACTCCGAGAATATTCTCGTTTAATGCTCCATACGGGGCTTGTCCGAAGTGTGACGGCTTGGGAGTTGATTTTAAAATTGACCCTGATTTGGTTGTTCCAGATAAGAGTAAATCAATAAATGAAGGGGCTATATATCCCTGGAGTAAATCTGCAACATCTTATTATGATGATGTTTTGGCTGCTGTTAGGGTTGCATACAGGATGGATTACGATATTCCGTTTAAAGATATGCCACCGGAACATCAAAATATAATTTTATACGGTTCAGAAGACAGAATTCCTATGAGAATAAGGGAGTTTGGTTCGCACAGGTACAGAAATAACCTGCAGAAATTTGTCGGCGTGATCCCGTTTTTGATGAAGCATTATAATATTGAAAGCGAATACTGGAAAGCGGAAATTGAAAAATATATGGTTACAACCCCGTGTGAAGAGTGCGGCGGCGCAAGGCTCAAACCATTCCCGCTTGCAGTAAAAATTAACGGGATTAATATTCATGAGTTTTGCCTTATGCCGATAGATAAAGCGTTGGAGTTTGTATCTGACCTTTATGTAACTCTTTCTGATTTTCAGATGAAAATCGGTAAACAGATAATTGATGAGCTTCGGGCAAGGCTTAAATTTCTCTGTGATGTCGGTTTGAGTTATCTTAATCTTGCACGGGCTTCAGGAACTTTGTCAGGCGGCGAAGCTCAGAGAATAAGACTTGCAACTCAGATAGGAAGCGGTCTTTCAGGTGTGTTGTATGTTCTTGACGAACCATCAATCGGTCTCCACCAGAGAGATAATGACAGGCTTATAAAGACACTGTTAAAACTCAGAAATATGGGCAACTCACTTATTGTTGTAGAACATGATGAAGATACAATAAGAAATGCTGATTATATTGTAGATATAGGTCCGAAAGCAGGGGTAAATGGCGGTACCGTAATTGCTCAGGGAGGTGTTAATGATATTATTAACTCAGAAAACTCCATTACGGGTAAGTATCTGTCAGGTGAATGGAATATTCCTGTTCCTAAGAAAACGAGAGAAGGAAATGGAGCTTTCCTTCAGGTGCGAAATGCCTTCAGGAATAATTTAAAAAATATTGATATTGATATTCCGCTGGGTAAAATTGTTGTACTGACCGGTGTTTCAGGTTCAGGTAAATCAACTCTTATGCAGGACCTGATTTACGAGTATGCTGTGCACAAGCTGCGTAAAAATAAACCTAAACCTCAGGGAGTTGATGAGATTTTAGGTTTTGAAAACCTTGATAAGATTATTGATATTGACCAGTCGCCAATCGGCAGAACACCAAGGTCAAACCCTGCGACCTATACGGATGTATTTACGCCTATTCGTGAACTCTATGCAAAAACTAATGAGGCAAAAATGAGGGGGTATAAGCCCGGACGGTTTAGTTTTAACGTAAAAGGCGGAAGATGTGAAGCCTGCCAGGGTGACGGTTTGCTTAAAATTGAAATGAATTTCCTTTCTGATGTTTATGTCAAATGTGATGTTTGTAAAGGTAAAAGATACAATAACGAAACTCTTGAAGTTAAGTATAAAGGCAAAACAATATCTGATGTATTAGAGATGAGTGTAAAAGAGGCTTATGAGTTCTTTGAAAACATTCCGCAGATAGCAAACAAACTCAAAACCCTAAATGATGTCGGTCTGGATTATATTAAACTCGGACAGAGCGCAACAACCCTTTCGGGCGGTGAGGCTCAAAGAATTAAACTTGCTTCCGAACTCAATAAACGTGCAACAGGAAAAACGCTTTACCTTCTTGATGAACCGACAACAGGTCTGCACTGGTATGATTTGGATAAGCTGATTAAAATTATCCAGCAGCTTGCGGATAACGGAAATACTATTTTAATCATTGAACATAATTTGGACTTAATTAAGATTGCAGATTATGTAATCGACCTCGGACCGGAAGGCGGTGAAGCCGGCGGAGAAGTTGTTGCATGCGGAACTCCGAAAGAGGTTTCAAAAAATCCAAAATCATATACGGGGCAGTATCTAAAACAGTATTTTAAGGATAAATAAATGGTTAAGCTTCCGTTATTTCTTCAATCCGTTTGACTGCATTTTCAACGGTATCATTTACGACTACGTAATCATATTTTTTTGAATTTTCTATCTCTGATTTTATTGATGCGAGACGTTTTTGGATTGCCTCTTCCGTTTCCGTGTGTCTTCCTCTGAGGCGAGCTTCAAGCTCCTCAATCGATGGCGGAGCAATAAATATCAGCGTAGCTTCAGGCATAATTTTCTTTACGTTCAGAGCGCCTTTTGTGTCAATTTCTAAAATCAGATTTTCACCTTTCGCAAGGCATTCATCAACAAATTCTTTTTTTGTGCCGTAATAATTCCCGGAAAATTCTGCCCATTCAAGAAACTCATTATTTTCAATGCAGTTTTTAAACTCTTCTTTTGAAAGAAAGAAATAATTAATTCCGTATTCTTCACCATCACGCATTCCTCGTGTTGTGCAAGAAATTGAGAGTCTGAACTTAGGATGTCTGCGCAGAAATTCGTTTATTACAGTGCCTTTACCGACTCCTGATGAACCTGATATTACAAATAATTTACCCATTCTGCTGCTCCTCTTTTGGCTCTTCGCTAAAAGCCTTGTGTACTACGGTTTCGTATTCCATATTTTCATTGGAAGTTTGTAACAAAACGTCATCAACGCTGCTATACACGTTATCAGTATTTGTTTCGTGGTTTTGAGCGATATGGAATTTTTCTTTCAATGTGTGGATTATTTCTTTTGAACCTGACGGTACATCAGCAAAATCAATACAGGCTTCTATGTAGCAGAGTTTGTTCATAATCTGCGTTACCCTGAGAGCCTTGTCAAAATCTTCTGCCGTATCAACTTTTGTTGCCCAGATATCACCTTCAAAAACCCTTGCAAATTTTGCATAATTTATTTGTGTAACATCACCAATGTTGTTTGTTAAACCATTTGAAAAGAATTGTTCGGCTGCGTAACTTTTGTTATTTATAATTATTATAACCGGTTTAATTCCGCAACGAATCATATTCCCAATCTCAATAGCGGTTTGCTGATGAGCACCTTCCCCAGAAATAAGCAAAACTCTTGATTGCGGTTTTGCAAGAGCGGCACCGAGTATTGCAGGAGTAGCCCAGCCTGTTGAACTCCATAGAGTTTGTACCTGAAAATCAACGCTTTCCGGTAACTTCATCTGAGTACTGCCAAAGAGAGACATCCCTGTTTCAGAAAAAATGATGTCATTTTCTTTTATAAAATCCTGTATTCTTGCAAACAAGAATGAAGAAGTGAGTTTAGTTTCTCCAATATCCGAATGTTTTATTCCAATGTTGGATTTATTAAACACTATATTTAATGTTTCTGCCATATTTGTCACAGCTTCAAGAACTTCGGGCATTTTTACGTTATCGTATCGTTTACCTTCAATATAAACACAATTACCATATATTGCGATGTGATTGTTTATGTCATACGGCAAATTTTGTCCGTAAGAGTTTATGTCACTGTTAAGGACTCCGACAGCGATAAGGCAGTCAGTTTCTTCAAGATATTTTTTTACAATCGGGTTTCTGTTATTTCCAAAGTATCCGCCTATATAGTTTGGAGCGTCCATGTTAATAATGTTTGTTCCTGCCAAAAAATTTGTAGTCGGAATACTGGTTTTTTCCACAAATTCTTTGTACTCAATTTTGGCATCAAACCTTTTAATCAGAACATCGCCAAGTATTATAGGATTTTCTGATTTTTTAATTTTTTCGACAATTTTTGCTGCAACTTCTTCCAAAGTTTTTTTGTCGCTTATCCAGTCATATGAAATAACCCTGTCTGATATTTCCATTTGGGCAATATCTTCTGGAATCGCTGCATAAACAGGCATTTTTTCTCTGACCATTGTTTTTAAAAGCCTGTCAATTTCTAGTTTTGCGTTTTCTTTGGTAAGAAATGCTGCCGCTGCAGTTACTGACTGGTATGCGTTTATGAATTTTTGATAATCTGTATCCTGAAAATTGTGATGTATCAGACTTTTGTTATTAATTAAATCGGTGGAAGGAAACCCTGACAGATAGAATATCGGTACATTTTCTGCCATAGCACCAGCTGTTGAGTTTATTGCTGAAAGCTCTCCTGCGCCAAATGAAGTTACAAGCGCACCATAACCACGAATTCTGGCATATCCGTCAGCTGCATAACCGGCATTTAAGGGATTTGTGCAGCTAACCCAGTGAGTATTCGGGTTTTTTTCTATGTCATAAATAAGATTAGTATTATAATCGTCGGGAAATCCGAAAAAATCGTTAACACCGAGTTCTTCGAGCCTTTTTACGATATATTGTACAGTGTTCATTTACGAAAACCTCTCAGAAATACTTTTAACCATAATATCACGCAAAGGGGTAAATGCAAAGGGGTAAATGCAAAGGGGTAAATGCCAGGGGGTAAATACAAAGGGGTAAATACAAATTTTAGCGTATATAAAACGCAAAATAACCAATATGTTATTCATAATTAATTTTAACTAATCCGAAAGTATTATTTTGTAACAAAAATTAACATCGGTGCATTGTGCTGTATATATGGATTTTGGACTTATAAATACCGCAATTTAATGTTTTTTTTTATATACAAGTTGATAAAAGTATATATAATTGATAAAATGTATAATAGACTTTTATAGTCCTTTAGTAGTACACAAATATAGATAAGAAGGTTAAAAATTATGACATTACCGAATGTAGCTTATTTCTCAATGGAAATAGCAATGGATCAATCTTTAAGCACATATTCAGGCGGTTTAGGTTTCTTAGCCGGTTCGCATATGTTGTCAGCAGGATACTTACAAATGCCAATGGTTGGTGTAACGATGTTATGGTCATACGGTTATTATGATCAGCGAATAGACCACTCAGGCAACGTTGAAGTAGCATATATCAGAAAATATTATGATTATCTGGAAGATACAGGCATAACTGTTGAAGTCGGTACTTTTGGTGAAAAAGTAAAAGTTAAAGCGTTCAAGGTAAATCCTGAGTTGTTCGGTACTTGTCCTGTATATTTACTTACAACTGATATTGACGGAAACAGCGACTGGGCAAAGAGCATTTCTCACAGATTATATGACGGAAATGAAAGAATCAGAATTGCTCAGGAAACTATCCTCGGTATTGCTGGTGTAAGAGTTCTTCAGGCAGCAGGTTATCAGTTTGACGTTATTCATATGAACGAAGGTCACGCACTTCCTGCAGCATTTGAACTTTTGAGACAATATAACGGAAATCTTGAAGAAGTTAAGAAGAAAACCGTATTTACAACTCACACACCTGTTGCGGCAGGTAACGAAGTTCACTGGGTTGATACACTTCTTGAAGGCGGTTTCTTTGCAGGTGCTTCAAGAGAAAGAGCTATCCAGCTCGGCGGTGAAAACTTCTCACTTACTGTTGCTGCATTAAGAATGTCAAGAATTGCTAACGCAGTTTCTCAGCTTCACGGTCTGGTTGCTAACAAGATGTGGGAATGGGTTGAGGACAGATGCCCGATCAGAGCTATTACCAATGCGGTTAATCTTCACTACTGGCAAGACCCGAGAGTTGCTAAGGCTCAGAATAACCCCGAAAAACTTCTTGAAGTTAAACGTGAAATGAAGGCTGAACTCTTCAAATATATTGCAAACGTTGCAGGTAAGAGATTCAATCCTGACGTATTAACAATTACCTGGGCAAGAAGATTTGCTGATTACAAACGTGCGTGGTTAATCCTTATGGATAAAGACAGAATCGGTAAACTGTTAAATGCCGACAAAGTTCAGATTATATTTGCAGGTAAGTTCCACCCTGATGACGTTATGGGTAAGGAAATGTTTAACAAACTGTTAAACCGTTCTCACTCATTAAAGAATGTAGTTGTTCTTCCGGGTTATGAACTTCAGTTATCAGGTATGTTGAAGAGAGGTTCTGATATTTGGTTGAACACACCGTTAAGACCTTTTGAAGCATCAGGTACATCAGGTATGTCTGCTAATATGAACGGAGCTCTTCACTTATCAATCTTCGACGGTTGGACAGTAGAAGGTACTTTTGACGGAATAAACGGTTATACGGTTGAATATCCCGGACTTGATGACGATATGCCTTGGGAAGAAAGACATTGGCAAGATCACAAGTGTGTAATGGATATTATTGAAAAACGTATTATTCCTACATACTACAAAGATAAAGATGAATGGGCAAGACTTATGCGTCAGGCTATCAGAACATCAGAAGCATACTTTAACTCTGACAGAATGGTTATTGAATACTATAACAGATTATATGCTCCGATTGCTCACGATGATACATCGGCAGGTGAAAAGAAGAAAGAACTTAATATTTCTGAAACACCTACATTTGACGCTTGGACTTATTCAAACATTAAGTAGTAATCCGAAAAAATTATTAAAATACCGCATTTAAAAAGTGCGGTATTTTTTTAGTTATTTACAAAAATTTTTTCAAAAATATAGACTAAAAGGATGAATACTCGCGATTTTCGTTACATAAATTAACAAATAACTTGAATTACCCTAAACATTTACCCAAACCCCTTTACCGTCAAATATGTTCATGATACGCTTTCATTGTTGTGGTGCAAAGAATTGCACCCCTTACAAATCAAAAATAATGTAGGTCAGGCAATGCCTGACAAATAATCAAGAAGGAGAAATATAAAATGGCTGAAAAAAGAGTATGGCTATTCAAAGAAGGCAACGCGGATATGCGTGCGCTCCTCGGTGGTAAAGGTGCTAACCTTGCAGAAATGACTAACTTAGGTCTTCCTGTTCCTCCGGGACTTACAATCACAACTGAAACTTGTATGGACTACATCAACCACGGTAACAAAATGCCTGCAGGTTTAATGGACGAAGTTAAATTTGCTCTTAAAACTGTTGAAGAACAAGCAGGTAAGAAATTTGGCGATTTAAACAATCCGCTTTTAGTTTCTGTTCGTTCAGGTGCTAGAGTTTCTATGCCCGGTATGATGGAAACAATATTAAACTTAGGTCTAAACGATGAAACAGTTGAAGCTATGGTTAAATTAACAAACAACCCTCGTTTCTGCTATGATTCATACAGAAGATTTTTAACTATGTTTGGTTCAGTTGCCTGGGAAATGGACAGACAAAAATACTTCGAATCTGAAGTTGAAAAAGTTAAAGCAAGAGAAGGCGTAACTTCTGATACAGAAATCTCTGCTGAAGGTTGGAAATCTTTGATTCCTATCTATAAAGCAAAAATTAAAGAAGTTACAGGAAAAGAATTCCCGCAAGACCCTTATGTACAGCTTCAGGAAGCTATTGAAGCCGTATTCTGTTCTTGGAACATTCCTCGTGCAGTTGCTTACAGAAACATGAACAAAATCGACCACAACTTCGGTACTGCTGTTAACGTACAAACAATGGTATTCGGTAACATGGGTAACGATTGTGCAACTGGTGTTTCATTCACTCGTAACCCTGCAACAGGTGAAAACAAATTCTACGGTGAATATCTTGTTAACGCTCAGGGTGAAGACGTTGTTGCAGGTATCAGAACTCCTAAACAGATTGCTGAACTTGAAACAGATATGCCTGACATCTATGAACAATATGTAAATATCGCTAAACAATTAGAAAAAGGCTACCACGACGTTCAGGATATGGAATTCACAGTTGAAAGAGGCAAACTCTGGATTCTTCAAACTCGTAACGGTAAGAGAACAGCTAAGGCTGCTATCAAGATTGCCGTTGATATGTATAATGAAGGTATTATTACAAAAGAAGAAGCTATCAACCAGGTTGATCCTTACTCAGTTTACCAAGTATTATTACCTTGCTTCAATCCGGATAAAGTTAAACACTCTCACAAAGTTTCTAAGGGTGTTAACGCATCTCCTGGTGCTGCAGTAGGTAAAATCGTATTTGATACAGAAGAAGCTGCAAGACGTGGTGAAGCAGGCGAAAAAGTTATCTTGGTTCGTATAGAAACTTGTCCTGATGATATTCACGGTATGGCTGTTTCTCAAGGTGTTCTTACACTCAGAGGCGGCGCTACTTCTCACGCAGCAGTTGTTGCTAAAGGTATGGGTAAACCTTGTGTTTCAGGTTGTGAAGACTTAATCATCGACTTAGCTAAAGAAACAATCACTTGTGCTGACGGAACAATCTTCCACAAAGATGACATCATTTCTCTTGATGGTGGAACAGGTGAAGTTATGGAAGGCGCAATTGAAATGGTTCAGGCTGGTCTTGACGAAGACTTTGAAACATTCTTCTCTTGGGTTGATGAAATCAAAGAACTTCACGTTGAAGCTAACGCTGACACTCCTAAAGATATTGAAAATGCTAAGAAGTTTGGTGCTGAAGGTGTTGGTCTTTGCCGTACAGAGCACATGTTCATGGATCCGGACAGACTTCCTTGGGTACAAAAGATGATTATTGCATCTACTACAGAAGCAAGAAAAGAAGCTCTTTCTCACTTACTTCCTATGCAGTACAATGACTTCTATGCAATGTTTAAGGCATTAGGTGACAAACCGTTAACAGTTCGTTTACTTGATCCGCCGCTTCACGAATTCTTACCTTCTAAGATAGAATTGATTGAAAAAGTTGCTACAAAACGTGCTTTAAATCAAGACTACTCAGAAGACGAGAAAATGCTTGAAATCGTTGAAAACTTGTCAGAATCTAACCCGATGATGGGTCTGAGAGGTTGCCGTTTAGGATTAACTTATCCTGAAATCAACGAAATGCAGGTTAGAGCAATCTTTGAAGCTTGCTGTGATTTAGCTAAAGAAGGTGCTAAAATCCAGCCTTGGATTATGATTCCTCTTATCGGTCACATCAACGAACTTAAGACTGCTAAAGCTACATTAGTTGCAGTTGCTGAACAGGTTATGAACGAAAAAGGTATCAGAGTAGATTACAAATTCGGTACTATGATTGAAATTCCTCGTGCAGCTCTTACAGCTGACGAAGTTGCAACAGAAGCTGAATTCTTCTCTTATGGTACTAATGACCTTACTCAGATGACATTCGGTTATTCAAGAGATGACGCTGAAGGTAAGTTCTTAAAGAACTACGTTGAACAAAAGATTCTTCCTTCTAACCCGTTCATCACTTTAGACCAAAAAGGTGTTGGAAGATTAATCGAAATGTCTATCAACGAAGGTAAAGCTGTTAACAGCTCACTCGTTGGCGGTATCTGCGGTGAACACGGCGGAGATCCTGATTCTGTTAAGTACGCTCACAAAATCGGACTTAACTATGTATCTTGCTCACCATTCCGTATTCCGCAAGCTAAACTTGCTGCAGCTCAAGCTGCAATTGCTTGCCCGAGAAAACAACTCGCAGGTGTATAGTTAATATACAACAAACAAAACGGGGTGCATCAAATGATGCACCCCGTTTTTTAATATTAGTATAAGCTCTATATTTTTCCGATAAATTTAATATTGCACTCACTTACCAGCTCTTCATGAGCAAGAACCGTAAGATTAGGTACGAACTCTGACAAGATTACAAATATCATATGTCTGATATCCATTGGAGCAACAACTACAGGGTTTGTTATTTTTTTTGATTTTGCAAATTTGATTATACTGTCTGCAATTTGTTCAACATCTTTTGCTTCGATTCTGATAACATTTTCATCTTCATCTTCACCAAAGAACGCGTAGATTTTTTCCAATGTTTCATCAGCGAACTCTATAACTTTTAACTCACCATCCTGAGCTAAATCCTTGATAATATGCTTAGAAAGAGCTAGTCTTACCTTATCCAGCAAATCTTCTTTAGTCGGTTCACCTGCATAATCATTGATTTTTTCAAATATATAAACAATGTTTTTAACTGATACGTGTTCTCTGATTAAACAAGTCAGAAGGTATTTCAAATCAGAAGCAGCCATAAAATCAGGTAAAATGTTATCAACAAGAAAAGAGTTAGTTTCCAGAACTTTTTCAACATACTTGTTAACATCGCTGTAATCCATAATATCTGAAACTTCTTCGACAGCAACCGTTTCAATTGCTTTGCCGATGTATTCAACCGCTGTCATTCCGTGAAGCCAGAAGTCTTTTACTTTTTCCTGAGGAATCCAGATAAGCTTTTTCCCGGTTATTTCATCAGTCAGAACAATATCGTCTTCCGTTCGCTTATACCCTTTTAAATCGTCTTTATAGTATGCAACATATCCGGGGAAAACAACTGTCCGCAACAGTTCAATATCATGAATTTTGATACTGAATTCGTTTTGATTAAGTTCATCGCTGTTATGAAAATGTATGTGCGGAATTACATATCCTAAAGAATCTGCAAGTTTTTGTCTAATCTTAACTGTTTCTGCAAGCAGATTATCGTTTGCTTCCATAGATATAACTTCTAAAATTTCTTCAGACAGGTTAACAACAAATTTTTCTTCTTTTATTGTTGCAAACATTGTATCAGGAGAAATCTCGTTAACCAATGATTGTTTTAAATTTTCCAGCTGCTTAAGCTCATCTGACATTTGGGTATTGAGTTTATTTTTTTCATTAGGAGATAAGTTATCGCTTTCAAGCTGCGATTTGATTTTTTTGATACGTTCTTTCTGGTTGGAGATTTTCAGCTGAATCTCTTTACAGGAAGCGTATGGACTTGATGGTGCTGCAAGCATTTTTTCCATACGGTATTTAAAACTTGTAATGTTAACAATATCGTCTAAGTCGGTTTGTTCTTCGTCTTGTTTTTGACGCATAAATATACAGTTAAAATCGTAAGAAGATTCTGTTTCAACTTCGTGCATAGTATATAAATCCCAGCCCTCTTCAGACATCTGGTTAAGTAAATCTTCAAGTGCCTGTTTGTCGTCTGTCGGTACTGATTTTATAATATATTGCATTTTTTTGTTGTACATACAAGCCTTTCTTCATCAAACACAGTTTGTTCTTTAGATAAAGTTATAACAAAAACTATTTTGTAGTTTTAAGTTTTTGGATAACGATATCGGTAATATCAACTCCGCCAACAAAAACACCCCTTGCGTCCATAATAGCATCAAGCTTTTGTTCTACCATAACAGATTTTGCTGCGTTTTGTATTCTGTCATAAACTTCTTTTTCTCTTTTTTCTCTGAGAGCAACGTAAGCGGATTCCTTTGCTTTGAATTCCTGAGAAACTCTGTCTTCAAAAGTTTGTTTTTTCAAAGGTGTATCAAGGTTTTTGTATTCTTTTTCCTTGTCAACAAGGAATTGCTGCATTTCCAAGCCTTTTGCGTCAACTTCTTTTGTAACTTGTTTTGCATAGTCATAATTATCAATAACTTTTGAGTAGTCAATATATCCCACTCCTCCAGCATTTGCTATATTTGTCATTGCCAAAATTGCTAATGCCACAAGTCCTAATTTTAATCCTCTCATATTATAACTCCTTTCATTGTTTTATCATTTATTTAACGATTTTTAATATTATTTTGTTTATTATTTACCCTAGTACATCATATCGCCAACACCAAAAGTGAAGTAGCCATGTTTGTTTCCGTTCGGTCCCGGATTTGTAAGCGGGAAGCCGTAGTCAATAGATAATGGTCCGACACCCGGCATGTTGATTTTCAAACCGATACCGGCAGATATGGCATGATTTGGTCTGTCATAAATAATACTTGACGTTGTCGGATTGAATACGGTACCTGCATCAACCCAGAATGTTATTCTCAGGTTTTGCAAGAATGCAAGTTTTAATCTGTCAGAGAATGGTATCGGAGTTGCAAGTTCTGCAGAACCCATAATGAATGAAGTACCTGTACCTACGCCGTTAACCTTGTAACCTCTTATTGTATAAGGTCCACCTAAACGATATGCCATAAATTCAGGAAATTCTGAACTTCCGTGTACTTTCAGTCCGCCTCGTCCGGTAATTGTCAAAGAAGATTTCTTTGCAACTGGGATGTATTTTTTAGCCATACCTGTTAAACGACCATTCGTCTGATTGAAATGACTGAGCCCGAAAGCTTCTTCAAATTTAACAGACGCAAGTACACCGTGACGCGGATTTATTGCGGAGTCTCTTGAATCATAAGACAGACCCGGAGCAACTCTCAGGAAAAATCCGCCTTCAAGTTCTTTTGCACGGTCTTTGATATCTAAGCCGTGAGACCTGTACATACCGGCAATTTTCGGAAAATCGCCTTCTTTGAAATCAACATATTCTCCGCCCAGAGTTAATGTAGAAGACATACGCTTGTTGGTTTTCATACGGTGAGCAATCGTTCCTTCAAGACCAATTCGTCTTTCTGTTGCAAGCGGAATTGTGTAACTGCCCAAATCTCTGTAATATATTTTGCTCATTAGAGAGTTATCAGCATTTAAGAAGTGAGGCTCAAAGAAACTGATTTCACCTTGATAGTTAATTCTGTTCAGAATAGAAGAATCACTCATCATTACACCGGAACCAACCATACCGGATACTGATACTCTTTGGTTTCTGCCTCTGAAGTTGTTATCTGATATACCGACTGAACCAAAAACACCGGTTGCTGAGTCAAGACCACCACCGAGAGAAACAGATGCAGTTCTTTGTTCTTTAAGTTCTATCGTAATATCATATTTATCCGGGTCGTCCGGTGATGCTTCAATTGTTCTGTTAACATCTTTAAAAGCCTGAGTAGAATATAATCTTACCAAATCCTGTTTCATTTGGTTTTCGTTATAGACAGTTCCCGGCTCTGTCATAATATTACGTTCAATTACGTATTCTTTTGTTTTTTCATTCCCCTTAATTGAGATAGAGTTAATTCTGCCCTCTGTAATGCTTATGTTAAGTGTTCCGTCTGGGTCATCATAGATAGAGTCAATTTTGGATAAAATGTATCCTTTGTTGTAATAACATTGGTTGATTTGCTCTATTGCTTTGTTAATTGCTGCGATATTTTGTGGTTTGCCTTTCAGTGGAAGAAGGTACTGCATAATCTCTTCCGTAGAGACGACTGTATTGCCTTCAACTGTGAAATCTGTAACAGGTATATTCTCTTCTACAATGATTTTTAGCGAGATTGTACCGTTGGAGTTTTTTACCGGAATAGCTTTCATTCTTTCCGTAAAATACCCTAATTTGTAAATAGTTTTCAAATCCTGTTGCATTAAATCTTTATCATAAAGTTCGCCTTTTTTCAGCTTCATTTTTGATAAAATATAATCGGGTTTTATAATATTTGAACCTAAAATCTCTATGTCGCTGATATATGCTGTGTTTGAGTCATAGGAGGTTTCTTCAATATAATCCGTTTCGTTAATTACTGTACTTTCTTCTGCGGAACACACTAAATTCGGTATTGTTAGGGCAGTCAATACCAAAGCATACGCTATTAAATTTTTATATAAAAATGATAAATTTCTCACCTAATGGCTCCACAGCAATTTATACAAATATTTTATCACAAATACGCAATTGACGACAATATAAAAAGAAATATTTACTACTCTTAATATAAAATATTTGTAAATCCTGTTTCGATTATTGAGATGTTGAATTTATCAGCCGCTGCGATGATATCTTTTGGAGCAAACGGGATAATTATTAATGAGATTCTGCCCTGAGCTGCAACGTTCAAGTCGTGAGTCGAAATACCCATATCTGATGCAAGAATTGATTCTTTTGATCTGTCGCAGGAATAATCAAGAGCATACTCAATTGATGCGGATTGAAGCCCTTGTGCAATGGCAGTTGTTTTAAGATCCTTTGCGATTACAATTGCTTTTGATGAAACGTGTTTTGCAACTTTCCAGGCAAATACGGCATCTTCAACCTGCTCTGTTGTAGGTTTTGTTTTTGTAACAACCTTAAAAGAATCCTTGTTTAGCTCACTTAAATTAGGCGTCTGGGTTAATGAACCAAGCGGTGTTACAACGGTATTGTTTGATAAATATTTTTTATAATCTTTTAAAGGCGTTTTTATTGTAACGTAGCAGACATCATGTGTATCGAAATATTCAACTGCGTTTTTTGTAAATCCGGGTGCTGCAATAATATGTGTTTCCTTAAGCATTTTAGCCAAATCGCTGTCAACTTCTTTTGATAAAACAATTGTTGATGATATAAAATCAATCGGATTAGAATCCATAACATTTGTAACTGCCTCTTCTAATGTTTTTCCCAAAGATACAGCACATATTCCGACAGGAGTGACGGTTGCCGAAGCGAATACATCATAAAATTCGCTTATTACATCCAAACCTTTTGAAAGACTGATGATATCAGCATAGCTTAAATTTTTGCTTGTTTCATAATCAATCATTTTGTCATTTAGTTCAAAGCCGGCATTTTGACTAGGGTTTTCACCGGATAATATTTTAATTTCATCTGTTTGCATTTATTATTTCCTTTGTTTTGTATATTACTGACCGACGGGGGCTGTGTGTGTCGGAACAGGTGCGTAATTATTTTGCGGTTCCACTCTTTCTATTGGAACATCAATTGTTGCCGGAGCTTTTTTGGATGCAGCCGGTTCCATTTTTAACGGGAACGGCTTTATAACATTTGGTATCGGCGGAGTTGCTTTTTCTATGTTTTCACTGCCGTCTGATTCCGTAGCAGAATTTTTATTATTTTCTTCATCATCTTCGGTTTTTTTATAATCTGCTCCCTGTTTTATTATTGAAACACTTGAAGCTTTGAACGGATTTAAAATGACTTCCGGATATTCAAAATCAGATTTCCCGTACGACTGAGTTGCTACAATCATAACATCGTGCCATATTTTTGCAGGGATTGTTCCTCCTGTTACTCCACCCATCTGAGAATTATCGTCATTACCTACCCAGACACCCGTTACAACATCTGGCGTGTATCCTATAAAGTATGCATCTTTACTGTCATCAGTTGTACCTGTTTTGCCGGCAGCAGGTTTTCCGATATCAGCGGCACGCCCTGTGCCGTTTGTAATAACGGTTTTCATAATTGCTGTCATTGTCGCTGCGGTATTGATATTTAGAACCTTACTTGTTCTTGCCTTTCTTGATTCATAAAGAATTGTTCCTCTTGAGGACTCAACCCTTTCAATAGCGTACGGTTCTACTTTGTATCCTCCGTTTGCAAATATACCAAAGGCTCTTGTCATCTCAAACAGTTTTACGCTGTTTGAACCCAGTGCAATAGTATAGTCATAAGGTATGGGAGTAGATATACCCATAACTCTTGCAAGCTGTATAACAGGTCTTACGCCTATCATATCCATAATCCTTGCCGCACATACATTTGACGACACCATTAAAGCTGTATAAACAGGTATTTTCCCTCTGTATTTATTTCCGTAGTTCCTTGGTGTCCAGTTGCCGATTTTAACAGGTAAATCTTCAATCATATCGTTTGGTGAAAGACCTTTTTCAACTGCTGCCGTATATATGAACGGTTTAAATGCCGAACCGGAAGGTCTTTGTGACTGAGAAACTCTGTCATATTGGCTCTTTGTATAATCTTTTCCGCCTGCATAAACGAGAATTCTGCCGTCAACAGGACTGAATGAAAAGACAGCTGCCTGGTTTTTGTCTTTTGTCATACCCCAGGCTTTTAAATTTGTGAGGATTGCCTCATTTGCTTTTACCTGTGCATTATAATCAAGAGTTGTTATAACTTTTAAACCGCCGTTAACAATTTCATCTTCCGAGAATCCGAGTTTCTGAAGTTCTTTCATTACATAGTCACAGAAATACGGAGCTTTGTTTGTTGCATACATTATAGGCATTGTTGAAAGCACAACAGGTGCTTTTTTTGCATTTTCGTAGGTTTTTTTGTCGATGTATTTCATTTTATACATTCTGAGCAAAACCTGGTTTCTGCGTTTTATAGCCAAATCTTTATTATGATAAGGAGAATAAACGGAAGGTGCCTGAGGTAATCCGGCAATAAGAGCCATTTCAGGCAGGGTTAACTGATTAAGATTCTTGTTGAAATAAATTTTTGCCGCACCCTTTACTCCGTAGGCTCCTGAACCTAAGTAAACATTGTTCAGATACATTTCCAGAATTTTGTCTTTTGAGATAGTCTTTTCTATTTGAGCAGCAACCTGAAGCTCCTTAATTTTTCTGGTAAAAGTTTTTTCATTAGAAAGGAACAGGATTCTTGAGAGCTGTTGGGTGATTGTGCTGGCTCCCTGAACTACGTGCCCTGCAAGAACGTTTGCAACCATAGAACGGGCAAGACCCAATAAATCGTACCCTTCATGCTTGTAAAAGTTTTTATCTTCGGTTGCAACAAGTGCGTTTACAAGCTGTTCCGGAACTTCTTTAAGTTCAACATTGGAATAAGCATAAGCTGCAAATGTTTTAATAACTTCACCGTTGCCTGCACAAAAAGTTGTAACAATATTAGGCTTTAATGTGTTTAGGTTCTTTATCGGCGGCAGAGAAACAAGATAAAGTTTAAGTGCAATAAATCCTGCTAAAATTATTCCTATACAAAATACTGCCGAATATAATAAAAAGGTTGCAACAGGATTATCTACCGAGATTCTTCCTTTATTTCTGCGCCTTCTGTTGCCGGGTACATTATAATAGCCCATATTTAACTCCTGTTTAATGCTCAATTCTTATTGACTACGGTTAGAGCGGTGTAGTATATTATTAACTATATTTTACCAAATAAATATTTATGGGGATATATCACAGACAGAATGTTAAGTTTTTTGACGATTTTAAAAAATGAGTTTTTATCATATTTTGTGCCTGAAAAAATGGAGTACAAAATAACCGGGGAGTGTCTTAAGTGTGGTAAGTGCTGCCGGTATATGTACGCCTGGGACACATATACAACAACGGATTTTAAAATTATGCAATTTCTTTTTCCTCAGTACAGAAGGTTTTACATAAGAGGTAAAGATGAAGAAGGAAATTTAATATTCGCATGCAAATACGTAACAGAAGAAGGACTTTGTTCTGTTTATGATAAAAGGCTAAAAATGTGCAGGAATTATCCGGCCAAAAAAATAAATTATCCGGGGAAGCTTCATGAAGGGTGCGGGTACAAAGTTGAAGAGAAATCTTTTGAAAGCTATTTAAAAAAGTAAATAATTGTAAAATCTACGTTTTTTTTTTAGCAAATTTATTTTTTTTCAGTTTTATTACTGTATAAAGGGGAATAAGGAGTTCTAATGAAAATCAATCCAATTAACAACATATCAGCAAATTACAATCATTTAAAAATTAATCATAATAATAAAAATATTCAACATTCAAACATGACTGATTTGAATGTTTTGAATAAAAACTATAATCAGGTGATGTTTCAGGGAATCTCACCAAAAGAATCTTTGGACATTGTCTTGAAAATCCCGCTTGAAGACAGACTCGCTTCCATGTTTGAAAAAGTTGAACCCGGAGATTTAATTCTTGTGGGCAAAGAGTTAAGCGAAGCAAAAAACAAAATGCTCAAAAGCATTGACAGTATTGATAATATCATCTCACGGGTATTCTTCCTTCCCGAACATAAATACAGAGGTTATCTGGGATTTTTTACCGATAAAGACTGGAACAAAGAGATTATAAATTTAAACGACTTTGAGTTAAAACTGATGGACTCTAAAACAATCAAAACAGAATATTTAACTCCTTATGACACATACTACGTCTTTGATGATGATTTAATTGCTCTTCCGGGGGCAAAAGAACCTGTTCAGATAAAAGCGGCACCAAAATGCGATTTAAACGGATTCAGAAAAAACTTCTGCAAAGCCGTAGATTTTACTAAAATGGAAAAATCAGAAATAGAAAAAATTAATAAAAAGATGTTGTCTCAACTTACCAGAGAAACAAAAGAAGTTTCAAGCAAAGTGACGTTTAAAGACGTTGGAGGTCAGGATGAACTGATAAAAGAGCTTAAAAGAAGTATTCTTTATCCCCTAAAATATCCTGATATGTACGATAGTTTTGACGTTAACAGAGGTTTTATTTTATACGGACCTCCAGGTACAGGTAAAACACATATTGCAAGAGCCTTGGCAAATGAAGCCGATGCAAATTTTGTAAGTCTTAACGGGCTTGAAATGGAATCAAAATGGGTTGGTGAATCGGAAGAAAACTGGCGAAATCTTTTTGAAGAAGCAAAAGAAAAACAACCAAGCATAATATTTATTGATGAAGTTGACGCAATCGGTAAATCAAGGGGCGGTAATGATGTTCACGGTGATAAAACCCTTAACCAGGTGCTTACACTGATAAGTGATTTGGACCAGAGCAAGGATAACCTGTTTGTTATCGGTGCAACTAATAATTTTAAGTCATTAGATAAAGCGTTAACCCGTTCCGGAAGATTAAGCAAGCATATTGAAGTTAAACTTCCAGACCAAAACGGTGTAAGGCAGATTTTTGATATACATTCAAAGAAAAAACCGTTAGACAGAAATATTGATAAAGACGCACTCATAAAACAACTTTATGACTTAAGAACAAGCGGCAGCGACATCAGATATGTTATAAACGAAGCTCACATTATCGGATACGACAGAGCAGGAATCCACGAAAAGATGGAAAACGGAACTATAACAGGAAAAGATAAACGTAATTTTAGAATAATACAAGAAGATTTTGACAAAGCTGTTGAAAAATTTGTTGAAACAAGAAATGGAACAGAACGTAAGTCAATAGGTTTTAATAAAGAATAGGGATAAAGGGGTAAATATATTATTTTATCTCAAAAACTCAATATATTAGAATAATCCTTTATTGTATAATAGTTACAGTGAAGGATTATTTTTATGCCACACTTTTTTGTAAAAAAGGAAAATATAACTGATAATACGGTAATAATTAACGATAAGGAAAATTACCGTCATATTGCACGTGCTCTTCGTGCTAGAGTCGGCGAAAATCTATTGCTTATTGATGAAAATCAAATGCAATATGAAACGGTAATTACAGAAATTACAAACAATGAAATAATTTGTGAAGCAAAAAATATTTACCCTTCAAAAAGAGATTTGGGGTTTGATTTATATCTTGCACAGTCACCTTTGAGAAGCGATTCACAATTAACGGTAATGGAAAAAGCAACAGAACTCGGAGTGAGAGGAGTTTATCCTGTTTTAACTGATAATTGCGCAGTAAAAAAAGAAGTTGCGGAATCTAAAATTGAAAAATGGCAGAAAGTAATGTTTGAAGCTTCTAAACAATGTGAAAGAGCTAAAATCCCGACTTGTTATGGTGTGACAAATCTAACGGAAGTTTTAGACAAAGAGTTTGACCGCATTATTGTTTTTGGCGAACGTTCAACAGAACAGAGTTTAAAACAATATTTGGGTAATAATCCGATAAAAAAGGGTGAAAAAATCCTTATTATAATAGGACCGGAAGGCGGATTTTCACAAAGTGAGTTTGCGCTGTTTAAAGATAAAAATTTACCTGTAATATCACTCGGAGATTTGATATTAAAAGCAGATACAGCCGTAACCGTTGCCATAGGAGATATTGTTTATGAATATCAGGGATGATTTTATTTTAAAAGATATTCATGAAGGCTATCTTGTAGGCGGTTATGTTCGTGATTTTCTGACGGGAGTAAATATAGTCGAAGTTAAAGACCGAGATATCTCTGTTAAAGGTGCTGAAGAATTCTCAAAAAAACTTGCTTCATCCCTTGATGCAACTTTTATTACTTTAGACAGTGAAAACAAAATTTACCGTCTTGTTTTAAAAGATAAAGAAAACTATCTCGATATATCAGAGCTTTGCGGAGATACTATCGAAGAAGATCTGATGAGAAGAGATTTTACAATAAACGCTATCGCTTATGATTTAAAAGAAAATAAGTTTATTGATGTGACAGGCGGGATTGAGGATATAAAAAACAAACGTATTCGCTCAATAAAAGAAGAAAATTTTATTGATGACCCACTCAGAATACTTCGTGCGTACCGATTTATGGCAACAACAGGGTTTGGGGTAAATGAAGAGCTGGAACATATACTTATTAAGCATAAGGATTTATTACATTTACCCGCAAAAGAACGTATCCATGATGAAATAGTGAAACTGTTCGGTGGAAAATATACTTCTGAGACACTGTTAAAAATGCTCGATTCAGGAATTCTAGAAATTATTTTCCCTTGCGTAAAAGACATAAAAAAAATACCTGCCAATACACATCATCATCTTGATTTGATACATCACGTTATTGAAACGGTAAAGCAGATAGAAACTCAGTACAAAAATGCCAACAGTGAGATTTTGGAGCATCTTAACAAAACAGATTTTGGCGGATACCCCAGAATTAATCATCTTAAACTTGCAGGATTTCTGCACGATATCGGAAAACCATCAACCTGGACAATTGAAGAATCAGGGCGTCACCGTTTTATCGGGCATGACGTTGAAGGTGAAAAATTAGTAAAATCATTATTAAAAGATTTAAAATTTTCTAACAAGCAAATTGAATATATTTCAAAAATGGTCAGATACCATATTTACCCCTCAAATGTAATAGTATCACCAAGCTTGGATAACAAGATTATGATGCGTTATGTCAGAAAAATGGAAGATAATGTTATTGATAATATCATACTGGCAAAAGCTGACAGGCTTTCAGCTCAGGGCGAAGCTGTTACAAAAGAAATGACTGAAAATAATATTAACGGCCTAAACAAATTACTGAATTTTTATCTTGAAGTTAAACCGACTCTTAAACCCCTGCCTAAATTATTAGACGGACATGAAATTATGCAGATACTTGAAATAACACAGTCTCCCGTGCTCGGAAAAATTATGAACGAACTCCATGAAGCACAGCTTAACGGAGAAGTTAATACAAAAGAGGAAGCAATAAACTTTATCAAAAATATGGACAAATAAAATTTTTACACGTTTTTTAATCCATATAGGAGTTTTTATGAAAATTACATTATCACAGGTAAATTTTTTTGGAAAACCTGAAAATTATAAGGTCATTGACAAATACCTGTCACGTTCCGCCCAGCCTCAAAAAGAAGATTTTAAATGGCTCCGAGAACAGGGCGTTACAGACCTGTTTAACTTCAGAACAATGCACACGCCTGATGTTAACTTTGACGAAGAGGCAGAGGTCAAAAAGGCGGGTTTAAGATACCACAGCATACCTTCCATAACAACAAAACCAACAAAAGAAAATATTGACAGATTTCTGCGTGAGGTTGAAGAAGTAAAAAAGAACGGAGGAAAAGCGCACTTACACTGCAAAGCCGGAGCGGACAGGACAGGAATGTACGTATTTATTTATGAAATAAAAAACGGCATAAAAACGCTCTCAAGAAGTCAGGCGGAATGGTTTGAACACGGTTATCACTATCTCAAATATCCTGATTTAATGGAATGGGCAAAAAATTTTGTATTAAAGATGAAAAAATAATAAAAAGAGGTCATCATTTGATGACCTCTTTTTATAAACATATAATCTTGAACTAAGCTTCCGGAGCAGCTTCTTCTGAAGGAGTTTCTTCTGCTGTTTTTGCAGCTTCTGCTTCAGCTTTTGCAGCTTCTTCTGCTGCTTTTTTAGCTTCTTCTTCGGCAGCTTTCTTAGCAAGTGCTTTCTTAGAAAGTTTTACTGTTTCTGATTTTTTATAGTTCAAAGTACCATCTTCGTTGCAGTTAGCAATTAAGTACTTAACGGTATCAGTCGGTTGTGCACCTTTTGAAATCCAAGCTTCAGCAGATGCTTTGTTTAACTTCATATCTTTAGTCTTAGGATTGTAATAACCGAGTTCTTCAATCGGACGACCTTCTCTTTTTGTAGTTGAGTTGATAACGATAACTCTGTATGTAGGAGCTTTCTTTGCACCTAATCTTTTTAATCTGATTTTTAACATGTTAATTTCCTTCTTTTTATTATGGTCCAGTGTAATTGAGGTTCAGCCGTTACCTCTAACTTGACACGGGTTGAAAGAGGATACCCGCTCATCTATAAATAAACACAAATATATTAACAAATCAATAGCGTGGGATAAAATTGTTACTTATATTATATTAAAAGTTTTTCTTGAACCTTCTTCGTGGTAAACACCACCGCCGCAAACTGTTTCAATAATTTTTAATACAAATTCTCTTGAAGCGTCAGTGTTGTTTAAGAAAAATTCTCTGTTTGCGAGGTGTCTGATTTTGAAAATTGAGTTTTGTGATTTGTCTGCAGGAACAAATAATGATGCAACTTCTTTTTCAAGCAGAACTTCCATAATATCATTACGATTTTGTCTGCCTTCAGTCAGTTCATAGTAATTACCGTTTATTGCCATTATACGACCTGAAAACATAGGCGGAACGCCTTTTCCTCTGTCCAAAGCCTGAGGTTCAAAGTTGCATCTGGTTGTAAGGCTAATTGTATGCCACAAAATATTGATAATAACAATACTTTTATCTTTATCATGTTCAACAGATATGTTTTGGGCAGTAATTCCTCTTGATGCAAAAGACTGCTTGAGAGAATCAGCTATTGCTTTTAGGTTATCAATCATTTCAGCAAAAATCTCTGTCGTATTAAGAGTTGCATGCTGATAATCCAAAAACTGCTTGTACATATGAGTGGAAACAAGCCCTATTCTCTCTTGTATAAGCGTTGACTTTCTGAAGGAAGTCTCCGTGTTATTAAAATTTTCGTAGCCCTGACTCAATTAAAGCCTCCTAACATGATAATACACTAAATTATTACTAAAGTTAACATGGAATATTAAGTTTTGTAACATTTTATATTTTGATTGTTATTAAATATACTATGCGTGGAATGAAGAATATGTAGGGGTGTTTTTAAGCATGCAAAATCCCTGAAAATGCTCAGGAAAGGAGTATTAAAAATGGAAGTATTAAATTTAGTATTATTCGGATGTGTATTCTATCTTGCTCTTATCGGCATACCGACTCTTTGTGAAAAAAGGGGCAAGTAGTAAGATAAAACACATGTTAAGCAGGAAATGGCTTATAAACAAACTGTAATGTGAGCTGTCGTGTATGGCTCACATTGTGTTGTTTAAAACTATTCATGCTCTTCCGTTTTAAATTCATTATTTTCAAACTCTGTATCTGATACCATTTCAGCTAAGTCGTCATATTCTTCTTTAATATCCGGTTCTTCTGCTTCAGGATTTGTATAACCTTCCTCAATGTCATTTTCTTTAAATATGCGTGCAAGCTCTCCCCCGGGTGCTGAATTTTTAAGCTTTTGCCATTCTGTTTTTAAATTAAACGGTCTGTTGTTATTTTTCATTGTATCAATATACAGTTTTTCAAACATTGCAAAAAATACTTTTGACTGGTTGTCATGTCTTTGGAGCTCATCAAGGGCATCGCTTATGATAATAAGCGCATCATCAATTTCGTTGCAGTCAATTTTTGTCAGCGCAATAAAATAATTTGCAAGAATCGTTGTATTGAATATAGCAGAGCTTTTCGAGATTTCATGAACATCATTATAAATATATGAGGCTTTGCTTATAATACCTATTTTTGCATAAGCATAAGCTATAAGCAGGTCGCAGATGTATTCAAGTCCTGTCTGATGGATGTCTGTGGCAAGAAGTTTTGCCTGATAGATATTCATTGCAAATGTTTTATAGTCTTTTATAGAGGACAATTCCTGCAATATCAGGAATACAATTTTTGAAAACGGGTTTTCATCTTCAACATTTGACGGTACATAATCTTTTCCTGCAAGAAATTCTTTCAGAGCTTTTATGCAATTCTTTTCCGGTAAATCTTCGTTAAATGCATTATTAACCAAATCAAAGAAATGCTCAATATCATCATCAAGAGTTAAAACTTTTGCAAGTGCAACAAGTTTGAAAGTGTCAAGCAGGTGGCTTATAAACAGATTCAGAGAAAAATTGTTTGGTTTTATTGAGACCAAATTATCCGGATTCAAAACTCCGATAAGCTGTTCTCCTATTTCAATACAATCTCTGTATTCACCAATATTGAATAAAATCTCAATGTTTATTAGTGAGAGAAGTAAGAATTTTGTATTTAAAACTCCGTCAACAATTAGTTCAGGATGTTCAAGTCTTTCCAAAATATTGTGCAGAAGAGAGAGCGCGTCCGTATAATTTGACGATATAAGTGCGCCCTGAAGCATAAGGTTTGACAGCTTAACAATTTTTTCATCGTCATTTTTATTTATAGCATCTACCAGCAAAATATTTTCAATAGAGTATATTTTTGCCGGAGAGTAATTATAAAGACTCATCAGTATATTTTCAAAAACTTCTTTTTTGTTATTCTCGATGTCATCTTTCTTGATGTTGCCTTTAATTTTTTCAATTATTGAAAGGAATCCGAGACAGTTTTTGAGATAAGCATCATAGTCGCCGGTTGTAATTGCAAACTGTGAATTTTTCCAGAGAAGCAGGTATTCTTCCTTATAGATAGACAATATTCCCATTAATTTTATGAGGGTTGTGCTGTCAATGAGTTTGCCGAGTTTACCCGTAATATTTTTTGCAAGCATTTCAATCATGTCTTTTTTCAGAGAAGACATCAGGATTGGGCTTACAAGTGAATAATTGTTTACGTATATTGAGGCGTTATGCGTGTATGTAAATCCGCTCTGCTCCAGGATTTTTGCGTTTTCTTCGATGTTCTTTATTCCAAGTGCTTCGAGGGTTTCAAAGTCCAGTCTTTCTCCGAGAAATACAGAGTATGCCAGAATCATTGATGCATCCTGTTTTTTACCTAAGGTCTTAAGACGGGTTTTAATTAATTGTCCGAATGTTTTTGGAATAAGAACAGAACTGTTGCTTCTTATGATAAGTTTGTCTTCAAAGCTTACCAGAACGTCTTTGTCCAAAAGATATTTAAGTGCGTGATCAAAATATAATTCCGAACCGTTAAAATTATCTTTGATTTTTTCGTAATAGAACGAGTTTATAAAATCTGCTGCATCCTCTTTAAGTTCTGATAAAAATGATGTTATGCTGCTTTTTGTGATGGTGTATTCAGTATAAACAGGAGTTCTTAACAGTCCTTTTATTTTTGAATGAACCGACGTTGACATATCTGTAATAAATATAAAATTTGGATTAATGTTTTTAAATTTATCAAAGAATAAATCCAGCGTCTGAACAGACGTGTCATCCAGTTTTTCAAAGCCGTCGATTATGATAACGCATTTTTTCAGTGAAGTAAGGAATCTGGCAAACAATTCCATTTGGGCAAATCTCGCATCTTCAGGCGTTGATGCTTTTGCAGGTTTTCCGAGGATTAAGTTTTTTATGCTGTTAAATCCCCTGCAGTCACGTGCCGGATTAATAAGCCCGTTTGTTACGGAAAGTCCGTAATACTGTTTAAACAGTTTTTCAAAAAATCCCCACGGTTTGTAGCATAAATCTTCATTGCAGGAAACATAAAGCGGAGTATATCCGGCTTTTTTATATGTTTTAACAAGGTCTGAAATCCTGACTTGAAGTTCTTTTTCGGATTTTAACGTTATAATTTTATTCTCAGGTTTTAGTTTGCTGAGGAGCTCGCCTGCTGAACATTTTTCAAAATTACACTTTGCTTTTATGTCAAAAACATTAAAGCTAAAAATATCACTTTTTTCATTATTATTATTTTTTTCAATGTCTGTCTGCTGTTTGTTTATATCAGTCGGAGTATCTTCTTCCGTACTTGGCGGAAGGATGTAATTTTCAAGTAAAACCTCATAGTACATAACTGTACTGCCGTTATATTCAAGCGTATAAAGGGAATCTGTTTTGTAGTTGTTTGATATGCAATCCTGGGTATATTGGTCAATTATAACTTCCATTCCCCTCAGGTATTTTTTGTTATTCTTTTTTAGCATAAGGGGTTTGACGTTATTTTCAACAGACTTGTTAACCAACAGGTTTTCTGCCTGTTTTTTTTGTATAACAATACTTATTTTTATCGGACAGCCCAGTTCCTCTTGCATTCTCGTATTCAGTCCCGAAAGTGCGTTGAGTAACTTCAGAGCAAGTCTTATCGCTTTGTTTGCCGATGAAGAAAAAGAGAGTTCTTTGTTGAAGTTTATTACATAAGTATCCTTGTATAAAACAATTAAACCTTCAAAGTTTTTTAATTGGGTCTGCATAAGGTTTTTGAGTTTTACCAAAAACTTTGTATAAAGCTCCTGTGAAGATAATATGTTCCGAATAGCCTTAAGGGAACCAAAATTAACCGTTAGAGATGCAAACTCATCTGTTTCACATTCATTACACGCAATGCTTTTTGTGACTTCCAGACCGCATTTACATTTATCTGTATTTGTCGGTACCATTTTCCCGCACTTCGCACATTTTTCCAAAATCAGATATCCGCATTTTTCACAGATACTGTTTTTGCTGCTTGAGTGACAATTAGGACAAGTAAGACTAAGCACTTTGTGGCAGTGCGTACAGACGGTTGCATTATCCGGTATTATTTTATGACACTTAGGACATTCCATATTAAAAATTATAGTCTAATATTAAACATTATGCTATACTTTATAAGGAGGGTAATTATGACGTTTATTAGTATTTTTACAGAACCTGCAATCCTGATAATTGTATCGGTATTTTTGTGTTTTATTTTTATAACTCTTAAAAATTATTCAAGAGTACATTCTAATCTTAAAGAAATTAGCGATACATTAAAAAATATAGATAAAAAAGAAATCTCATATCGTTTTAAACAGCTGGATTCATATATGACTTCCAACTCATATACTTCTGTAATATGGGAAGATTTTAAGAAGGCATTGATTTTTCCGGATAAATTTTATTTATCGCAAAATATGAAAGCATCTTCTGAACCGCAAACGGATATATTTTTAACAATAGATGCTCCGTATTTCTTTAATGAAGAAACACTTGTATCTTCAAAAATCAATCATAAATTTATTCAGACTATGCCAACAATACTAACAGGCTTAGGTCCGTTTTTTACGTTTTTAAAAATGGCAATAGCGTTTAGAGAAGTAAGTTTTGCAGATAATGTGAATGTTACAAGCTCTTTGAACGGTCTTATAACAAATATACAAATAGCGGCATTGTGTTCCGTTTTTGCGGTAGGTTTTTCATTACTCTTTATGCTTATTGAAAAAATAATGTATAACCGCATGTGTAAACACTATTACTTGTTAATCCAGCAGGAGTTTGTAAGAATCTTTGACGTTGTTACAAGCGAGAAGTTTTTAATTGACCTTGTTAAAGAGTATAAACTTCAGGGAAATACAACCGAAAAGCTTTTGAGTGCTCTGCCTGAAAATTTCGCAAAGGCTATGACGACAACTATCGGAGAAACAACAACACCTTATCTTGAAAATATTTTGTACAGTTTGAACAAACTTAATGAATTGTTAGGCAAAAATAACGGCGGTGATGTTGTTGACAAGCTTTTCTAGTTGATAAGAAGGGTTATTAATGCGTATAAATTTAAAAAAAGTGGAAAATTCCGAAAACAATATTTTCTGGGTAACAATGACTGACTTAATGACAGCTTTGGTGCTTGTATTTATTATTCTGTTTTTCTATACATATATGACAAGTTTTGCGGAAAAGATAGAACGTACAACATCACAGCAAAAAGCTGCGGAAGCATTGCAGGAAACCCTGAAAAAACAAAATATAGACGCTTCCATAAACGGAGTAACGGGCGTTGTAAAAATCTCGGATTTGGAATTGTTTGAGCTTAACAGCTATGAACTTTCTCCTAAGGGTAAAATGTATCTGTCGAAATTCGCACCTGCTTATTTGGATTCTTTGTTTTCAAATGAGTATCTGAATAAAAATATAGATAAAATAATTATCCAGGGACATACCGATTCACAGACGTATAAAGGTGAATACTCTCAGGATGAGCAGTATATGAAAAATATGGAACTGAGTCTAAAACGTGCATATTCTGTTGCCAATTTTATGATAAACACTCCGTATAACAAACAAAACGGTGATAAATTGCACAAAATGGTAATTGTCGAAGGTGCAAGTTATTCAAATCCGATTTTTTCTAACGGAAAAGAAGACTATGCAAAGAGCAGACGTGTAGAACTTAAGATAGTTATGAAAGAAAAAAACAAATACAGGGACACTTTAAAAGAAGAATAAATTTTCTTTACAGAAAACTAATGACAGCACCTGTGCAACCGGCAATGAGCATATAAAATAAGGGTGATTTTTTTGATTTCATGCTTATCAAAAGAAGAACTGCGAGCAATATCATTGCTTTAATATCCGTTATCTGCGGCTTTAAAAGCCCTATCGATACAGAGAGTAATAGCGCACAACTTATAGGTTTAAGTGTTTCTATGAGAGATTTTACAAAAAAGTTTTTGTGGAATTTGGTTAAAATTTTTGAAACAATAATTACAAGGAAAAGTGACGGAAGCATCTCTGAAACAGTTGCCAGCGCAGAACCCAATATTCCTGCTGTTTTAAGCCCTGCAAATGTTGCAACGTTTATACCCACCGGTCCCGGAGTTATTGATGCTATCGCAACCATATTTGTAAGCTCTTTTATTGAGTACCAGCCGTAAACCTCCGAGATATTGTATAAAAACGGTATGGTGGCATATCCTCCTCCAAAAGAAAAGATACCGATTTTAAAAAACTCATAAACAAGAGTCAGGTAAATCATTTACTTACCCCCTTTCTTGTTAAAGCTTTATATAGTACCCCCAGAACCGAAAAAAACAATATTGTCTGAACGGGTGAAGATTTGAAAATCAGCAGTGCAACAAGAGCAAGTATGAATATCGTATGAAAAAACAAATCTCTTTTTGAATTATGCCAGAGTTCTCTTGTTGTAAGCAATATCAGAGCAACAACGGCAACACCGATTCCCCACATTACTCCGAGAACGTGAATATTATTAAGAAATAGGCTCAAAACTGAAGCAAGAAGGATTATGCACCAAAACGGAACAAAAATAATTCCGAACATTCCGGCGAGCGCACCCGATTTGCCCATTAATTTGTATCCGACAAACATTGAGATATTTGCGGCAACAATTCCCGGAAGCGACTGTGATATTGCAAAATAATTGATTAACTCTTCACGTGATATGAGGTGATGCTTGTCCACAAACTCATTCTGCATAATCGGAAGAATAACGTATCCTCCGCCGAGAAGAATTGCACCAATTTTAACGAATATTAAAAACAACTTGAATAAAGACATACAAGGCACCTAAAAACCTACACTCAGACCGGCGCAAAGATTGATTGACTGCCCGGTAACACCTTTTGCTTCGTCTGATATCAGGTATTTTACCATACCTGCAATTTCTTCAGGAGAAACAAAACGCTTTTGCGGAATACATTCAAGAACTTCTTCTTTTGTCCATTCTCCGTCATTAGCAGAATTGTTACCCATCTCTGTATCAACCCAGCCGGGGTTGATGGTATTTACCGTGATACCGTATTCTGCAAGTTCTAAAGCAAGAGCTTTTGTACCCCCGATTAAGCCTGATTTTGAAGCTGAATAGAGGCTTGCACACGCTTCACCCATAACACCACTGATTGAACCGATGTTTATTATTCTGCCCCACTTGTTTTTTTTCATATTTGGAACAGCTTTTGATATCAAATAGAGAGGTGCTTCAAGGTTAACCCTCATAATATGCTCAAGCTTTTCGTATTCGATTTCATCTATCGGGGAATAAATGTATTCACCTGCATTGTTAATTAAAATATCAATATTATTTTCTTCAATATATTTACCCAGATTTTCAAGCTGTTCTTTGTCTGAGAGGTCACAAACAAAATAGTCTGAATACAATTTGAGCAAATCTTCATTTCTTCCCACAGCAAAAATACGCCCTTCAATATTTTGAGCGATAGCTTTGCCGATTCCTTTTGTTGCACCTGTTACCAAAATATTCATAGAAAAATTATACCATGCTTAAAACTAAAAATTTTTACAAAAATTTACCTTAACTCGTTGTAATAATGTGTTGATTATAATAATCATTATTGTTAATCTTAAAATATGGAGTGTAAATAGCAGTAAAGGGGGATATTTTCCTCTCTGTTAAATAATAGGAATAAAATTATGTCAACATCATATGCTAACAAAAAGAAACCGTCGCCGGAAGATTTATCACAGTTAATGCCTCAGAATATTGAAGCTGAAGAAGCTATTCTCGGTGCAATTTTGGTGAATCCTTCCTGTATGAATAAGATTGTTGAACATCTTAAACCGGAATCTTTTTATAAACCGGCTCACAGATACGTTTATGAAGCTATGCTTCAGATATACAATAACAGCGAAAATATTGATATTGTATCAGTTTCCGATACTCTGAATATTAATCAGAAGTTAGAATTGGTGGGCGGACGTGCTTTTATTAACGATTTAAGCTATAACACAATTACAACGGCAAATATTGAGTATTACTCAAAAATAGTTCAGGAAAAAGCTATTAAACGTTCATTGATAAATGCAGGTTCTGAGATTATTTCCACGGGGTATGATGTTAATCCGATTGAAGAATCACTTGAGCAGGCAGAAAAATTAATATTTGATATTGCATCACAGAAAGCGTCAAAATCACTTATTTCAATAAAAGATATTGTTAACGATGTTTATGCAAAGATTGAAGAACGCGCAAACAATAAAGGTCAGCTTACAGGTGTTGATACCGGTTTTTATGAACTTAATACATATACAAACGGTTTGCAGAAATCAGATTTAATTATTCTTGCGGCACGTCCTGCAATGGGTAAAACGGCATTGGCACTGAACATTGCACAGAACGTTGCACTAAGGGCAAAAGTTCCTGTGGCGATATTCTCGTTAGAAATGTCAAAAGACCAACTGGCGCAACGTCTTATGTGTTCTGAAGCAGAAGTTGATACCCAAAGACTTAAGACGGGTAATGTTCAGGCAAAAGATTGGGAAAAGCTTGCAAAGGCGATGGCAGATTTGTATGATGCAAAAATCTATATAGATGATACAGCAGGCTGTACAATCACTGATTTGAGAGCAAAATGCCGTCGTCTTGCTATGGCGGAGAAAAATCTGGGCTTAATTGTAATAGATTATTTGCAGTTAATAGAAGGAACCGGTAGAGAAGATCGTATGCAGCAGATTTCAAGTATATCAAGAGGTCTTAAGATTCTTGCAAAAGAACTTAATGTTCCAATACTTGCACTTTCACAGTTGTCGCGTGCTGTTGAAGGCAGAACGGATAAAAGACCTATGCTTTCTGACTTAAGGGAATCAGGTTCTATCGAACAGGATGCTGATATTGTAATGTTTATTTATCGTGATGAATATTACAAAAATGCTAATACCGAAGAGGAAGAAGCCGAAAAAGCTGCAAATAAGGGTGAAGCGGAAATCATTATCGCAAAACACAGAAATGGCCCCGTCGGAACGGTTAAGCTCCTGTTCCAGGGTTCTATTACAAAATTTAAGAACCCGATGAAAACAGATGTTTTCTAATAATTAACACCTTCGCATTTATGCAGAGTTCAGGATAAGGAAAAGTGTCATATTTATCAATAATAATACTTGCTTTCGCTTTGTCGGCAGATGCGTGTGCCGTTTCTTTTTCGTACGGGCTTAAATTCAATGAGGAAAAAATTAAAAATGCCCTGCTTCTATCCTCGTTTACAGGCATATTTCAGGGATTGATGCCCGTTATCGGCTATTTTTTAACAAACTTTGTTAGAGTCTATATTCAGCCTTATTCAAGCCTTATAGTATTTTTGATTTTTTCATATCTTGGCTTTAAATTTATTAAAGATGCAAATATGCCTCAAGAAGCAAAGGAGTTTTGTATAGATCTCAAGTGTCTTTTTCTGATTGGTATTGCAACTTCTATAGATGCTTTTTCAGCGGGTATAACACTATCATTGTACGGGGCTTTGATTTTAAAGCCCGCACTTTTAATTGCACTGGTGACTTTTGTAAACTCTAATTTAGGGTTTTATATCGGCGGAAAACTTAAGCAGATGCCGACAAAAAATCTGGAGATTTTTGCAGGGGTGTTGATGCTTTTGCTCGCTCTAAAAGCGGTTTTAGCTGATTAATTTATTATATTCCCTGGCTTTTGTAGTATTTGTAGTCGCTCATTATTCTGTTTACGAACGGCTGCGAATGTTTTGGGATTTGATTATTGTTTCTCTGGACAGCTATCGGACCCGAGTTATATGCTGCAACAGCAAGCTCCATTGAACCAAACTTATTGTACATATTTTTGTAATACGTTATTCCGCCTTTAATGTTGTCATCAAGTTTGTAGGGGTCTAATCCCATATGCTTTGCAGCCGAGTGAGAAAGCTGAAATACGCCGACATGACCGCCGTGCCCTCTTGCTTCCTGATTGAATCCTGATTCTGCTTTAGCGATACTTAAAACGATAGCGGGTTCAACGCCCATCTCTTTCGCCTGTTTTATGATGTTTTGTTTTACATCTTCTGCGGAAGCAGCAAAAGAACTGCAAACAAGAGTTGTAAAAACAAAAACTGATAATATATTTCTTAAAATAAACCTCATAAACACCCTTAAAAACTCTCTAACCTTTTTCATCATACCATAAGTATTTCAATTTCAAAATAGCCGGCATGGATTTGCCGTCAGAGATAACTAAATATCACGTTATTTTTGCGAATTAGTCAACCTGCTGAAAAATTAGACAACTGGATAATATCATTTTGGTAAATTGTGTAATATCTTAGTTAAAAAGAAAATTACAAGGAGCTGATAAAATGAAGATAAACAGGATTCAAAATAATAATATAAAGTTCAAAGGACAAATAATTGAAAATGATGCATTAAAAAAACTGAAAACCAGATTAAACTCTGCACAGGTTGACGCTGTTGAAAAATACATAAATGATATTAAAAAAATTAAAGATGATAAAACATTTGTTTATGATAGTTTGACCGTGGGAAAAAGAGTTATTTCCAAAATCCATATAACGGATAGGCAAGGTAATTTAATAAAACTGCCTTTGTTCATAGAATTTGGAGAAAATCCGGTTAAAGTATTTGAACAAATGGCAAACTGGTATAAACACGTAATCAAAATATAAAGGTAAAATAACAATCGGTCTAACTTTGACAGGACCGTGCCTGGTAAGGTAGAACCCTGTTTGTAAAATAACAGTCGGTTTGAGAATTCTGAACACCTATTTTGAGAATTTTGTAAACTTAATAAAGAAGATGAAAATCAAATTAAAACAATGATTAATAAGACAAAAGACAAAATATCAAAACAAAAAGAAATAACGGATGACGAACTAGAAGAAATTGGAGATTTTTGGAATAGTAAGGTCTTATATCCATATTGCTGATGGAATTATTAAATAACTATATAGTTTGTAGATCAGTTAGTAGTTTGTATTTTAACTCTCGAGATATTTCAAATTACCTATTTTTGTCTGTTTGTGTGATTTAGGTTTTGTCGGCACTTGAGGGTGTAAATATATAAAACTTGTGACAAAATTCAGAATTTTGAGGACTTTTGACGGACTTTTCAAGTAGTTTGAGTCAACCGACTTCCGACTTTATAAAATCGGCAAAGGCTGGATTGCTTCGCCTTCACAGGCTCGCAATGACATTTACCCCTTCCGACCAAATGTCCTAAAAAAAGGTAGCAAATGCGGTACGAATCCCTAAATAACAAAAAAGCCACCGATAGGTGACTTTAAATGGAGGAGGAATAGGGATTCGAACCCTAGGTACGCTCGCACGTACGACGGTTTTCAAGACCGCTCCAATCAACCACTCTGGCATTCCTCCAAAAGTATTCAATTGGTTACTTGTTTATAGTATCGTAAACATATTTTATTGTAAAGTCTTTTGTTATAGTCGGCATGACATATATTTATGTTATAATAATTTCGGGGAGTATGTGAATGTTCGACTATTTTAAAGGTTATGTCACAGACAAAAGAAAAAACTCTAAAGGTACATATCTGTCTATCGAAGTTTCAGGCGTTGGTTATCTGTTGGAAATCTCTGACAGGGATTTTAGTTCTATATCAATAAGTGAAGACAAACCGCAAAAAATTTATTCAGTCTTAACCCACAGAGAAGATGCAATGTCCTTGTACGGATTTTTAAACAAAGAAACCCGTGATATTTTTCAAATTCTTCTGTCAGTTTCAGGAGTCGGGGCAAAAATGGCCATTGCGCTTTTGAACGAATTTGATGCATGCGATGTTATATCGCTTGTTATTGACGGCAATTACAAAGAACTAACCAGAGCAAAAGGTGTCGGACCAAAGCTTGCGCAAAAAATCATTTTGGAACTGAAAGATAAACTCATGAAAACTGAGCTGCCAAGGACATCATCGTCATCGTTCATTCCGCAGACGCAAGCTATTACGGACACACAAGCTGTTCTTCTGTCACTCGGTTATGAAGAAGAAGAAATAGAAGATGCTCTGAGTAAAATTATTCCGACTATCGCCAGTGATTCAAACTCCGAGGAAGTTCTGAGAAAAGCATTAACCACGCTCTCCATGTAAACAAATGTAACTATTTCTGAAAAAACAGGCAAAAATATTTCTTCAGAAGTTTTCATAAGAGCAAAAGAAGGTTAAATATGAAAATCATAAAAACAGGTTTTGGATTCAACAACTTCAAAGCCTCCAGCCCGTCAACAAACAACCAGCAAAATAAAAAATCCGATAATATCACAGGTTCGTTAGAAAAATTACCGGTAAAAGACACTTATGAAATTTCTGTCGGATATGTTAATGATGCTCACGGACAAACAAACAATATGCTAAGAATTCTCTCCGGCCTGGAGGGTGATTTGGTGTTATCTGCCGGTGATAATGATATCGGTGATGAGAAAAACAAAGCTGTTCATAAGGCAACCTTCAAATTTTTAAATCTTGGTAAAATAATAGCTACGGCACTCGGCAATCACGAGATGGATACAACACAGGCTGATTTAATTGATTCTTTGAAAGATTATAACGGTGATATTCTTACAATAAATATGAATAAAGATTTAATAAAAGACCAGGATAAAGAAGAAGTCAAAAATCTGGGAAGAGCAGATCTTTTAAATTACTTAAGACCCTCAAAAATTGTTGAGGTAAAAGGTGAAAAAATCGGGCTCTTAGGAACTGCTCCGATTGACCTTCTGGACAGGCTTACACACCCGACTTATCACACAGACTGCCACGTTGATAAACTTGATGACAGTATTAAAGATATTCAATCAGAGGTCAACAATCTTAAAAAACAGGGTATAAACAAAATTATTCTTCTTTCTCATCTTGGATTTAAAAAAGATAAAAAAGTTGCTGAAGAAACAAGCGGAATCGATGTAATATTAAGCGGACATTCGCACGAACTCATAGAAGGGATTACGGAAGGAAAAAACCTTTTGTATTCAAAAGACAATGAACCTGTTATTCTTACTGAAGCAGGCCGTGACGGAAATTATTTCGGAAAATTAAACTTAACTTTTGATAAAAACGGAATTATCACAAAAGCCCAAAATAACCTTGGTGAAACAGGATTATACCGCAGAAATATGGTAAATAAATATATTTTTGAGGAAACTTTGGGAAAACCCGAAAAAATAGGTGTTGTAAAATTTGCACCGCCACCGCCAAAGTCTTTGACGGAAGAAAATCCGCACGCAAACTTTGTTTGTGATGTTATGAAAGCTGAAACAGGCTCTGACATTGCTATATGGCACAACTGTGGTGTAAGAAACTTCTTCCATGAAGGAGAAATAGATTCACGTGATATTAAAGATATATCACCGTTCCTGGATTTTGTAGCAACAGCCGAAGTTTCCGAAAAAATAATTGTTGATTTATTTAAAAAAGCAATAAAAGACACTTATTCGTCAAGCAGCCGCAAACCAGGGCTGTTTGCAGTTTCAGGGCTTGATTATACCGTCAACGAAAAAGACGGTACGTTAGCTGAAATGAACTTTACTGACAAACAGGGTAAAGTCCATAAAATTGACATAAACAATCCAAGCGAAACAAAGAAATATAAAGTTGTTACAGACGAATTTTTAATGTCAGCCGGTGCAGACTTTAATATTCTTGCTCCGGGAGAAGACACAGAAAAATACCCTTACGACAAAGATGTTATGGTCTGTGACTACATCAAGCGTTTAAACAAGCCTGTAATAATTGATCAGACAGGCAGAATAAAATACATCAGGTAACCCTTACGGTTAAAGCAGGACAAAATGAACATTCAAAAGATAAAATTAATACAGAATAAAACATTTCACCCCCAAATTAAACCTTCTTTCAGGGGCGATAATAAGCTTGAGAGAACTCCAAAAAATGATACCTTCGAAATAAAAATCGGATACGTAAATGACTTGCACGGACAAACAAACAACATGATGAGAATATTGTCAGGCATAAACGGTGACATTATTCTGTCAGGCGGTGATAATGATATCGGAGATGAGAAGAATCGTCACGTACACGATGCAACAGCCAAGTTTTTAAATCTTGCAGGGGTATATGCAACTGCGCTCGGTAATCATGAGATGGATACAAAGCAGGGCGATTTGAAAGAAACTGCTTCTAAATTTAACGGCAGTATTCTTGCGATTAACATTGAGCAGAAACCTTTGGATAAACAGTCAAAAGAAGAACTTGAAAACTACAACAAAGCGGATATAAAAGACTTTATAAAGCCGTCAAAAGTTGTTGAGATAAAAGGCGAGAAAATAGGTTTAATAGGTACAACACCGGTTGATTTAACCGAAAGGGCAACACATCCTGATTATCACAAAGACTGTAAAGCCCATAATCTGGATAAAACAACAGAGTTAATCCAGAAAGAAATAAACAATTTGAAAGAACAGGGTGTAAATAAAATTATTTTATTGTCGCACTTAGGTAATGCAAGGGACAAAGAAGTTGCTAAGAATACAGAAGGTATTGATGTTATTATTGGTGGTCATACACACGAACTTCTGAAAGGAATAGAAGAAGGGGAAAATTTAATTTATTCAAAAACAGGAGAACCTGTGATTATAACAGAGGCGGGGAAAGACGGTAAACACTTCGGAGAGCTTAATTTAACCTTCGATAAAAACGGTGTTATACAAAAAGCACAAAACAATCTCGGTGACACAAGTTTGTACCACAGAAATCTTGTTCATCAGCTTATGTTTAACCAAATTTTAGGAAAGCCGGAGCAGGTAGGGTATATAGAATATGCTCCACCGGCGCCGAAATCGCTTCTGGAAGAAAATCCGCACGCTAACTTTATGTGCGATGCAATGAAATATGAAATGGATGCTGATATTGGGATTTGGAACAATAATGCGACAAGAAATTATTTCAAAAAAGGCAACATCGATTCAAGCGACATAAAAGAGATTGCACCATTTGCAGACAACATCTCTGTTGCCGAAGTTTCCGAAAAAACGCTTGTTGATGCTTTCAGAAAAGCGACAGAGATATCATACAATTCAATTGGAAATAAACCCGGTTTGCTGGCTGTTTCAGGCTTAAACTACACGGTAAGTCCTTCTAAGAAAACTCTTGTAGGAATGAATTTTGTCGATAACAAAGGAGTTGAGCACCCAATTGATGTAAACAATCCGAGAGAGGACAAAAAATACAAAGTTGTTGCAGATTCCTTTATAATGTCCTGGGGGGCTGATTATGATGTACTTTCACCCAAGGAAGAATGTACGGAGTATCCGTTTAACAAAGCATATTTAACTTGTGAATATATTAAACATCTAAACAGACCGATTGAAATTAATCAAACAGGAAGAATAAAATATTCTGATTAGAGTATAATTATTTATAGAACAATGGAAATACAAAATATTCAAAAATATAACACTTTTCATACATTTAGAGCCCTCAGGTTAAAACGGGGTTCGGTGTCCTATATAAAATCAATGCCGAAGAAAATGTCGGGAAAAATTGACGAAATATCAAAAGACCTCGAGAATACTACGTATTATCATCTTGATATAGGCAAAGACAGTTATTATATATGTAATAATGATAATGAAAAATACTATTTACCCATAAATATAATAAATGCAGGCAAGACAATTATTATCAAGGCACGGCAGGGTTTGTCTCAGATATCAATTAAATTAAAGTATAAAACAATGAATGAAGCAAAAGATGTAATAAGAAATACAACAAATGCCAAAACACAAATAGAAAGAACATCAGAGATTGTAAAAGCATTAGATAATTACTATAATGAATATAAATAAAGCGGAAAGTCAGTATGAAAACAGATAAAATTTACCAATGTGATATCGTTTTTAATGCAAAAGTTTCTCAAAAGTTTGTTCATTCTATGCGTGGATATGTAAATAACGGAAGTAACAGGCTTCAAAATAATTATCAACTGACAAAAAAGATAGAAGATTATGCAAAATTTGGATATGACGATTACACAGTAATGATGCAGCAAAGGTATGGTTCAATGGGTTATGAATACAGTCTTTATGCGGTAAGAGACGGAGAAGATATTATAGACGGAATAAATCTTACCCCCAAACCATATACTTCTTACCGCAAAATATTTAGAAGATTTATGCAGATTACAAAATATGATTTTGAAAATTTGATGAGAAAGTATATGTAATAGTAAAAGAAACGGTTTGGTAAATGCCAAACCGTTTCTTTTCTATTTTATTATTTTTAGTTAGTTATACAACGGAGCTAACTTTTTCTCCTGCTGAGGAATAACACCTTCCTCAATTGACTGATATACTCTGTAATCAATTACAGGGAAACAGTTATCTATGCTTTCGATTTCTTTAAGCTTAGCATCATCAATGTTGCCGCTTTCTATCATATCTGCAATTAAGCTGAATCTGTCAACGTGTTCGTTGAATCTGTCAGTTGCATAGTCCTTAGCCTGCCATGTTGTAATCAGGAATGGCCAGTCTGAAGATTGAAGCAACAGGTTCTCTCTTGCTAATTGATTAAGAGCTCTATGGAGAAGCTTATCTTCAGGGATTTCAGCATGAGCATCAACTATTGCACACATACGTTTTTCACAAGAGTGAATAATCGGCCACATCCATTCTGTTAAGTGGTTTTGCCATACGTAGAAGTGTCCACCTTGTCCCCAGGACGATTCCGGAATCTGAATAGCTTCTTTCGGAGGATACTTAGTTACGTATTCGCCAGCTGTCATTCTTTCTACTTCAGGCAGGTACTGGTTGAATTTCTTGATAACCTGTTTAATAAACTCAATACCTTCAAACCACCAGTGACCATATAATTCGGTATCAAATGATACCATTACAAGACCTTCTTTACCTGCTGCTTTTTTGTAATCATTAAGCAAGTGGTAAATAAGCGTTGTATAGTGGTCAGAGTTTTCATTTACTTTATTAAATGCAAGTACAGGATCATATAACATTTTGTCACCTAAATCAGTTGTTGGTGAAGTAATTCTCCAGTAATGCATACCTGATTTATCATCACGTTTATGGAATTCTCTGAAACAACCGTCACCCGGATATCCGTCAGCAGCTGACCAAACCTGATAACTTGCTCTGTCATTTCTGCCCATTACTGCAACCTGTGCATCAGGTAACCAGTATGCTGAGTATGTATCATATCCTGTCTTTGGTCTGTCGGGAAGCGGAATATATTCAATATTTCCGTAAACACCGATAACACGTCTGTTACCAATAGAGTTGCCGCCTTCTATTACATGAGAATCAGTAAAGAAGTAGTGAATATCATTGTTCTGAAGAGTAACTTCAATAGCCGGTCTCCAGTGTTTTTTACCGTCTTTTCCGACAAATTCATAACCCTGTCTGTATGCACATTCAGGTAACCAAGCTCCCATTGCCTTCTTTCCGAACAGCCTTTCAGTTGTATCCTGACCTACTTTAAACTGAGCGTTCAAGTTACTGTCAGTTGCAAGCAGCGGTGAGAAGCCGTGAGTTGCACCAGATGTGGTAATTTCAATACAACCTAGGTCTTGGTACTTTTTAAAGTATTTGATAAGATTTTTTTCGTATTTGTTTACGAAATCATCTCTTAATTTATTCCATAAATCGAAATAGTATTTCGCTAAGTATTTTAAATGCTGACTGTGTGCAACTTTTGGATCCGGATATCTTTCCAAATCTTTTGCAACAGCTGTTATCTGAGCGTCAATGTATTTAACAAAACCGTTTTGCAAATGTTCATCGTTTAATTGTTCAGCAAGTATCGGTGTGATACCAACTGTCAATTTTGCTTTTATACCTTCGTCATACAATTCAGATATTGCATTAAGAAGAGGTACATATGTTTCTGCCATACATTCGTAAAGGTTTTCTTCACCGAATGGCCACATACCAGCTTTTCTGTAGTATGGGAGATGGCTGTGTAACATGAATACGAATTGTCCTACTGACATATTTGCCTCCGTTCGCTTTTCTCGTGTTTGAAGCAACCGTAAAATTTATTACAATTGTCCAATATATATTTTTACATTACTATTTATACCATGATTTTATCAAAAAAGTAACTCTTTAGTATTACTTCAACGGAATAATGTTACAAATGTTTACTATATTATACGCTTGACCCGGCTTAAAGCGTGATGATATAAGGTTTATATAAAGCACAATAATTGTAAAAAATACAATTATCCGATTGTAAACATCCAATTATTATTTACGGAACAGGCGGTGCAAAAATCTGTTTCTGCCGTAACTGATTTTGAATAATCTTTAAAAGTTGCTCCCATTCTTCCTCTGTAATCATTTGATAAAAACGGGCATGAATATACTCCGTTTTGAGTCAGGATTCTTCCGTACATGCAGTCTGTTTTTTGTGCAGGATATACAGAATCATTTTTTTCGTTTACAGGATAAGAAACATTTATTTGCAGGTCAGTATTTGTAATTTCGTTTTGCAAAAACAGTTTTGCAAAATTTTCCTGCAAAACCATATAGCTCAACTGATAAAAATTCTGAATTGATAAAACGGAAGTGAAGTTGTATCTGCTCAAAATTTTAAGAGCGGAAATTGTTTGTCTGAAGTGCCCTCTGTATTTTACTTTATCACTTTCCTGCTCGTCAAAATGAGCAAGTGAAAGTCTGAAAAATATTTGATTATGAGTAGTATTTTCTCCGTTTTCATCTTCAACTTTTTTAAGAAATCGGATTTTCTTTTCGTTAAGAAAACTTGAGTTTGTACAGATACAAACGTTGCATCTTTTTAGGCACAGTCTTAAAATTGCGTTAAAATCAGGATGTGTCATCGGCTCACCGCCAGTAAAATATATGCAGTGCAAATCGCTTTCCTGAATATCTTCCAGTGCTTTTTTGATTTTATCGATTGCTAAAAAATCTTTTGTTTTTTTTGAAATAGGAAAATCAATGTAGCAGCTGCTGCATCTTTGATTGCAGTTTTTTGCGGTCAGTTCAATAAATAAGTTATTCAGTTTATCTAATTTGTAAACGGGTGCTGTACAAATACTCATCAAATTCTCTCCTTATCAAATGTAATCCTCACGTGTACAAAATAATTTTAAAGAAAAATTTCTGTAAAAAAATTATCATGCAGGATATAATTTTCAGCCCAACAGGGTAAAATTTGATGATTAATAATTTAATATAAAACCAAATATTATAGTTAAAATTTACATAAGACTTGATTTTTTATATTTAGCAGACAATAATATATATATAAAATTTAATATCGCGGGATGGAGCAGTCTGGTAGCTCGTCGGGCTCATAACCCGAAGGTCGTTGGTTCAAATCCAGCTCCCGCAACCATTTACCAAAAAAGAGTTTCAAATAAATCGAAACTCTTTTTTTTGTCGTTATAAAAGAATTTCCATCTTTAGTTATAGGTATTATTCAGAATATATCCTCTATTTTAATGATTTTTTTTCAACAAAATATTGGTATTGTAAAAAGGTAAACTAGTCAATAGTAATAGAAAGGATAGTATATGGAAATACGCAAACTTGAACTTAATTTAGGTCAAAAAATTGCTAATCCGTTTAAAACAACTCGCAAATCAACAACAAATCCGTTTAAGTACAACGACTTTGAAGGTAACGCAATCGATCCGTTGATTTGTGCGGACGTATTAGTAAGTTTCAAAGGAAAAGAAAACAAATTAAAAATGATTACATCTGCTGTTATGGGTAGCATAGTTAAATTACGTAACAGCATAACAGAACCCATTGCACACTTTGTAAACAGAATAAAAACAGGAATTACAACAGCATGGGAACACGCATATAACGCTGCAGGAATAAAGAATATTTCTGAAAAACTTCATACAACAAGTGAAAAAATTAACGGAATATTATCTTATGACGTAGGCAAAGGAATCAGTGATTCAATATCCGGCATAGGTAAGACTATTTCTGACAGAATATCTGCAATTAACGGTGATATTACAGGTATTGGTAGAGATTTATCAGCAAAATGGAATAATCTTATCGGAAAAATCCATACAGGAAACAAAATCTCAACAGACTTATCAGTTGCAGAGCTTAAAGATTTATGGATAAAAGAAAATGAGTTAGCTGCAAATACAATCAAGGAGGCTGCATAATGATAAATAAAAATGTTGTTGAAATTATTGATGCCTTAGCTGCTCATGAAGACCATTCTTCAATTGATGTATTGGAAGAACTGGGAACTAACTCCCCTGACAACGAAGTAAGAGAATATACTTCTCGTGCTTTGGTCAGAAAAAATGTACACGACTCATTGGCAGTTGTAATTATTAATCAGGGTAAAGGTATCAACGACCTTTCTCCTTCTGTTGCAATGAGCACAATTAATGAGATTTTATCTTTAAAAGATAAAACAGAAGTCATTAAAATATTAGAAGACACAATTAACATGCATTCAGATGAAGGTGTAAAAGAAAATGCACGTTCAGTAAAATCACTGCTGGCATTAAGCTAGTATTGTCATATAGGCTTCAAAAAAAATGACGGTATAAGCCGTCATTTTTTTTGCTAAAATTTTTCGGTAAAAAGTTTGAAGTATTCCTGTTCGTGCCTGCAAACAGGACAAATGCATGGCGCTTCTTTCCCTATATGTGTATGTCCGCACTCCGTACAAATCCATTGAGCAGTTTCAGGCTTTTTGTATATAGTTTTGTTTTTGAGCTCTTCTGCCAGAACCGAGAAGCGGTGAGAATGTCGTTTTTCTATTTCTGCAATGTTTAAAAATAATCTTGATATATTGTCAAAACCTTCGTCTATTGCCGTCTGGGAAGCTTTTTTATAAATATTTTCCCCTTCGTCTTTTTCGGCTTCTGACGCAGATAAAAGATTTTCAGCAGTATTTCCGGTGAAGAACGGATAAACTGCATTCGGAGAATAAAAACCATTCGGGATCTCGTTATAAAAAAGTTTTGCGTGTTCCCTCTCGTTTTCGGCGGTTTCAAGAAAAACTTCGGATATTAAGTTATATCCATCTTTTTTAGCAATTTTAGAGTAAATTATATATTTGCTCCTCGCCTGTGATTCTCCTGTAAAAGCGTTAATCAGTAACTGCAGTGTTTCGGATTTTTCAATATTCATTTTTGGCTCCTTTTAATATATTATTTACGCAAAGCTCCTTCCTTAAAATTACCTGAATGTATATTTATCCAAAATATTAAAAAAACCTTAACTTTTAATAAAAGGTTTTGAATTTATAGTATAAATATAATTGTAGAAGAGCAAAATTATAAAAGGAGGATTATATTATGGCATTAAAACCTTTACAAGACAGAATTGTTATTAAAGTTATTGAAGATACAGAGCAGACAGCTGGCGGTATCTTTATTCCTGACAGTGCAAAAGAAAAACCGCAAAAAGGTGAAGTCGTTGCAGTAGGTGAAGGAAAAACTAATGATAAGGGCGAAAAAGAACCTATGGGCGTAAAAGTAGGTGATGTAGTTCTTTATGCTAAATATGCAGGAACTGAAATTAAGATGGATGGAGTTGAATACAAAATCTTGTCTATCAAAGACGCACTCGCTATCGTTGAATAATTATTTTAAAAGGAGAAATATATTATGGCTAAGAAAATTGTTTTTGAAGAGGAAGCAAGAAAATCTCTTCTTAAAGGTATAGATGCAGTAGCAGATGCTGTTAAGGTAACACTTGGACCAAAGGGCAGAAACGTTATTTTGCAAAAGAAATTTGGTGCACCTCAAATCGTTAATGACGGTGTAACAATAGCTAAGGAAATTGAACTTGCTGACGGTTTGGAAAATGCAGGAGCTCAGCTTCTTAAAGAAGTTTCATCTAAGACAAACGATGTTGCAGGTGACGGTACAACAACTGCTTCTGTTTTAGCTCAGGCTATTGTAAGAGAAGGTTTAAAGAACCTGACGGCAGGTGCAAACCCGATGTCTATGAAACGTGGTATTGATAAAGCTGTTGAGATTTCTATCAACAAGATTAAAGACTTATCTCACCCTGTTTCTACAAAAGAAGAAATCGCTCAGGTTGCAGGTATTTCAGCAGGTAACAACTCTGAAATAGGTGAACTTATTGCAGAAGCTATGGAAAAAGTTGGTCATGACGGTGTTATTACAGTTGAAGAATCAAAATCTTTCGGAACAAACTTAAAGGTAGTTGAAGGTATGCAGTTTGACAAAGGTTATATTTCACCTTACTTCGTAACTGATGCTGAAAGAATGGAAGCTGTTTTAGAAGATGCTTATGTCCTTTGTGTAAACAAAAAAATCAACTTAATCGCAGATTTGGTTCCTGTTCTTGAACAGGTTGCACGTGACGGTCGTTCACTTCTTCTTATTGCAGAAGATGTTGAAGGTGAAGCTCTTGCAACTTTGGTTGTTAACACAATGAGAAAAGTTTTAAGAGCAGTTGCAGTTAAAGCTCCGGGATTCGGTGACAGAAGAAAAGCTATGTTAGAAGACATCGCTATCTTAACCGGCGGTCAGATGTTTACTGAAGAACTCGGTATGAAGCTTGAAAACATCACAACTGATATGATGGGTATTGCAAAACGTGTTACAGTTACAAAAGACGAAACAACAATCGTTGTAGGCAATGAAACAAAAGCTGCAGTTGCAGAAAGAGTTGCTTTAATCAAACGTCAAATTGAAGCTTCTGACTCTGAATACGATAAAGAAAAATTACAAGAACGTATGGCTAAATTGTCAGGCGGTGTTGCAGTTATTGAAGTCGGTGCAGCTTCTGAAATTGAACTTAAAGAAAGAAAATTAAGAATCGAAGACGCTCTTAACGCAACAAGAGCAGCAAATGAAGAAGGTATTGTTCCGGGAGGTGGTGTTGCCCTTATCAGAGTTCAACAGGCTCTTGAAACAAAATTAAATTCTTTAACATTTGATTCTGATGATGAAAAGAGCGGTTATAAAATCCTTATGTCAGCACTTGATGTACCATTGAGAGCAATCGCTGATAATGCGGGTGCAAAAGGTGATATCGTTGTTGATAATGTAAGAAGTGAAGCAGATGCTTATGGTTACGACGCATTATTAAACAGATATACTGATATGTTCTCAGCAGGTATTGTTGACCCGGCTAAGGTTACAAGAAGTGCATTGGAAAATGCAGCATCAGTTGCTTCAATGTTATTAACAACAGAAGCAGCAGTTGTTGATATACCTGAAGAATCAAAAGCTCCTGACATGTCTGCTATGTCTGGCATGGGCGGTATGGGCGGTATGATGTAAAAACTGTACGCAGTTTGTTCTGCGGAGGTTTTTAAGAATACCGGATAGCGTGCAAAGAAAAGGCTGAAACAGAAGTGTTTTAGCCTTTTCTGTAGCCGTTCTCTGTTGCCGTGCAACAGAGTTGCTCAGGCGATACGGATGCTATGATGTAGTTCTCACCCTGAAAAGAAAAATATGTAAACTGCGGTTTTTACAATTGTAAAAACCGCAGTTTTTATTAGCAAAAAATTTTTTTAGCGGTTTTCATCTCTATTGAAAGGGACACTATATGAATATAAACTTATCAATCAACAATTCTTATAATAATCCGACATTTAACTCTAAAAATCCACGATTTGCGATAGAGTATATGGATAAAATTTTAAACCCTCTTTTGGCTGATGAGAACGTGACAATTGAACAAATGGTGAAACTCTCTAATTACAAACCGCACAGAATTCATGACTGGTTTTTAAAATCAAAAGGAATATCGGCTGCTAAATTTTTTAAATTACGGAAGCAGGAAAAATTAAAACAGCAAATGTCAGATTTATATGAAAAAAATCACAAGGCACGCGAACTTGCAGAATTTTATGATTATTCTGTAGCTTGGGTTAATAAAAAATTACAAAATTTTAAAATCAGGGAGACGCACGAGGAATTAAACGAAAGACTGGGTAAAAGGGTTCCTTTATTGCTCAAAGAAGGACGCTCGGTTGAATATATTGCAGCAGATTTAAATTGTTCGCCATTTATTGTAAGTAGTTGGATTAGCAAAAATATAAAAGAATCCGTTGTTGAGTACAGACGCAAAAATAATATAAGGCTCAAAAAAGATTTTACGGAAATAGAACTTGAATTAAAGCAGAAGCTTGAAAATGTTTTTGCACAAGGTAAAGGAGTTAACGAATCTGCGAAAATACTTGGAATAACAAGAAATAAAGTTATTTACTGGAAGGAAAGATTTGGTTTAAAAACAAAAAAGGAAGAAGCTCTTGAAAAAATGAAAGAAGTCGTCCCTTTACTTATTCCGTTAGGTGTAAGCCTGAAAAGAATTGCAAAAGAAATCGGTGAAATTTCTGCTGCAACAGTAAGGCGTTTTATTAAAGATGAATACGGAAAAAAATACATTGATATCAGAATGGGGAGATGAGTCTATAATAGCTCTTCGTAAATGCTGTTATACTTTTCAAGTGTTTCAAAATCATATGTATAGTCATAATTCATTGCGTTTTTAATAATCGGGTTCCAACATGTATTATTGTTGGTATAAAAATCTAAAGCTTTGAGGAAAACGTTTTCATATTCGGAAGTGCTATCCTCAGAATCTGATTTTGCCCTGAATACACAGCCGTTGTTAAGGTCATCAAAGATGTCTGATATACCGGAATTAGTAAATCCGTTTTTTGATAAAACGGGTATGCAACCGTACTTTAGTGCATTAAACAGAAAGTTTTCAATTTTCAGGTAATTATCTGACGGAATTAATATCATGTCAGCTCCTGATACAAATTGCGGAATATTTATTTTTCCTTCCAGTGCAAGCCATTTTCCTCTCAGAATATGTTGAGACTCAAAGAAATCAAGCAGGCTATTCAAGTAGGTATTGTTCATATTTTTTGGATAGTTAAAAATAACCTGTATATTTTTCTTCAATTCAAATGCTTTCAGCACAGCAAGAGATACTGTTTTAATATATTGCAGGTCAGTGTATTCGTTGAGCGGAATAAAAAACAGCGGTGCTCTGTAAAAAGAATCCAGATATCCATGTATATTTACATCTTCTTCTGCAAAAATATTTAAATCTATAAATTTCAGCTCAATTCTTTTCTGGGAAAACTCTCTTAATACGTATCTTTTGTTCAGAAATCTTACTTCTTTAAAATTATCAGTATCAAATTCGCTGTGTATTTTATTATCATTATCAATGTTAGATTTTATTGGTAAAGATAATATATTTTTGACAGAATCTGCCCATTTCGGTTCTTCTTCCGGTTTTGAATACAAAATCTTTGCGTTTGCACACTTTAAGCTATAGTACAAAGGATTGTACAAACTTTTATCTTTGTATGCCATTTTAGGAAATAATCTTAAAATCCTTTCATCCATTCGTTTTAAGATAACATTTTCCTGAGAATCTTTTTCGGCACCGACATTTTTTCTGTATTCATCATATTTTTTTAAGATGTAATTTATGTATGCCAGGGTTTTATTTACGGTTTTTGGTAATTCTGTGTTGAATATTATAGACAGGTTTTTTCGGATATTTTTGTCACTGCAGATTCTTTTCATTTCGTTTTTATTTGCAAAAGTAACTGCTGTAATAAACGGTTCTGTATCTTTAAACATTTGGTAGTTATATACGGATTGTACATATTTTATAGGAGAACCTGACAACCAGCTGTTTTCAAGCTCAAGCCCCATTAATAGAGGAATGTTCTCTGCATGAATAATATCAGGTTTTAGTACATGTGCTGCTTTTCTTGCTGCTTTTACAAATTCTGCAAGATTTTTCATACTGTATATATCTTTATGGTTTTCAATTTTTGAAAAGTTTTCCGTATAAATGCCAAAGATTTGAACATTATGAACACCTGAACGTACGTGACAGAGAGATGCACTGTTCATTTTTCCGTGCATAAAGTAATCAATTTTAGCGAAGGCTTTTCCCGTTTTGTCATTATCAATATTGAACAAAGGAATAAGCACTTTTATAGCTTTATCGGGGTACTGTCTTTGAAAACTCATTATATAATCAGTCGGAGGTTCTTCTGCTGTGATATATAGTATGTTAATAAAATCTTTTTTCAAATAATTCCGCAGAAAAGATGAGAACGTTTTCCGAGCAAGTCTGTATCGCAGACAAATCTCATGATATAAATCGTTACGGTTTTTCTGCTCAGATGCTCTCTCTGAAGAAGCATTTTCGATTTGTGATACAATATCCTCCATAGCCTTAAAGTACCATGTAAAGATTTTTTTATCAAGTTTTTAATAATATTTTCTAAAATACAATATTTATAATATTATAATGTAATGAGCGAATTATTAGGGAATATACATTCCATTGAAACATGTGGTACGGTTGACGGTCCGGGCATAAGATTTGTTGTATTTATGCAGGGTTGCCCTATGCGTTGTCTTTATTGTCATAATCCGGATACATGGAGTTTGGAAAATAATCAACAGATATCAGTAAGTTCTATTTTGAAACAATACGAAAGTGTAAAAGAGTTCTGTAAGGGCGGAATAACTGTAACAGGTGGAGAACCTTTGTTGCAGATAGATTTTGTAACAGAGCTGTTTAAGAAATTCAAAGAAAATAATATTCATACCGCACTTGATACTTCTGGTATTATGTTTAACCCTGAGAATACTGCAAAAATAGATGAATTGATGAAATATGCAGATTTGGTTTTACTTGATATTAAACATATATCTGATGAAGAACATAAAAAACTTACAACTCATTCAAACAAAAAAATTCTTGCTTTCGCAAAATACATGTCTGACCTTAATAAGCCCGTATGGATTCGGCATGTTGTTGTTCCGGGGGTAAATGATAAAGAAGAATATTATACGAGGCTGGGAGAATTTATGGGGACTTTGAACAACGTCAAAGCTCTCGATGTTCTTCCATATCACGATATGGCAATACCTAAATATGAAAACCTTGGTATAAAATATCCGCTTAAAGGTGTTCCACCGCTTTTAAAAGAAGATGCAATAAAAGCAAGAGATATAATTATTAAAGCGTACAAACAAGCTAAAGGTAAATCGGGGATATAGAGCTTACCCTTTATAAATTTACCTCAACCCCTTCTTCTTGGTGTTTAAATTGCATTTCATACAAAGCTTTATATTCACCGTGCTCAATGTTAATAAGCTCATCGTGGGTTCCGAGTTCAACAAGCTCTCCGTCATTAATAACAGCTATTCTTGTTGCATTTCTGATTGTTGAAAGTCTGTGTGCAATAATAAAGACAGTTCTGTTAACCATAAGGTTATCCATAGCTTTTTGAACAATTGCTTCGGATTCATTATCCAGGGCAGATGTTGCTTCATCTAAAATTACAATCGGAGCATTTCTTAAAATTGCACGTGCAATAGCAACTCTCTGTCGTTGACCGCCCGAAAGTGTGGTTCCTCTTTCGCCAAGAAGGGTTTCTATTCCGTCAGGAAGTTCGTCAATTACATCTTCAAGGTGTGCGGATTCTATTGCCACATGTAACTCCTCTTCTGTTGCATCAGGGTTTCCCATCATGATATTTTCTTTTATTGTTCCTGAATATAGGAAATTATCCTGAAATACCATAGAAATATTTTTTCTTAAGGAATCCAGAGTGTATTCTTTGATATTAACACCATCAATTTTTATGGCACCTGACTGTATATCATAAAATCTTGGTAGCAGGTTTACCAAAGTCGATTTCCCTCCGCCGGAGTTTCCTACGATAGCCAGAGTTTCATTTTTGTTAACCCTTAATGACAAATCTTTTAATACCGGATGCTCAGGAATATATTCGAAGTTTACATTCTCAAAACTGATACAGTCGTTAATACCGTTTAATGTTTTTGCATTTGGTAAATCTTTTATTTCAGGTTCCAGGTCAAACAATTCAAGGACACGACCCAAAGATACAAAAATATTCTGAATATTAGTCAAAGTATTACCCAGCGTTTTTACCGGTTTATACAATAAAAGCAATGATGTTACAAAAGACGCAAAACTGCCGGCGGTCATATAACCGCTTGTTATTAAATATGTACCCAAACCCAGTACCGTTGCAATTCCAAAAGAAGCAATAATGTACATTATTGGTGACATCCAGCCTGCACGTTTATACAACGACATATTTACATTGAAAGAATCCCATGTTTGTTTTCTGAAATCTTTATTCTGACGCTCCTGAAGTCCGTATGCAGCCATAACTTTGTTGCCGGAATATGTTTCATTGATGTTTGTTGTTATATTACCGCCAATAACCATATTTTTATTAGATGCGCTTTTAATTCTTTTTCTTATTAAAGCAATCGGCACAAAAGCAACGCATAACACAACAACACCGATTATCGCAAGCTGCCAGGAGCTGTACAACATAACCGCAATTAAACCGAGAGCTCCAAATAAACTTGTTGTAATGGTTTTTACCTGGTCAACGATTCCGGTTGAAGCATTGGTCGGGTCATTCATATATCTTGAAATAATAATTCCGGAAGAGTTTTCATCAAAGAATTGCGGGTGCATATTTATAAGTTTTTCAAACAAATCAAATTTGAGATCATTTGTAATTCTCTGGCTTGTCCATGTAGAAAGGTATCCGTTCAAATAGCGAAGAATACCCTGAAATGCAGCAAATAAAATAACGCCAATCGGAAGGATTACAGCCATCTGAAGTCTTGTTATTACAATTTCGTGATGAAACAGTGTAAATTGACATACATTATTCCCTACAACATAATCCATGTATGGTTTCAATGCAAAAGCCGTAACACCGTCCAGTAATCCTAAAGGTATTGCAACTAAAAATCCTAAAGTAATTCTAAACCAGTATGGTTTTATGTATGGCCAAATTCTTGCCATTAACCAACCGTATCTGAACGAATTTTGCGCGGTTGTAGCTGATAGTTTCATCTTTTACTCTCCCTAAAATATTCCACAGTAATATAATAACATAAATATACAGAGTCTTAATAAAAGATTAAGCTCATAATTATTCTCGCGGAGATGGATTGTCTTACTCGTTCGCATTGAACGGCAATTCCGTGATTTGCTTCTGTGATTACTTCACATCGCAAATACACTCCAGCCTCCGCTCTCTCGCGCTCGAACCAAACAAGGCTCCGCCTTGTGGTGGTTCTGATATCACTTCCAAATAAATATAAAACGAGGTAAGCATTTTTGCTTACCTCGTTTTATTCTCGCGGAGATGGATTCGAACCACCGTTGGAAGAGCCAGAATCTTCAGTCCTGCCACTAGACGATCCGCGAATAAACTCTAATATAATAATACTTCAAAAAAAAAATCACGCAAGATATTTTAATCATTGCGTGATTTTTTAATTAATTACTTATTTTTTTTGTTCCACCAGTGTTTTTTAGCGGAAGTTTTGACTTCATTATTAGTTGTGCTGCTTGGATTAAGAATGGTTGAACCATATTGATACTGGCCTGAGTAATCTGTTACACCTTTTGTTGTGTTAACAGTAGCTTTTGCTGCTTCAACGGCACTGTCTTCTTTTACTTCATATCTTTTCTTTGTGGTAAATCTTGAACCCGGGAAAGTGTTTTCATAGTTTTTCAACGGGTGTTGATCATATGTAGAATCTTCTGTAACATCTCCTGCTGTTTTTTCGTAAAGTTTTCTAGTTAAATCTTGTTCTGCAGGATTTGTATATTTATTTCCGTTACCGCCGTCACGACCGAGAAAATGGATTCTTCCGATACCGTCAGTATAAATTGTAGTGTTAACATCTGCATATGCTGCTGCAAAAGACATTATAACTGCAACGCTGATTGAGATAATAAGTTTTCTGTTCATTGTTTTCGCTCCTTACGATTATATTTTTATTGTAACGATATTATAGCATAAGGGAATATAAAAAAGTATATCATTAAAAAAATTTTACTTTTTTATCATAAAACAAGAATAAAAAATTTTTTGCTCTTTTATCAAAAAAAATTATTTTACATGTATCTCATCTGTAATGTCTTTTCCTCCGTACAACACAACGCTTTTTGCGAAAACGAAATCGTAATCATCTTTTTTTGCTTTTTTTGCGATTTCTTCTTTAATATTTTTTTCGATTGTGCTAAGTCTGCTGTTGTATTCTTTGTCAAGCAGGGATTTTTTTGCATTAAACTCATTTGTGTATTTTTCTTCAATTTTTAATATTTTGTTTTCATCTGTTTCGTTTGCAATTTCCCCTCTGGCATTAATAACAATTTTGTTAAGCTCCTCCATTTTTTTAGCGTGCTCCTGTTTAAGCTGTTTAACCTGAGCAGAATTGCTGACGATTTTCTGTAAGTCAACAACAGCAATCGAGTCTTCTGCTGAAGCATAACAAGTCGTAAGAAAAAATCCAAGCATAACCACCAAAAAACTTTGTTTCATAATAATCTCCTTTTCTGAACAGGTTATAACCTGTTTGAAAAAAATATAAAATTGCCTTTCAGGATAAGGACAGAGTGATTATTTATTCTCATTAACAAAAATTTATTATTTGAATATCAAAAACTTTTAAACTATAATTTAGCTATGATGAAAAGGCTTATAACAATCATATTTATATTAATGTTGAGCCAAATTTCTTCCCCGGCAGAAGAGTTGGTTCAGGAAAAATATGAAATAAACGGACGGGTCGAATACGATGATAATCTCATCGAAACCATATATCTTGATACGAGTGTGGAGAAGCCGGAGGTGAACATCCCCCAGCTGAAGTTGACCCTGCCGGCGGGGGTCATGAATATAACATCAAATACGAATTCGGCAAAGAGCGCACTCGCACGTTCAATGGTCAATCGCAACGGCCTTGGTGATATTATTCCTTTAAATACAAGTGTAGTTGCTACTTCAGGCGGTTTTTCCTATGGTACAAGATTTATGGAAGAACTGTCTTATGCCCAGCCTGAATCAACTGCAGCTTTTTTTTTGAAGTATGACAGCCCGAAACATTATTCATTTGAAACAGCCTTCAGACAATCTGCAAGAAGAGAGCTTGAGGATAATCAGTGGAGTTCTATAAAGATAACACCTGCTTGGCGGTTTAATGACAGACTTACAATAAAAAACTCTTTTTCTAACTATGTTCAGTCACAAAAAAATAAAACAGAATTAACAATAGTTTATACTCCGGCATTGAAAAAATATGCCGAGGCTTTAAAGTTCGAATTGAGTGTAGCACAGTCATATTATGCGAATGGAAATAAATCCGAAACGGTTAGTTTTACAACAGGTTTTAAATTAAAATAAAAATATGTTCTCAAAAAACAAAAAAAAGAAACAGATTATACATAAAGAAAATGCAGACGTTACTGCCGGAAAGGTGAAAAAAGCCCCGGCAGATTCGGGTTTTTATTATTCTTTTCTGACAATTATATTACTTCTATGTTTGATTCAAATAACAATAAGTGCGGTGTTGAATGTTTCAAAAATTGTATCCTATAAGGCAAAGATAGTCCAGATAACCAAAACAAGAGATGCTGCGATGGCTCTGAATGATCAGTTAAAAGACAATATAAAGAACTTTTCTAATGTGGATGGTCTTGAGGCAATTGCAAGAAATAACCTTAAGATGTCGGGAGAGGATGAAGTTTTGGTTATAATTAATACACCTAAGGAAGAAAAAATAGAAAAACCCCATAAATTTAATATTTTTGGTTTTATAAGACAAGATTAATTGTTAAGAAAATAAATCAAGAGTGCGGAATTTTTCATAAAATGAACTTAACCGCTCCTTGTCATGCAGGTACCAGAATCCTATTAAAACTTCAAATGCCGTAGCTAAACGGTATTCATGCTGTATGTTCTTTCTTCCGACGGGGATCGGAAGATTTCGGCCTCTGCGTACAAGATCATTTTCTTCTTCTGTAAAATCGTTCTGGATAAACTCCAGCATTTGCATTTGAAAAGATGCATTTACTCTATCTGTTGTCATTTTATGAAGCATTTTTGAGTTTGATGTTTTTCTGATAACATAATCTCTGACAAAAACTTCCCAGACAGCATCACCGATGTGCGCATAATTTTTAAGCGAAAATTCTTCAGCCATGCCTTAATTTTAGCATAAATAAAAATTTCCTCTTTACAAAAGAAATTTATTTGGTAGTATATAGATGTGGGGACGCAGAGTTCTTGCAACAATTTAATAAGCCAAATGCGTTAATTGATTAATGCAGAAGATTAAAATAATCCTCAGTAGCTCCCAGAGTGGAGCCGGGCGGAACGGGTCAAGAAAAGAATAACAGTTGCTCCGCATCGAGAGGAAAAACAAAAAATAATCCTCAGTAGCTCAATGGCGGAGCAACCGGCTGTTAACCGGTAGGCTGTTGGTTCGAGTCCAACCTGGGGAGTTTTTTCATGTAAAAAGCAGGGTTAATCCCTGCTTTTTACATGAGGAAATTTGTTTGGTTAGGGCGAGAACCAACTTTGGTTAGAGTCCAGCGCGAACGAGCGGAGGCTGGAGTGCTTTTGTCAAGTGATGAAAATCACGAAGGCAAAACACGGAATTGCCGTTCAACGCGAGTGAGTAAGACAACCTGGGGAGTTTTTTCATGTCTAGAGGGTTTCAGTCCTCTTTTTTAGTGGAAAATTCTTATTAAAAATGATGAATTGTCGTAAAATTGTTGGAGTTGAAAAAAATATAGATAGCCAATTATACTTTTCAGGACAGTTGATTATTCGGTAGAAATGATTATTTTCACCTCAATCGGCTGTCTGTATAGAATTTGGCGGTTGGAAGTTTCCAATAAATTCTCATTTCGCAAGTCCCGAAAGTCCTTTTTGAGGACCAATAAGTCTAAATTATTCCCATTTGTCTCCTATTTCTGACTACCAAGAGTATTTTAGCAATATTATGAGCTTCCGACATTATTTTTCATTTGAAGTAAGTATTCGTGTGTTGCGCGAAATTAAAATTTATTGTTTTTTATGTTTAAAATTTTTTTTGGTTGAAATAATTATTATTAAACTTATAGTATAATATTCCTATGAGAAAAAGCGGGTACACACAATATAATAAATCTGTGGAATATGCATCCGAAGTGTTGGTTAAGACTTTTCAAGAAGTTTCAAGAAGGGTCCATAAACAACAGAATTTTGAAGTTACCCACGAAGAATATATTATTTTAGAAATAATATATCTCAACCCCGGTATTTTGCAGTTTGAAATAGCACAACAAATTTCCATGCACCGTTCGTATGTTTGCAAGTTCCTATCACAATTGCAAAAAGAAGGGTATATCAGACGGGAAGAACACATAAAAGGTAAAAGAAAAATCATATTAAAAAACTTTTTAACTCCAACAGGCGAAGAACTCTATCATAAAATTAAAAATTACATCATTAATGAAATATTATTATCATCTACTGATGAAGAAATAGAAGAATTCAACCGCATTGCTCAAAAGTTATTAAATAGAGCAAATAAAATGAAAGAAAGATTTGCCATACAATTTTAGTCGATATTTATTACTTTAATTGACTATATGTTATTTATTATGTATTATAATGTTAAACATTTAACATTATTGCTTTGTTAATTTTGGGGAGAAAAATGTCTGAAGCATTGGCAGAAGAAGTATGGAGACCTAAAACAAATAAATGGATTATAACTCTTTCGGTTATGATAGCTACATTTGTTGATACACTAAACAGCTCTATTGCTAATGTTGCTTTGAAATATATTGCGGGAAGTTATTCCATATCAGATGACGAGAGCCTTTGGATAATTACAATGTTTTTAATCGCATGCAGTATTTTGCTGCCTGCAACAGATTGGTGTTCCAAGGTATTCGGGAGAAAAAAATTCTTTTTATTTTGTATTGCACTTTTTGCAGGTGCTTCTTTTTTATGCGGTATTGCACCAAATTTTGAAATAATGATATTGGGCAGAATATTACAGGGATTAGGTGGAGGGTGTTTGTTACCGATTTCACAGGCAATAATATTTGAATCATTTCCACCCGAAGAACAAGGAAAAGGAGTCGCTGTTTTTGGTGTCGGAATATTATTGGCACCTATTATAGGACCGATTCTTGGCGGTTGGCTTACAACAAATTTATCTTGGAATTGGGTGTTTTTTATAAGTGTTCCTGTCTCAATTCTGTCATTTTTTATGGTTATGGCATTTATTGAAGACCCTCCCTATATGAAAGCACAAGGTATGTTGCCTTTTGATACGTTGGGATTCTTACTTTTAATTGTTTGGATTTCATCATTTCAGGTAATGGTTGATAACGGTCAAAAGAACGGCTGGTTTGATTCAGCATATATTTGTAAACTTGGTATTGTTTCTTTAATATCTTTTATTGTTCTTATATGGTGGGAATTAAAAAACAAGAAACCGCTTTTTGATTTGAGGATTTTTAAAAATTTTCAGTTTACAGTAGGACAAGCTATGATAGCGCTTGCAATGGGAATCGTTTTTGCTTCTGTTGCTATACTGCCGAGGTTTTTACAAAGTTTGATGGGGTATGATGCGTATTTAAGCGGTTTAGCATCAGGTCCTATGGGTGTCGGCTCAATGTCAGGTATAGCTTTATCAGGAATTTTATCAGATAAAATTGACCCTAAAAAATTGGTATTTACAGGTGTAATCCTTGTTTTTATTGCTTGTATGATGTTTGCAGGACTTAATTTAACTATTGCAATACCAAATGTTATTTTGCCTAATATCTTAATTGGTATGGGTTCAACATTTATAATCATACCTTCTACAACAATTACATTTGTTAAAGTATCAAACGAAGATATGACAAATGCTTCAAGTTTGCAGAATTTAACAAAAAATGTTCTTTCTGCCATTGGAACATCCTCTGTTGGTGTATTTGTTTCGTCATACTCACAAATTCATCAAACTTATCTCGTTGACAGACTTACTTTATTAAACAATAACTTTTCTGAGAGAATAAGTTTTCTTGTTTCATCATTTATGCAAACAGGTATGGATAGAATGACAGCAGAAATAGCAGCAAACTCAATGATTTATAAACAACTGATACAACAATCAATGTTAAGTGCTTACATAAGTACATATAAAACTTATGCACTATTAGTCCTTATTGTTATTCCGTTATTAATACTTTTAAGTAAAGGAAAAGCTGAAGATGGATAGTATTTTAGAAATATTAAAAGAAACATATTTAATAGATAATTTATTAAGTTCCCATGTATTAAACCAAGAACAAATCAATGAGTTGAATATAAAATTGAGTGAAAAGTTCAGCAAAAGTGAACTTAAAGAACTGAAAGAAACTTTGTTCAAATTTAATGAGATATTAATGGATAAAACAGATAAAAATTCGCAAAAATGGGTTAAAGCCAAAAATTAATTTAAAATATCAATCCACGATATACATTTAAAGCGAAACAAATAATCAATTGAAGTGAAACTATACATTTACAATCAGAGAGCTTGAGAAAAGTACCTCCGTAAGTTTGAGAGAATTCTCAAACTTTTTAAGTTTTTAGGGAAATATTTCAAAACCCAGTAATACAAACTCTCAGACTCTCAGATAATCCATTCTCAAAGTTGCTGATACTTTTTTGTATTGTTATGTGGTAATATTTATCCCAACTTTCTCTTAAAAGTTCTGCTTGCAAGTGTCAGAGTAATCAAAGCTATTATAAGTAGTGGAATTATGTTTACAATTACATCGCTTATTCCAATACCTTTTAATATTATTCCGCGTGATAGAACCATAAAGAATCTTACAGGATCTAAGTATGTTAAATATTGCAAGCAAAGCGGCATATCTTCAACTGGCGAAATAAATCCCGATAGCAGCACTGCCGGTATCATAAATGTCATAACAGATAAAATTGCCTGCTGTTGTGTATTACAAATTGATGAAATATAAAGTCCGACACCGACTATCGCTAAAAGTGATATCAATATTGAAATAAAAAATAAAACTATCGAACCCACAAAAGGAACGTGGAAAAATACAATGACTATTCCAATCATAATCATTGTTAAGGTCATTGCAATTACTAAAGGCGGAATTGATTTGCCGAGTAATATTTCAAATGATGAAAGAGGGCTCACAATAAGCTGGTCAAATGTACCGAGTTCTCTTTCTCTTGCTATCGATAAAGATGTTAAAATTAAAGTTGTTACAAGAGAAAGCATTGCAACAATAATTGTCAAAATATACCACTTGTATTCAAGATTAGGGTTAAACCAATTTCTTACTGTTATATCCAATCCGGAGTTTTTGTTTCCTGCAAGTTCTGCGTTATATAAATTTATGATTTGCGATGCATATCCTGAGCCTATTGCAGCCGAGTTTGTTTGTCTGCCATCGGATACTATCTGAACATTTGCACCTCTTTTAGACTTTATCCCCCTTGCAAAATCATTCGGAATATTTATTCCGATTTGAGCTTTTTGGGTATCAAGTTTTTCCTGAAATTCTTTTTCATTATCAACATAATAGAATTTTCTAAATCTTGATGAATTTTCGAACCTCGAAAGTAATTCTCTCGATTCAACGCTCTGAGAACGGTCTAAAACAACTGTATCAATGTTTTTTACTTCCATTGTTACTGCATTTGAAAACACCAAAAGCTGCATAAGGGGCATCATTACAATAATGGCACGAGATTTTGGATCATTCCAAATGGTTATAAATTCTTTTTTTATAAGTGCCGCAACTCTGCGTAAAAAATCTCTAATCATCACCCCTCCTCGAAATCAAAGATTTCGGTCCTCCCTCAAGGGGAGGACATGATGCCTCAAGTCTCATTTGAGTTTTCTTATAGACTCCTGCAAATAGAAGCAAGCCTAATACTGTTAAGTAAAAAGCATTTGCTAACCTTATTTCATTTACTCCGCCAGCCATAAATTCACTTTCAATAAATGAAACATAGTATCTTGGCGGAATTATCATAGTCAAATATTGGAAGAATGTCGGCATTGAATTAATCGGAAACAGTAACCCTGATAGCATCAGTGCAGGCATAAATCCTACGCTTATTGAAACCATACTCGCCATAAATTGATTTTTTAGGGCAGTTGAAATCATTAATCCAATACCAAGAGATGTAAACAGGAAAACTCCGCTTATTAAGAAAAACATTAAATAACTGCCCCTAAACGGTATCTGAAATACACAAACACAAAGGAACATATTAAATGCCGTTGATAACATTCCTAAAACAAAATACGGAATGTATTTGCCAAGAACAATATGAATTGCCCTGACTTTTGTACTCAATAAAGCCTCCATAGTTCCTCTTTCCCATTCACGGGCAATAACAAGAGAAGTTAGCAATATTCCTATTAAAGTCATAGTAATTGCAATTGAACCCGGAACGATAAAATGATGTGAGTTCAAATCCGGATTATACCAAGTTCTATTTTCGATATTAATTAAAGGTTTTTGCACTAAACCCCTATATTTACCCCTTAAAAGCCATTGATTTGAAATAGCAAGTGCATAACTCTGAACGTAATTTGCAGTATTAACTTCACTACCATCTGTTATAACAAGTAAATTTGCTCTGTGATTTCTTGATAAATTTGTCGAAAAGTCATTTGGAATTACAATCGCACCTTTAATTTTAGAACTTAAAACAGCTGTTTTAATATCTTCCATATTATCAAAATTTATTGAATTAACGTATTTACTGTGTCCGAAAGATTTGACTAATGTTGCAACTTCAGGTGAATTATCGTCGTTTTTGATTCCCATTGTGATTTTTACTGAATCAAGATTTATTCCGTACATATAAATCGAAATTGATATAATTGGCAGAACAAAAGCAATAACAATACTCGACGGATCTCTCAAAATCTGTTTTATTTCTTTTTTAATTAAGGCTAATAGTATTTTCATTTTAATTTACCTCTCAGACTCCTTAATTAAATTTATAAATGCCGTTTCCATATCGTTTGCTCCCGCTTGTTGTTTAAGCTCTGTTGGTGTCCCGACTGCTATGGTTTCACCATGATAAAACAGGCTTATTCTGTCACAATATTCAGCCTCATCCATAAAATGAGTTGTAACCATTATCGTTACACCTTTTTTAGATAACGAAATTATATGATTCCAAAAATCACGTCTTGTTAAAACATCAACACCTGAGGTGGGTTCATCTAAAAACAAAACAGGAGGATTGTGAATTAACGCTGCCGCCATTGAAAGTCTTTGTTTTAAACCTAAAGGTAAATCTTCCGCTTTTGAGTTTTCATATTCTTTCAGCCCAAAAACTTCAATAACTTCATTAACTTTTTCTTCTTTTTTCAACAGGCTGATTCCATAGGCAAGAGCGAAAAAGTCTAAGTTTTCGCGAACGGTTAAACTTCCGTATAACGAGAATTTTTGTGCCATATACCCTAAATTTGCTCTGGCTTTTTCCGGTTGACTCTTAATATCTATCCCCATTATTCTTGCAGTCCCTGAAGTCGGGCGAGCAAGTCCGCACATCATTTTAAACGATGTTGATTTTCCTGCTCCGTTTGGTCCAAGCAAACCAAAAATTTCACCTTTTTTAATTTTGAAAGTATTATTTTTAACTGCATAAAAGTTTCCGTATCTTTTTTCTAAGTTATCTGCTTCAACGGTTAATTCAACATCAGGTGCTTTGTAATCGTAATTCTTAGCAATTAAGGATTCCTCCTTATTGTAACCTCCCATTAAGTCGATTACTTTATTTTCAAACTCTTGTGGTGTTGAAGCAAGGTCGTGAGGGTTTCCTTCATAAATAACTTTACCTTTATCTATGACAACCGCCGTATCAAAGCTGTGTGCCTCATCTAAATAAGCTGTTGACCACAAAACCGTTGTTTCAGGATTTATCATTTCACGAACCATTTTCATTAAATCCCTGCGAGATATTGGGTCAACACCGACAGAGGGCTCATCCAAAAGTAAAAATTCGGGATTTCCAAGAAGGGTGCAGGCAAGTCCCAACTTTTGTTTCATACCGCCTGAGAGTGCTCCTGCAAGTCTGTCTTGAAACGGTGCAAGCGTTGTAAACTCAAGCATTTTGTCAAAATCGTGCGCAACTCCTTTTAAATCAGCATATAACCTTAAATTCTCAATAACAGTCAAATCTTCATAAAGACCAAACTTTTGTGGCATATAGCCAATATGCAAATTCAGTTCATCTTTTTGAGTAATAGGATTAAAACCAAGGATATTTATTTCACCATCATTTGGCAACAATAAACCGATTATTGTTCTTAAAAGAGTGGTTTTGCCTGCTCCGTCAGCTCCAATAAGTCCTGTTATTTTACCCTTTTCAATATTTAAGGACATATTGTCAATAGCAACGGTAGAGCCGAATTTCTTTGTTAAATTCTTAATTATTACCGTCTGCATTGTTGTTTTGATTATCCTTTGAAATTAGATCCACTTTTATTGTTACAGGCATTCCCTGTCTTAAATATTCATCAATATCATTGATATAAACTCTTATACGATAAACCAAATCGGTTCTTGTATCTGTTGATTGAACGGTTTTTGGCGTAAATTCAGCAACAGGCGAAATATACCCGATTTGTCCTTTGTATTCTCTTTTCTTACCTGTGTTTGGATTCGTTGTATCAGTATATACATTTACCTCTTGTCCGTATTTAATGTTGCCTAAATCTTTTTCATTAACATAGGCTCTTACCCAAACAGGATTAGTTTTTGCCATTGTATAGACAGGTTGCCCTTTTTGAACATTACTTCCGGGTTCAACGACACGAACCATTATAGTACCGTCTTCAGGCGCATAAAGTTTTGTATATTTTAATTGGTTAGTTAAATAATCGTTGTTTGCAACAGCTGCTTTATAATCTGCATTTGCTTTGTTTTGTGCGTTATACAATGATTCGACTTCTTGTTTTGAAACCGTATCGTCAATTCCTAATGGAGCATATCTGTTATATTTATCAGTTGCATCTTTTTGTGCTGCAAGAGTTCTGTCTACTTCTGCCGCAGCTCTTTTATAGTTTGCATTGTAGTCAGATTCATCCATAACTGCAACGAGTTCACCTTTTTTGACTGTATCCCCTTCTTCTTTTAATAGCTTTGAAACCAAACCGGGGACTTGAAAAGACAAATCAATCTGTCTTATTTCAATATTTCCGAATAAGGTCAATTCTTTCGAGTTATCTTTTTTATTAGCTTTATAGATGAAAAAACAAAGTCCTGCAATTAAAATTATTAAAACTAATGCTATAATTTTTTTCTTTTCCATTATATCTTACCCCCTACGGTTTTATATAGTGTGTAATAATTAACCAATCTTTGAGTTTTCGCTTTCGTTAAATCCATATCTTTTGAAATATAACGGTTTTCTGAGTTAAGATACTGAGATTTTGAGATAACTCCTTGGCTCAACATTTTATCTGCACTATTCAGATTAATTGTCTCTAATTTGAGTTTTTCATTAACTCCGTTTTCAACTTCTGTATCATGCTTAATTATGCAAAGTGATGTATTAACCTCTTTTACCGCTTCTATATCGGTTTGTCTGTATTGCTCAAAAAGTTCTTCATACTTTGCTTTTTTATATTTTAAGTTTGCAATTTTTCTTCCGCCTGTGAATAAATCCTGAGTCGCTCCTGCAAGCATAGCTGCAAGAGAAGATTCCCAGGAGAAAAACGAACCCGGAGCAATAGTGTTAAATGCCCAAATTCCTGTTATATTGAACTTTGGCAAGAATTCTTTTCTTGCAACACGAATATCGATTTTTGCTTTTTCTAGCCCTGCCTCTGCTTTTTTAACGTCAGGTCTTGAAAAGATAACATCTGATTCTATTTCGTTAGGTATAACCGCTGAATATTCAAAATTATCGATAGAACCTCTTGCAATATTATTAGCACCTTCAGAATTTCTTCCGATTAAAACCGCAAACTGCATTAAAAGAATTTCTCTTTGTTTCAACAAGTTTTCTAATGTTATATTTGCATCCTCTAATTTAGAAGTTGAATTGTTTAATTCCGTTGTATTTATAACTCCACGAGCAAGTTTTTTATTAGCATCATTTAAAATTTGATTATAATTATCAACAATTTTTTCTTGTTCTTCTATAAGTTTGTCGTACTCTAAAATATTTGTATAAACTGTTGCAACATCCGTTAATAGTGCTAAATATACAGACTGCTCATCAAACTTGCTCATTTCATAACTTTTCTTTGCGCTTTTTGTTTTATCCCTGTTTTTTAGGAAAAAATCTGCCTCATAATTTACAACAAATGGTAAAACAAAGTTGTTTTTCCTTATATTACTAAAGGCGGGGCTTATTTCAGGAACATGCAAACCCAAATAGTCTGCCGCAACACTCAAACTTGGCAATTCTTGAGCAAACTGTGTTTTCATACCCTGTCTGTATTCTTCTACCCTTATTGTTGCCTGCTTTGCATTGTGGTTATTATCTATCGCCTCATTAACATATTGGAACAAGTAATCATCATTGAAACGAGTGAAAAACTCTACATTCAAATCATTTCTATCAACTGCAAAACAAGGAGCAAGTACGAAAAGAGACAGTGTTGCCATTATTATTAATGATAATAATGTAAATTTTTTGTTCATTAATCTCTCCAGCTTCTTTTTATATAAATTCATAAATTGTTTTTAATCATACTTTTAAATAAACATTTTTTGCTCTTCCGGAATTGCTTCTGATGATGTTTTATTCTTGGTATGATAATCCCCATTATATAATAATAGTAAAACAATCGACTAATTATTGTCAAAATGTAAATATTTTTTGACAATAATCCCTGCTATACCTTCTAAATATCGCAATTAATTTAAAATTGACAATGATATTTTATTGATAGAAAATGCTATTATAACAATAATTTTTTATTGGCATAATAATGCCAAATAGCTTGTTGCAATAATAAAGCTATCGTTTGATTTTTGATAAGGCGTTCATTTTTCTCAAAATTCTCTGTCATTTTTTCTCAATATCGTTGTCAATATACACAGAGAGATTGAGAAAAGTACCCCAGGAAGTTTGAGAGAATTCTCAAACTTTTTAAGTTTTGAGGGAAATATTCCAAAACTCTCTGATAATTCATTCTCAAAGCAAATGATACTTTTTTGTATAGTTTTGTATTATACGTTACAAAAAGCCGCTAGCTTTAAACATTGAATTTTAGTTAATAAATATTCTGTTATTTCAGTCATTTTTTATATATTATGTTAATGTGTAGATGAGGATTTTATATGATTAAAAAATTATGTATTACCGTTTTATTATTCGCTTTAATGTTTAATTTGACTGCGTTAGCAAAGGAGAATGAGAAAATGACAAGACAAGATATTGCTGATAAAAATTTAGAAACTTTGTTTAATATCACAACTAAAAACAATAATGGTCCGGATAAAGATTTTATGGATATTTTACAGAAATATATTTTTGGTGAAGTATTTACAGTGGGCGATTTGGATATAAAAACAAGAGAATTATTGACAGTTACAAGTTTGACTGTTATGCAGACGCTTCCGCAGTTAAAAGCCCATATTAATGGTGCTTTGAATGCAGGAAATACTCCAATTGAAATAAGAGAAACAATTTATCAGTGCGCGCCGTTTATCGGTTTCCCAAAAACTTTAAATGCAATC